>HF990410.1 GCA_000432775.1 Alistipes sp. CAG:831
TTGCAAAGGTGAACCGTTTCCCGCGTTTAGGGTACACCTTTGCAGGTATCCGATGGGAGAAGCGGGCTCCAGAGGCGTGGAAGCCCGGTTGGGTTTTGTGCTATGCTCGCAAGTGAACCAAAGATGTGGGAATCGGGTTCACCTTTGATCAATTGGCTATGTGTCAGGTGGCTCTGGTTCAAATGTGCCGGACGGACGGTTCTGCAAACAGTTCTGTTATTCCGGTTCCGTAGGGCCTGTATCGGCTGCCGGCCGGAAGTAGAGCGCGAGGCGGCGGGCCTGGGCGGGAGGGAGGATGCGGCTGTCGAGGATGGTCTGGAAGGTGAAATCCGCTTTTGGAACGGTGCGGCGGAGGCGGTCGAGGCCTTTGGCGGCGTATGTGCCGATGTAGGGGTGGGCGGCCATGGAGTCCAGGGACATGGTGTAGAGGTCCAGGGGGCGTATGGAGGCCGGGTCGATGTATAGGCGGTCGGCCAGGCGGTGGAGACGGGCGGTGTCCATGCCTCGGATGTCCAGCAGCTGGGTGAGGTCGGCGTAGAAGCCCAGCCGGTCGCGGTAGGCGAGGATCTGGCGGGCGTAGTAGGGGCCTATGCCGGGGAGGGCGTCCAGGGCGGCGCTGTCGGCGGAATTGAGCTCGATGCGGTCCCAGTGCCATCCGTCGTGGGGGTATGCTGCGGAGGGGCTGTCGGTCTGTATGGAATTATTCCGGACGTCCGGGGTGCCGATGGGATACGGGGCCCGGCTGTCGGCTGCTGTCGAGGCCGGGGAGTGGGGGTGTGCCGGGTCTGGTGGGTTGGCGCGCGATGTGCTGCCTGGCCGGGGTGCGGATGCTGCGGAGGATGTCCTGTCGGGATGGCCGTCTTGTCGCGGCTCGTTCGGACGGTCGGGTGCAGTTCCGTTGTCTCCCGCTTTGAATCCGGCATCGGAACAGTTGTGCCGGCCAGCCCTCCCTCCGGCAGCATTGTCCTGAGCATTGCCTTGACCATCGGCCTGCGCCGTCTGCCGTTCAGTCTCCTGCATTGTCCTACCGCTTGAGCCGTCTGAGCTGCCTGACCGCCGGCTGTCTATAAGATATTTCCCGAAGAATACCGCCTGTGCCGCCAGTATCAGGCACACCAGTACGACTACTCCTTGCGAGAACAGTTTCTGTCCCTTACTCTTCTTCCGGCTGTCCATGTCTTCCCACATAGTCCTTCCCTTCTACGATGAATACTATCTCGCCCTTGGGCGGGTTGTCGGTGTACCAGGAGGCCAGTTCCGATAGGGTGCCGCGGCGGGTCTCCTCGTGTATCTTGCTGATCTCGCGGGAGACGGAGGCTTTTCTGTCCGGTCCGAAGTACCCGCACATCTGTGTGAGGGTCTTGGCCAGACGGTAGGGGGACTCGTAGAATACCATAGTCCGTCCTTCTTCCGCCAGTGCGGTCAGTCTGGTCTGCCGTCCCTTCTTTACCGGTAGGAATCCCTCGAAGACGAATCTGTCCAGCGGCAGTCCCGAGTCCACCAGGGCGGGTACGAAGGCTGTGGCTCCGGGCAGGGTGATCACTTCTATCCCGGCCTCCGCGCATTCCCTGACGAGCATGAATCCCGGGTCGGATATCCCCGGAGTGCCCGCGTCAGAGACCAGGGCTATGTCCATGCCCGAGAGCAGCTTCTCGCAGACGGGGCGTACCCGTGCGTGCTCGTTGAACTTGTGATGGGCCTCGGTCGGCTTGGAGATGCCGTAATGCTTGAGCAGCACCGAGGTGGTGCGGGTGTCCTCGGCCAGAATCAGGTCGACCTGCCTGAGAACCTCCACAGCCCTGAAAGTCATGTCCTCCAGATTGCCCACGGGGGTGGGCACGATGTAAAGCTTGCCTGCCATGGTAGAAAATGAGAATTTAGTTATTAGTTTGACCATCTAATTTTGCCTCTATCTCTTTAATGGACGGCATTGTGCCTTCCACCTTCTCGGGATATAGCTTTTCAAGTTCATATTCAGATATTCCAAGGGGCTGACTGCTTGATTCAAGTGCGTATTGAGCCAAAGTATTGTTCTTTTGCTTGCAAATAAGTAATCCTATCGTTGGATTGTCGCGTCCCTCTTTGCGTAAAATATGATTGCATGCCACAACATAGCCGCTCAACTGTCCGACATCTGCAAAGTCAAACTCACCAATTTTAACCTCTATCACCACATAACAGGACAGTTTAAGATTGTAAAAGAGTATGTCAATAAATTTTTCCTTTTCTGCAATTTGTAGGCGATATTCTTTACCTACATAAGCGAACCCGGTGCCAAGCTCCAGCAGAAAGTTTGTGATATTGGTGAGCAATGCGTCTTTAAGGACTCGTTCGTTGTATTTCCCTTGCAAATTAGTGAAAGAAAAGTTGTATGGGTCACGTGTCATTTCCTGTGCCAGATCGCTGTCAGCATCAATAAGCGTGCTCTTGAAATTGGTCTGAGCTTTGCTGCTGCGTTCATATAGGTTTGTCCCCAGCATATTGAGCAGTACATCCCGGCTCCAACCATTTTCCAATGTTTGACGGACATAGAACAAAGCCTTGTCCGGGTTGTTCGAACATTTGTCTATTATATAGCGGTGATGCCCCCATGGAATAGAAAACAATTCAGAATGCAATCTTTCCACAAACTGTGGAAGATTTGCCTTTTCAAATTCTTCCACAACTTGTGGAAGAATTGCAATATGCTGGCTGTAAAGACTATAAAAGCGTTTTGCATAACGGATGGAAGTTTCCGACAGGCCCTCTACATCAGGCATTTCGTGGCGTAAATCACGGCTTAGCGTAGCGTAGAACCTACTACCGTACTTATTGTCTGCTTGCTTATCTTCTATGTCCTTGCCAAGTTCCCAATAATAGTGGAGCAATTCGTTGTTCACTTTTACTGCAGCCTTGATCTGACTGCTGCGGTAACGCTTTACGAGTTCCTTGACCCATAGCGCGTAATCCTTATCCAATATACCTATTGACTTATCCATAGTCATTTATATTTCGTTAATTGCCAGTCCGCCGTACATTAGTTTGGAAAGGAGCGTATTGATCCCTTTTGCTGTTTTCCACTGTTTCAAAAATGAGAAGTAACGATAAAATGTTAATTTTGCAGTCCGGATGCCGGGACGTGAGCATCCATCTCAAAGGACAAAAGTAAGAAAATGTTTTCAGAATATGCAAAAAAACCGGGCTGGATCGAGGTCATCTGCGGCTCGATGTTTTCAGGAAAGACCGAGGAACTGATCCGCAGGCTCAAGCGGGCCAAGTTCGCCAACCAGCGGGTGGAGATATTCAAGCCGGGAATAGACACGCGCTACTCCGCCGAGGAGGTGGTCTCGCACGATGCGACTGCCATCATGTCCACACCTGTGGAGTCTTCGGCCAGCATCCTGCTGCTCTCGGGGGATGTGGATGTGGTGGGTATCGACGAGGCCCAGTTCTTCGATGACGGGATAGTGGACGTATGCCGCCAGCTGGCGTCTTCCGGCATAAGGGTGATAGCCGCCGGCCTCGATATGGATTACCTCGGAAAGCCCTTCGGCCCGATGCCGGCCCTCATGGCCGTGGCCGAATACGTGGACAAGGTGCATGCCATCTGCGTGCGTTGCGGCGATCCGGCCCTGCATTCCCACCGCCTGAGCTCCAGTGACCGCCTCGTCGAACTGGGGGAGAAGGACATCTACGAGCCCCTGTGCCGGCATTGTTTCAACAAATGTATGGAGAATTCGGAGTAAGAATGGAGAGGAATCGGTTTTGATTCCAAAATTTCATTATTTTTGCAGCCGGGACTACATATTATTGAATGGAAATATTTATAATACTTCTTCTTATTCTACTCAACGGCCTTTTCTCCATGAGTGAGGTCGCTCTTATAAGTGCTAGAAAATCAAGTCTTACCGCAGATGCCAAGCGTGGCAGCCGTACCGCAAAGAACGTGCTCAGCCTGACCGAGAGGCCCAACAGGTTTTTGTCCACCGTACAGATAGGCATTACCCTCATAGGCATTCTCACCGGTCTCTACTCGGGAGATTCGATAGCATACAAGTTTTCGGATATCCTTGAGGAATGGGGCATGTCGGAGGGCGTGGCCCAGCCTGTCGCCCAGGTGACCATCGTCATCATCGTGACTTACCTGTCGATAGTCATAGGCGAGCTGGTGCCCAAGCGTCTGGGACTGGGCTCTCCCGAGAGCATCGCCAAGGTGGTGTCCGGCCCGATGCTGGTCCTTTCCTGGATAGCCACTCCTTTTGTCTGGATATTGGACAAGAGCACGTCGCTGGTAACCAAGGCTTTCCACGTGGAGGAGAAGGAGGCGAAGGTGACGGAGGAGGAGATCAAGTCGATGGTGGCCGAGGGTAAGGAGGACGGTGAGGTACAGGACGTCGAGCAGGATATCGTGGAGAGGGTGTTTTCTCTGGGTGACAGAAGTATAGAGTCCATAATGACCAGCCGCAACGAGATAGTCTGGATAGACAAGGAGATGACGCGCGAGGAGATAAGCACTACCGTCCAGGAGAACCTGTTTGAGGTATACCCCGTAGGCGACGGCAGCCTGGACGAGATAGTCGGGGTGGTCTACCTCAAGGACCTTTTCGGCAAGCTGGACAACGACAGCTTCTCCCTCGACGAGATAGTCCGTCCCGTTCAGTATTTTCACGAGTACACCGATGTGTATAAGGTGCTCGAGCAGATGAAGAAAGCCCATGTGACCTATGGTCTGGTCTGCGACGAGTTCGGTGTGTGTCAGGGTATCGTGACATACAAGGACATCCTGGAAGGACTGGTGGGCTCGATAGATGATGAGGAGGACGAGCCGGATATCATCGAGCGCAAGAGCGGAGGCTGGCTGGTGGACGGCCAGTGCCCTTTCTACGACTTCCTGGCCCATTTCGACATGGAGGATCTGGCTTCCGAGAAAGAAAATGACTACAATACGGTCGGTGGCCTGATTCTTGAACTGCTGGAGCACATACCCCAGTCAGGAGAGTGGGTGGACTGGCACGGATTGCGCCTGGAGGTAGTGGACATGGACGGCCCCAGGATAGACAAGGTGCTGGTCAACAGGCTTCAGGCCGTGTCGGACGGGGAGGGGATGGAAGAGGACAAGGATAAGGATTAAAAGATAAGGCAATGAGAAAGTTAACCGCAACAATCTGCACATTGATGTCCGCCGCGGCCCTCGTGCTGTCCGGCGGATATTCTGTATCCGCACAGGACTACGATAAGTCGGGGTATTGCCCCATCACCAAGGGAATGGTACTGGAATATGTCAATTATGATTCCGACGGAGCAAAGATGAGCTCCTATATCATGAAGGTGAGCGCAGTCGAGGGAACTCTGACGGATGGTACGGTGACATTTGACCAGTATTTCTACGATGAGGACGGCAGTCCTCTCTTCGATGACAACGGCGGCAATCTTCCGATGGAGGTTACGGTCGGCGGTCCCGAAGGCACCGTCTCGCGCATGAGTGACGTGGGCAAGGTGATGAAGGTCCAGGACATCATGTCCAAGGGCGATGCCAGCAGCGTGCCCTCCGGCATCAAGGCTGGTACAACCATACCGGACGGCACCATCAAGGTGAAAATAGGCAAGATCTCGGCGACTATCGTCACGCAGAACCGTCAGGTGGTGCAGCAGAAGGACATCACGGTCCCTGCCGGTACCTTCGACTGCTTCCTGATCAAGGAAGAGCAGGTGACCAGGACAGTGGGCTCCAAGGCAGAGCGCATCGAGACCTGGTATGCGGCCGGCATCGGCTGCATCAAGCAGGCAGTGTATGACCGCAAGGGCCGTCTGGACCATACCCAGGAGCTGGTTTCCATCAAGTTTGAAAACTAAACAGAACAAATAACTATACATGAACACTATCACCTGTAGGGACATAGTCAAGACGTTCGGTACCTATACCGCCCTTAACCATGTCTCGATAGAGGTCCCAAAAGGGACTATCTTCGGTCTGCTGGGCCCCAACGGCGCGGGCAAGACCACTCTCATCCGCATTATGAATCAGATTACGGTGCCCAACTCCGGAATCGTCCTCTTCAACGGCAATCCTGTCGTTCCGGACGATGTCTACCGCATCGGCTACCTGCCCGAGGAAAGGGGACTGTACAAGAAGATGAAGGTAGGGGAGCAGGCTCTCTATCTGGCACGCCTCAAGGGACTCAGCCGTCAGCAGGCCATGACCGAACTGAAGAAGTGGTTCGTGAAGTTCGGTATCGAGGGCTGGTGGAACAAGAAGGTGGAGGAACTGTCCAAGGGTATGGCCCAGAAAGTACAGTTCATCACCACCGTGCTGCACAGGCCGGAACTGCTGATTCTCGACGAACCGTTCTCCGGCTTCGACCCCGTGAATGCCCAGCTCATCCGCGACGAGATACTGCGTATGAGGGATGAGGGCACTACAGTCATCCTCTCGACACACAACATGGCCTCGGTGGAGGAGCTGTGCGACAATATAGCCCTGATCAACAAGTCCAACCTTGTGGTCACCGGCGGTGTGGAGCAGATCCGCCGCGAGCACGGCAAGAACCAGGTGGAGGTGCTTTACCGTCCAGGCGATGCGTCGGTAGAGATGGCCGGCTCGGAGATTCTGACTCTGGCCTTCGACGTGGAGCACAAGGATATCCGCAGAGCCGTCTACGACGTGGCCAAGGGCACGTCTTCCGGCCGGATACTTTCGGAACTGGCGGCAAGCGGTATCGACGTGGTGTCTTACCGCGAGCTGATACCGAGCATGAACGATATTTTCATCCAACTGGTAAAAGGGGAGGACAAGTAATATGGACTTCAAGAAGATAAAACTCGTACTGGGACGTGAATTCTCCATCCGCGTCAAGAAGAAATCATTTATCATCACTACTATCGTCACACCGATTCTCTTCGCTGCCCTGATGATCGTGCCCTCTCTTATCATGATGGCCGACCTGGACAAGGATGTCAGCAAGGTGATGGTGGTCGACGCATCGGGTATTGTGGCCCAGTCGCTCGAGAGCGGGGCGGAGATTGAGTACATTATCTCGGAAAGCGGCGATATGGACTTCGTCAAGAACCATCTCGACAGTCTGGGAGTGTATGCGGCGATGTACGTCTCGCCCCTGGATACCGCCAACAACGTGACAGTGGACGCCTACGCCGCCAAGCAGATCAACGCCAAGGTGAGCGATGCGATAAAGGCCGATGTCAACGATATCATCGAGCGTTACAAGCTCCAGCAGTACAACATAGAGAACTTCGACCGGATACAGGCCGACCTCAATCACGAAGTGGAGCTGAACACCTATATCGTCAGCGAGGACGGGCAGGAGCGGGAGTCCTTAGTCGGCATCAGCATGGCCATCTCCTTCATCATGGGCTTCGTCATCTACATGTTCGTAACCATGTTCGGCAATATGGTGATGTCCAGCGTCATCAACGAGAAATCCAACAAGATAGTGGAGGTCATCGTCTCATCCGTAAAGCCTTTCGACCTGATGATAGGCAAGATACTCGGAGTGGCCAGCGTGGCCCTCACCCAGTTCTTCATCTGGGTGATCCTGACCCTGGCCATCGTATTCGGCTTCCAGCTCGCTATGGGACCTGAGCTGATGAGCGACCCCGAGGCCATGGAGCAGATGACCCAGATGGCCGGCATGGACTCTGAGCAGATGGCCCAGATAGCCTCGGCCTCCGACAGCGAGGTCGCACAGGTATTCGCAGCCCTCAAGGAAGTCAACTTCGGTCTTATCATCGGCTGCTTCCTGATTTACTTCGTGCTTGGATACCTGCTCTACGCTTCCCTCTTTGCGGCCATAGGCTCGGCAGTGGACAACGAGGCCGATACCCAGCAGCTCGTCCTGCCCGTGACCATTCCCCTTATCCTCGGCCTGCTGCTCATGCTCCAGACCTTCCAGAATCCTGACGGACAGCTGGCCTTCTGGGGCTCCATGATCCCCTTCACTTCCCCCATGGTGATGCTCGCCCGCGTGCCCTTCGAGGGCTGCGTACAGACCTGGGAGCTGCTGCTCTCCATCGGCCTGCTGCTGATTACTTTCCTGATAGCTGTGTTCTTCTCCGGAAAGGTCTACCGTATCGGTATTCTGATGCACGGTACGAAGTACTCCTGGAAGGACATCTGGAAATGGTTAAAATACTGATTCGGCGCGTCATAGCGGGCAAACTGCGGCGTTGTCTTCGGCGGACGGCTCAGTCATTTACGTCAAGTAAACTCCTTCACCGTCCTCCTCGACGCCTTGCATTTTACCCACTCTGACGCACCTCGGGTGAGGCTTTGTTTAATTTGCGATGATTTGCCTCTCTCCGGTTTTGTCCGTTTTCGGGTAGACCTTGGAATGACGGATTGTTTGAATTGTTTAAGAATTAGAATTTAATTTTACGATTTTTACGATGAAGGATTGTAAGTTTTTATTTGTGGTTCCTGTGCTGCTTTTGGCGGGACAGCTGCTTAGTGCTCAGAACTTTGAGTACAAGTGGCAGAGGGTTCGCATGGATTCGACCTACGAGAGTGCGACCGTGTATCCGGTGGACCGCATCATCGCTGAGCATCAGGAGCAGATGGGCCCTCTGATGAAGGTGGTCATCTACTCCAATGCCGAGATAGAGGAGGCCCAGCCCGAGAGCGCCCTGACCAACCTGGTGGCCGACATGCTGATACATGCAGCTCAGCCTTATATCGACAACGATTATCCCACGCTCTCCCTGACCAACATGGGCGGCATCCGCAGCAACTTCCCCAAGGGTGCGGTCCGCGTCTACGACATCTATTCCACCCTTCCGTTCAACAACTCGGTCGTAGTGGCCGTGATGAAGGGCAAGGACGTGCGGGAGATTCTGGAGAACTTCGCGGAGCGGGAGCGTTTCGAGGCTCTGGGCGGAGTGAGAATAATCGTGGAGGACAAGGAGATAGAGAACTGCCTGATAGGAGGACAGCCCCTGGAGGAGGACGGGCTGTACAATCTGGTGACGATTGACTTCCTTCTCGACGGCGGCGACCGCTTCCACATAGGCAGCGAGGCCGTCTCCATCAAGCGCACCGGCATAGTGATGCGGGATGCGGCTGTGGCCTACCTGCAGGAACTCTCCGAATCAGGGATGGTGCTGGAGAACAAGACTGACGGACGTGTAATTATTGATGATTAAGACAGTTATGAAAATGAAAACGATATTCGCGGCAGCGGCATTGCTTCTGCTTGTTTTTGCGCCGGTTCCCGCTGCCAGTGCCCAGGACCTGGTGATTCTGCATACCAATGACACCCATTCCCAGATAGAGGAGGTCCGTGTGGGCAGAGGTGCCGGGACAGGCGGCGTTCACCGACGCGCCGAGTATTTCCGTCAGGTGCTGGACCAGTACGGTAAGGATCATGTGCTCATCGTAGATGCCGGGGACTACAATCAGGGTACGCCCTATTTTACCGTCTTCGGGGGAGACCTGGAAATGGAGGTGATGAACGCCCTCGGCTATGAGGTCGTGGCCATCGGCAATCACGAGTACGACAATGGGGTAGACGAGCTCGCCCGCCGTCTCTCCAACGCTGAGTTCCAGACCGTCTGCGCCAACTACGATTTCTCCGGTACGCCCCTGGAACCCCTGGTCAAGCCTTACGTGATAGTGGAGAAGGCCGGCAGGAAGATAGGAATCTTCGGCCTGACCGTACCCCTCCGCACCCTCGTGGCCAGGCAGAACCTGAAGGGAATTGTCTACATGGATGCCTTCGCCACGGCAGAGAAGTGGGCGGATTACCTCAAGAATGTGGAGAAATGCGACCTGGTGATAGCTCTTTCCCACCTCGGCTACTCCGGCTATCCCGACCAGGCCAACGACGTCGCCCTTGCCAAGGACTCCAAAGACATCGACATCATCATCGGCGGCCACAGCCACACCTTCCTCAAGACCGACCGCGTCTACAAGAACCGCGTCGGCCGTGATGTCGTCGTCGTCCAGGCCGGTGCCCAAGGCGAGTGGGTCGGCCGCTTCGACATTGACTTCAAGTAGCCGTCCTCCTTCTCCTGGCCTTTCGCACCTTCGGAAGGTGTGCAGTTTTTCCGCGAAATCGTCCCACCTTCGGAAGGTGAGTATTCGCAGCATGTCCGCCACAGCGTCTGTAGCGGCATTTTCCTTCCGTTCTTGCCTTTCCCACCTTCGGAAGGTGAGTATTCGCGCCATGTCCGCCACAGCGTCTGTAGCCGCGTTTTCCTTCCGCTCCGGCCTTTCCCACCTTCCGAAGGTGTGCAGTTTTCCTGCGAAATCGTCCCACCTTCGGAAGGTGAGTTAGTTAAGGTGAAGGTGCCGAGAGAAGTGGTCTTTTGCCACTACCTCCTGGATTTCGTTATAGGCCGACCGGCTTAAGTGCAACATTCCACTCCTTTGGAAGGAGCGGCTAAATCCCGGCAAATACCTACTCCTTCGGAAGGAGTAGCCGAATCCCGACAATTCCCGACTCTTTCGGAAGGAGTGAGATGTTCAAAGCCGCTACTTGAAAGTGGCTACTTTGAACCCTTACTGTCCTTGGAGGACTTGCCGGAAGTCTTGGAACCGTCGTAGAGGTAGCGCTTGATCTTGTGGGTGGCGGTCTTCTCGAACTCTTCTTCCTGGGGGTCTATCTCGCTGATGCGGGAGAATTTGCTGACTTTCTGGTTGACGTATTCGAGGAGCTCTTTCTTGAGGTTCTCGAGTTTCTCCTGGGTGGTGCGCTTGAACTCATCTGTGGATTCGAGGAAGGCCTTGAGTTTCTCGGAGTCGAAGTGGACGAGGGCGGTCAGGCGGCCCTTGCGATTGGTTACCAGGGACTCGGCCACCATGTCGTGGCTGTTGATGACGCTCTCGACTTCCTCGGGGTAGATGTTCTCTCCGCTGGGTCCGATGATGGTGGTGGAGGAACGGCCCTTGATATAGAGCCAGCCGTCCTTGTCCAGCTTGCCGAGGTCGCGGGTCTTGAACCAGCCGTCTTCGGTGAATGCAGACGAGGTGGCTTCCGGATTGTTGAAATAGCCTTTGAAGACATTGTCCCCCTTGACGGCTATCTCTCCCACGCCGGTCTTGGGGTCTTTGTCCAGCAGCCGAAGCTCTACTCCCTTGACTACCGGACCGGTGGATCCGAGCCGTACCATGTCGGGGGGAGCGGCGGCGATGAGGGGCGATGTCTCGGTGAGGCCGTAGCCTATGGCGTAGGGGAAGCGGGCTTCGAGCAGAAAACGCTCAACTTCGGGGTCAAGTCTTGCCCCGCCTATGCCGAAGAACCGGATGCGGCCGCCGAATTTCTCGAAGAGCTGCTTCCCGGCCTTGCGGTGCATCATCTTCCTGAGAGGGGGGATGCGGTGCATGAAACGCAGCAGCGGTGTCGCGGTGAGTTTGGGCAGGACGGCGCTGCGGTATACCTTTTCTATAATAAGGGGTACGGACAATATAGTGGTGGGACGCACCTTCGCGAGGGCGTTCATCAGGATTGAGGGGGTGGGGGCCTTCTCAATGTAGTTGACGCTGGCTCCGGCCTGCATCGGGAGGAGGAGGCACATGCTGCATTCGAGGGTATGGGACAGGGGAAGGAGGGAGAGCCATACGTCCCAGTCGAAGCTCGGACGGGCGTCCTCGGTGGACCAGAGGTTGGCGCAGAGGTTGCGGTGGCTGAGCATCACTCCCTTGGAGCTGCCTGTGGTGCCGGAGGTGTAGATGATGGCGGCCAGGTCATCGGACTGTATCTCCTCTTCGGAGGGCAGGGGGGCGGGGCCGGCCGGGCACGGTTCTCCCTTGATTATGGAGAAATCGTCCAGGCAGATGATCACTTCCAGCCGGTCGATGGCCTTGGGCAGGACCTTCGGCAGCAGCTTGCGGGAGACGAAGAGGGCCTTGGCGGCGGAATGTTTGAGGATGTGCTTGATCTCGCTTTCGGAAAAATCGGGCAGCATCGGCAGGGTTATCCTTCCGAAGGCCGTGGTGGCGAAATAGGCTACTCCCCAGTTGGGCATGTTCTGGCTCAGGAGGCCGATCATGTCGTTCCGGCCGAGCCCGTAGCGGGAGAGCAGTTCTCCCACCTCATAGACCTTGGCGTGAAACTCCGCGTATGTGTAGCCCGGCCCGTCTATGAAGTGCAGGAAGGGCTTGTCTCCGTATCTGGTAAATGAAAATTCGAGCAGCGCCCGAAGCGACCGCTGATGTATGTTGTCCATAATGCTGTGCTGTTAATCCAGGTCGTCCCCTGTAGTGAATTTTTCAGGATATTTTCCTACCACACCTTTGTCCTTGTACCACTGTCTGATGCGTTTGAGGTCAGCGTCCACGTCGTCGGTGATGTGGAACTCCTCCTTGGCGCCTACTGTCTTGGTACCCCAGTCGAAATAGCCGAGGAAGACCGGTACTCCGGTAGCCTTGGCTATCAGGTGGAAGCCTCCCTTCCACCGTTTTACGGGCCGGCGCGTGCCCTCCGGGGCTATGGCCAGCTGGAAGTATTCGTCCTTCTCGAACTCCTCTATCATCTGGCGTACCAGATGGGCTCCGCCGCCAGTGGTGCGGTCCACGGGGATGCCTCCGAGATGACGGAGAACGGGACCGAGGGGCCATTTGAAGAAGCCCTTCTTTATCATTACCTTGGCATTGCCCCCGACGGAGCGGTAGTAGAGCCAGGATATGACGAAGTCCCAGATCGAGGTGTGGGGCGCTCCGAGGATGATGCACTTGGGCGCCGGGATGGCCTCGTCCATTCCTTTCCAACCCATCATGTTGAGTATGCGCCTGGCGGTTTTGGGACTGATTATTCTCATTATACGATTTCAAGGATTAAGTCGGAACGCAGGTTCTGACGGATGAATGACTGGCGGTCCATGGTGTTCTTCCCCATGTAGAACTGCAGCAGGGGAGGAATGCTGTCGTCCGGATCGAGGCGGACCGGGTCGAGACGCATCTCTTCTCCGATGAAGTCCTTGAACTCGTCCGGGGATATCTCTCCGAGACCTTTGAAACGGGTGATCTCATGGCCGGCCCCGAGCTCCTTCATGGCTGCGGTCTTTTCCTCCTCGTTGTAGCAGTAGATGCTGCGCTTCTTGTTGCGCACGCGGAAGAGGGGTGTCTGGAGGATGTATACGTGACCCTGACGGATGAGGTCGGGGTAGTATTTCAGGAAGAAGCTGACCATCAGCAGGCGGATGTGCATGCCGTCCACATCGGCATCGGTGGCGATGATTATCTTGTTGTAGCGCAGGTTGTCCATGTCCTCCTCGACGTTGAGGGCGGCCTTGAGCAGGAGCATCTCCTCATTCTCGCGGACCTCTTTCTCGCTCTTCTGCACGCAGTTGAGGGGCTTGCCCCTGAGGCTGAACACGGCCTGGGTGTTCACATCGCGGATCTTGGTGATAGAGCCGCTGGCGGAGTCTCCCTCGGTGATGAATATCGAGGACTGCTCTGCCAAGGGGTTGCGGGTATCGGTGTAGTGTACGCGGCAGTCGCGCAGCTTCTTGTTGCAGAGGCTGGCCTTCTTGACCTTTTCCTTGATGTTCTTCTGGATGCCGGAGATGGCCTTGCGCTCCTTCTCGGAGGCCTGGATCTTCTTGAGCATTATCGATGCAGTCTCCGGATGCTTGTGCAGGTAGTTGTCCAGTTCTTCCTGGATGAAATCCCCTATGAAGGAGCGGACTGACAGGCCGGGGCGCACATCCTTGGAGCTGAGCTTGGTCTTGGTCTGGTTGCCGAAGCCCGGCTCATTGACCCTGATGCTGATGGCTCCGACTATCGACTGGCGGATGTCGGCCGGCTCGAAGTCCTTCTTGAAATGCTCCTTGACGGTCTTGGCCACGGCCTCGCGGAATGCGGCGAGATGGGTGCCGCCCTGGGTGGTGTTCTGGCCGTTGACGAAGGACGCGATGTTCTCCCCGTTGCTGTCCCCGTGGGTGATGACGCACTCTATGTCCTCGCCCTTCAGATGGATAGGGGGGTACAGCGGCTCGGCGACCATGGTCTCGTTGACCAGGTCCAGCAGACCGTTCTGCGAATGATATGCCGTGCCGTTGAGACGGAGGGTCAGACCGGTGTTGAGGTAGGCGTAGTTGCGTACCATGGTCTCGATGAACTCCATATTGTAGGAGTAGTTGTGGAAGACCTCGTCGTCGGCAATGAAACTGACCAGGGTGCCGTTCTTCTCTGTGGAGCATTCCCCGCTCTCGTCCTTTTCGAGAATACCCTTCGAATATGTGGCGCTCCGCCATTTTCCGTCCCTCCATGCCGTTACCTGAAAATATACCGAGGTGGCATTGACCGCCTTGATACCTATACCGTTGAGTCCCACGCTCTTCTTGAAGGCTCCGCTGTCGAACTTGCCGCCGGTCATCAGCTTGCTGGAGGCGTCAATCAGCTTCTCGAGGGGGATTCCGCGGCCGAAGTCGCGCACCGTCACCTGACGGCCCTCCACGGTGATGATGATCTCGCGGCCGAAACCGGAGGCATATTCATCTATCGAGTTGTCAATCACTTCCTTGACCAGCACATACAGGCCGTCGTCCGGCATCGAGCCGTCCCCGGTGCTGCCGATGTACATGCCGGGGCGGGTGCGGATGTGGGTGTACCAGTCAAGGGTCTCTATCGCACTGCTATCGTAATTCCTTAATTCTTCGCTCATTATCTGAAAATGTCCTTTTTTGGGACTCTGCAAATTTATGAAGTTTTTCGGGAAGAATGGCTGCGCGGGAGAAAAAAATGCTACTTTTGCCGTCGATTGATAAAATGGAATATTAGTACTAAACCCTAAATCGGAAGCAAATGAGTAAAACGAAAGTTTTTTCAATGCATCTTTTGCTCCTTGTACTGCTGGTCTCCTCATGTTCGCGCAGGCAGGAGACATTCTATGAGCCCGGAAAGGGCGGAGTCAGGATTGACCTGACCACTGAGCTTCCGGCGACCCGTGCGGAACTGGACACTGTGGCCAATCCGCTGAATGTAGGCGACTTCAAGGTGGAGATTCTCAACTCCAAAGGAGTCATCTTCAAGCGCTGGAACACCTACGCGGAGTACAAGAGCGGAGAGAATGCGGCATTTCACATGAATGCCGGCGGGCCCTACACTCTCAGGGCTACTTACGGCGACTCCCTGGCCAGCGGCTGGAGCGCCTGGTTCTTCAAGGGCGAGTCCACTTTCACGGTACCTGCTCAGGATGTGGTCAGTGTCAGTGCTGTATGCCGTATGGCCAATATCAAGGTGGCCGTGGCTTACGGGGAGGACATGCTCAATGATTATCAGGAATACAAGACGACCGTTACGGGCAGGAGAGGATCCCTCGTCTTCGACATGGCCCACAAGGATGAGGCCGGCTACATGCCCGCTGACCCCCTGACTGTCGATGTGGAACTGACCGATCACGACGGTAAGAAATGGTATTTCCGCAACAGCTCTCAGGTTCAGGCTTCTCCGGGAGACTTCATTACCCTCAGCCTGAATACCAAGGCAGAGCCTGAACAGGAACTCGGTCTGTCCCTGACGGTAGATTACGGAACCAATGACGTGGAAATACCCATTGACCTCTCCGCGTCTCTGCCGACGGAAGCCCCTTCAATCTCTTCCCTGAGCGGTTTTGATGCGGAGACCGGAGCCCTTCCCTCGTTTATAGAAGGTACAATGCCGGAGGCTGCGGCCGTCAATTTCACATGGGATGCCCGTACCACCCTTGCATCCTGCAGCCTGAAAGTGACTTCGGCCTATTTCGACGATTATGACCTGCCCAAGGAAGTGAATCTCTGCGCTCTGGAGGGAAGTCAGAGCGACCTGCTCCGTCAGCATGGCATCGAATTCCCCGATTTCTCGAAAACAATGACCCTTCAGCAGGCCGGCATAGAATTCGAGCAGTTCGCTCAGAAGCTGGCATACAATGCAGATACTGCGGCCAACACCCACACATTCGAAATAACTGTCACAGATGCCAAAGGCAAGTCGGCGTCCCGGACAGTGACCATAGCCCCTGCGGAAGCATCCAAGTCCGTGATGGTGCAGCCTGCCGGCATGTGGGCCCGCAGGGCATATCTGTCCCTCTCCACGGACGGAGACGCGCAGAGACTCTCCGTGCAGTATCAGAAGCAGGGCACGTCCACATGGGTGAGCCCGGAGACAGCGGATGCCGCAGTGGACGGTGGCGTGAAGACGCTGACAGTCCTGGGCCTTGAGCCGGGTACCAACTACACCTTCCGTGCAGTGTACAACGAGTGTCAGTCCGAGGCGACGGAGGTCTTTACGACGGAGACGGAGCAGCAGGTGGGGAATGCAGGGTTTGAGGAGTGGACAACCTTATCACATTCATATACAGCCGTTATTCCTACAAAGCAAATGGATTGGTATCGACCATACTCAGAATCATCTACAGCATGGTGGGATGTCAATAGCAAAAAAACAATGATTAGTTATTACTCAAATGCGGTAGTTACAGGCTGGCCTGCGTATGATACGGAAGAGATGCGTCTATTTGTAACATCTGCTTATACTGACCAGGCGCCATATGCAGGTAGTAAATCTGCAATGGTTTTTACAACACATGTGACATCAACTGAATATAATGCAGTTGCTGCTGGTGAGATATTCATAGGCAAAGCAAAAGAGGAGAATGAGAGTGGTGATCATATCTCAGATGGGCATGCCTTTTCAGCCCGTCCGTCCGCTATAGATTTTGCTTACAGGTACCAGCCGCATAATTCTGAGACATATTATGTTGAAGTAACTGTTAAAGATGCGGCAGGTAATGTAATAGGCTCAGTCGTCGATGTTTCGGGTGGGGCTTCCTCTGAATGGACAAGGCGAAAAGTCAATATAACGTATACTGACGTAAAAACGCAGGCTGCAACAATCTATATTTCTTTCAAATCTTCTTCATCAAGCGAACCAGGATACACTGAGAAAGAAATCAATATAGCAGACAATAGAAAGGTAAAGTGTTTTACAGGTAGTGTCCTTTATCTTGACGACATAGAACTTATTTACGAATAACGAAGAAAAACACAGATATGAAAAAAATATTTACAGCAACGATAATACTGGCCGTAGCGGTGCTTACCGGCTGCAACAGGGAAGAGCGCTTCGGCAAGACCGACGGTACGGCTAAAATCTCCTTGTCGCTGTCCTCCGAAGGGGAATTTACCCAGCTGCCGGCGACCAAGGCCGAGACCTCTGAGGATGACGTGAAGGTGGACGTGAATGAGTTCAGTCTCGTCATCAAGTCGCAGGAAGGCTCTGAGGTGGAGTCATGGAGCCGGTTCGCAGATGTTCCGGCTGTCATCGGACTTGATCCGGGAACCTATACCATAGAGGCCAAATCTCCCGGTCAGAAGACCGTGGACTGGACCCAGCCCAAGTATGCCGGTTCCCAGGAAGTGACCGTGACTCCGGGAAACACGGAGAGTGTAGCCATTGTCTGCAAGCTTACCAACATGAAGGTTACGGTCAGGACCACCGAGAAATTTGACAGCGAGATAGAGGATTTTACCGTGACGGTGAATGCGGATGACTACTCGGGTTTCATGGCATTTACCAAGGCCATCGTGGCCGAGGGCCGTTCGGCGTATTTCGATCCCACTTCACTGACCGTGGACATCAACGCTACCCGTAAGGCCAAGGAAGGAGTGGAGATAGAGAACATGAATATCATCCAGACGATGAGCATCCCCTCAGGAGCGGCGCAGGACCACCATGTCATAACTCTGGATGCCAGTGAGACCGGCTATACCGACCTTTCGGGAGAGGATGTTATAAAGGTAGTCTATACTCTGAACAACAAGGAAGTTCCCATCCTCGTAGACGGTCTCGAGGAGAATCCCGTGGAGGATGAGCCCGGCACAGTGCCTGCTCTGAGTTCATCATCTGTAGCGGACGGCTCTGTGGACGTACCTGTGGCTACCGCTTCGATAGACCTGACATATTCTACTGCAGTGGCTTTGGCAGACGGTGCCTCGATTACCTTCGGGGACCAGACCTGCGCGGCTTCCGTTTCCGGCAATACCCTTACAGTCACTCTGCCGACTCTGGCAGAGAGCACCCAGTACACCCTTACCGTACCCGAAGGAGCGGTAGTGAGTGCATCTGATGCATCTCTGGCCGCCGAGACAGTCTCCATCTCGTTCACCACCGCGGCAGCTGAGTCGGAAGAGCCTGATATCACGATTAGGCGGAAGAGCCTGATATCACGATTACGGCGACTGCGGGTATCGATGAGCCGGTGACGTATGGCGGAGAAAGTGGCTTGGAGTTACCTGAGTTATTTGAAATATCTGTAGCGGCACCTAATAAAATTGCAGCCTACGTAGTCAATGTCAAGTCAGCCGGTTTGCAGAGTCTTGTGACTTCCATGAAAAGCCAATACCCTGAAATAGACAATTCAGTAGACCTCGCATCAATGAACAGTGATGAAGTCGGGTTTTGGGGTAGTTTGTTCGGTATTACTTCTGCAGATGTAAAAGGTAAGACAGAAATCACTTTCAATATTACTCAATTCTTGTCAGCAATGTCAATTACCGGAGAAATGAATGAACTGGAAATTGTAGTTACGGATGAGACTGGAGCGGCTATGGAGAAAACTTTAAGAATTGAAGTGATTTTGTAGAACCATGAACAGAAGTATCAGATACATCATAATGACGGCCATAGCTGTTCTGTCCCTGCTTTCCTGCAACAGGAAGGAGGACAGCCTACTGGTCGCCCGTGGTGAGGGACTTCTGTCTCTGGACCTGGGCTTTGAGCCCGGGCTGACGGTCACCACCCGCGCCGGGGAGGGGACCGGAGACCTTAAATTCAAGATAGAAGTTCTCAATTCGAAGGGGACTATTGTCCAGACTGTGGAGGACCATACATCCCTCGAAGACAGCCCCATCTCCTTGCGGGCCGGACATTACACCGTGAGAGCCTCCCATGGACAGAACGTGGAGGCGGCTTTCAACTCCCCTTACTATGCCGGGGAGACAGAGGTGGACATAGTGATCGGCCAGACAGCCACAGCCTCGATAGAGTGTGCCCTGGCAAATGTAAAAGTATCGGTCAAGGTCTCCGACGTAGTGAAGGAGAAGTTCTCCAGCTATTCAGTGACTGTGAGCAACGGTGCTGCCGACGGCTCGCTGACTTTCGGTGCCGGCAATCTGGAAAATTCCGGATTTTTCAGATGTCCTGCCGACGGAATTCTGGACTATGTGGTGAATATCACCAATACCGACGGAGATTCGTATACCATAGAGAAGAACATTAACGGTGTAAAGCCCCGCGACCACTATATCATAAGCCTGGATGTCAATCCGGACGTGACCACTTCGGCCGCAGTGGCCCTTAGAATCACTGTAGACAATACCGTCAACGAACAGGACCATGATATGGACCTCAATCTGAACAAGCCCGCCCGTCCCGTGCTGACCGAAGCCGGCGGAGCGGATATTTCGGGCCCGATGAGAGCCCCGCAGGGCGTGGGCAAGACAGGACTCTTCAATCTGGAGTCCAAGGGCGGGGTGCAGAGAGTGGTGCTGACGCACAGCTCGGATGAAATTGCCGCCCTGGGTATCCCCAATAAGCTCAACCTGCAGGAAGCCGGAGAGGATGTCAGGACTGCGGCCGCAGAGAAGGGGCTGACCTGGGCTGACTTTGAGACCGGAGTCACCTCGGTGAACGGCCTTCTGGATATCCGTACCCTGCTGGCCTATAATCTGCCTCTGGGCACTTACCAGCTGACTCTCTCTGTTCTCGACCAGTATGCGCAGAGAGTGGACTTCCTGCTTACCCTCAATGTGACTCCGGCTGTAGAAGTGTCTGTCGAGAGGGTCAACGCCTGGGCCCGCAGCGCTTACGTCCACTCGGTGTTCTACACTGAGTCCCAGCCGGAAGGCATGGCTCTCCAGTACCGCAGGAAGGGAGATGCGTCATGGACTCAGTTCTCAGGGGATTTCGACGTGGAGGGCACGGCATTCACTGCCCGTATCACAGGACTGGAGCCGGCCGTTACGTATGAGGTAATGCCCTACACCGCCCTGGAACAGAATGAGACCTCCATCTTCGAGTTCACCACGGAGGAGGCCGCCCAGCTGCCCAACTTCAACTTCGATACATGGTCGGATAACGGGCATTTTCCCAATGCGGAGGGAAGTGCTTTCTGGGACTCCGGCAATCAAGGTGCCTCGACACTGGGCAAGTATCCTACCTCGCAGGAAACCGAACATGTCGTATCCGGCTCGGCGGCAAAACTGAAATCTCAGTTCGTTGGAATAGGCTCGCTGGGAAAATTTGCCGGAGGAAACATCTACTCAGGTGCTTTTGTCGAGCTTGTGGGAATGAACGGTGCGAAGATTGACTTCGGGCGCTCATATACCTCCCGACCGACGGCTCTGCACGGCTGGTACGACTATGCTCCAGTGTCCATTGATTATGCTCAGACTCCTTATTCTGACCTGAAGGGGACTATGGATTGCAGCCAGATCTACGTGGCCCTCACCGACTGGACCGGACCGTTCCGGGTCAACAACGCGGATGGCACCCTGTTCAGCCCCGATGACCCGTCGGTGATAGCCTACGGAACCCTGGAGGACAACGTGGGAACCGGCGGAGAATATAAAGAGTTCACAATCGAACTGGAGTACAGGGATCTGGAACGCAAGCCCACATACGTGCTTATAGTGGCTACGGCCAGCAAATACGCGGATTATTTCACAGGCGGCAACGGCAGTATCCTGTACATCGACGAATTTGAGTTCCTTTTCGAATAACATAATGAGGTCCATTTACAAAGTCATAATAAGTCTGATGCTTCTGACGGCGGGGCTCGCGGATGCGGGCGCCGCCAAGAAGTTCGACCGGGGCCTGGGATTCAGGGACGCTCCGGTATTCATGCCCAAGGGACAGCTGATGTTCGGCGGTACCGTGTCCTACCAGGACTTCAGCTTCTACGACTACAAGTTCATCATCCTGGATGACATGAACATAAGTGCGTACACTCTCTCGGCAACACCTTCCATATACTATACGTTTGCCAAGAACATGGCCGTGGGTGTGAAGTTCTCCTATCAGCGGACTCTCGGAAACATAGACGAGACCACACTCTCGCTTGGGTCCGACCTGAGTTTCGGTATCTCTGACTATTATCTGATCCAGCATACCTATCACGGCTCCCTGTCCTACCGCTACTACATCCCTCTGGGCAAGAGCAAGGTGTTCGGCATGTTCTCCGACATCTCCCTGAACTTCGGGGCAGGTCAGGGAAAGACGGTCACCGGTACGGGAGACAATGTCACCGGTACCTATCAGAATATCCTGGACGTGGGCATTGATGTCATCCCGGGCATAGCGGTGTTCGTGACCAACGAGATGTGCGTGGAGGCCTCCGTCGGCATCCTGGGTCTGGAATGGAAGCGTATCTCCCAGACTACCAACCAGGTGTACGAGGGCAGTTATGAGACCTCCAAGGCCAACTTCAGGCTCAATCTGCTGTCTATCAACATAGGAGTCAATTTCGTCCTTCCCGTAGGCAATGACAAGCCGGCTGCGACCAGACCGAAATCAACTGCGACGAAAAAGATAAAGAATACCAAGACTGGGAAATGAAGAGAAATGTAATTTATCGGCTGATATTTTCCCTGCTGCTGACAGGTGCGGTGGCGGGATGCATCAAGAACGACATACCGTACCCCCGGCGGCTGGGCAAGATAACGGCATTTGAGGTCAGCGGGCAGATCGGCGAGGCTGTTATCGACAGTACGGCCCGTACAGTCGCAGTAGAGGTGGCGGATACAGTGGACCTGGCCCAGGTGCGTCTGGTCCGCTTCGAGATGCCGGACAATACGGTCTCGGACCCGTCTCCGGACGATGTGTCTGTGCTGGATCTGAGCGAGCCCATGGAATTTATGCTTACCACCTGGCCTGACCAGCACTATACGTGGACGGTCTCCGCCACCCAGACAATGGAACGGTATATCCGTGTGGAGAATCAGGTCCGCGAGACCCAGTTCAACAGCTATGAGAGGCAGGCAGTGGTCTATGTCTCCACCGATCAGCCCAAGGACTCGATCGTGATTACCGAGATGAAACTGGGACCTACGGGCTCGGTGATTACTCCGGACTTTACTACAGTGCATGACTTCACGAGCCCTCAGGAGTTTACTACCACGTATAATGAAGAATCCGAGGTATGGACCGTGTGGGTGATGCAGGTCGAGGCCACCCTGACGACTCAGGACGCCGATGCCTGGGCGCAATTCGCATACCTATACGGTACGGTGCCGGAGGGCTCGGCCTCACCCGGTTTCCGCTGGAGACGCGCCGATTCAGATCAGTGGCAGGAAGTGGATCAGTCTTCGGTTACAGTATCGGGCACAAGTGTCTCTGCCTTGCTTACGGGTCTGGATGCAGGTACGGAGTACGTCTACAAGATATATTCCGACGTGCAGGAAGGGGCTGAGGTCACATTTACGACCGAGCAGGCCGCCCAGATGCCCAATATGGGTTTCGACGCATGGAACACTACTGGCGGTGTTGTCTATCCCAATGCTGACCAGAATGAGAATTTCTGGTGGGATTCCGGCAATACCGGAGCCAGGCTCGGCGGCAAGACTCCGACCTCGCAGGAAACCTCATTCCTCGCCACTTCCGATGAAGGCAATACCTCCGCGGCACGGCTGGAGACGGTCAACGCCCTCATCGCCATGGCCGGCGGCAATGTGTTCTCAGGTTATTTCGGCAGTATCCAGGGACTTGGCGCGGAGGTGTTCTTCGGCCGTCCTTTCGAGAGCAGGCCGCTGACACTCAGCGGATACTACAGCTATGAGCCGGTAACGATAGACAATGTCAAGCCCCCCAGCGGAGTGGAGCTTCCTTTCGATGAATCCACCATCGCGGGCCAGTCGGACCGCTGTCACATCTTCGTGTACGTGACGGCCTGGGACGGTCCTTACCGGGTAAATACTACCGAGCACAGATATCTGGATATCAACGACCCCGACGTACTCGGTTATGGCGAGCTTATAGACGAGGTAGGAACAGGAGGGGAGTACAAGCAGTTTACCATCAATATCAAGTACAGGGAAAGCAATCGTAATGTAAAGCCGACCTATTGTGCCGTGGTGGCCGTGGCAAGTCAGTACGCGGATTATTTCACCGGCGGTATAGGCAGCCTCATGTATGTGGATGAATTCTCCTTCGGCTACGATGGAGATGTGATATGGGAG
This sequence comes from Alistipes sp. CAG:831, assembly GCA_000432775.1. Lineage (GTDB taxonomy): Bacteria > Bacteroidota > Bacteroidia > Bacteroidales > UBA932 > Coprenecus. Next base: position 23,143 of record HF990410.1, read on the forward strand.
TAGGCGGAGACCGGACCATCACGCTTTCCGAGGCTTCCCGCTTCGGCGGGAGGAATACGTCTTTCAGCCTGATGCTGAAGCCGGTGGGCTCGAAGTGCAATCTGCGCTGTGCCTACTGCTACTATCTCGACAAGGCATCTTCCGTCTATTCCGGCCGGGAACCGGTGATGAGCCTGGAACTGCTCGAACTCTGCATCCGGGACTTCTGTGACTCGTGCGACCTCCCGGAACTGACGGTCGAATGGCACGGAGGCGAGCCGCTGCTTGCCGGTATGGACTTTTTCCGGAGCGCACTGGCGCTTGAGCGGAAATATTCCGGCGGCCGTCCTGTCCACAATACGCTCCAGACCAACGGCACCCTGCTCGACGGGGAGTGGGCGGCATTTTTCCATGACAATAACTTTCTGCTCGGCCTTTCCCTCGACGGCCCGGAGGACATTCATGACCGTTACCGCAGGACCGTTTCGGGGGGAGGTACATTCCGGGAGGTGATGCACGCTCTGGAAGTCCTGCACCGCAGGAGGGTGGAGTTCAATACCCTCACTACCGTCAGCAAGGCCGGGGAGGGGAGGGGCTCGGAGGTCTACCGTTTCCTTAAATCCGCCGGCTCGCAGTATATGCAGTTCATGCCGGTGTACGAGCATCTGGCGGTAGGCGATATCTCCGGACAATCCTTTATGCCGCCGGCTTCGTCCGCTGATGCCGGCTCAGCCTGTGCAATGGACGCCGGAGCTGTGCGCATGGCCTCCCCGGAAGAGCCGGAGACGGTCTTGGCCCCGTGGTCGGTGGATCCTGAGGCATTCGGCAGGTATCTCTGCGATATCTTCGACGATTGGGTGAGACGGGATGTAGGCCGGTACTTCGTACTGACTTTCGATGCGGCCCTGTCCTCGTGGTGCGGAGTACAGCCTGGCATCTGCACTTTCTGCGATAGCTGCGGCGGCAACCTGACCGTCGAGCACAACGGGGACATCTATCCATGCGACCATTTCGTGTATCCGCAGTGGCGCCTGGGCAATATCCGGGACATTTCCCTGAGGGAGGCTGCGACTTCCCCTGCACAGACCCGGTTCGCCCTGGCCAAACGGACGGCCCTGCCTAATGCGTGCCGCCGCTGCAAATGGCTGCTTGCCTGCCGCGGAGGCTGCCCCAAGCACCGCTTCGCTTCCTCTCAGGCATCCCGCTCTGCGGACAGGCTCCCTCTCTGTCCAGGCTACCGCCTGTTCTACAGCCACATAGCCCCGGCCATGGACAAAATGAAATCCCTACTTTCCGAGGGTAAGAGCCCGTCGGGAATATGTCTTTGACCATGCCGCACGGGCTGTTGTCGTAAGTGCTTGATTATCTTCTCTTTGGTGAAAGTCCGCGTGCTTTGGTCCCGTTTCGATTCAGTATGAAAGCACATGGCATCTTTGTAAGATTGTGATACTCAGAAATTTCCATATTTGCCCCGTGCAACCATGTCAAAATCAGCAAACCAAAATGAAATCCCTGCTACAGGCGGAGCAAGGCCCGTTCTGTGTTCTGGATGTGCGGTACGTCCTTTTGGAGTCACAAGAAATTAAGCGGGGATATGTATGTGGGTTTGTAATCATGGAAAAGAAAAACTTTTATGACTATCCGCAAAAATACCCCCTAGGTCGCAAGAAACCTCTCCTCAAGCCATTTTCGCCGTAGATCCTTTCTGCACTCCTTCCGAAGGAGTCGTGTTTTCGCGCATTTCCCTACTCCTTCCGAAGGAGTACTTCTTCCGAAGGAGTAGAGAACGCTCAACCTCGCTATGACCCAGAGAGCCATTTTAACGAATTTACTTCGGGGTGTACTCAGTCTTTCAACTGATTGAAAATCAAAGGTCTGCAAATGCTGCTGCACATTAGACCTGTCTCAAAAACGAGCGGATGTGCAGTGTGTTTTGTAACTATTTGATTTACAGGAAGGTTTTCTCTTCTGTGCGCCCCGAAGTAAATTCGTTAAAGGCAGGGTACAATATTCTGCCCATCGCTTGCCTAAAATCAAGAGATTCTCGTTATGCGGCAGTTCTCAGATTGTCATACACTGCCTTAATTGCATTGCAACAATTTACGGGAAGTTCATAATATGGTCATTTCTTGTGACAAGGGTATTTTGCTGATAGCCATTAAAACTTTTTGTTGAAGGTCCTCTGAGATTTGCTGTACACAGTTTAATTCCGGGCATTAGGCAATCCAGAAGGTGCCGACAAAAGCTGCGTTTAATCGTCACCTTCCGGTATTCAAAATGAAAGCCCTGCTCCAGGTGAGGCAGGGCTTATTCGAAATTGTTTGTGGTCAGAAATATCTCCGATTATTCACAGACTATGGTTACATTGTCCACGACCATGATGCTGCCTGAGGCGGCACGGTACTGGTTGCCTTCCTTGCTGGCGGCGAAGATTACGGCCAGCTTGTAGGTCTTTGCGGGGTCGTAGTCCTTGACGTAATTCAGGTCGAAGGAGAACTCGGTGAATTCGGCCACTCCGGCGGTCTCGAAGCTGCCGGTGGCGCAGATGGCCTCCGATGTGTAGATGTTCGATCCGTTGAGGGTCTCGTCCTCGCTGGTGACCTCGTAGAGTACTGCGTTGACAGTGCCGAGATCCTGCTGGTCTATGATGTTGCCGTTCTCATCGTAGAAATCCGTTCCAGGGGTGTATTTCAGCCATCCGCTGACGGTCAGCGGCTTGTCCTCGAAGAGGATGCCGAATTCGGTGGTGGCCATGGGGTCGGTTATTGCGGCAAAAGCATTGAAAGTTCCGAGGAATATGGTGCCTGATGTAACAGCAGGAATTGTCTGTCCCATTAAACTCCCTTTGACGGTGTATACGGATTCGATGATAGCCCCTTTGCCTGTCATTCCATTTTCTGTTGGACGGACGGGGTATTCTCCGTTGTATTCAGGGTGTCCAAACATAGGGCCCATTTTCTTAATCAGAGCCACGGCATCGTTGCAAGTGGCCCAGCCTGCGGGGTTGAGTATGTCGTCGTACATAGTTCCGGCCTCCCATGTCTCGAAATCGTAGAAATAAGCGGCTCTACCGTACACCAATACGGTGTATATGTTCTCAGTTCCGTCCTCAGCTGTTACTGTGTAGGTGACGGTCTGGCCGTTGGACAGGTTTATGGATTCGCCGGATGCAGGAGATATTGAGGCTTCGGCTGATATTTCTATAGTGGGGACAAGGGCTGTCAGGTCGCCTCCCTCTTGTGTAGTAATGACGGAGATAGTGTGGTTCTCCTGGTCGATGGTGGTGCTGTGCACTGCTGCATTCGCGGAGTTGGAGGCGTCAAAGGTGAAGGAAGTGATGAGTGCCTCGCTGCTTTCGTTGCCGGTGAGTTTGGTGCCGTTGAATGTGACATCAACTGGGATGCCGTTGAAGTCGATGGCTATGTTGATGAATATCGAACCGTCCGAGGAGAATGTGCCGTTGACTGTCGTCGGAAGCTCGCCAAGGACAAGGGACAGGGTCTGCCCGCCGGAGAACCGGTATTCTTCCTCGGGGGTGTCGCTGAGACTAAGGAAGCAGCTGTCAATCTGTATGGTGCCCAGCACTATGCCTTCGAAGGAGAAGTCCTCAAGCAAGAGGCTGACTGTCGTGTCGTTTACCTTGGCTACCGTAATGTTCTTGGGGATGTCCGTACCGACAGGTGATTCATTCAATGTGATATCGATCAGACCTTTGTACTCGCCGGCCAACTGCTCGTCAATCGGGAATGTGGGCTCGTCAAAAGTGGCTGTGGCTGTGTAGGTGGCATTAGTAGTTCCGTCCTGGGCCGTAACAGTGAAGGTTACAGGGCCGTTGGAAAAGTCCACTGAGGATCCGGAAGCCGGGGAGACAGTCGCTCCTTCAGACACTGTGATGGTGGGCACGAGGGCAGAGAGCAGTGTGTCTGTGGCACTAGCGCTGACCGTGAATGTGATGGTGTTGCCCTCGATGACTGGCTGGGAGGTCACAATGCTGTTTGCTTCGATGGAGGTGTCGAAAGTAAAGGATGTGATCTGAGCCTCCTTGGAGAGTTCATCTACGGGCTGACATGAAGTGACGCCGAAGACGATGGCGACTGAGGCAAGCAGTAGATTTTTAAAAGAAAAAAATCTCATAAGTTTGTAATGGTTTAAATGATTAGTACTCAATGTTTTCCGTAGGTCGGAACCGGGAGGACTCTCCCGCGTGTTTTAGGTAAGGCGCTGCTAAGATAAATCTTTTATCCCAACAGTGGATAAAATTGCGGGATAATTTATTATTTTTGTAAATTATTTGAAAAGCCAAAAAAGACAAAGCATTTGACTATATGACTGATTTTCAGAAAGCAATCATTGAAGGTATTCCGGACGTGCTGCCGGCGCCCAAGCCGTTCGACCCCACGGTCAACCATGCACCCCACCGGAAACAGATTCTGACAGCCGACGAGAAGAAGCTCGCGCTGAGAAATGCCCTGCGTTATTTTCCCCCGAAACATCATGCGGAACTGATTCCGGAGTTCAAGGAAGAACTTGAGACCTACGGACGTATCTACATGTACCGGCTCCGTCCGGATTACAAGATATACGCCCGGAGCATAGATGATTTCCCCCACAAGAGCCGCCAGGCCGCAGCCATCATGCTCATGATCTCCAACAACCTGGACATGGCCGTAGCCCAGCATCCCCACGAGCTGATCGTCTACGGAGGCAACGGGGCTGCATTCCAGAACTGGGCCCAGTACCGTCTGACCATGCAGTATCTCTCGCAGATGACGGACGAGCAGACCCTGGTGCTGTATTCGGGACATCCGCTGGGACTCTTCCCTTCGCATAAGGACGCACCTCGTCTGGTCATCACAAACGGAATGGTTATTCCCAACTACTCTTCCAAGGACCATTGGGAGAAGTTCAATGCCCTCGGCGTCTCCCAGTACGGACAGATGACTGCGGGCTCTTTCATGTATATAGGCCCTCAGGGCATCGTGCACGGTACGACCATCACTGTGATGAACGCCGCCAGGATGCACACCCGTCCCGGGACGGAGAACCGCGGCAAGCTCTTCGTAAGTTCCGGTCTCGGAGGAATGTCCGGGGCTCAGGGCAAGGCTTCGGTGATAGCCGGCGTGGTCGGTATCATCGCGGAGATCAATCCCAAGGCCATCCGTACCCGCTATTCCCAGGGTTGGGTGGACGAGGTGTATACGGAGCTCGACCCGCTGATCGACAGGGCTCTGGAGGCACGCGAGAAGAAGGAGGCAGTGGCTCTGGCATATCAGGGCAATATCGTGGACCTCTGGGAGAGACTGGCCAAGAGGGGAGTGGATGTGGATCTCGGTTCCGACCAGACGTCCCTGCACAACCCCTGGGCCGGCGGATACTATCCCGCAGGCTTCACCTTCGAGGAGTCCAACGAGATGATGGCCTCCGACCCTGACAAGTTCAAGAGGGAGGTGCAGAAGTCCCTCCGCCGTCAGGTGGCCGCCATCAACAAGCTCACCGAACGCGGCATGTATTTCTTCGACTACGGCAATGCCTTCCTGCTGGAGGCTTCCCGCGCCAAGGCCGACATCATGGGCGTGAACGGAGCATTCCGCTATCCCTCCTATGTGCAGGACATCATGGGCCCTCTGTTCTTCGACTACGGCTTCGGCCCCTACCGCTGGGTATGCACGTCCTCTAAGCCCGAGGATCTGGCCGAGACCGACCGTATAGCGGCAGAGGTGCTCGAGGATATCTACAGGACAGCCCCTGACGAGATAAAGAACCAGCTCGCCGACAACATACACTGGATCCGCGAGGCCGGCCGCAACAAGCTGGTGGTAGGCTCGCAGGCCCGTATTCTCTACGCTGATGCGGAGGGACGCACCAAGATAGCCCTGGAGATGAACCGCGCTATCCGCGAGGGCCGTATCTCGGCCCCCATTGTCCTGGGCCGCGACCATCACGATGTATCCGGCACCGACTCCCCCTACCGTGAGACCTCCAATATCTACGACGGCTCACAGTTCACCGCCGATATGGCAGTGCAGAACGTCATAGGCGACTCCTTCCGCGGAGCCACCTGGGTGTCCCTGCACAACGGCGGCGGAGTAGGCTGGGGAGAGGTCATCAACGGAGGCTTCGGTATGGTCATTGACGGCAGTGAGGACTCCGACCGCAAGATCCGCTGCATGCTTCACTGGGATGTCAACAACGGCATCGCCCGCCGCAGCTGGGCCCGCAACAAGGGTGCGATATTTGCCATTCAGCGTGAGATGGAGCGCACCCCCGAGCTCAAGGTGACTATCCCTTACCTGGTGGACGACAAGCTCCTTTAGATTAAGGCAGAACATATTTGCAACTATTAAAATAACTTTCAAATTTTTGAAATATGGCAGAAAAATTATTTACCGAATTTCCTCCTGTCCCTACGTCAGCATGGGAAGAGGTGATTACCAAGGACCTCAAGGGGGCCGACTACGAGAAGAAACTCGTGTGGAGGACCCTCGACGGATTCACGGTGCGCCCCTATTACCGCGCTGAGGACCTTCAGGGTCTGAAGTACATAGGGAAGAATCCCGGTGAGTTCCCCTTCGTAAGAGGAACCCGTCAGAACAACAAGTGGTTCATCAACGAGAGCGTATGCTGCGGGGATATCGCTGCAGCCAACAGCCAGGCCCTCACACTTCTGACAAAGGGTGTGGAGTCCTTCACATTCCACCTTCCCGAGGGCAAGGTGATGGAAGTGGCCGACTATACCGCTCTCCTGAAGGGTATTTCACTCGACAAGGTGCCTGTGAACTTCCGCGGCTGCTGCCCCAAGAATGTGGACGGCCTGCACAATTTCCTCAAGTATGTTGACTCGCTCGGCATCGACAAGGATGCTGTCCGCGCTACATTTGACTTCTCGCCTCTGAGACCTCTCAACAAGAAGGGCTCTTTCTGCGAGGACAAGGCTTTCGCCGCCCTTGCCGAGTGCGTAAAGGCTGCCGCTTCCTATAAGAATGTACGTGTCATCGCAGTGGACGCTGTGATCTACAACAGCTGCGGAGCATCCTCTACCCAGGAGCTCGCATTTGCCCTCAGCCAGGGCAGCGAGTACATCTCCCGTCTCTCCGAGATGGGCATTGATGTGGAGACCATCGCCCGCAAGACTTTCTTCGAGTTTGCCGTAGGCAGCTCCTACTTCATGGAGATCGCCAAGTTCCGTGCCGCCCGCATGCTCTGGGCCAATGTTGTAGAGGACTACGGCTGCGCCAAAGGCTGCCCTGAGATGATGCTGGTATTCGCCACCACCTCCGAGTACAACCTTACGGTCTACGATTCCTATGTAAATATGCTCCGCGGTACCACCGAGGCCATGAGCGCCGCCATCGCAGGTGTGGACTACCTCGAAGTGCTGCCTTACGATTTCGCATTCAGAGTGCCCAATGACTTCTCCCGCCGTATCGCACGCAACGTGCAGAACATCCTCAAGGAGGAGGCCCGCTTCGACAAGGTCGTTGACCCTGCAGCCGGTTCCTACTATGTGGAGATGCTTACCGAGAAGATCGCCGAGGCCGCATGGGATCTCTTCCGCAAGGTAGAGGCCGCCGGCGGCTATGTGGCCCAGTTCAAGGCCGGATTCATCCAGTCCGAGATCAAGGCCGTGTCCGACAAGAGGGACAAGAACTACGCAACCCGCCGCGACACCATCCTCGGCAGCAACCAGTATCCCAACTTCCTCGAGAAGGCCGGAGACGAGATTACTCCCGAGATCGTATCCCGCGACATCCTCACCCGCATGGGGCAGGTCGTTCCCGCCCACGGCTGCCAGAAGGAGGATGCGGTGGAGCCTCTGAAGCCCTACCGCGCAGCTGAGGCCTTCGAGGCCCTCCGTCTTGCTACAGACCGCAGCGGCAAGGAGCCCAAGGCATTCATGCTTACATTCGGCAACCTGGCCATGTGCCGCGCCCGTGCCCAGTTCTCCTCGAACTTCTTCGCAGTGGCCGGTATCCGCATCATCGACAACAACCGTTTCGCTTCCATCGAGGAGGGCGTAAAGGCTGCCCTCGCTTCCGGAGCCGAGATCGTGGTTGCCTGCTCGTCCGACGACGAGTACGCTGAGGCAGTGCCTGAGATCGCACGCCTTATCGGTGACAAGGCCATCGTAGTCGTAGCAGGCGAGCCTGCCTGCAAGGAGGATCTCCAGTCCAAAGGAATCCAGAACTTTATCAGTGTCAAGAGCAACGTCCTCGAGACCCTTCGCGGCTATCAGGAGAAGCTCGGAATCAAATCTCTTTAATCTCAGAAGATATGCGTCCTAATTTTAAAGACATACAGTTTGACAATGCCGCCGCAGGATGCGCGCAGGCAGCTGCTTCACAGCAGATTTGGGAGACTCCGGAGCACATCGGCGTGAAGGAGATCTACACTCCCGGGGACAATGAGGGAATGGAGCACCTGAACTATGCAGCAGGTCTTCCTCCTTTCCTCCGCGGACCTTACAGCACCATGTACGTGATGAGGCCCTGGACCATACGTCAGTATGCAGGCTTCTCCACGGCAGAGGAGTCCAATGCTTTCTACCGCAGGAATCTCGCCGCAGGACAGAAGGGTCTGTCCGTGGCATTTGACCTGGCTACACACAGAGGCTACGATGCCGACCATCCCCGCGTAGTCGGTGACGTCGGAAAGGCCGGTGTGTCTATCTGCAGCGTAGAGGACATGAAGGTGCTCTTCGACCAGATACCTCTGAACAAGATGTCAGTGTCCATGACCATGAACGGAGCCGTTCTGCCTATCCTGGCCTTCTATATCGTGGCAGCCCAGGAGCAGGGTGCCAAGCTCGAGGAGATGCAGGGTACCATCCAGAACGATATCCTCAAGGAGTTCATGGTCCGCAACACCTACATCTATCCTCCCGAGTTCTCGATGAGGATTATCGGCGACATCTTTGCCTACACCTCCAAGTACATGCCCAAGTTCAATTCGATATCCATCTCCGGCTACCACATGCAGGAGGCCGGCGCTACCTGCGACATCGAGATGGCCTATACCCTGGCTGACGGTCTGGAGTACCTGCGTACAGGTATCAAGGCCGGCATCGACGTGGATGCCTTCGCTCCCCGTCTGTCCTTCTTCTGGGCCATCGGCATGAACCACTTCATGGAGATCGCCAAGATGCGTGCAGCCCGTATGCTCTGGGCCAAGATTGTAAAGCAGTTCAATCCTAAGAGCAACAAGTCCCTCTCACTGAGGACCCACTGCCAGACATCCGGCTGGTCCCTCACCGAGCAGGATCCTTTCAACAACGTGGCCAGGACATGTATCGAGGCCATGGGCGCCGCACTCGGACATACCCAGTCCCTGCATACCAACGCTCTCGACGAGGCTATCGCCCTGCCTACCGACTTCTCCGCCCGTATCGCACGTAACACCCAGATATACATCCAGGAGGAGACCAACGTATGCCGCGGCATAGATCCTTGGGCAGGTTCCTACTATGTGGAGTACCTGACCGACCAGATCGCTCACAGAGCATGGGAGCACATCCAGGAGATCGAGAAGCTCGGCGGTATGGCCAAGGCTATCGAGACCGGTATCCCCAAACTCCGTATCGAGGAGGCCGCCGCACGCAAGCAGGCCCGTATCGACTCAGGTGTGGACAAGATTATCGGTATCAACGAGTACCGTCTGGACAAGGAGGATCCCATCGAGATTCTCGACATCGACAACACCAAGGTACGCGAGTCCCAGATCGCCCGTCTGAAGGAGCTCCGTGCCAACCGTGACAATGCCGCTGTCCAGGCTTCTCTGGATGCCATCACCAAGGCTGTCGAGACCAAGAGCGGCAACCTGCTCGAGCTCGCAGTCGAGGCCGCACGCAACCGCGCCACCCTCGGTGAGATTTCGGATGCATGCGAGAAAGTAGTAGGAAGATATAAAGCAGTTATACGTATGAATACAGGTGTTTACTCTTCAGAGGTCAAGAATGACAGCGAGTTCGAGAAAGCCAAGGAGATGGTTGCCGAGTTCGCGAAGAAGGAAGGCCGTCAGCCCCGTATCATGATTGCCAAGCTGGGTCAGGACGGACACGACCGTGGAGCCAAGGTTGTGGCTACCGGTTATGCCGACTGCGGCTTCGATGTGGATATGGGCCCTCTCTTCCAGACTCCTGCAGAGGCAGCAAAGCAGGCTGTGGAGAACGACGTTCACATCGTCGGCGTATCCTCCCTCGCAGCCGGTCACAAGACCCTCGTGCCCCAGATCATCGACGAGCTCAAGAAGCTCGGACGTGAGGACATCCTGGTGGTAGTCGGCGGTGTCATTCCTCCTCAGGATTACGACGCCCTCTACAAGGCAGGTGCCGCCGCCATCTTCGGCCCCGGTACCCGTATCTCCACCGCAGTCATCAAGATGATCGAGCTGCTCAACATGCGTTAATGCAGATGCTTCTGAGGCAGAATGCTTTTGAATCAGCCCGGCCGGAATTGTTCCGGACGGGCTTTTTCAATTCTTCCGGCCTGTGAAAACTAATATGCTGTCATCCCAAGTCTTTCCAGGGACGCAGGTCTCCGTCTGATGTCATCAGTGCTGTTTCTCCCATGTAGATGACAGTACGTCGGGAGGGTGCTGCGCCTGACAGTCCTGCCCAGTAGTTTAGCCCCTTAAAGAAATCTGTGGAGAATGTGGCTCCGGATTTTATTTCATAGGCGTGCTGGGAGCCTTCTTCTGAAACTATCAGGTCAATCTCATGTCCCGTGCTGTCGCGCCAGAATGAGAGTGCCGGCTCGTTTCCTCTGTTAAGGCTGCGTTTCGTAAACTCGTTTATAACCATGTTCTCGAACAGACTGTCTCTGAGATAGTGTGTTGACAGTTGGGCCTGGCTTCTGATGTCCAGCAGTGAGCAGGCAAGCCCCGTGTCATGGAAATAGAGCTTTGGGGATTTGACGAGCCGTTTTGAGAAATTATTGTAGTCCGGGCGCAGAAAGTAGATGATGTAGCTCTCTTCCAGAATGGACAGCCATGCGTCTACGGTCGGGGCAGAGATACCGCACTCGACGGCAAGAGAGGCTTTGTTGAGCAACTGTCCTATACGTCCGGCGCATAGGCGGACCAGCTTTTTAAAGCGCGAGAGGTCTTCAATTGCTTTCATTTCCCTTACATCATTTTCGATATAGGACTTGATGTAGCTCGGGTAGTAGTCTGCTGGATCTATCTCCCTGTCGTAGATGGCTGGATATGAGCCGTAAAATATTTCTGCATCGTAACTTTCCGGAAGTATGCCGGCCTGCTGCATCTCCTCGTGGGAGAATGGCAGCAGAGTCAGAAGGCCGGTCCTTCCCGCCAGAGACTGGTCTATGGCTTTCATCAGCTCGAAGTTCTGCGAACCTGTCAGGATGTACATTCCCATTTTACCGGTTCTGTCGGCGTGTGTCTGGAGATAGGAAAGCAGTGACGGAACTTTCTGGACTTCGTCAATTATGGTCTGCGACGGGTAGGTGGCGATAAACCCTCTGGGGTCATTGGCTGCAAATTCCCTGTTGTCAAGATCTTCGAGGGAGATCTGGCGATAATCTGGGAATGCGGCTGCGGCTAAGGTAGATTTGCCTGACTGCCGTGGCCCGGTAAGTGTGACAAAAGGAAATTTCATCGCAAGGGATTGAAGTTTAGCCTGAAGAGTTCTGCTGATTTTCATTTTTGCAAAAATTTTATACAAAAATAAAATATGATTTAATTTTTACAAAATTATTTAGCAAAAATAAATTGCCGGATGCAGGTTCGTGTCAAGCCGCCCGTAAACGGCTGTCAGTTAGATTAGTTGAACTCCGGAATGGGGGATGGTGTCCGGGCTGATTCGAGCAGGGTGCTGAGGCGGGAGACGATGTCGGGATGCTCTGCTGCGACGTCGTGCTGCTCTGCGGGGTCTTCGGCGAGGTTGTAGAGCTGCATGGCGCCTCCGTTGCGGTAGTCGTAGATGACGCCTTTCCAGTCGCCCTGCAGGATGGCGCGGCGGCCTCCTTCTTCATGGAATTCCCAGTAGAGGTATTCGTGCTCGGGCTGTTCTCCCTGGCCTGTGGCTGCCGGCAGGAACGATATGCCGTCAGTGATATAGGAACACGGTACAGGGCAGCCGGTGTCGTCGGATGTGTGTCCCGGAACTGATGCAGCAGTGCCCTCCTGTACGGGTGCCTGTGCCTCAGGCAGCTCTGCCCCTGTGATGTCGGCCAGGGTAGGGAGGAAGTCCCAGAACGCGCTGACGTGGTCAGTGGTCCTGCCGCCTTCTATGTGTCCGGGCCAGGCCATGATGAATGGTACGCGGATGCCGCCCTCATAGAGGTCTCGCTTGATGCCGCGCAGGCCGCCGTTGCTGTTGAAGTAGGCCGGGTCGGCTCCACCCTCGATGTGCGGGCCGTTGTCGGAGGTGAATATCACGATGGTGTTGTCGCTGATTCCGAGGCTGTCAAGCAGGGCCCGGAGCTCTCCGACCTGCCTGTCCAGGACATTGACCATGGCGGCGAAGGCTGCGTGACAGTGTTCCTGCGACCCGTATGCTGCCTGCCTGTAGCCCGGCCCTCCGTCGCAGCCCTTGTAGGATTTCTCCGGCTCGAACTTGCCGAGGAACGGCTCTATCTCCTCTTCCGGCAGCCTCAGCTCGGCATGGGGAATCACCGAGGTGTACATCATGAAGAAGGTGCTGTCGCTGTTCTCCCGGATGAAGTCGAGAGCCTGGCTGTGTATGAGATAGGGGGAATATTCGGTTTCGGCTGTGCCCTCATTGCCCTTGAGCATGACCTTCTCTGTGTTGTGCCACAGGTGATAGGGGAAATAGTGGTGGGCCAGCCGCTGGCAGTTGTAGCCGTAGAACTCGTCCACGCCCTGGTTTTCAGGTGCTCCCTCAGTCGCGGGTGCGCCGAGCCCCCATTTTCCGAAAACTCCGGTGACGTAGCCCTGGGACTTCATCAGGCGGAATACATTATAGGTGTCTCCGGGGATTGGGTACTGGCCTTCTGTCGGCAGCTCCTTGTTGCCCCGGATGGGGGTGTGTCCGGTATGCAGGCCGGTGATGAGGGATGACCGCGAGGGGGCGCTCACCGATGTGCCGGCATAGTGACGGGTGAATATGACCCCGTCAGCGGCCAGCGAGTCGATGTTCGGGGTCTGGAACCGCTCCTGCCCGTAGCAGCTCAGGTCTCCGTAGCCGAGGTCGTCGGCAATGATGAATATCACGTTGGGCTTTTCCTGCTGCTGCCCGGAGTCCGTGCAGGCAGCCAGCGGCAGCATACCGGCGCCTATGATCAGGTATTTCTTCATAATCTACAAACATACGCATAAACCTGGAGTAAAGCAAGTTCAAATGTTTACAGTGCGCGGGAAAAAATCGGAGAGCAGATGTGGCGCATCTTCAGGAAACAACAAAGCCGGAAAGGCATCTGCGTGTCTTTCCGGCTTCTGTATGTGTTATAAAGGCGCTTACTCCTCGTTCAGTCTGAGATGCTGTACGTAGATAGCCTTCTTGATCTCGTTTCTTCTCTTCACGGAAGGTTTCTCGAACTGCTTTCTGCTGCGCAGCTCGCGTACCACTCCTGTCTTCTCGAATTTACGCTTGAATTTCTTCAGAGCCTTCTCTATATTTTCGCCTTCTTTGATAGGTACTATAATCATTCTTTTTACCACCTCCTTTTGTTAGGGCTGCAAAGGTAGAGAATTTTATTAAATTTGCAAACAATTTTTAAAACCGGTACCGATATGTCAAGATTTGCATACCTGCTCATGGCCATAGTGGCTGTAATCTCCGTAAACCGGCCTGCATCAGCATGTACCGCTGCAGGCAGGGTGGACTCGGGAGAACTGAAGGACCTTTACTCCGGTCTCGACAGTCTCATCCGTGAGGCATGCGGCCGGTACCTTCCTGATAACGAATGATGTTATATTTTAAAATAGACTTATGAAATACGATTTTGACCGTATAGTCCCCAGACGGGGAACCGGTTCCCTCAAATGGGATACCTGTCCGGAGCCGGAAGTGCTGCCTTTCTGGGTGGCTGATATGGATTTTATTACAGCAGAGCCTATACGCGAAGCCCTCATACAGAGGGCGCAGCACGGCATTTACGGCTATGCCGCAATACCGGATGCTTACTACGATGCTGTCATACGCTGGTTTGAATCCAGACACGGCTGGAAGATTGAGAGAGAATGGATACTGCCCGTCACAGGAGTCATTCCGGCCCTGTCGGCTTCTATCGCCACCTACATGCCGCAGGGAGGCAAGGTGCTGGTCCAGTCCCCCGCCTACAACCATTTCTTCATCTCGCTCGAGCAGAACGGCTGCGAGGCTGTATCGGCAGAACTGATACGTGTGGGTGACACATACCGTATGGATTTCGACGCGCTGGAGGAGAAGGCTTCCGATCCGGAGATATCGCTGATGGTGCTTTGCAATCCCCAGAATCCGGTGGGCAGAATCTGGTCCAGGGATGAGTTGAGGAGGGTAGGTGAAATCTGTCTGAGGCACGGTGTGACCGTGGTATCGGACGAGATACATTGCGAACTGGCGGCTCCCTGCCGTGCCTACGTGCCTTTTGCTACTGTCGGTGAGGAGATTGCCCGCAATTCCATTATCTGCGTCTCGCCGACCAAGCCTTTCAACATGGCCGGCGTGAAGATAGCAAATATGGTCATCCCCGATCCCGATATCCGCGAACGTGTGCATAAGACCGTGGAACAAAGGGAAATAGGCGGTCCGGGACCTTTCGGCATAGATGCACTGCAGGCGGCTTACAGCGCGGGCGGAGCCGAGTGGCTGGACGAGCTGAATGTCTATATCTCGGACAATTACGAGTTCATGCGGGAGTATATCCAGAAGAACCTGCCGGCATTTCCTATAATGAAGCTGGAGGGAACCTATCTGGTATGGATGGACTGCTCGGCTTTCGGAATGACATCTAAGGACCTGGAGGATACCCTCAAGTCCGAAGCCAAGATATGGCTCAATGCAGGTACGATGTACGGTCCTGGAGGTGAGGGCTATATGCGGTGGAATATCGCCTGCCCCCGTGCAACTCTTGAAGAGGGGCTCCGCCGTTTCAGGGCATTCGCCGAAAAGGCTGGCATCAGGTAGGCGGAATGTTAGAGGAGTTTCTGCAGTATATCTCCGCGGAAAGGAGGTATTCGCCCCGTACCTGTGCCATATACCGGGAAGTGCTGGAGGCATTCTACAGCTATGTCTATCCTTCCCGGGACAATGCGGGAGAGACCGCTCCGGGAATGTCCGTGCTTTCCACCCAAGAGCAACTTGAGGCATTGACGTACAGCTGTATACGCGGATTCGTCGCTTATTCCATGGACGAGGGCCTTTCCCCCCGCACCGTCAATCTGAGACTGTCGGCCCTGAGCAGCTACTGCTCATGGCTGGTGTGCCGTTCCCTGCTGCCGTCCAACCCGGTGCGCAGGATTGCCCGTCCGAAGGAAAGCCACCGCCTGCCGGAGTTCTATTCGGAATTGTCCCTGGAGCATTTTTTTGACTCAAAGGGACTGGACGGGTCCGGCAGGGCCTGTGCGGAAATGAGTTTTCACGACTACCGCAACGTGGTGATGATGCTGGTGCTCTATACCACGGGGATGCGCCGCTCCGAGATTGTAGGGCTTCGCAGGAGCGATTTTGACCAAGGAAGGAGCGTCTTTACAGTTTTGGGAAAAGGAGATAAAATGCGGGAAATTCCGGTGCCGGCTTCCGTTTGTAAGGAAATTTTACTATATTTGAGGAGAATTAGGGAGGAGTTTCCGGATATCCCCGATAGCGGGAGATTTTTTCTTACGGATTCGGGACAGCCGATATACCCGGAGCTGGTCAATGAGACAGTGCACGAAGAACTGGACGGGGTGAAGGGTTTTACCGGGCGCAAGTCGCCCCATGTGCTGAGGCACTCGCTGGCGACCCACCTGCTGAACAACGGGGCCGACCTCAATTCGATAAAGGAGATACTGGGACACTCCTCGCTGGCAGCCACGCAGGTGTACACCCACAACTCCTTCGAACAGTTGAAGAACACTTATTTAACCGCTCATCCAAGAGCTAAAAAAGGAGGTAATAATGAAAATTAATGTTCAATCGATCAAATTCGATGCAGATCAGAAACTGCTCGACTTCATCGACAAGAAAGTCGGTAAACTGGAAAAGTTTTTTGACAACATCATCAGCTGCGATGTCGCCCTCACTGTCCAGCCCGATCACGGCAAGACCGTGAAGGTGAGACTCGGCATTCCCGGCGACGACCTTATCATCGAGAGGACAGCACCTACTTTCGAGGACGCGGTGGTAGACTGCGTCGATGTCCTCCAAGACCAGATTATCAAGATGAAGGAGAAGAGGTTCGGCAAGTAACATCTCATACGACATATAATTCTGATAGTGATTCGGGACTGTCCCTTGCGGACGGTCCCGTTTTTTGTTTCGGTCCGGGCTCAGTAGAGGTTAAGTGGGATACGCATGACGGCCTCCATTCCATTCTTTAAATGGCTATCCGCAAGAATACCCCTTGCCACAAGAAATGACCATATTTTGCACTTTCGTATGTTGTTGCAACTAAGAGAGTGTATGACAATCAGAGAACTGTCGCATAACGAGAATCTCATGGTTTTAGGCAAGCGATGGGCAGAATATTGAACCCTGCTTTTAACGAATTTACTTCGGGGTGCACAGGGAAGGAAAACCTCCCTGTAAATCAGATAGTTGCAAAATGCACTGCACATTCGCCCTCTTTTGAGACAGGTCTAATGTGCAGCAGCTTTTGCAGACCGCTGATTTTCAATCGGTTGAAAAACAGAGTGCACCCCGAAGTAAATTCGTTAAGGTAGTTCTCAGTGTATCCGTATCGATGATGAGCGTCCGCAACTCCTTCGGAAGGAGTGGGGAAAAGCCGGGAAAACACGACTCCTTCGGAAGGAGTGAAGAATAGATTTTCGGCGAAAATGGCTCTCCGGTGCCTGTAGCGAGGGTGAACGTTCTCTACTCCTTCGGAAGGAGAGGGGAAATGACGGGAAAACACGACTCCTTCGGAAGGAGTGATGGGTACATTTACGGCGAAAATGGCTCTCTGGTGTCTGTAGCGAGGGCAAGCGTCCCGTACTCCTTCGGAAGGAGTGCAGGATAGATTTTCGGCGAAAGTGGGTTAGAAGAGGTTTCTTGCGGCCTAGGGGTATTTTTGCGGATAGTCATAATTCTTTATTCTCACGATGTTTTTTAGTTAAAATGTAATCGATTGAAGATAAGTAAGTTAAGAAAATGTCAAAATTCAACATCAGACGAAAACAGGCCATTTCTGTCCCCAAACTGGCCACATTGAAAGCAATCGAATTTACAACATCTTGAGTATTAGACATATCTGTTGTGACTAAAAAGCATCGTGAGAGTGAAGTGCTACCAAGTACTAAGTACTCAATGTAGTCTGGTGTACCAAATAAAATTTGACAACCTGTGCCCCAGAAACCAATAAAGGCCCCTTTCACAACGGCAGGGAATCCCGCGATTTGATGCCGTTGTGGTAGGCGTGTGTCGTTGTGCCCTCTTCGAGAGGGTGTTCAGAGGCGGTTTCATGTGTGGCTTCATTCCACAACGGCAGGGAATTCCGACCAACGGATGAATATCGACAAGCTCAGGGCATACCACCCGGACTGCCCCGCCGGATCCACCATCTACGACCGGGTCTGCCAGAACCGCATCCCGGTACACGAAGACGAAAGAAACTGCGCTTCCTCCGCTCATCCAGGCCGAACTCATAAGACGCAAACAATCAGCCTCGATGACATCACCGACGAACAAATCAACAGACTCATCGAATGGGACCAACAAAACAACCCACACAAATGAACGATACAATAATACAACAACTTACCACCGAAATCGACAACGCCTTCTTCCCGGAGAGGGCCGTCGAAATCGGCATGCTCACCATGAAGATAGCAAATCAAACTATTACCGATGCCTTCACACGATGAGACCCGGTCCAACTCTACCTAGAACTCTGATACGAAGGAGAAGTATGCTGCCTTTTCGCAGACTCCAACCTCAGCAAATCCATCTTTGCAGTCCCAAAAAACAGACGAAATCGCCCGCTCACGAAACGTACTCTACGTCGACTGCGAACTTTCCGACAAATAATTATATCTCCGCAACTGCGCCCAGAAACAGGAGAACGCCACATCTTTCCCGAAGGCTTGTACAGATCCGAAATCAACCCATACGCCATCGGCGCAGAAGGCTACGAAGAACACATCATCAATGACATAGGAGCCGTAGCCAGCAAACTCAAATGCCAAACCATCATCATTGACAACCTCTCCTGCCTCTGCAACGCCTCAGACAAAAGCGTAGACGCAGGAATCTTCATGATGAAACTGATGACACTCAAAAAGAAATGCAGCCTCTCACTCCTTATCATAGCCATAGCCCACATACCTAAACGCAACCTCTCTAGTTCAATACCACAAACCACCTCGCCGGAAGCAAAAGCTCTACAACTTCTTCGACTCCGTCTTCGCCATAGGAATGAGCGCGAAAGACAACCACCTCCGCAACGTTAAATAAGTAAAAGCCAGAGCAGGAGCCTTCAGATACGACCATAGAACGTCCTCGAATGTGAAATAGACATAGAGCGAGGATTCCTAAAATTCCGAGAATTCGCCACTGAAGAAGAACACCTTCACTACCAGAAAACCCAGCAAGTATCCGTAGAAATTTGTAAATTTGTCGATAAATAGCAAGGTTACACCAATCTCAAATGAACAAACAGCAATTCGCCAGTAAAATATGGGCGTCTGCAAACAAAATGTGCTCAAAGATTGAAGCCAACGAATACAAAGACTACATTCTTGGCTTCATCTTTTATAAAATCCTTTCAGACAAAAAGGAAGAACATCTCTGTGCCAACGAATGGACAGATGAGGAAATCAAAAACGACCTCTCCGAAGCCGTCAAAAACAACAACGATTCCCCAGCCTTCACAAAAATATTCGAAGACCTGAAAATAGCCTGGCGCAATTAAGAAAACAAATAAGTTATGGCAAAGGACAAAGTTATCATAACTCGCGAAAACGGCGAACAAGTTGAGGCACAGGCACCAGTTATCGTGTCCGCGAGCAGAAGTACGGATATCCCTGCTTTCTACAGCGATTGGTTCCTTCATCGCCTGAAAGCAGGTTATTCCGCATGGACGAATCCATTCAACGGAGTAAGAAGTTTTGTCTCATACCAAAATACGCGATTGATAGTCTTCTGGTCAAAGAACCCTAAACATCTTCTCGATAAGTACGGGCTTCTGGACTATCTCGTCAAACAAGGTATCAATTGTTACGTGCAGTTTACTCTTAACGATTATGTCGCAGAAAAGCTCGAATGTGGAGTTCCTCCGCTCGAAGAACGAATAAAAACATTCAAGGCATTAGTTGATAAACTCGGCAAGGGAAAAGTTATCTGGCGCTTTGATCCGCTTATTCTGACTGACCGGATAAGCGTTGATGATTTGTTGCTCAAGGTTAAGAACATCGGCGACCGACTTAAGGGATATACCGAAAAACTGGTTTTCAGTTTTGCAGACATTGTAACATACAAAAAAGTGAAGTCCAACTTGGAACATAACAACATCAATTACCAAGAGTTTCAGGAGTGCAATATGATTAAGTTCGCATCAGGACTCCAAGAACTGAATCGCGATTGGGACTTCACCATTGCCACCTGTGGGGAAAAGATTGACATTGAGAAATATGGAATCATTCACAACAAGTGCATTGATGATGATATTATGATTAAATACTTCTCAGATGATGCAAAACTAATGGAACATCTCGGCATTGAGATTATGGATGCAGACATTTTCAGCGGAGAGCAGAAGATTATAAAGAAAAAGAACAACAAGGACAAGGGACAGAGACAATTCTGCGGATGCATAGCAAGTAAGGACATAGGAGAATACAACACTTGCGCTCATCTTTGCGAGTACTGCTATGCAAATAACTCAAAAGAGGCAGCATTGCGTAACCTTATGACTCATCGCAGCAATCCACTCGCAGAAACTATCACAGGGAAATAAAAAATGGCATATATTGACGAAATAACTGGTCTTCAAGAAGTTTCATTTGACAACATCAGACGTATTGCCTACAACGACATCATAAAGTTGTCAGATAAGGAAAGGACAGAGATTTACGACTCACTGAATCACGGAGTGAACCTGCTGAATACGGACGTTCAGATGAAATGCTACCTATATTCTTTCGGCAGGATGCATCAAGCGAAAATATACAAAGCTCTCTCGTGTATAAAGCCATCTGTCTTTGTCTCTGACGATTTCGACATCGTGGATTGGGGGTGCGGACAAGGTCTTGCAACGGTCTGCTTCTTTGACTTCCTCAAGAAGCATCACCTTCAGAACAGAGTTCGGAAAGTCACCCTTATCGAGCCATCGGATGCTGCACGAGAGAGAGCGGAACTCCATGTCGGAGCATATTTGAAGAATACAGGGAAAGTCGTTGCTATAGACAAGTGCCTTGACGATGTAACAGAAGCCGATATCAAGGGAAGCAGTGCTGTGACTTACCATTTCTTCTCAAATATTCTCGATATCAATACCATTGATCTGAAGGAACTGGCCGAGAAGGTCGGTAAGAACATACAGGGACAGCACTATTTTTTCTGCATCAGCCCAATGAATAACGGCAACAGAAGGATAGACCGTTTCTATGAGTATTTCAATGCTCCAGAAACATTCATGAACGAATGTCAGTCAGAGTATCGCTATTCCAATAACACCAAGCCTTGTTCTTACAACATAAAAGTTTTCAGACTCGAGAACAATCAGGTCAATCTTGTCGTTATTGATTACTATCCGGATACACAGTTTTTTGCAGCCTATCAGTTGGATTCCGTCCGCAATATTCTCCGCTCTGATGATGAAAACATCAAGATTAAGGCTGAGGGCCTGTATAAATGGCTTTCTGGCTTTGAGGTTGCCGCTCCGTTCGATATCGGAGCAGGCAGTTATGATGACGTGGATCCCATCTTGGCCGTACTCAACAATATGGTGACCAGAGGCCTGCCAACACGTACTAGCCCATTGGTGGAGGAGGCGTTCGCTCAGCTTGGTAATCGCAAGAAGGAAGATACCCTTGGCGGAGTGAATTACGATACCGATAACCTGAACGCTGACGATATTCTGTTAGCTCTTCACGCAATAGATAGCAGGGCTCGCTATGACGAATCCACATACAGCAAAAATGTTCTTGAAAGCGATTTTGAAAAGAGTTTCATACTGAATGCTGCACCTACCGAACTTCAGCAGGTGCTCCAGCCTCAACGCAGCTTGATGTCAATTACAGGCCAGAGCGTTCACCACGCACAGCGAGTGGACTTCGCCTGCGAATACCCATACCCGGTTACCGGCAATGATGGCAAGAGCCGCTTAGGTTGTGTGATCGAGTTGGATGGAGTGAAATACCACCAGTCTGATAAAAATAGAATAGCGGATGAAAACCGAATAGAGGCATTAAACGAAAAGGGATGGGATTGCATACGCATAAGCGATATCCATCGATTCAACATCAATCTTCCTCAGTTAGGTAATTCATACTTTGCATCAATCTTAAAGGCTGCCGGTAGAAAGTATGATGCTGCCTGGACTCGGGCCCTGCAGATTGCCCTGTCGCCAATAGGTGTGGCCCGTTTGGAGAAGACGATAATAGAGGCGCTGATTTCGGGCACGATGGATTACCGGAAGGAACACCTTAATATACTAGTCGTAGAGAGGGATGTCCCTTGCGCTGCTCTTGCCTTTAGAGAGCTATCTCAGATGTTCAATAATCTGGCAACATTAAGCGAGAATTACAAGGATGTCAGATTCCCAAAGGTTCGGCTGGATGTTGTGACAACTCCGGAATTCAAGTATTCACCTCTGCATAAAACAATTGAAGGTGATGACTCCGTGAACGTCAACATATTTGACGATGCGGCGAAGATGAATGGTACAAAGCGATATGACATAGTCGTTGATATGGCAGTCATGCGCCGTGCCGGGGCAGAAGACAAATCATTCAGCAAACATAAATGTGTAGGTAAAGGATACTTCTATATTCGTTCTGTCAATTATATCAGGTCTGAGCGACACATTTACACATCAGACAGCATAAAATATCAGCCGCTCGTCAGTAAAGATCCGCAGGGAAACTATCATGCAATCGATGGAAGGAAGGAGTTGCTTCGGTATTTCCTGCAAATGCTGTTCAGAAAGGAAGACTTCAGACCGGGTCAGTTGCCTATCTTAAGCCGTGCACTTCAGAATAAGAGCGTCATAGGTCTGTTGCCAACCGGAGGAGGTAAGTCTCTTACCTACCAGTTGGCTGCAATGCTCCAACCGGGTGTCACTATTGTAGTAGATCCGCTCAGGTCTTTAATGGCCGACCAGTATGACGGCCTAATCAAGATTGGGATTGATGCTTGTACTTTCATCAATTCTACAGTGGAAGCAGCAGAGAAGGAACATAGGGCCAAAATGATGGAGACATCGATGGTCCAGTTCGTATTCCTTTCTCCGGAAAGACTTTGCACCTACAGCTTCAGAGAGAAACTCCGGAATATGCATAGCATCGGCGTGTATTTCAGCTACGGCGTAATCGATGAGGTGCACTGTGTTTCAGAATGGGGACACGATTTCCGCTTTACATATCTTCACCTTGGAAGAAATCTCTATCAGTATGTACTTCCGAAGCAACATGGCAATGATAAGCATCTGACGTTGTTTGGCCTAACGGCGACGGCATCATTTGATGTTCTAGCTGATGTCGAGAGGGAACTTTCCGGAGATGGTGCATTTACCCTTGATGCCGATACGATTATCCGGGAGGAGAACACAAATCGTCTAGAGCTCCAATATAAGATAGAGAAGGTCCCTGTACGCTGCCAGGAAGATCAATATTTTGATCAGAAAGGCTTCCTTGATGAAGGACTCCCTAAGGCTGTGCAGATGACAGACAAGTGGAGTGTATATACGTCAAAGCAGGATTTCTTGACCAGGTATCTTCACAAGATTCCCGGCTATATCGAAAAGCTCCAGACAACTGAGTCGATAGATTACATAAAGAAGCGTTTCAATGAACGACAAAATGTCGAGGTCTCGATTGATACTGACCTGCACGCTGATTTGCCTCAACAATTCTTCGAAGATGCTGATGAATATTCCCAAGCAGGTATTGTATTCTGCCCTCATAAGAGCAATACTGGTATATCAGTAAACGAGAACAGGATTTCTCTTGGTGAGTCTGTAAGCAAACTTGGCACATTTATGGGCAGTGGAGATGGTGACGATGCCGATATGATTGATCAGGAGTCATTCAAGAATCTTGACCTGTTCAGAGATGACAAGCTCCCGCTGATGGTGGCGACAAAGGCTTTCGGTATGGGTATTGACAAGCCAAATGTACGTTTCACCGTTAATATGAATTATTCCAGTTCATTGGAGAGTTTTGTACAGGAAGCCGGACGTGCCGGTAGAGATCGCAGGATGGCTTTATCTATCATTCTTCTTTCTGACTATCGCCTAGTCCGGATTAACAAAAATTGTTCAAATAATCAGTTCCCGATGATGATAATCCGGAATAAGTGGTTTTATAATGGTGACCTGCAGGAGATTCTGAACAATTATGGCATATATATAGACGATAGATATCTCGACTATTGCACTCCTGACAAGGATATGGTCAAACTGCGCTGCGATGTCTGCAACATAAGGTTTGCGTTTAAGCTCTGTAACAAATCCTGCCAGAAATGCAATAAAGGTCCTTGTGTGGTCAGATGTACTGAATTTGAACGTTGCCAATTAAGAAGAGTGCCGGACGAGGGTCGTGGATATGTCTATAAGGAAGATCTCAAAGAGGTGCTTCTTCAGAATGGCATTAAAATCCCTGCCAGAAACTATGAGTTCCAGAACGTTGACTACGAGACGGTGATGTTCTTCTATAGCAACAACTTCAAGGGAACTCTTGTTGAGAAACGGACGATGTTTGAACTGCTGAGCCGGTCGAAGACTCCGATTTTCTATGGAAATGATGCGGAGTTGAAGGATACTGTACAGGTTTCTGATTTCCTCCATAAAGTACTCGAGTCTGAAGTGGGTACCGAAGTTGTGGCATTGATTTCTTCAATTCCTGTTTGGCTGTGTCTGAATAATGGACGAAGAGAGAGGGTGTATGTTATGCAACACAACAAGAAAGAGAAGACATATAGGGTACGTGGTCTAGCGAATGGTCAGGAATTTACTGCAAAAGAAGATGATATGGAACTTCTTCGTGACAAGAGTGACATTGCCAAAGCGATTTACCGAATGTGCTGCATTGGTCTGATAGATGACTTTACTGAGGATTACGGAAACAAGGTTTACCGTGTAGTTGCCCGCAGGAAGCAAGACGGTGACTATTATCGGGCATTGCGGACGTTCCTGGAGCGATATTACACTAAAGAACGTGCAGCCTTGGAGGCAGCTAAGATTCCAAGATATAAGGGTGATAATGAAGTGCATAAGTGCCTTGGCTATCTTACGGAGTTCATCTATGACAAGATTGCTGTCAAACGCAAGCAGGCAATCGATGATATCCGTACATTCTGTATGGAAGGCCTGAGTTATGGAGACAATTGGAAGGAAGCCAATGAGGCCCTGAAGGACTTCATTTACTATTATTTCAATTCCAAGTTTGCCCGTAAGGGATATCAGACAGAAGATGGGCTCGACTTTTCTCTGACGGATGATACTGACGAGGGCAAGGTGACATCTTATGATATTCTTTTCAAATATATGAGAGTCATTGATGACGATGTTGTTGGTACCAGCTCGCCTAAGGACAACATCAAGCATCTGCAAGGTGCCGTGCGACTGATCAGGCGAGCAACTACGGATATGAATCCTGCTCTTGATTTCCTGAATTTTTTTTGTCTTACCTATCTGAAGGTCGGTGAGAACAAGAATCTCCAGGAGGAATTGAAGAACAGTTATATCAGGGGTTACAAAGAATTCTTCAAGCGCACCGAGAATAAAGACGATTTCTATCGCAAGATGCGCGAATTCAAAGAATCTTTCCTTGTAAATGGCAGGAATGCCGCGACAGTTGAGGAAATCGAACAGATGAAGGAATGGGATTTACTCTGCGAAGTTGAGCTCCATACAGAATGGCTCAATAAGTTCAAAAACAAATACTTAGAATAAAAATAAAGACATAATGCGATATGGAAGCAAATGAAATTCTGACATCGCTGGCAAATCTTGAGGCCAGTCTTAAAGAAATTGAATCAGCAAAAGAGCAGGTTCAGAAAACCGTTAGAGCCTATGCAACTGTCCAAAAACAGATTAGCGATTATACAAAGGCTTTGGAAGCAATCTCAGGAAGTATAAAGGGCATTATTGCTGATGTGAAGTCTCAACGAACAGCGCTTAGCGACGATGCCGAAAATGTATTTGCCACACTTCTAGCAAAATCAGATGATATAATCTCAAACCTGAATTCTTCTGTCTCAAAGAACTTAGAATTACTTAAATCAGCTCTCGGGACCACCAAGGACTCTTTTGCCAAAGATTGTTCAAATACAATCGACTCCTTGAAAAAGATTGCGGACGAAGAAGTTAAAAAACTCGATGAAAGAATCGAAGAATTGGAAGTATGCGCTGCTAATCTGAACACTCTTCACGAGAACATAAAGAACACTCTATGCAAAATCATAAAGGTAGAAAAAAGCATCAATGACCTGAAAACAGAAATGCTGAAAACGCAAGGGGAACAGGATACTATATTGTCTCAAATCAAAAACAGTATTTCGTCACTGTCATCGGAACTTGGCAATACAACAAAAGAGATTTCAAATGAAGTCCTTAGCAGCAGTAAAACATTAAACACAACGATATCGGCAGTTCGTGAAAAGGCAATAATCATTGATGAAAAAGTTGAAAAAACAGGTAAAAAACTTGGGACCATCGGAATTACGATTATTATACTAACAATAATTAATATACTGGTGAGTTTCTGCTCTGTTCTGATAAAGTAGTTTACAAGCTGCATTTTCTACGAAAATACAGTTCGCGCTCTTGAAATATCTTTGCACAAACAACAAGATAGGACGACTATGCCATCTAACAAAAATGCTGTTATAAGATATATGTACCTGGAAGAAATGCTTTCAGACAGGCATCACTATTATACAAGTACAGAGCTATATGAGAAGTGCAATGAAAAGTTACGCCAAAACGTTTATCCGGAAGTCAGCAAAAGAACCGTGGAGCTAGATCTTATAGATTTGGAGTTTTTTCCTTTTTATATGGATTATATGGAGATAGACCAAAACCTTGTAATTTGAGGATGGCATATTATCAGATACAAAGGACGTAATCCATCTTTTCAAAACAAATCTTTGGCGACCAAAAACACCTGCTATCCGAAGCATTGAGCATACTCGACCAAGGTAGTGTTTTAAATATTGTGTCCGGAGTAAGTCTTCAGACCCTCTTAGTTTTGCAAATATATCAATTTATCTGTTATATCATCGACAGGTACGCCTGCCGATGAGCATTTTTTACATGTCCTTGTCAAGATAGATTCTGGGCACCTGCCTCAGGCATGGTTTCTTGTCCATGGGTTCGTTGGACAAGAGGTTACGGTATTCCATTCTCCACCCAGCCCCAATTCCGTCTCTACATAGGAATAGCTATCTCATATAACTTTCTAATATTTTGACAAGGCGCAAAGAAAAGTTTCGCTATCTTTGCCAAAGATGTCAGATTATCAGCCGTAAAATCCGGCAGTAAATATGACACGAAAATTGAAAGTGCTATGACAAAGTTACGAGGGAATCAACACCCGAATAACAATAAAAACTGATAGAGAAAGAGCCTCTACTTTCAATTTAATGGATATGGTTTTTGACGGAAAAGCGCAAAAATTTTATTACCCGCTTGTTGCTCGACCGTTCAAAAGCCAGTCAAAGAGCATTTAATAAATTGATTTACAAAAGGTAATGCCAGGCAGCAATTTTATAGACTACGTGAAGATATTCTGTGCCTCCGGTAACGGCGGCAACGGCTCCACACATCTGAGGCGCGAGAAGTATATTCCCAAGGGAGGCCCGGACGGAGGTGACGGTGGCCGCGGAGGACACATCATACTCAAGGGAGATCCGCAGTACTGGACTCTTATTCATCTGAAATACCGCAAGCACATCAAGGCCGAGCACGGGGGAGCCGGAAGCGGCGGCCTAAGGCATGGGGCGAACGGCAAGGATATCATCCTCGAAGTCCCTCTGGGGACGGTCGCTAAGGATGCGGAGACCGGAGAGGTGCTCTGCGAAATCCTGGAGCCCGGGCAGCAGGAGATACTGGTGCGGGGCGGCCGGGGCGGCAAGGGCAATAATTTCTTCAAGACGGCGACCATGCAGACTCCCCGTTTCGCTCAGGAAGGTGAGCCGGGACGGGAGGGCTGGTTTATTCTCGAGCTCAAGCTTCTGGCCGATGTCGGTCTGGTGGGCTTCCCCAATGCCGGCAAATCGACGCTGTTGTCAGCAGTATCGGCGGCAAGGCCCAAGATCGCAGATTATCCGTTCACGACCCTCGAGCCCAACCTGGGCATCGTATCCTGCCGGGACGACCATTCTTTCGTGATGGCGGATATTCCGGGCATCATAGAGGGGGCTCATGAGGGCAAGGGACTCGGGCTCAGATTTCTCAAGCACATAGAGCGCAACTCCATGCTGCTTTTCGTCATACCCGCAGACACAAAGGACATCCGGGCGGAATACCGTACTCTCCTGGGCGAGCTGGAGCAGTTCAATCCGGAGCTGCTGGACAAGGACCGCATCCTCGGCATCTCCAAGGCCGACATCCTGGACGACGAGCTCCGCACCGGACTGCAGAAAGAACTGCCCGAAGGTATACCTTCCATATTTTTCTCGTCAGTGAGCGGAGAGAACATACCTCAGCTCAAGGACATGCTCTGGAACACCCTTAACCAGTAGAGCGGCATGATGGACTGGCTGATAGAACTCGATTACGACATTACGCTGGGTCTCAATGCCCTGCACACTCCCTTCCTGGACAGTATCATGCTGTTCCTCTCATCCAGCAAGGTGTGGATTCCACTCTATGTGGTCATCGTCGCACTGATGTTTGTCCCCAAATGGTACGGCCGGAAATCGGCCGCATTCTGTCTGGGCAGCCGGGTTCCCCTCTGGCTCTCAGGTCTCTTAGGAGTGCTGGCGGTGGCGTTGTGTTTTGGCCTCACCGAGCAGATTACCAATATTGTCAAGGACTGGGTAGCCCGTCCGCGTCCCGGCCATGACCCTTTGCTGGAGGGTCTGCTGCACCTTCCGGAGGGTAGGGGAGGCCTCTATGGCTTCTTCTCCGCCCATGCCTCCAACACTTTCGGCCTGGCTGTCCTTACGGCTCTGATATTCAGGCGCGGATGGTACTCCGCCGGTATCCTTGTCTGGGCCGCACTCATAGGCTTCAGCCGCATCTACCTTGCCAAGCATTTTACTACGGACGTTATTTGCGGTGCCCTTGCCGGGGTGGTGGTCGCCTTGGCGGCATATTGTCTTTACCTATGGGTGTTGCTCCTGATTTCCAGAAAAAAATCATAGTTTCCCATGCTTTGTATAGTAGATTCCACCACTGATCCCTATTGGAACCTTGCCGCCGAGGAGTACCTGCTTACCTCCAAGGATGAGCCCGTGTTCCGTTTATGGAGAAATTCTCCTTCCGTAATTGTCGGCCGCTACCAGAACGCCGCTGCGGAGATCAATGCCGGATACGTGCGTTCACACGGTATCCCGGTCGTGCGCCGGCTTACAGGCGGCGGGGCGGTGTTCCATGACCTGGGCAACGTCAATTATACCTTTATCGACCGGAAGGTGGAGGGGGAGGACACTGCCGCCATGTTCCGACGTTTCACCGCTCCTGTCATAGCGGCCCTGCGCAAACTTGGGGTGGATGCCTCGCTGCAGGGACGCAACGACCTGGTCATAGACGGGCGCAAGTTTTCCGGCAATGCCGTCTGCGTCCACGGTGACAGGGTTCTCCAGCACGGCACCCTGCTCTTCTCCGCATCGGTAGCGGATCTCTCCGGCGCATTGAACACCAGGCCTGAGAAGTTCATAGGCAAGAGCGTACAGTCCAACCGCTCGCGGGTCACCAATATATCGGAGCATCTTCCGGCTCAGTACAGCTCCATGTCCGTGGAGGATTTCATAGCCTGTCTTCAGGACAATATCTCAGGGGACGGCGCGTCCGCTCTCCGGCGCGGATATACGGAACAGGAAAAGGAAGCAATAGACAGACTTAGAAAGGAAAGGTATTCTACCTGGGAGTGGAATTTCGGGAAATCTCCCCGTTATGGCCTCAATCAGGTCCGTCGTTTTCCCTGGGGATTCGTCGAGGTCTCCCTGGACGTATCGGGCGGCCTGATCCGCTCCTGCTCCATACGCGGTGACTATTTTTTCATACGTCCTACGGAAGAAGTGGAGCAGGCCCTGACCGGGCAGCCCCATTCGTATGAAGC
Organism: Alistipes sp. CAG:831; assembly: GCA_000432775.1. Classification (GTDB taxonomy): domain Bacteria; phylum Bacteroidota; class Bacteroidia; order Bacteroidales; family UBA932; genus Coprenecus. Next base: position 52,660 of record HF990410.1, read on the forward strand.
CGTAGCGGCAGTTCTTTCATCTCTGCCCCTTACAGAGTATTTCGGGCCGGTGACGGCGGATGAGCTGGCGGAGCTGTTCTTCTAAACCTGCTGCAGCAGACGGCTTACAGTCCCGTGCACAGACTCCGTGGAGGCGAAGAATGAGGCCCTGGCTGCCGGCTCTGAAACGGATGTCTCCAGGCAGCGGTTGCGGCGGAGGACGTCTTCGTAATTCATCTCAAGGCGGTCGCACCTGATGCCGGCGAAGAATGCCCTGCCTTTTTCCGTGTTGACCAGAACTGCGCTGACTCCGCGGTCGTCGTCGAAATCGGGCCGGAGGTCGCCGATGCCCCAGAAGTCACCGATAGTCAGGTCGCTCCCGCTGCGGAACTCTCTGGCTGGACAGCGGTAGCAGCTGGGGCGGGAGTAGAAGTCGGCCAGGAAGCCGCGGATAAAGAGATTCTCGGCCTTGCCTTTCTCGCTCAGTACCGGGCGGCATACGGCTCCGGAAGGATCGGCGGCGCGGAAGAATATCTTGAAATTGTACCCTTTCCACCCGGCCCGGCCCTCTTCCTTGTCGCGGAAACGCACTTCTTCGATGCTCACGTCGCTGTATCCCTTTGCCTCGAGTGCGGCCTTCTCCTCCGCGAGATACCGCCTCCACACTCCCGGAGAGGGGGCTCCGTGGCAGATGAGGTCGACGGTCAGCAGGCGGTCCAGCGGTAATTTCCCGGCTCCGGCGGCAAGAAAATGGTTGAGGCCAGCCACCTGGCAGGGGGTGCCGGTGAAAAGCACCGGACATCCTTCGCGCAGGGCCGTGCGTACCCTTCCATAGCAGTTCTCCATACGGCTCTGGAGGTATTTGGAGCCGATGAATGCAGATGCTTCATCCGGAGTGCCGGCGCTGTCGTGGACCGCCTCCATGTCATTGTCATATCGGGAACCGAAAACCAGGCCGCCCTTTTCCAGTATGGCTGAGGCCAGCAGAGGAAAAGCGCCTCCGGAGGCACTGCCTTCCCGGATTTTCCCGTCCGGATGCTTTACCGCATAGACCTCGACGGGCCGGCGGGCGGAACTTTGCGAGATTACAGGGCAGACCCTGATGCAGAGTCCGCATCCGATACATGTGTTTTCCTCTATGGAAGGATAGAGGAAGCCTTCGGAATTTTCTTTCATGGTGATGCAGCCTCTGGGGCAGACGGAAGCGCAGGCTGTACATCCGCAGCAGTCATGCGGATCGGTGATGGCGATGTGTCGTATTTCTTTCATAAGCGGCGCAAAGTTTATAAAAATTTCCTATATTTGCCACCCGAATAGAATATCTCTCAGGGCAGGGTGCGATTCCCTACCGGCGGTGACAGTCCGCGACTCCCTGATAACCAGGGACTGAATCGGTGAAATTCCGATACCGACGGTGACAGTCCGGATGGAAGAGAGGTCATGGCCGGAAGCCGTCCGCGGCGTCGGTGCATATGATTGTCAGGAATGACAGGCTGCCCTGGGTACCAAGAAGGTATTCGGGTTTTTTATTATGTGCAACGAAGAAGATATCAGGTATATGCGGATGGCGCTCGCTCTGGCGGAGCGGGGACGTGGTCATGTGGGACCGAACCCGATGGTCGGGGCGGTGATTGTCAGGAACGGCCGCGTGCTGGCTCAGGGCTGGCATCACGAGTACGGCAGTCTGCACGCCGAGAGGGATGCTCTGGCATCCTGTGATGAGCCTGTGGATGGAGCGGTTATGTATGTGACTCTGGAGCCTTGCTGCCATCACGGCAAGCAGCCGCCCTGTACGGATGCCATCGTCGAGGCGGGTATCTCCCGGGTGGTCATGGCTATGACGGATCCCAATCCTCTGGTGGCCGGGCATGGTGCCGCAATCCTCAGGGAGCACGGAATCCAGGTTACATCCGGAGTGCTCGAGGCAGAGGCAAGACATCTCAACCGCATATTCATCAAGTACATAACTGCACGCAGACCCTGGGTCGTGCTCAAGTGGGCCATGACTCTCGACGGGCGTATAGCCGCTGTTACGGGGGATTCGAAATGGGTGAGCGGAGAGCAGTCCCGCCGTCTGGTGCATGAGCTCCGGGGCCGGTACATGGGCATCGTGGCCGGCAAAGGTACGGTCATGGCCGACGATCCGATGCTCAACTGCCGTGCGGAGGGGATGCGTCAGCCGGTGCGGATCATTGTGGACTCGACGGCTTCCATCCCGCTGGAATCCCGGCTGGTGCGTACTGCACGGGATTACCGTACGTTGGTGGTGCATACTGATGCGGCTGATATTCAGAGGATAGAACGGCTGCGCTCCTGCGGAGTAGAGCTGATGCCCTGCTCCTGCGGTCCGGACGGAATGGTGGATCTGGACGATATGCTGGGGAAGCTCGGGGCAATGGGTCTCGACTCGGTGCTGGTGGAAGGCGGCGGGGAACTCAACTGGAGTCTGCTGCGCGCCGGGCTTGCGGATGAGTTCTACGTCTTCGTGGCTCCGAAGATGATCGGGGGCCGTGCGGCCAAAGGGCCTGTGGGGGGAACAGGATTCGGGAAGATGTCCGAGGCTTGCGGCATGCGGACGGATTCGGTGAGAATGGTCGGGGAAGATGTGCTTATACATGGATTCTCAAGTAAATACGATAATAGGACATGTTCACGGGAATAATAGAGGAAACCGGTATCGTCCGCTCTGTCCGCGGAGGCGGCTTTGGAGTGGTGCTGGACATAGAGGCCTCCAGGGTGCTGGAGGGTACGGCGGTAGGGGACAGTATCGCGGTCAACGGGGTGTGCCTGACGGTGACTCCCCACAGCGGGCATTTTACTGCTGATGCAATGCCGGAGACACTGCGGCGCACCTCTCTTGGGGCTTTGAGGCCCGGCTCGGAAGTCAATCTGGAGCGGGCGATGGTGTGCGGAGGCCGCTTCGGGGGCCATATTGTTTCGGGACATGTGGATGCCTGCGGGCGTGTGGAGAGCCTGACCCGCGAGGGAATTGCCGTGCTGATGCGGGTGTCCGTGCCGTCGGGGGTGCTGCGGTATGTGGCCGGGAAGGGCTCGGTGACGCTTGACGGCGTGAGCCTGACAGTCGCGTCCGTCCCGGATGCAGGCAGCTTTACCGTCTCCCTCATTCCGCATACGATGGCTTCTACGACGCTTCGTCTTTTGAGGCCGGGCTCTCCGGTCAATGTGGAGGTGGATATGCTGGCGCGGTATGTGGAGCGTCTGATGACTTTTGGAGGAGACAGTCCTGAAGTGGCCGCAGAAGGTGGCGGACTAACCGAGGAATTTTTGAAAAAATACGGATTTTAATATATGGAACGTAAATTCAATACTATCGAGGAGGCTGCGGAGGCTCTCCGCCAGGGACAGATAATAGTGGTTATCGATGACCCGGACCGGGAGAATGAGGGAGACCTGATATGTGCGGCCCGTCACGCGACAACTGCCAATGTCAATTTTATGGCCTGCTATGGCAAGGGCCTGATATGCATGCCTATGAGTTCGGCCATGACCCGCAAGCTGGGTCTGGGACAGATGGTATCGCACAACACGGACAACCACAGCACGGCCTTCACCGTGTCGATAGACCACGTCTCGACCGGTACCGGCATATCGGCCATAGAGCGCTCGGTCACCGCCATGAAATCGGTGGAGCCGGACGCCAGGCCTGAGGACTTCCGCCGTCCGGGGCACATGTTCCCGCTGGAGGCCCGTCCCGGAGGAGTGCTGCAGCGCCGGGGCCATACCGAGGCTACGGTGGACCTGATGCGCATAGCCGGACTGGAGGAGTGCGGTCTGTGCTGTGAGATCATGCGGGAGGACGGGGACATGATGCGTACTACCGAGCTGATAGCCTTTGCTGCCGAACATGACCTAAAAATCATCACAGTGGACGACCTGGTCTCCTACCGCAAGCATCACGAGAAGTGGATGGAGAAGGTGACAGACGCCGCACTTCCCACGAAATACGGCAACTTCAGGATAATGGGCTATGTCAACCGCATAACCGGGGAGCATCATCTGGCCATAGTCAAGGGAGACATCACTACCCCTGAGCCGGTGCTGTGCCGCATGCATTCGGAGTGTCTTACAGGGGACGTGCTGGGCTCGCTGCGCTGCGACTGCGGGGAGCAGCTGGCCGAAGCTCTGAGGCGTATTGAGAAAGCCGGAAGGGGAGTGCTGCTGTATCTGCGCCAGGAGGGCCGCGGTATCGGACTGATCAACAAGCTGCGGGCCTATGAGCTGCAGGACCGCGGCATGGACACCGTGGAGGCCAATCTGGCCCTTGGCTTCAAGGCCGACCTGCGCGACTACGATGTGGGAGGCGCCATTCTCTCCGACCTAGGCATTAGGAAACTGATACTTATGACCAACAACCCGATGAAGATATTCGGTCTGGACCACTACGGCATAGAGGTCACCGGCCGCGATCCGATAGAGATGACCTGCAACGAGAAGAACGAGGCCTACATGTACACCAAGTACAAGAAGATGGGCCATCTCCTTCACTTCGGGCAGAAGGAGCACTTCAAGTAGAAAAATATAAAACAATATAACAAAGTCAACCATGAAAGTAATAGAAGGCAATCTGTCAGCCGCCGGCCAGAGAATAGGCATCGTAGCGGCCCGATTCAACGAATTCATCACTTCCAAGCTGCTCGGCGGGGCTGAGGACTCGTTCCTGCGTCACGGCGGGGCTGGGGAAAATCTCGAGGTGGCCTGGGTCCCGGGCGCGTTCGAGATTCCGTTCGTGGCCAGGAAGATGGCTCTCTCAGGCAAATACGACGCCATAGTCTGCCTCGGTGCGGTAATCCGCGGGGCCACACCTCATTTCGATATGGTCGCAAATGAAGCCACAAAGGGCATAGCCCACGTCGGACTGGAGTGCAACGTCCCCGTCATCTTCGGCGTCCTGACCACCGATTCCATCGAGCAGGCCGTGGAGCGTGCGGGCACCAAGGCCGGCAACAAGGGCTTCGACGCCATGACCACCGCCATCGAGATGGTCAATCTTGCCCGCCAGTTCTAACGGTATACACTGCAACTGTAGCAAAACTCGCAGTTCTCACCCGCAGACAACTACAGCTGGTGGTTGTAGACTTTCAAGTCGGTGATGCGGCTCCGGTAGTCTCCGGCCTGCTGTAGGGGAAAGACAAGGGTGGGGACGTAGTACATCACGCTCTTGCCCTCATTGTGCCAGCGCTTCTCTATCTCCAGCCGGTCGATGACGCGGCCGTTGACGATCAGGGTGGTAGAGCGGTTGTCGCCTTTGACAGTCACTTCGAGCCGGTCACCGTCCTGGATGCTGTAACGGAAGGTGTTGAGGTAGCCGTCGCGGGCAAAGCCCATCATGCCGCTGACGGGGTCGCTGAGGTAGAATACTGCATCCTCGGAGCGGAACAGTTCCGTACCGGGTTTCTCTGCCTTCCCTTCGATGGTGAAGCTGACGGTGTAGTCATAGCCGATCTCGGGGTAGGGCAGGGAGGAGCCGGGTGTCACTTCGGCCATCTCAAGCACGCATCCGGGCTCTGTGCCGATGCGTCCGCTGAAATTGATGCCGGGAGCCTCGCGTACATAGCGGCGGGTGCTGTCGAAGTCCGCATAGGGCAGGGCAGTCTCAGTTCCGGTCCACATCTTCACGGACAGGGTCTGCAGGGCGGGAAAGAGGCGGTCATGGATATCCTTGACAGAGATGCCGTTGCCGGCATGGTCGTTCCACACGGCGAACATGCCGCCGAGGATGGCGGTGTCCCGCTCTGCGAAGACAGCGTCCCCGACATGGGCCGGAGTCCAGTTCTCGTAGAGATTCTGCTCGTCAAGATAATCGTAGTAGTAGCCGGCGGCAGGCACGATGTAGACCAGACCGTCCGGAATCGATATGAGCTTGTAGCCGTCCTCCACCATCTGCCTGGGGTCGGCGTATCCGTTGTACCAGGCGTTCATGATCACGTTCTCCGACTTTACGGGTGTCTCCCCGTCTGCGTGGGTGAGGGCTCCCCAGACCACCGCCTGCTTGCCGTAGCTCTCCACCAGACGGATATAGTGGTCGGTGAAATAGCGGAATTTCTCCACCACATCCTGGTCTTTGTTGGAGTACTCGTCCGTGCCGATGTGGACGCGGGGACCTCTGAATACCGGCTCCCCGCCTTCCAGATATTCCTTGAACAGAGCATCCACGAAGGTGTATGTCTCGGGATTGAACAGGTCGAGATGGTCCATTCCGTACTCCTGCGAGCCGATTTCCGGCTTGTAGCGGGTAAGGGCGAGGGAGTGGGCCGGTACGTCTATTTCAGGTATTATCTCCACATACATGCCGGAGGCCTCTTCCTGGAAGTCGATGAACTCCTCCTTGGTGTAATGGCCGTCCCGGGCAGTAAGACCGGGATATGTGTCGCACTCGAGCCGGAAGGCGGCGTAGGTCCTGTCCCAGTCTCCGCCGAAGTACTGTTTGAACCCGTTGTCATTGAGATGCACCTGGAGGGTATTCATCTTGTAGTAGGCCATGATGCGGGTCAGCTTGCGCAGGTAGCTCATCGGGATGTACTTGCGGCCGCAGTCCATCATGAACCCGCGCAGACCGTAGTCGGGCCAGTCGAGGACCTTGCCGCAGGGCAGGCTCACGGCTATGTCCCGGGCGCCGCCGGGGATGCTGCGGTCAGCCATCTGGAGAATGGTCTGTGTGCCCCAGAACACGCCCCGGGCAGTTGCGGCGGAAAGACGCACACGGTCGGTAATGCTGATCGAGTAACTTTCAGCACTGCCTCCGCTTAGCCTGTCCAGCCTTTTGTCATTCTTGATTTCAAGTACAATATCTCCTTCTGTGCCCTTCTCAGTCACGATTCCGGGCAGGTATCCGAACATAGTCTTCCAGTCCTCAGCCAGCATCCCGGCTATTCTCAGAAGCTCCTCATCTCCGGACGGTACGGCAATCCGCATCGTCCCGGAAACAGTCATTGCTCCTTTGCCTGCCTCCCAGGTCTTCAGCTCCGGAATGACAAATGGTCCGGTTTTCTCCTCCGTTGCGGCAAAAACGCTGATAGAGTATAGAGCAGCAGCGAAAGTGCTTATCAAAAAATACAAATGTCGTTTCACCCCTGTTTTTTTAATTTCATAATTGCATATCCAGGCTCGAACCTATGAACTACTTTAGTATCTGTGCAGTATGGTTCTTTGTATCGACCTTGGCGATGATGTCGGTGATGATGCCGTTCTCATCGATAACGTAGGTCTTACGGAGAGTGCCCATGCTGACCTTCCCGTAGTTCTTCTTCTCTCCCCAGGCATCGTAGGCCTGAAGGATGACTTTGCCCGGGTCGGAGATGAGCGGAAACGGCAGTTCATATTTGGCGATGAACTTCTGATGCGAGGTGGTGCTGTCCTTGCTGACTCCCACCACTGCATAGCCCTGGCTGATAAACCGTTCGTAATTGTCCCTCAGGTCGCAGGCTTCGGCCGTACAGCCGGGTGTGCTGTCCTTGGGATAGAAGTATAGGACGAGCTTGCGCCCTGCAAAGTCGCTCAGGCGGATGATGTTGCCGTCCTGATCGGGGCCCTCGAAGTACGGGGCCTTGTCTCCTGTCTGTAGCATGATGGTATGTGTTTAATAGTTATCTGTCCAGCAGGCAGTTGCCGGCCTTGAGGTAAATAGCGGCATCCAGGGATGCCAGTGTGGCCAGGTTGACAATCTCGCGTACCGGGGCCTCCACCGATATGAAATGTACCGGTTTGTTGAGGCCTATCTGAATCGGTCCGATGGCTTCTCCTGCGCCCATCTCCATCATCATGCGCCAAGCGGCGGAGGAGGAGTTGAGGTCAGGGAATATCAGTGTGTTGACGTCCTTGCCGTAGAGACGGTTGAAAGGATAGGTGCGGTCGCGCAGCTGCTTGTTCAGGGCCATGTCGATGCGCATCTCTCCGTCCACGACCATGTCGGGGTAGCGCTCGTGGAGGATTTCCACGGCCTGATGTACGGCAGAAGGTGTGCCGCAGCTGCCGGATTGGCAGGATGAGGGGGCTGCGCTTTCCTGCAGGTTGGAACCGAAGTTGCTGTAGGACAGCATGGCGATGACAGGGTCAAATGCGTAGTACTCTACCGCTCCGGTCGTCAGGCGGGTGATGTCCACGAGGGTAGAGGCATCGGTATGCTCGTTGATCATGGTGTCTGCCAGGAAAAATACTCCGCGCTTGGTGTTGAGGATGTGCATCGTAGCGAAGGTGCTGAATCCCTGGTGGATGCCTATGATGTCCCGGGCAATTGACGCCACGGCTGCATTGTTGGTGTAGGTACCGGCGATGAAGGCGTCCGCGTCTCCGCTTTCTACCATCATCATGCCGAAGTAGTTGCGCTCGAACATCTTCTCGTAAGCATCCTGGCGGGTGTACCCCTTGCGGGCCAGCTTGGTGGCGAGGGCCTCCGCGTAGCTTTCCCTCCGGGCCTTCTCGTCCGGATGTCTGGGATTGACTACCTCCACTCCGTCCAGGGACAGGCCGAGCTTTGCGGCCCTCTTACCGATGAGTTCCGCATTGCCAAGCAGAATCGGGCGGCAGAGTCCCTCCGAACCGGCCTGAACGGCTGCTTCCAGCATATTGTCCGTATTGCCTTCTCCGAATACCACCCGCATGGGCTGGCATCGGGCCACATCGGCGAAGCGGCGGACGAGCTTGTTGTCGTAGCCCATCATTTCCTGCAGGTGCTCCTCGTACCCGTTCCAGTCGGAGATGGGCCTGCGGGCTGCTCCGGACTTTATCGCAGCCTTGGCCACAGCCGGGGCTACTGCCGACAGAAGTCTGGGATCCAGAGGCTTGGGAAGAATGTAGTGGCGGCCGTAACGGATGTTCTCCTCAATATTGTATGCGGCGTTGACCACAGAAGGAACAGGCTGCTTGGCCAGTGCGGCTATGGCGTAGACGGCAGCCAGCTTCATATCCTCGTTGATGGCTGTCGCACGCACGTCGAGGGCTCCGCGGAAGATGTAGGGGAAGCCCAGCACATTGTTGATCTGGTTGGGGTAGTCCGAGCGGCCGGTGGCGAAGATCAGGTCGTCGCGTGAGGCCATGGCCTCGGAGTACTCTATCTCGGGGTCAGGGTTGGCCAGGGCAAATACTATGGGACGGTCGGCCATCGTGCGGATCATCTCCTTGGTCAGCACGTTGCGGACGGACAGGCCCAGGAAGACATCGGCACCGACCAGGGCCTCCGCCAGGGTATGTACGTTCCGGTCGGTGGCAAATGACCGCTTCATGGCATTGAGGTCTGTACGTGAGGATGTTATGACACCCTTGCTGTCGCACATGACGATGTTCTCGCGGCGTACGCCCAGCTCTATGTAGAGGTTGGTGCAGGCAACTGCTGCTGCGCCGGCTCCGTTGACTACCAGTCGGATGTCCTCTATCTTCTTGTCCTGCAGCTCGAGGGCGTTGAGCAGGCCTGCGGCCGAAATGATGGCCGTGCCGTGCTGATCGTCGTGCATCACGGGGATGTCGCACTCTTCCTTGAGCCTGCGCTCTATCTCGAAGCATTCGGGGGCTTTGATGTCCTCGAGGTTGATGCCTCCGAAGGTGGGGGCAATGGCCTTGACGGCAGCGATGAATTTCTCGGGGTCTTTCTCATCCAGCTCGATGTCGTAGCAGTCCAGCCCGGCGAATATCTTGAACAGCAGGGCCTTGCCCTCCATTACCGGTTTGCCGGCGAGGGCTCCTATATCGCCCAGGCCGAGCACCGCCGTTCCATTGGAGATGACCGCCATGAGATTGCCTTTGTTGGTGTATTCGTATGAGTCCTCGGCGCGTTCCTTGATCTCCAGGCATGGATAAGCCACTCCGGGGGAGTAGGCCAGGGAAAGGTCATGCTGCGACGAGTAGGGTTTGGTGGGCAGGGTCTCAATCTTGCCCGGCCGGCCCATGCGGTGATAGTCCAGGGCCGCTTTCTTATTGTTCTCTGACATTGTTCTGTGCTAAAGTTTTAAATCCAGGATGGTGTCTCCTGCTGTATTAAGTACTTTGAGAGTCATTTCCTCTCCTTGTTTGTTCAGTATCATTACGGTCGCTCCCTCCATGGAGTAGCCTCCGCCGACCACTACGGGGAATGTGTTTCCGGCTGAGCCTGCGGGATGATAGGCATGCCTGTGCGTATGGGCGTTGAGGCAGATGTCAAATGGAGCCCCGTCAAGCAGCGGCCCCCACAGCTCCAGGCAAGGGTTGTAGGCGTCGCCCATGGCGTATATGGGAATGTGGTGTATGAGCACCCGGCGGGAGGCGTCGCGGAACTCCTTGGAACTCAGTTCTTCCTTGAGAAAACCGACTTGCTCCTCTCTCAGACCCGAGAAGTCGTTGAGTCCGTAGTACACCCAAGTGCTGTCAGGCTTGTCCTCTCCGCAGTCCAGCTTGACAATGCGGGTGTCGCCCCAGTTGAAGGCTCCGTAGGTCCTGTCGCCTACATAGTCGAAAAGCGCCCTGAGGCCGATGGAGTAGGCGTTCCTTATCTCATGGTTGCCCCTCAGGTAGAAGACGGGCACGTCAGCTGCTCCGACCGTGGTGTTCAGTTCGCTGAGGAAGGCCGTGGCCTCGTCGTGGTCTGCCGGATCGTCGATACAGTCTCCGTTGAATATCACGAAGTCGTACGGCACGTCGCTTACATGGCTGTAGAGGGCGCGCAGTGTCTCGGACTGTTTGTGCAGGTCGTTGAAGACAAGGGCGGTGAAGTTGGTCCCGTTTTCAGCGGGGAGGGTGAATGAGTGGACAGGGGAGACGGCTGTCTCTCCGAATTCCTTCTTGTATGCCTGGTAGAGGAGTATTTCCCGGGAGTACACTCTGTAATAATAGGTGCGGCCCGGCTCCAGCCCTTCGATCCGTATCTTGTTCTGCGTCCCGTTGCAGATTACCTGTCCGTCCACTATGGTGCGGGCCATCTGCCAGGAACTGAGGTCAGTGGTGTCGGTGCCGTATTCCACCCAGCTGTAGGCCGGCACCCATGTCTGCCACATGACTGTGATTCCGCCGCCTACCGGATTCTGAAGATACGGCTCAGTGCGGAAAATGGAATCAGCCGGGACCCCAGCTGCCGAAGCCGTGACTCCCGTCGCTGAGGCTGCCGAAGCCGACAGGACTGTCAGGAAAAATGAAAGAATAAAAATACGTGGTTTCATCAGTGTGTTTACTGAATGGTTTCAAAATATTCGCGAATATAATGATAATTCCGTTATCTCATCCCCGTCCATCCCCTCGCCTTCAGCGCAGCAGTGCGCTCTGTGGGGAATGTTGGGACAAAAAATAAGGACAACCCTGATGAGTTGTCCTGTTTAGTAGCGGAGAGAGGACTCGAACCTCTGACCTCCGGGTTATGAGCCCGACGAGCTACCAACTGCTCTACTCCGCGGTATATTGCTTCCTAGATTAAGGATTAATTTCCGATTGAGACTGCAAAAGTATATAAAAATTTATAAAATCCAAAAAAATGTTGTTAAAACATTTCGAAAATTTTGATTTTTTTCTGCTCTCCTTTTTGGATATCCTTTATAGTCAGTTCGTTGGATGCGGCTTCGTCTTCTCCGGCGAGGACGATGAATTTTATGCCTTTGCGGTCGGCATATTCGAATTGCTTGCGGAGTTTCGCAGGGTCGGGGTATATCTCGCAGGAGTGTCCGGCGGCACGGCAGCGGGCAGCGGCGCTCAATATATAGGGAAGGGTGGCCTGGCCCATGTTGGCGAAGAGGTATTCGGTACCGCTGACGGCCTCCTTGGGGAATTTGTCCAGGCCGGCGAGTACGTCGTAGATCCGGTCGGCGCCGAATGAGATGCCTACTCCGGAGGTGTCGCTGAGGCCGAAAATGCCTGTGAGGTCATCGTAACGTCCGCCTCCGCAGATGCTGCCGATGGTGAAATCCAGGGCCTTGACCTCAAAGATGGCTCCGGTGTAGTAGTTGAGGCCGCGGGCAAGGGAGAGGTCGAACTCCGTTTCCGTGGTTATTCCTGACTCCCGGATAAGGCGGAACAGCTCTTCCAGCTCATCAAGGCCTCGCATTCCAGTCGTAGACCCTTCCAGGATATGCCTCATGGCGGCTATTTTCTCCTCCGTGGTTCCGGCAAGGGTCAGGACTGGCTCAATGCGGGCTATGCTTTCCGGCAGTACTCCTCTTTCAGCCAGCTCGGCCTTGACGGCATCTATGCCTATTTTATCTATCTTGTCGATGGCCACCGTGATGTCGGTGAGCTTGTCGCTCTGGCCTGAAATCTCGGCGAGCCCGGAAAGGATCTTGCGGTTGTTGATCTTGATTCTGACGCGGATATCCATGTTGCGGAACACTTCATCGGCTATCTGCACCATCTCCAGCTCGTAAAGCAGCGAGTCGGATCCCACCACGTCCACGTCGCACTGGTAAAATTCGCGGTAACGGCCTTTCTGGGGTCTGTCCGCCCTCCATACCGGCTGGATCTGGTATCTCTTGAACGGGAAGGTCAGCTCGTTGCGGTGCTGTACCACGAACCTTGCGAAAGGCACGGTCAGGTCATAGCGCAGTCCTTTCTCGCAGACTTTCAGCGCCAGGGCGTTGCTGCCGGCCTCTGAGAGCTCCGCCGCGGGCATCTGCTGTATGTCCTTGAACGCGTCTCCGGAGTTGAGAATCTTGAAGAGGAGCTTGTCTCCTTCCTCCCCGTATTTTCCCAGTAGGGTGGAGAGGTTCTCCATAGCCGGGGTCTCGATGGGAGAGTATCCGTATTTGCGGAAAACAGCCTTGACCGTGTCGAAGATATAGTTGCGTCCGGCCATCTCGGAGGGACCGAAATCCCGGGTGCCCTTGGGTATTGAAGGTTTTTGTGTCATGTTCGAAAGAGTTTTGGACTGCAAATTTAGAAACGTTTTCTACATTTGCGCATAAATTTAAAAAGGATGAAGATTCTAAAAACGGATATTGAAGGTCTTTTCATACTGGAACCCAAGGTGTTCGGGGATTCCAGAGGGTATTTTATGGAAGTTTTCTCAGAACGGGATTTCCGGGCGGCCACGGGGCTTGACGTACATTTCGTGCAGGACAATGAGTCCATGTCCTCGAAAGGTGTGCTCCGCGGCATGCATTTCCAGAAGGCCCCGCACGCCCAGTCCAAACTGGTGCGGGTAGTCCGTGGTGCCGTCCAGGATGTGGCTCTGGACCTCAGGGCCGGATCTCCGACATTCGGGAAATATTTCTCAGTGGTGCTGAGCGGGGAGAACAAGCGTATGTTCTACCTTTCCGAGGGTTTTGCCCATGGATTCCTGACGCTTGAGAACGATACCGTCTTTCAGTACAAGTGCGGAGAATTCTACGAACCGTCCTCCGAGGGTTCTGTCCGCTGGGACGATCCGGCCGTAGGGGTGGAATGGATGAATCCAGGATGTCCTCTGATCCTCTCAGACAAGGACCGGAAGGCACCCCTGCTGTCAGAACAGCCTTATCGCTTTTGACAGGCTCCGTTCCCATAGGGGGACTTTCACTCCGAAGACTGTCGTGATCAGGGATTTGTCCAGAACTGAATAGGCGGGACGCTGTGCCGGGGCCGGGAACTCCGAGGTGGGTACCGGCACGATATCGCAGTCATTGTCCAGATGCTTGAGAGTGATGATCTTCTGTGCGAATTCAGCTTTGGTGCAGCAGCCTTCGTCCGCATAGTGGAAGACTTCTCCGTAGCGGGGGACGGCGTCCAGCTGGGGAAGGATGTGAAGTATGGCTTCGGCCAGGTCCCTGGCATAGGTGGGAGATCCCTTCTGGTCGTACACTACCTTTATTATTTCCTCCTCTTCTCCCAGACGGAGCATTGTCCTGACGAAGTTCTTCTTTCCGAGAGGTGAGTAAAGCCATGACGTCCTGATGATTATCGACAGGCATCCTGAGCGCTTGACGGCGATTTCCCCGGCGAGCTTGGTGCGTCCGTACTCGGAAAGAGGGGCGGGACGGTCGCTCTCGTGGTAGGCCGATGTCTTGGTGCCGTCGAATACGAAGTCGGTGGATATGTGTATAAGGTATATCCCGTGGCGCGCAGCGGCTTCTGCAAGGTTCATGGGGCCTGTGACATTGAGCCTGATGGCGGCGTCTGTGTCGGTTTCAGCCTGGTCTACGGCATTGTATGCGGCGCAGTTGATGATCCTGGTGACTCCGTGGGCGCTAATGTAGTCCTCCACGGCTGCTGCGTCAGTGATGTCGAGCTCATGGATGTCCGTGTACAGCCAGTTGGTGCCGCTTTCTCCCTGTGTGAGGCCGCGGAGCTCGCTACCGAGTTGTCCGTCAGCGCCGGTAATCAGAATGTTTTCCATCTTTCCTAAAATTGTGGCGCAAAGATACTCAAAACCTAATCTAAAAAAACTATCTTTGTGGAAATTTTTAACTGCTCTATAACGCAAATGGATTACAACACCAACCGAGAGAAACTGATAATGCCCGAATACGGGAGACACATCCAGAAAATGATAGAACACGTCAAGCAGATACCCGACCGCGAGAAGCGCAACGAGCAGATCCGCGCCGTGGTTTCGGTGATGGAGATACTCAATCCTCATCTGGCCGAGCAGCCTGACTACAAGCATAAGCTCTGGGATCACGTGCAGTTCATCGCCGGCTTTGACCTGGATGTGGACTCGCCCTATCCTATGCCTACCAAGGAAGATTTTTCCACCCCTCCTGACATAGTACCTATGCCGAAGGAGCCGCTGGCCGCCGCTCATTACGGCCGCAACATACAGAACATGATAAAGGTCATCGCCGCCATGCCCGAGGACGAGACCCGCGACCGGATGATAAAGTCCATGGCCGTGTATATGAGGCAGCAGTATCTGATATGGAACAAGGATTCCGTTTCGGACGAGACTATCTTCAAGGATATAGAGAGACTTTCCGGCGGTACGCTCAAGGTGCCGGAGCACATACATCTGGAAAGTGTTTCCGACAAGGAGAAATTTACCCGGCCGGGTATGATTCTGCCTACCGGGAACCAGCCCGGCCGCAATCAGTTCAGGCCGCAGGGACGCAATAAGAACAAGAAGAACAAATGGAAAAAGCAGCAGTAAAAGGAAAAGGAGACAAGGGGAAAAAGAAAAGCGCTGCCGGAGCAAAGAAAAAGAGTTCCGGGAAGAAGAAGGCGTCAGTCTCCCGCCTGAAAAGGGAGAACGCTGTGACGTCGGTTCTGGCATTTCTGCAGAACGAGGTTGTGCGCTTCGTGGCGGGGGTGGTGTTCGCCATCCTCTCCATTTTCACATTTGTGTCCCTTCTGTCCTACTTGTTCACATGGGCGGAGGACCAGAGCCTGCTGTCGGACGACAATCTCTTCAACAATATCGTAACGGCGGAGAATATCGGCGGAAAACTCGGTTTCCTTTCGGCTAACCTGCTTGTATCCAAATGGTTCGGCCTTGGAGCCTTCATCATACCGTTCTTCTTCGCCGGAGTTGCTGTCTACTGTTTCCGCAAGGGACGGGTGCGGCTTCTGCGCCTGTTCGCCCTGTCACTGATGGGGTGTATTGTACTTTCCACTGCATTTTCCTTCATATTTTCATTTACTTCCGCAAAGGCTCTCTTCGGGGACGGTGCCGGAGGTTCATACGGATATTATATCAATGAGTGGCTTGTGTCCATGACGGGAGCCTTCGGAGCGGCCTGCATTATATTTTTCTTCCTGGTGTTGTGGGCGATACTGCTGAATACCAAGATTGTCAGAAAGATAACGGCATTCTTTGACTCCCTCTTCGCCAAGAAGGAGGAGGCAGGGGCGCAGTCTCCGGAAGAGGAAATGACCGATGAGGACGGCGCTGACGGAGACAATGAGGATGAGGATGATGGCGACGATGAAGATGAGGATGAGGACTGGGATGAGGAAGATGACGAAGAAAGTGAAAATGAGGAAGAGGGGGAAGAAGTGGAACCGGCGGCGGAGGAGGCTCCGAAGCAGCAGGACGGCCCTGTCTTCGAGATAATCGATCAGCCGGTGCCCGAGCCGGTGCGGTCCGTGGCTATGACAGCAGCAGAGCAGGTATCGCAGGCTGCCCCTGTGCCTGTAGGCGAGCCCTCGGCAGCGGTTGCAGCCGGAGCGGTGGCGGCTGCTGTGTCGGGAAATGCGGCGGAGGCAGTGAGTCAGGATATTCCGCCTCTTCAGATTCTTAATGGAGATCCTACGGATTATTCCGCAGTTCTTTCGGACGAGCAGTGGAAGACCCGTTATGATCCCCGTCTGAGTCTGTCGACCTACCGGATGCCGGATCTGTCCCTGCTCAAGGATTACTCGGATCAGACGCACGAGGTGTCCCGTGAGGAGCTGGAGAAGAACAACCGCCGTATCGTATCGACATTGAAGGACTATAAGATCAGCATTTCGAAGATTTCAGCCAGGGTGGGGCCTACCGTGACGCTGTACGAGGTGGTCCCTGCTCCCGGAGTGCGCGTGGCCCAGATCATGAGGCTGGAGGACGATATCGCGCGTTCGCTTGCCGCCCGGGGAGTGAGGGTGGTGACCCTGGCCGGAACCAACGCTATCGGTATTGAGGTGGCCAATGAGAAACCGAGTATCGTATCCATGAAGTCGATTATGGAGGATCCTAAGTTCAATGCGGCCAAGTACGACCTGCCGGTGGTAATCGGAAGGACGATATCGAACGAGGCCATGTCCTTCGACCTGGCCAAGATGCCGCACCTGCTGGTGGCCGGTGCTACAGGTCAGGGTAAGTCGGTGGGACTGAACGCTATCATTACCTCCCTGCTTTATAAGAAGCATCCTTCTGAACTCAAGTTCGTGCTGGTGGACCCGAAGAAGGTGGAGCTGTCGCTCTATTCGCCACTTGAGAAGCATTATCTGGCCAAGCTTCCTGACGCTGAGGAGGCCATCATCACCGATACCAAGCGGGTGGTCTATACCCTCCGCTCGCTGTGCAAGCTGATGGACCACCGCTATGACCTGCTCAAGGCCGCTTCCGTGCGCAATGTCAAGGAGTACAACGAGAAGTTCCTGTCCCGCAGGCTCAATCCCTACAAGGGCCACGAGTATATGCCCTATATCGTGGTGATAATCGACGAGTTCGCCGACCTGCTGATGACGGCCGGCCGCGAGATAGAGGAACCGATAGCCCGTCTGGCCCAGCTGGCCAGGGCCATCGGCATACACCTGGTCATCGCCACCCAGAGGCCTACTACGAATATCATCACGGGTACTATCAAGGCCAACTTCCCGGCCCGTATCGCTTTCCGCGTGATGTCCAGCATCGACTCCAAGACGATTCTGGACCAGACCGGAGCCAATCAGCTGGTAGGGCGCGGTGATATGCTGATATCCACCGGCAGCAGTGAGCCGGTCAGGGTGCAGTGCGCCTTCATCGACACTCCCGAGGTGGAGAATATCGCGACCTTCATATCCTCCCAGGCCGGTTTCGGCGGAGCGTATCTGCTGCCGGAGTGCGATATGGAGGACAGCGAGGACGGGCCTGTCAAGAAGATATCGGGAGGTAACAGGGACGACCTGTTCAAGGAGGCCGCCCGTCTGATAGTCCGGGAACAGCAGGGCTCTACATCGCTCATCCAGCGCAAGATGAATCTGGGTTACAACCGTGCGGGCCGTATCATGGACCAGCTGGAGGATGCAGGTATCGTCGGTCCCTCGGAGGGCAGCAAGCCCCGTCAGGTGAGGATTACCAGCCTGGAGTCGCTGGACGAACTTTTGTCCACTTTATGATGGTTTAGGAAAATGAGAAAATTTAACAGGCACTCCTTTATAATAATGTCAATATTCTGCCTCTGTCTCCTGTTGCCGGGACAGAGGGCGGCGGCCCAGGTTGCCTCCGGAAGCCGTGCGCCTAAGCCTGAAGAACTGCTCGACCGGATGAGGCAGGCTCTGGATGCGTTGGGCGCTGCTGAGTTTACTTTCGAGTTCCGTGCGGAGAACGGGGCAGGGGACCTGCTGGGGGAAGAGTCCGGAAGATTTATCGCGCAGGGAGAATGTTTCCGTCTGGAAAGCTCGGTGCTGACTGTTTACTGTGACGGGGTCTCAAAGTGGATATATGACGAGGGGGCTCAGGAGATTACGGTATTTCCGCATGATACGGCTTCTACGGACCCGGCAGAGAATCCTTTCGCTGTCCTGCGCAAGGCGCGTCCCGGGGACTACACTTTCCGCGGACAGGTGCGCGGAACAGCAGCGCCTGTGGACGGGCAGGACGCATGGCAGCTGTCCATGGCCTCCAAGGACCGCAATGCGGCCTATATCCTGATAGAATTCACCATCTCACAGAAGACACTGCTGCCGGTGTCGATAGTGTATGAGAGCCGCAACGGAGACAAGTATGACCTGCGGATTCTGTCCGCAAGGGGACTCGGTGCATTGGCTCAGGAGGAGTGGACACCTCCGGAGAGCCTGCTGGAGAATCCGGAGGTCTACATTACGGATTTGCGTTGATTGATTCCGGTTTCCGGACCTGCTGATACTATACCAGTCCGGCTGTGTGAAGGACTTCCCGGATGGAGGGATAGCTCTGGCTGGCGTAGTTGCCGATTTCTCCGGCAGGGACCCAGGCTGTCCGGGTGATGCCCTCCTCTGTCTGAGGTTTTGTGGAGCACGGCTGCACGAGTTTCATCGCGTACCAGTGGGTGTGTTTCAGCACGAACTGGCCGTCGCGGCGGTAGGTGTGGTCGGTCACACAGATCAGCTGTCCTTCCTCAGGAGCAGGGATGCCTGTCTCCTCCATGACTTCCCGGATTGCGGTCTGGGCTACGTCCTCTCCCTTCTCTCTCTTCCCCTTGGGCAGATCCCAGATGCCGTTGCGCAGTATCAGCAGGTACTGTCCGTTGGAGTCGCGCACCAGACCTCCTGCGGCATCGATTTCAGTGAAGCGGGTGCGGAGGCGGTTGTAGGTGTCCTCGATATTCTGACAGAGGATGTAGAGACGGGAGATGCTCTCATTGGTATCAATAGTCCTTATTGCTTCGGAGAGAGCTTCCTCGCCGTTGTCCACCATGATGACGGCTCCCGGGTCCTCGTCTCCGGGACGGTCCTCGCCGCAGAGGATGAGGGACCGCGAATTGAAGAAAATCGTTTTCATGTTGCGAATTTAAAAATAAAAAAAGTACCTTAGCATTCCGGAATACATTTAATTTAAAATTTTACAGAATGAAAAAGTACGAATGCACAGTGTGCCATTGGGTCTATGACCCTGCAACAGGAGATCCTGACAACGGAATAGCTCCCGGAACAGCATTTGAGGACCTTCCCGCCGACTGGGTATGCCCTCTTTGCGGAGTAGGAAAGGAAGACTTCGAACCGGTAGACTAATTGTCTGTACTACTTTGAAATAAAGGGACGTACCGTTTTGACGGGCGTCCCTTTTTCATAGCAGGCAAGAAACTGTCGGAAAAATTGGCAAAATCCGGGTAATTGAGTATTTTTGCGCCCGAATTCAAGAAGGTTTTAATTAAATACAGACGTATTATGAAAATTAAAAGTATTCACGGCCGCGAGATTCTGGATTCACGCGGCAATCCTACAGTTGAAGTCGAAGTAGTACTTGAGTCCGGTGTACGCGGACGCGCATCTGTTCCCTCAGGAGCATCTACAGGTGAGCATGAGGCTCTCGAGCTCCGCGACGGTGACAAGAAGCGTTACGGCGGCAAGGGCGTGCTGAAGGCAGTAGAGAATATCAACAACGTCATCGCTCCCGCCCTCATCGGCTGGTCAGTTCTCGAGCAGCGTGCCATCGACCACAAGATGCTTGCCCTGGACGGCACCAAGACCAAATCCAACCTCGGAGCCAACGCCATCCTCGGCGTATCCCTCGCTGTGGCTCATGCAGCAGCAGCTTATCTGCACATGCCTCTCTACCGCTATATCGGTGGAACCAACACATATGTAATGCCTGTTCCGATGATGAACATCATCAACGGCGGCTCTCACTCTGACGCTCCTATAGCTTTCCAGGAGTTCATGATCCGTCCCGTAGGCGCTCCCTCTTTCCGTGAGGGTCTGCGCATGGGTGCCGAGGTCTTCCACGCTCTGAAGAAAGTGCTCCACGACCGTGGACTCAGCACAGCAGTAGGTGACGAGGGCGGTTTCGCTCCCGCACTCAACGGCACCGAGGACGCTATCGAGTCTATCCTCGCAGCCATCAAGGCAGCAGGTTACGAGCCCGGCAAGGACGTGAAGATCGGTATGGACTGCGCATCCTCCGAGTTCTACAAGGACGGTGTGTATGACTACACCATCTTCGAGGGTGACAAGGGTGTCAAGAGGACTTCCGACGAGCAGGTTGACTACCTCGAGAGCCTGATCAACAAGTATCCCATCGACTCTATCGAGGACGGTATGAGCGAGAACGACTGGGAAGGCTGGAAGAAGCTGACCGACTGTATCGGCTCCCGCTGCCAGCTCGTGGGTGACGACCTCTTCGTAACCAACGTAGAGTTCCTGGCCAAGGGTATCGAGAAGGGCTGCGCCAACTCCATCCTCATCAAGGTCAACCAGATCGGCTCCCTCAGCGAGACCCTCGACGCTATCGAGATGGCTCACCGTCACGGCTACACCACAGTGACCTCGCACCGCTCCGGCGAGACCGAGGACGCCACCATCGCCGACATCGCAGTGGCCACCAACAGCGGTCAGATCAAGACCGGCTCCCTCAGCCGCTCCGACCGTATGGCCAAGTACAACCAGCTCCTCCGCATCGAGGAAGAGCTCGGCGACCTCGCAGTTTACGGCTACAGGCGCATCAAATAACAACGCGCATCACAACACGTCAGAAGCCGGTCCGTTTTGCGGGCCGGCTTTTTTGTTATATGAAAAAAAACGGCAGCCGTCCCGGATGGCGGGGGGCTGCCGTTTTTCTGGCTTACTACTTAGGGCTTTTAGCCGATAAAGTGGTAGTGCGGTCCGAAGCGCTCGAAGGCGGCGCGGTCCAGCTCCTCCTGGTGGTCGGGATGGGCTACGCTGATGATGGCCTTGGCTCTCTCCTGGAGGGATTTGCCGTAGAGGTCGACTGCTCCGTACTCGGTCACGAACCAGTGGATGTGGTTGCGGGTGGTCACGACGCCGGCGCCGGGAGTGAGAATCGGGGCTATCTTGCTGACGCCCTTGTTGGTCACTGAGGGCATGGCGATGATGGCCTTGCCGCCCTTGGAGAGGGATGCTCCGTAGACGAAGTCAATCTGTCCGCCTACACCGGAGTAGAACTTGGTGCCGAGGGAGTCGGCGCATACCTGGCCGGTGAGGTCTACCTGCAGGGCTGAGTTGATGGCGGTCACCTTGGGGTTCTTGGCGATGACATAGGGGTCGTTGGTGTAGCCTACGTCCATCATGGCCACCATGGGGTTGTCGTCGATGAAGTCATAGACCTCCTGCGAACCCATGAGGAATGTCGATACCATCTTGCCTTTGTCGATGCCCTTCTCGGCTCCGTTGATGACACCTTTCTTTACGAGGGGCAGTACGCCGTCGGCGAACATCTCGGTGTGGATACCGAGGTTCTTGTGGTCGCCGAGCTGGGCGAGCACTGCGTTGGGGATGGCTCCGATACCCATCTGGAGGGTGGCTCCGTCCTCAATCAGGGCGGCGCAGTTGCGTCCGATAGCGGCCTCGATGGGGGAAGGCTCGGAGAAATGGGCGGGCTCCAGCTCTGAGTCGCACTCCACGAAGGTGTCGATCATCGACAGGGGGATGATGGCGTCACCCCATGCGCGGGGTACGTGCTTGTTTACCACTGCGATGACGTGCTTTGCGCACTCTACGGCTGCCAGTGAGGCGTCTACAGAGGTACCCATGGACACATAGCCGTGCTTGTCGGGGAGGGACACCTGGATCATGGCCACGTCGCAGGGCAGTACGCCGCTGCGGTAGAGCCTCTGGGTCTCGCTCAGGAAGATGGGAATGTAGTCGGCATACCCGGCCTGAACGTTCTTGCGGACATTGCCTCCTACGAAGAATGCCTGATGGAAGAAGATTCCCTCATATTTGGCATCGGTGTAGGGAGCGGGTCCCTCGGTGTGCAGGTGATGGATCTTCACGTCCCTGAGCTCACCGGCGTCACCTCTGCGGCAGAGGGCGTCGATCAGCACCTTGGGGGCTGCAGCCACACTGCTGAAATGAATATGGTCACCGGACTTCACGACCTTGACGGCCTCGTCCGCGCTTACAAAATGGATATCTTTGTGCATATTGTAGGTTATTGATAGTTAACTTCAAAATTAGCCGGATGCAAAGTTAAGAAAATTTGATAAAAACTTACTAAATTTGTCTCAATAACAACATACACTTTGAGTATATGAAAAAGCTTACCGCAGTACTGTTGCTTACTATCGTCTCTTTCTGCGTCCCGCTTATGGCGCAGGACGCACGCTGCCCATGGCAGGATCCCGGTGTAAACCAGATAAACCGCGAGCCGATGCGGGCCCATTTCATCCCGTATATAAATGAAGATGCGGCATTGCGCCAGTCGGCCATGCCTGACGCGGAGCGTTTTGCCCTGAACCCGGAGGCGGAACGCCGGATCTCTTTGGACGGAACATGGAAATTCTTGTATTCCAGGAACAATGCGGAATGTCCGGAAGATTTCTTCAGGACAGGATACAATACCCGTCGCTGGGATGATATAGAGGTGCCCGGAAGCTGGGAGCTGCAGGGCTTCGACGCGCCTATTTATACTGATACGCGCTATCCGTTTCCTCCGGACCCTCCATACGTGCCAGGGGACTACAATCCTGTAGGAGCCTATGTCCGGGAGTTCACCCTGCCGCGCGGTTGGGAGGATATGGATGTGTTCCTGGATTTCGAAGGGGTGGAGTCGGCCTTCTACTGCTGGGTCAACGGCGAGTTTGCCGGGTATAGCGAGGACAGCCGCCTGCCGGCGCATTTCAATGTGACCGGGTTGCTGAAAAAGGGAAAGAACACTTTGGCAGTGAAAGTCTTCCGCTATAGTGACGGGTCTTATCTCGAGGGGCAGGACTATTGGCGCTACAGCGGTATAGAGCGGAGCGTGTACCTGTATGCGAGGCCGCAGAGCAGGGTGGAGGACTTCTTGTTGAGCGCTCCCCTTGTGCATGATTACAGGGACGGGGACTTTGCCCTCAGGCTGCTGCTGCACGGAGCGCAGGCCGGGCAGAAAGTGATGGTGAAGGTGATTGACCCTCAGGGAAATGTCATCCTCAGTGAGGACAGGACCCTCTCGGGACCGGCAGATACAGTGATGACAGTGTCCCGGATGTTCAGCGACGTGCTGCCCTGGAACGCCGAGACCCCGAATCTGTATATGCTGACGGTAAGCCTGTCTGATTCCAGGGGCCAAAGCCTGGAGGCATTTGCCCATCCCTTCGGTTTCCGTACGGTGGAGATGTGGAACGGGCAGGTGCTGGTCAACGGAGTGCCGGTGCTGTTCAAGGGTGTGAACCGCCACGAACACAGTCCGGAGACTGGCCGTACTATCACGGTGGAAAGCATGCTGGAGGATATCCGGCTGATGAAGCAGTTCAATATCAATGCGGTGCGTAATTCTCACTATCCCAATAACTACCAGTGGTACTACCTCTGCGACAAATACGGTCTCTACCTTGTGGACGAGGCCAATCTCGAGACCCACGGCATGACCTTCCATCCCGACGGTACTTTGGCAGGCTATCCGGACTGGGAAGGAGCGTTCATCGAGCGTATGTCGCGGATGGTGGAGAGGGACCGGAATTTTACCAGCATAGTAATATGGTCTCTCGGCAACGAGGCCGGCTATGGCCCTAATTTCGAGACCATCTATCACTGGACAAAACGCAGTGACCCTTCCCGTCCGGTGCAGTATGAGGGAGGCGGATACGAGGGAGTGTCGGATATCTACTGTCCTATGTATGCGAGGATATGGGCTCTGCGCCGCCATGTCAACCAGAGGGATGCGAGACCGCTGATTCTTTGCGAGTATGCCCACTCGATGGGTAACAGTACGGGCAACCTGCAGGACTACTGGGACCTGATATACAAGTACGACCAGCTTCAGGGCGGATTTATCTGGGACTGGGTGGACCAGACTTTCGCCATCAAGGATGAGGATGGCCGGGACATTGCCGGTTACGGAGGGGACATGGGCTACGTCGGTGTGCCGAATGATTCCAATTTCTGCGCCAACGGTCTTGTGGCCGCGGACAGGAGTCTGCATCCCCATATCTGGGAGGTGAAGAAGGTGTACCAGTACGTGCATTTCGAGCCTGTGCCGTTTACTTCGGACAGGGTGATGGTGGTCAACCGTCATGATTTCATTCCCCTGAGCCGTTACCGTCTGCGCTGGACAGTGGAGGCTGACGGCAGGACGTTCCGGGAGGGAGAGATGGATTTCCCGGATATCCCTGCCCGCAGCTCGGCCGAAGTGCCCCTGCCGATAGGGGAGCTGCCTCCTTTCAACGGGGAGTATTTCCTGAAAGTAGAGGCTGTGACGAGGGATGATGCCCCGATGGTGCCGGCCGGCCATGTGGCTGCGATGGAGCAGTGGAGGCTGCCGGTGGAGAGGGCCCTGCCTGAGCCTGAGCGGCTGCAGGGTGTCTTGAAGGTGGAGCGCGGTGACGGAAAGGTGGCGCTTGTCGGCGACGGCGGCTTCCGTATGGTTTTCGGAACTGACGACGGAGAGATGAAGGAACTTGTGTACGGAGGGGAAAATATGATCTTAGAGGGGCTGAGGGCGAATTTCTGGAGGGCTCTCACGGACAATGACGTGGCATGCGGCACTCCCGGACGTTGCGCCATCTGGAAGGATGCGGGGGACAATGTTGTCCTGAAGGATCTCGGAATAGAGGAGATGGCCGGCGGACAGCAGGTGAGAGTGTCCGTAATCTATGATATGCCTGAGCAGGAGAGTTCGCTGCAGGTCGATTATCTTGTCAGACCTGAAGGTGCGGTGAAGGTGACGATGCACTTTGTTCCAGGCCGTAAGCCTCTGCCCGAGATACCGGTTCTGGGTATGCGCATGGTCCTGCCGGCAGGGTATGACCGGATGACTTGGCTCGGACGCGGTCCTCAGGAGAACTACCCTGACCGTAAGACGGGGGCGGCTGTCGGACTCTACAGCGCCGGGGTATGGGAGCAGTTCCATCCTTACGTAAGGCCGCAGGAGACGGCCAACAAATGCGATGTGCGCTGGGCTGCGCTGCGGGATACTTCCGGCAGGGGACTGCTGGTCATAGGGGAGGAACCGCTGAATGTAAGCGCATGGAATTTCCCTCTGGATGATATCGCTTACGTGCCTTTTGACACGGAGCGCCGTCACGGAGGCAGCATTGTCCCCAAGGATATGGTATGGCTCAATATCCTCCACCGTCAGACGGGAGTGGGCGGAGACAATACCTGGGGAGCGCAGGTACATTCTGAATATACCATCACGCCCCGTGAATGGGAATACAGTTTCACTCTTGTACCTCTCGGGGCCGGAAGTGATGCCTCGGAGATGGCAAGGAAAGTATGGTTTTGATTTAATTTGATCCGATATGAGAAAATATCCTGTTTTTTCAGTATTGACCTTGCTGGTGTCTCTGCTTGCTGTCTCATGCGGCAGCCGCGGAAGCGCCGGACTCAGGTATGATTTCGGGGACATCATCGATATAGTCCTGACACCGGATTCGACGGTCCGCAGGGCGGGATGCTTTACCGATGCCGGTTCCTGGATGGGATTTACCCTTCCGCAGAGAGACAGCCGGATCAACGGCTTCTGCGGACCTTTCAGCATAGAGCACCGTCTGTGGATGGCACAGGCGGCGGTAACTGCCGGATTTGCAGGGGATGAAGGGGTGATGCAGCCCGACTCCCTGACGTATTTCCCGGGAGAGGTGTTCATGTCCTCATCCTCGGAGGCCGGCAGGATGGAGCAGCGTATGGTGTTTGCGGACAGGACGACTGCCCTGCTGGCGGTGTCGGGGGATTCGGACGCCGGATTCGTGTTTGCCGGGAAGGGATGGAACAGCCGTGTGCGGCTGGGTATGCGGGAGAATACGGTGGTGGCGGAGCATCCTTCCGGAGAAACGGTGCTGCTGACTTTCAGCCCCGGAACGGAGGTCAGCTGCAGCGGGGACAACTATTCGGCACGTACTGCCGAAGGCTGCAGGAATACCTGGGTGGCGGTGTCATTCTGCTATGAGGGGGATGATGTGGAGGCGGTCAGGCAAGGTGCGGTTGCCATGTTAGGCGACCCTGAGCAGGTGGTGGAGTCCAACTTTGCCCGCTGGGAGGGGTATCTGAGCCGTGTCCTGCGGGACGACATGCCCCATGAGTACGACCGTGTCGCGGTCAAATCCGTAGTGACCCTGATCTCCAACTGGAGGGCTGCCCGCGGGGACCTTTTCCACGAGGGAGTGATACCGAGCCACTCCGTTACCTATTTTACCGGATTCTGGGCATGGGACAGCTGGCGGTTCTCGGCGGCCCTGGCCCGGTTTGCCCCGGAGCTGGCCCGGAACAATATCAGGGCCATGTTCGACTATCAGCTGCCGGACGGAATGGTCATCGACTGCATCTACACTGACAGCCGCTGGAACAATGCCCGCGACAGCAAGCCGCCTCTTGCCTGCTGGGCCGTGGATGAGATATTTGCCTACAATCAGGATACGGCCTTTGTCCGGGAGATGTATCCCAAGCTGCTGAGCTACTACAAATGGTGGTTTGCCAAGCGGGACCACAACGGCAACGGCATGTGCGAGTTCGGCTCTACCGACGGCACTCTCGAGGCGGCCGGCTGGGAGAGCGGTATGGACAACGCGATACGTTTCGACGGGGCATCCATGCTGCGCAACGGGCCGGATGCCTGGAGCCTTGACCAGGAGAGCGTGGACCTGAATGCCTACCTGGCCTTCGAGGCCCGGCTGCTCAGGAAGTTTGCGGCCCTGATCGGGGAGGAGTTCGATGCTCCGGATTACAGTGCGGATGTGGCGGATTATTTCTTCGATGAGGAGATAGGGTATTTCTGCGACAGGAAGATTGCGGACGGCAGCTTTATAGCCGAGCCGGCCTGCGAGGGATATACCCCGTTCTGGGTCCGGATTGCCTCGGACGAGCAGATGTCCCGGGCCTTGAAACTGCTGACCGATACGTCCAAATTCTCCACCTATATTCCTTTTCCTACGGCTGCCGCCGACAATCCCAAATGCTCTCCCGACGGTTACTGGCGCGGCCCCATCTGGCTAGACCAGACCTATCAGGCTATCCGCGGACTGCGCAACTACGGATACGGGGATCTGGCCGACGAGTACACCCGTCAGGTATTCGACCGCTGTGACGGCCTTACCGGAGACGCTCCCATCCATGAGAACTACGGGACGCACACCGGAGAGCGGCTGCAGGCCTCCCATTTCAGCTGGAGTGCCTCGCATCTGCTGATGATGTATGAGGATTACGGGAAGTAGCGGAATTTTTCATTTTATCTGTCACGTTCGGGGGCGGTTATCCGTCTATGCAGTATGAATTCGGAATTCACAAGTGCAGTAGAGGGAAACCGCAGACGCATGCTTGTGCTCGTGCGGGGTATTGTCGGAGACGGTGCCTTGGCCGAGGATATAGTGCAGGATGCAGTCCTGGCCTATCTGCAGGCGGCTTCTGGCGGGAAAAATGTCAGCTGTCCCGGGGCCTGGCTGATGAAGGTGGCCCGGAACAGGGCGCTGGATGCGGTCAGGTCGGCGGGTTACAGCAGGACATCAGGGCTGGAGGCGGCGTGGAGGCAGGACAGCGGGGAGAATATCGAGCTGCACTTGGGAATGAGGGAGCGGGTTGCGCAGGTGCGGGCGGTCGTGCAGGAACTTCCGGAGCAGCAGCGCTCGGCGTTTATTCTCAGGGATGTGCTGGGTTATGAGACGGATGAGATAGCGGAGATAATAGGATGCGCCGGGGACAATGTCCGGCAGCTGCTGAGCCGGGCGCGGAAGCGGATAAGACAGTATCTGTTGGAAAATGAATAATTATGAGCAATATGAAGGACAATGAGTTGAGACAATTGCTGGACCTCTGGCTCGAGGGCAGTTCTACCCTTGAACAGGAGGAACGGCTGCGCAGGAGATTCCTTTCGGGGAAGGTGCCGGCGGACTTGGAGAAATACCGGCCGCTTTTCGGGTATATCGCTCAGGAGCGGGCTGCTGCGGGAGTTGCCGCTGCGGATGGACGGATGTCCCGCCGCAGGAGGGTGCTGCGCACAGTGGTGTCCGTGACTGCCGCCGCGGCGGTGCTGGCTGGCGCCGGAGTGCTGGTTTTTGACGGCGGGCGTTTCCAGGGCGGTGCCTCCGGACTGCGCCTGACTGTAGGCGGCCGTTCCGTGGCGGACGAGGCCCTGGCGGTGGAGATTGTGGACCGGGAGCTGGCGCGGCTGGGGGATGTGCAGGCGGCATTGGACCTGAGCATGGACGTTCTGAGGGAGGCAGCCCGGGTGCGGGATTCGACCATGAGCGTGCTGGAAGATAGAATGGTATTGGACTTTAAAATCAAATAGATATGAAGAGAGTACTGATAACACTTGCGCTTGCCGCTGTGTCCCTGCTGTGCGCCCGTGCCCAGTCGATGGACAGCCTGATAGAGAAATATGCCTATCAGAAGTCGGCGGTGACGGTCACCATGCCGGAGCAGATACTGAAAAAGATGGCGCGGAGGGACAACAATGACCTGCTCCGCAAGCTTACGGAGATAAAAATCATCAGCATTTCGGGTTCTGACGGCAATTGTCTGAGGGACAGGTTTCTCGAGGATGCGCGTCGGCTGACGGCCCGGTATGAGGTGCTCTTCTCGGTCAGCAATGCCGGCAGGTGGGTGTCGGCCTATATCGACGGACACTGCCGGGAGGCGATAACGCTGTCGAGCGATGATGAGGCGGTGACCCTGCTGTATATGAGGGGCGATATCGATGATGATATGCAGGATGCCCTGCTCAGCAACAAGATACGGATTAAATAACTTAAAGAAGGAACAAGATATGAGAAAGATTATGATTTTTGCAGCCGCTGCGGCCGGCCTGCTGGTAATCCTGCCGCGTGTCTCTTACGCACAGGCCGATATCGAGATAGGCAAGACGACCATACGCCTCCAGTCCCCGGTGAAAGTATATGACAAAAGCGATGATGACCGGCACAGCAGAGGCTACTGGCATAGAAGTTACGTGGATGTGTTCGCCGGTTTCAGCTTTCCGGTGGAGGGCTGCAGCTATGAGGATACTCCGCAGATGCCGGTCAAGTACGGCAACAGCTTTGAGATAACCGTCGGAGCCAAGCAGTGGTACCGCCCGGCAAGACACTATGCGTTCGGAATATCGGTCCAGTACACGCATTATGATTACCGTGCCAGGAACGGACTGGCCGTCTCAGGAGCAATAGCCCCGTATCCGGTGGGAATGAATATCTACCGCGAGATATTCAAGACCGACAACATAGGTCTGGGAATATATAACCGTTTCTTCTTCTCCCGCAGTTACTCTTCTGTGTTCATCGACATAGGGGCCTACGGGGACTGGGCCTTCAGCCGTCAGTACAAGATCCGCTATTATTCCGGTGAGTCGAAGGAGGCGGACCATTACCGTGACGGCGGCAAGTTCCTGCCTCTGCAGGGCGGTGTCTACGGAGCTGTGGGCATGGGTGCATTCTCGCTCTACTGCAAGTACCGCTTCACCCATCTCTTCGACCATTCGGAGCTGCCGATGGAGCCGCCCCGCCTGCAGATCGGGCTGATGATTGCGATTTAACGGCCGGGACTCTCCTGATAGCGGGAGGCGATTCTCTGCACGGTGCAGCGGATTTCCTCCCGGAGTGAGGCGGGGGAAATGACTTCCAGCTGGTCCATGCGGGAGAGAATGGTGCTGTAGAAGTCCCAGGTGGGGCGGAAGCGGTATTCGAAGACAGCACATTCTTCGTCTGGATCTGTTGCGACCTCTTTCTGGCTGTGGTGCAGGGGGAGGGAGCGCAGATAGCGGACCTGGAGGCCGTAGGCTCTGATGAGGATGGTGGTCATGGGGATGTTGCTGTCAGTGGAGATGCCGCAGAAGTCGGCGAAGTAGCCCTGGGGGTCGAAGTCTGCGGGATATTCGAAGGTCTCGTTCATGGCGGTCAGTCCGATGATGCGGTCCAGGGCAAATGTGCGCATGGCGTCCCTCTCACGGCAGTATCCGCAGACGTACCATCTCTGGTTGAAGAGCTTGAGGCACCAGGGCTGTACGGTGTAGGTTTCCGGTCTGTCGTACCAGTAACTGCCGTGGACTATCTCCAGCCACTTATTTGCCTGCATGGCGTCGATGATGGGGGTGAGGTGCTTCTGCCCGGAGGGTACGTTCTCCAGGAGGATGCGGTCGCGGATGCCCTTGCTCTCGCTGATGATGTTCCTGACAGTGAAAGTATTGAGCAGCCATGAGCGGGTAGTGCTGTTCTCCAGGTCTTCAGGGTTCTCGATGTAGTAGTGGTAGCCGCCGACCCGCCTGCACTCGATATTGATGTCAAATGCCTGCTGTATGGCTTCCTTCCAGTTGTTGAATGTCCGGCGCGGGATGTCCGCACCGTCGTAGAGAGGCGACATAGCCCATTTCTCATTGATTTCCCTGAGTGTGATGCGGCCCGCGCGGTGAATCGTATCCACGAGCCAGATGTACTTGTCGAATAGGTCTTTAGTCATGGTATTACGTTTTATTTTGTGCAAAAGTAGTGAAAACTTGTGAAAAATCGTGGCACAAGTTTCTCAGAATGCAGATAAATTTTGTATTATGCATTTGAATCATTATGTTTGCAGTGCATAATAAATAGCATATGGAATTTGTCGACAGAATCGCAGAAACAGCACGTCTTAAGGCCGCTCTTGCCGGGGAACGGTCTGCATTGGTCGTGATGTATGGCCGCAGAAGACTGGGTAAGTCAACACTTATTAAAAGGGTGTTGTCTGAAGGGGATGTTTATTTTCTCGCTGACCGTTCTGAAGGGCAGCATCAGAGATTGTTGCTGGCTAAAGTAATTGCGCAGGTGTTCCCGGATTTCGACAAACTGACATATCCGGATTGGGAGTCTCTGTTCCGTGCGGTCAATTACCGGACAGACAGGCGTTTCACCCTGTGTCTGGATGAGTTTCCGTATATTGTGGAACAATCTCCGGAGTTGCCGTCAGTGCTGCAGAAACTGGTAGATGAAAAGCAGCTGAAGTATAATTTGGTACTTTGCGGCTCATCGCAGAATATGATGTACGGGCTGTTTCTCGATTCCTCAGCGCCTCTTTATGGCAGGGCGGATGAGATTATAAGGCTCACGCCTATACGTTTGCCATATCTTCAGGAGGCATTGCGCCTCGATGCGGTGAGTGCCGTTGAAGAATATTCAGTATGGGGAGGTGTGCCGCGTTATTGGGAACTAAGAGAGAACAGGAGATCACTTGACGATGCTCTGTGGCACAATATACTTTCTGTCAATGGTGTGCTTTATGAAGAACCAGTGAAACTTTTCCAGGACGATGTAAAGGATATCGTCAAGACTTCGACGATAATGTCGTATGTCGGTGCCGGTGCAAACCGTCTTTCAGAGATTGCATCACGGTGCGGTGAGCCTGCAACTAATCTGTCACGTCCATTGAAGAAACTTGTAGATCTCGGATTTTTAGAAAAGGATGTCCCGTTCGGGATGGATGAGAAGAATGCAAAGAAAAGTCTCTACAAGATAGCCGATCCGTTTATGGCATTCTACTATCAGTTTGTGGTTCCGTACCGCTCGTTTATAGAGCTTGACCGCCGTCTGCCCATAGAGCAGGCTTTGTGTGCCCGTTTCCAGGAGTATGTAAGTATGCAGTGGGAAAAACTTTGCAGGGAAGCTGTGACAGGAAATATTATGGAAGGAGTGCTTTATGGCAGGGCAAGACGCTGGTGGGGCTCTGTCCTCAATGAGCACGGGAAACCTGAGCAGATCGAGTTCGACGTGATGGCTGAGTCCATGGATAAGAAATGTCTGCTGGTCGGTGAATGTAAATGGACGGCCCGGGAGAATGGCAGACAGCTTGCCGCAGAACTTCTCCGCAAAGCCGCCCTTCTGCCTTTTACAAAGGATTATACGGTTGTACCGGTGCTTTTCCTCAAAAATGAGCCCACGGATAATTCTGCGAATGTGATGCTGCCGCAGGATACCATCAGGCTGTCGAAATAGCGTATAGCCTGTTCCTGATTTCTCAAAGGTATCTCCTTAAATTATGAAATTTCAATAGTTGTGCTGTCGTGTTTCCTATGTGCGTGTGACCTTTGCGGCATAAAAGTAAAGGTGCGCTATGGAAAAGAATCAAAACAGGACATCCGCGTTGCTGGAGGCAATGGAGAAAATAATGGAGCTGGGCAGGAACTCTGGGCTAAGTGCGGAATTCTATAAGAAAGCCGGACGTTATATCCGGGCAGTATCGTCAAAGTTGTCAATGACGCCGGTGCAGAGCGTGCTGTTGTCTGCATTTATCAATTCCATGACTGACAGCCGCATCCTCCTGAGCGGGCTGGCACAGTATTTCAATTGCAGTATGATCCGTATTATCAAGAATGTGAATGAGATAGATGATCTGGAACGGAGGAGATACATACGGTGCACCCATGCCTCCAGGCAGAGATCCTACCGTGTGCCTCTGGAGGTTCTGGACGCACTGAAGGAGGACAGACCTTATGTGCCTGAGAGTTATGCCGGAATGTCCATGGAACGTCTTGTCGCCGTACTTGGAGAAAAGTTTACCGACCTTGAGGAGGACGAACTGACCTACAAAGGTTTTCTGGAGGAAGTGGAAGCGCTTTTGGCACAGAATAAGGAACTGGACTTTGTGAAGGCATTGAATAAATACGACTTGGAAGATGATGCGAGAGTTATGCTTTTGTTCCTCTGCCATAAGCGGATGAATGACGATGATATCAGCATCTCCTGGTATCACTACCGCAATATCTATAAGGACAGGCTGGACGCACTGTATATGAAGAATTCCATGAAGGATGGGGATAATGACCTTTTTACATACGGCCTGGTGGAACATTGTACCGAGGACGGGATTGCGGATACTTCCTGCGTTAGACTCACCGAGAGTGCGGTCGTGGAATTGTTCGGCCAGTTGAGAATGCCTTCAGGAAATGTCCGGAGCCGGCACCTTCTGCACCATACAAAGATAGCTGTCAAGGAACTTTTTTACGGGAGCCGGGCGTCTGCTCAGATTGAAGAGCTGACAAGACTGCTGGCACCGGGCACCTTCGATGATGTATGCGCCCGTCTCGCATCCAAAGGTATGCGCAAGGGCTTTCCATGCATCTTCTATGGACCTCCGGGAACAGGCAAAACAGAAACGGCTCTTCAGATAGCCAGGGAGACGGGACGGGACATTCTACAGGTGGAGGTCTCTCAATTACGGAGCAAGTGGGTGGGGGAGAGCGAGAAAAATGTCAAAGGCCTGTTTGACGGGTACCGGGCTATGGTGTCGCAGTCATCCTGTCCGGTGCCCATCCTCCTTTTCAATGAGGCCGATGCCATCCTGAACCGTCGAAAGCAAGGGGCTGAGGGTGGGGTGGATAAAATGGAGAATGCGCTCCAGAATATTATCCTGCAGGAGATGGAATCCCTCGAAGGCATTATGATAGCCACAACCAACCTTACCGGCAATATGGACCCGGCCTTCGAACGCCGTTTCCTCTATAAAGTAGAGTTCGGTCGTCCTTCTGCAGATGTCCGTGCCCGTATCTGGCAGTCCATGATGCCTTCATTGAATGCTGATAAAGCAATGGAACTGGCCTCCGACTACAATTTTTCAGGAGGGCAGATAGAGAATATCGCCCGTAAATGTTCCGTCGCCGAAGTCCTGTACGGAACTTTGGACTTTACACGTCTCAGGACTTTTTGCGAGACTGAAAGATTGGCCGTAATTGCATCTGATTCAAAGCGCAGAATTGGTTTTGCTGATGGTTGGAAGAAAATTACGCCCGATACTGGAAAATTTTGCTAACTTTGTCGTGCCGGTGGTGAAAGCCGGCGCGACATATTGCAGACGAAAGTGTTTTCGTACTGTCCTCGGAAGAAAATGTGGTAGTTTTCAAGATCAGAAGGACGACGGCGGCACTCGTCACTTGTATGGTCATGCGGTAGGACGCTCTGTCCGATACCTCATAACTGCACAGGTGTGGAGTATCGGGCGTTTATCTCTGATCGGGTCTTACCACAACCTTCTTCCGGGAAAACAGGCTGTCTCCACACTTTCTTTTTGCCTGTGCTGCGTTCCGGCGTATGCTGCCTTCAATTTTGCGGAATTAAATATTGTAAATTAATACGTATCGTTATGAAAAAGAATGTTTTATCCATTTTGGGCTGCATTATGTGCCTATGCCTTGTTTTTTCCTGTGAGGAGAATACAGGAGAAGAGAAGTTCCCCGAACCTGATCCAGGAACAAAATATTCCGTCAGCGGAAGTGTTCAGAAAGGGCCGTTTTCCCAGGGCACATCCATTACCATCCAGGCCCTTGACGATAACCTTAACCCTACGGGACGCAACTACTCCACTACCACGTACGATGATTTCGGTGCGTTTTCCATCGGCAGCGAGATAGAGTCCCGCTATGTGGAAATAATTGCGGACGGATATTATTACAATGAAGTGGCCGGTTTTCTCTCGAAATCGCCCATAACCCTGCGTTCAATTTCCGACCTGAGCGAGGAGGGCCAGACCAACATCAACCTTTTGACCACCCTGGAGTCAGGCCGTATCCGCTATTTGGTATCGAATGATGGAAAAGCCATGTCCGAGGCCCGCCAGCAGGCGGAGCAGGAACTGTACGATATTTTCAACATCCCTTTGGAGGTAGGAGACAGCGGTTTTGACAAGGCGGATATATCGAAGGCAGGAGACGGCAATGCTGTGCTTCTTGCTATATCAGCGACGCTCCAGAGTACCCGTACGGAGGCTGAGCTTTCCGAACTTATAGCGAAGATATCTTCCGAGATGCAGAATACCGGCACATTGGGAAAATCGGACCTCTCCGAGCAGATCCGTCAGGGCGGTATCGGGCTTGACTATGAGCAGATACGCTCCAATCTTATCGCCCGCTACGAGCAGCTCGGACAGCATGGTTACGAGATTCCGAATTTCGAGGACTTTATGGATATCAACGGCAACGGGGTTATAGACCGGGACGACCAGTGGCTCCTCGTCTCCGATGCTCAGTATCAGGTTCCTCAGAGCGGAGGTGAATATTCTGTTACGGTAGAGTATAATGTAGATTATGAAGTGACGGTGGAGGACGGATGCGACTGGATTTCAGTCTCATCTGCGGACGCCACCAAGGCATATCTGGAAAGTGCCGGATATACGGTCTCTGTCTCGGAAAACGGCTCATTCGAGCCCCGCAGTGCCGGTATCACCTTTAAGTCTAACGAGTCTTCTCAGTCTGTTACAGTTTATGCGGTGCAGGATGGCGCTATGTTCTCATTGGGTCAGACTTATTATTATCTGGACAATACAGCACAGGTGCTGGAGGTATGGGTGACATCCTCTTCGGACAATTATGTCGTCGAGATACCTGAAAGCAGCGA
Source organism: Alistipes sp. CAG:831 (assembly GCA_000432775.1). GTDB lineage: Bacteria > Bacteroidota > Bacteroidia > Bacteroidales > UBA932 > Coprenecus. The sequence continues at coordinate 88,113 of HF990410.1, forward strand.
CTGGATAGCGGAGTCAGACTCTGATAGCGGAGTCCGTAAATTTGCAGTGGAGGCGAACAATGATTTCAGCTCGGAGCGCATAGGCAGTATCCTGTTCAGGGATGAGGCCGGGAATCTACTCGGCGAGGTTACGGTTAATCAGAATAAGGCTTATATGAACATAGAACAGGAACGGTTCGATATCGACAATGCGGCGCAGAATTTTACTCTGAGAATCTCTTCATCTACGGAAGATTATAAGGTAGATGTTACGGAAGGTTCGGAATGGCTGGCTATAACTTCTCACAGCTGTGGAGACTGGAAGTTCTCAACTTATCTGAACAGCAGCTACCAGCCCCGTGACGGTATGATAACAGTGTCGGATGTGAGCGGTACCGTGCTGGATACCATACCGGTGAACCAGTGGTGTGAGACTGTGACGCGGGTGAATGTTACGCCTGGCGGTCTGGAGTCGTTGATTACGGAGCCTGGACAGTTTGAATATACTGAGACTTTTATTGCGTCGGGAGAGATGGATGAAAAAGATTTTCTTCTTTTACGGGATATGTCAGCACTTAAAAATATTGATATATCAGGGTTGATAAATACGACGCTGCCTAAATCTGTTTTCCATGAAATGAATATGTTGGAAAGGTTGACTTTGCCTAAAAATCTAGAGATTATTCCATATGCAATGTGTAGTTATTGTGGTAATTTAAAAGAGGTATTTCCATTGCCAGAGAGTGTGACTGTCATAGGTGAGGAGGCTTTCTTAGATTGTTTTGAACTTACAGGAAATTTAATCTTACATGAAGGTATAGAAAGAATTGAAACAGGGGCTTTCAGTAGATGTGAGAATCTTACAGGTGATTTAATAATACCTTCAACAGTTAATTTTATGGGAGGGTATGGATATATTTTCAGAGGTTGCGAGAAGATAGATAAGGTCTATATGAAGCCGATAACTCCGCCTGCAACATGGGAAGGATATGATATGTTTCCCAATTATCGATACCTGGGTGTACCCATTGGCAGCAAGGAACTCTACGAAGCCGATGAGCATTACAACAAGTTCATGGTAATCGAGGAAGTGGACTTCGAAGCTCTTGGCTTGTGAAAGAATAAATGATCAATATAAATTAAAGTTAAAGGCTATGAATACATTATCAGAACAGTTGACATCTTTGTATGAGAGTAAATGGGACAGGTTGATGCAGCAACTGGACAAGAGGCAGATTAAAACTCAGTGTCCGTTTGTCCTTTCAGTACAGAGGAACGGCAGTGAGGACTGGTATGTCGGAGCAGACATAAAAGTCATGTTTTTCGGACAGGAAGTCCATTTATGGGAAAAGAATGAGGATCTCGGTGACACTATGCGTGCGTATGAGAAGTTTTTCGAAGAAAAGTATGTTGATGAAGAGGTGGCCGGCTACTTCAGTCAGGATGAGATTTCGTCCGGAAACCGCTTCATGAGATGGGGGTGTAACGGCATCATGTCCGGAATACGGGATATTCTGGAAGCTTGTCCAGGCCGGCGGGCAGCATTCCTATGGAACAATATTTCAAAACTTTCAACCTATGATGGCAGACCTGTAGGAACGGAAGTTCATGAGCTGGAGAGGGAATATTTTCACGTCATACCGCAGGAGATTGAGATATTAAGGCCTGATATTTTGGTTTTTCTTACTGGCCCGGGGTACAATAAATACTATAGCTATATTTTGGAGAATTTCACTCTGGACGGAGAACCGCAGATGTTGTCAGGAATACCTCAGGATAATTTGATGAAACTTCCTATTCAGGGGGTAAGGTCGGCATACAAGACGCTTCATCCGGGTGCTCATCTAAGCGAGACAGAGCATTGGAAGAATTATCAGGCGATAATAGATGATATCCGCTTGAATATATCAGGATGCCTGCAATGAGTTAGATGAACTTCGTGAAGAGTATGCTTTGGATCAGTCGGTCCGGGATGGCGACAGACTTATCCCGGACCGACTGTTTACATTTCCGATAGTATTCCGTCGTTTCCCTTAGCGCTCTTTCTTGTGCCTTGGTTTGGCGTAAGTAACTGGTGGCTGAGCATTATCCGCTACTCATAGAAGTACCGTACGGCCTCGTATATCATATCCACGACCGTCAAAGCGATTCACTAAAAAATTCTACACATTAGCCCTGGATTTCACATTCCTGTCATAGAGGACAATGGAGCCTGCAACAGCGACGTTCAATGATATGCTGGCCGGGATTTGGATTATGTCGTCGCATTTGCCGAGGATGTCTTGAGGCAGCCCGCTGTCCTCTGCACCAAGCAGGAACACTGCACGTTCGGGATGTTTATAGGTGGTAACGGAGATGCTGCGAGGATCAAGCTCCACCCCTATCAGGCTGGCACCTTTTGTGAGTGAGCAGAGAAAATCCTCGAATGCTTTGAACTCGAACATCGGAATGTGTCTCCAGCTTTTGCAAGTGTCTGACGGCATTTCCTTATATCGTTTTCCTATGACGAATGTGAAATCTGCTCCGAGTATGAGAGAAGATCTCCAGAGTGTACCGGCGTTTTCGCTGAATTTTGAGCCGTAGATGCCTATGCCGCAGAACCCGCGGTGTCTGTATTCTTTGGTTTCCATATAGTGTGATATTTCGTGCAAAGTTCTTCGCAGAATGTGCTTCATGGTACAGGTGACTTTTATTCTGTAGAAATTCTCTTGTGCTGCTGTATTTCCCTTCCCATGAGCGTGTGACCTTTGCTACATAAAAGTAAAGGAACACTATGGAAAAGATTTTATTATTTCGTGTTGTGCTTTGTTACGGCACAATAAGGAGAAAGACATTTGTGAAAAATTATGGAGCAGTATTCAAAAGTATTGATGCCGCAGCATGGACGGGGCTTTTTCGGTATCGAGTATTCGCGCACGGCTAAGAATGTCGGAATATTGTGGCGTACAGCCCATATTATGAGGGCCGATTTCATGTTTGTTATAGGTCATTATTAGCCGGTAGCGACAGATACGTTGAAGAGTTGGAGGCATGTGCCTTTGTTTGAATAAGATAGCTTCGGGCAATTTTACAGTTCTTTGCCCAAGGATGCCAGACTTGTGGGCATTGAATTGGATGAGCGCAGTATCCTGCATGCTGGATATAGGCATTAGGAACGTGTGGTGTGTCTTCTCGGTTCGGAAAGAGACGGTATGTCGCAAAAGGCTCTGGAGTATTGTGCGGATGTGGTGCAGATACCCTTAGAATTCTCGCTAAACGTGTCGGTGGCCGGGAGCATAGTCCTCTACGACCGGCTGTTGAAAAGCAGCAGCTTCGGAATGGGTGTTTGATTCATCCGAAAGGCTGCAATCGGTCCAAAGTTCCTGTAGCACTCCAATATATTCTGCTATAACGACTTGGTAGAATAATTTATAAATAATATAAAACAAAGAGAGGATTCACCATATTGTATTGTGTCATGATAAAATCCTCTCAGAGTTTTTAAAAATATTTGGCTATCAGCCAATTTCAGAAGTGAGTTGTTTCATGTATTCAAATGTCTCTTTTAAATGATTGACAACACACTCTTTTTTCTCGCTCCAGAATGTTAGATCATCGCCAATGATTATTGTTGGTAAAGGTAAATCAGCCCTATCTCCTTTTTTCTCGATGAGTTGTGAGAGATTGGGATATTTTTCTTTTAAATTTTCTTCGTAGATGTCCCAATCCTGCGATCTCCATACAGTAATATAGCTTCTGAATTCAATTTTGCCATCGGCGTTGACAGCAAAAGAACCTTCGATTCCTATTCGGTGTGTGTCTTTGTTAAAATCTGTAACTATATCCCAACCGCAGTTATTATTTTCAGGCCAATACCTCCATTGATAGTCTGTGAACTCTTGCAATGAACGACAGAGTTCATTAATGATTTTGTTTTCATCGTCAAATTTATGGAATGTGCGCTTAATAATGCCTTTTAAAGTTTTAATTTCTTCATAGCAGCTTTTTAAAAATTTTGTTCTATTGGACTCGTCAAGTGCAGCAAAGGGGATATTGTTTGGAGTTGAATATTCCTTAAAGATAGCGTCAACGCCTCTTCCCTCGTCGAAAGGCAGAAAAAAATCGTATTCTTCTGCCTTATTACGAAATTCATCTATTCTGGCCAATTTCAGCATGTTTAATTTATCCGTATCTCCTTCTACATGCAGAACCATGCGGTAATGGGATTTATTAAAAAGATCGTTTTTAGATAAAGGATACCATTCAAAATGGATATTCCGATCAATATCATTAAGGAATATTTGATAACATCCATTGTTTTCTTGAATCTGATTGTTTGTCTGTGTGTCGCTGAAAGAATTCTTGGAAATAGTGTCCCAACTATCAATTATGGGCTTTGTTATCTCCTCAGATACATTACGAAAATCTTGTAGAAGATTCTCAAGATTTTTTGTGCAGTTATTCAGTATTTGCCATTGCTCACAAGTAGTTTTGCCTTGGAGTAATTTTTCGTTAATGGTTTTATTCATGATAATTTTTATTGGTTCTTCTGATTTCCTTAAACAAAGCCGTCCTTCAAGATAATCAATGTATTGCCTAATTCCACTTTCTATTAGATGCTCTTTTATTTTTATTTCAGGAAGAATAGTGTGTTTTAGCCAAGGCAGTATATCATCCCTATAATTCATTTCTATAAAACGGTTGCCGTTTTTAAGTTCATCGCTTAGTGAATTAGGCAAACTATTTGAAGAAACTTTTTTTGAGCCATCCAGTGTCAAGTAAATTACAAATATGTTGCGGTCTTGTATTCCATGTTGTTTTACGGTGTTAAAATATCTGACAAGTTGCAGCTCCTGATCTGTGGCCCAATTTATTTTATTCTCAATAATAATGGCGTAATCTTTGGATGGTTCTTCAATGAGTCCATCGATGTTCTCCTTATTGAAATCTACCGAAGGTTTATGTATGCTAGTGATGGGAAATGTCAAGTTCGGATTATGTTCACATATCATGAAGAGGAAGGATTTTAAAAATGCATATTCCCCTGAAATATTGTAGTTTAATAATTTAAGTAGAATACGGGTGTGTGCATTCTCGTTTGCGTGGAGCTCGTCAATAAGATTGAAATTATATGGTAATTTTTGACGTTCTTTTTCTCTGATTTTTGACAGCTCTTCGGCAAAATTAATCCAAAATATGTCGTCTTTTACTGTGGTGTTCATGGTAAAATAAGTTTAATCATCTACTACAAAGTAATAAATAATCAATAGTAAATCCAAATTTTGCCTGTGCTGTGTTTCGGCATAAGTCAGCGGTAATATTGCAGCCTGAAAGCACTGATTTATTAACCGGTTCTTCCGTAAGGTTGGGCACAAAACAAAGCACTATGTACACTTTAAATTTTCCAAATGGCAATGTCCAGACTTATTCGAATCTGAGTGATTTGCAAAATGCGGCAAAACTTTTAGGCGGTGAAGCCAAGCAGATCCGCATAGGTGGCAAGAAGTATGTTTTTATTCCTAAGAAGTAGATAGAATGGTAAAGAATTTACTATTTTTGAAATATGGAAAAAGCGACTATAGCGATAGGGGACGTGCACGGACTGGACCTGTGGCGGGATGTGGTGGAGGCGCATCCGGAGTGCCGGGTGGTTTTTCTCGGGGACTATCTGGATCCGTACGGGTATGTGCCGAGAGAAAAACTGCTGGAGAATCTGCGGAGTATCATAGATCTGAAGCGGAGCAGGCCGGAGGATGTGGTGCTGCTGTTAGGCAATCATGACCTGCACTATTTCTGTGAGGATGCGTGCGTCGGTACCCGTTTTGATATGGAGATAGCGGCGGATGCCTCTAAATTCTTTCTAGGCAACATTCATCTGTTCCAGTATGCGTTTCAGGACGGGGAGTATCTGTTTACTCATGCCGGGGTGTCGCAGCTGTGGTTCGATTACGATTTCTGCGGTGATGCTTCTCGGTCTGTGGCGGAACAGCTGAATAATCCGGCGGCCGACCAGGTGCCGGCGCTTCTCCGTGTCGGCTATGCCCGTGGAGGCCGCCGTGGTGATGCCGGCGGCATATTCTGGGCAGATAAAAGCGAGCTGGAGGAGCCTCTTCACGGCTTCACCCAGATAGTCGGGCACAACCGGGTCGCGGAAGTGACAGAGCATACCGGCCCGGGCGGCGGCAAGGTTGTTTTCTGCGACTGCCTTCGAAACGGTCTTTATCTTTATATTTGAAACTAAAAGAATGAAAGATTTTGCAGCCATAGATTTCGAGACAGCCAATGAGCAGCGTACCAGTGTGTGCAGCGTGGGAGTAGTGGTTGTGCGGGGTGGGGTGATAGCCGACCGCTTTTACAGCCTCATCCGGCCTGAGCCGGAGTATTACAGTTACTGGAATACCCGGGTGCACGGCCTTACGCTGGAGGATACTGCCGATGCGCCGGTATTTCCCTATGTGTGGGAGAAGGTGGCTCCGCTGATAGAAGGGCTGCCATTAGTGGCCCACAACAGTCCTTTCGACGAGGGATGTCTGCGGGCTGTGTTCCAGATGTACCGCATGGATTACCCGGAGTATGTTTTTCATTGTACCTGCAGGGCTTCCCGCCGTGTTTTCGGACCGCAGCTACCGAATCATCAGCTCCAGACCGTTGCGGCCCGCTGCGGCTACGACCTTACGCAGCACCACCACGCCCTGGCCGATGCGGAGGCCTGCGCCGCCATTGCCTTGAGGATTTTATAAAATTTTCAAAATTTTTATGAGTGTGCCATTGTGCTGCTCATGTGCGTGCGACCTTTGCTGCGTAAAAGTAAAGGAGGATAGACATGAGAACACTTATTCAATTGATCAAGGCGGCAGCGGTAAAGCTGCGTGACAGTAAGTTGAAGCGACTGGGCGGTAAGGAGATAACTGCTCAGCTGGATATGATGGCCCAGCGCCTGGGACTGGATAACAAGGGTGAGGCGGTGGTGTTCACTGCCCTTTTTGACAGGAGTTGCGCGGGCAGGTGCAGCGACCTGGAGGATCTGGCATCTTATTTCGGCTGCACTCAGCTGGAGGTTATGGAGTATGTGCCGTTTGTCAAGTCATTGTTGGAGAAAGGGCTTGTGGTGCAGACCGACTTGAGCGAGTGCCGTCTGACCAATCAGAATTTCTTAGTGGCCAATCATGTAATCGGCAGCGTGCTGGAGAACCGCAGGCCGGAGCTCCGCAAATCCAGGATTCTGGAGAAGGAGTTCGACCGTTATGATTTCTGCCGGCTGGTGGACTCACAGGTGCAGGACAGTGACGTGATGTCGGAGTCTCTCTTCCAGTTCGTGGATTCCATAGAGCGGGAGAACAGCGGGATGCCGCTGGTCAGGGAACTGGCGGCGGTCGTGGAGGACCTTCCGGCCAGGACATTGTTCTACGAGATGAGTTACGACTTTTTCAGCAGTGACGGCAACGGCAGGTCTGACCTGACGACCACGCTCCGGGATATGTACGAGGCGTACGGGGTGCGGTTCCGTGAGCGGAAATCGTTGCTGGACGGAACGCATCCGCTGGTCCGTGCCGGACTGGTGGAGGTCTCAGGGGACCGTGACAGCCTTGAACTGACGGTCGCGGGACAGCGGATTTTCCTGGGAGAGGATTTCGGTATATTCGGAAAGCAGTACACGGGTCTGGACAGGTTCTCGTTTGCCCGTGAAGTCAGCGAGTATGTCCATGGCAGTGCTCATGAGACAAAGAGTCCCAAGGCTTTGGACAAATTGGCCGAGAAGATCCGGCTGATGGAGGATTCCAACGGCAGTCAGGAGTGTCTGGCAAAAATTAAAGGTCTTATAGCGGAGGAGGATATCCGCGCACTCTTCTATATCGTTTGCAATGCTTGTGCCGGGGGTGGCTCGGTCAGTCTGAATAGGGAACTTAGTTCTGTGTATCCTATTAAGGAACGCAATGCTGCTTTGAAGGCCTTCAAGGAGGAAAAACACAAATTGCAGAGTCTGGATCTTGCGGAGGTGGTGACTGAAAGCAGTCTCTTTGGGGAATATACAGTCCTGAAACTGACCGATAAAGGGAGGATGCTGTACTTTGAGGAGGATGCGGAACTGTTCATGGAGAAGCCCGACAAAAAGGAACTCATCCTTTCGAAGGATATCAAGGAAAAACGGCTGTTTTTCTCCGGGAAGGAACAGGAGCAGCTGCGGCTGGTGGGTGATACTCTGCAGGAGCGGAATTATCAGTCACTGGTAGCCCGGCTGGAGGAGAAAGGGCTGGCCAAAGGCATCGCGGTCCTGCTTTATGGTGCTCCTGGTACCGGCAAGACCGAGTCGGTGCTGCAATGGGCGCGGGAGAGCGGCCGGGACGTGGTGCATGTAGATATCAGTGCAGCCAAAAGTATGTGGTACGGGGAGAGTGAGAAGATCGTCAAGGATATCTTCACCCGCTATAAACGGCTGTGCCGCCACTCTCAGATAAAGCCGATACTGCTGTTCAACGAGGCGGATGCCATATTCTCGAAGCGGAAGGCGGTAGGTCACGGCGGGAGTATCGACCAGACCGAGAACACTATTCAGAACATTATTCTTGAGGAGATGGAGAAGCTGGAAGGAATACTGATAGCGACCACGAACCTGGCTGACAATCTGGACCGCGCTTTCGAGCGCCGTTTCCTCTTCAAGATCCGCTTCGAGAGGCCGTCAGTAGAGGTCAAGCGCAGCATCTGGCTCGACAAACTCCCGGGCTTGAGTCCGGACGATGCCGCCCGTCTGGCATCTGAGTACGATTTCAGCGGCGGCGAGATAGACAACATCGTCCGCAAGGCCACTATGATGGAGGTCCTGGACGGCACTCCTCCGTCCATTGAGGCCATCACCGGCCTCTGCGGTGAGGAGAAAATCGGCAATGAACGTATTAAAATCGGCTTTGGCAGTGCGAAAATTATCTAAGTTCACAACTTTGTGGTCCACAAAGTTGTGAACTTTTTTATTGCAAAACACTTTTATAAAAGCGAAATTTTGCCCAAAAAACACTTTTGCAAAAGCGTTGGAACGGCGGGTAATGTGATGTCATCCGTTACTCCGCTGCCTTGAAGTTGAACACGGGTTTTATGATGTCGAGGATATCCACGGTGTCTGCTATGTTGGCGATGATCTCGGCCATGGGCTTGTAGACCATGGGGGACTCGTCGCGGGTCTGCTCTGAGACCGTCTCACTGTAGATGCCCTTCATGGACTCGGCGAAGGCTTCCATGCTGACCTGCTCGAATGCCTTGGCGCGGCTCATGATGCGGCCGGCGCCGTGTGGGGCGGAGAAGTTCCAGTCGGGATTGCCCTTGCCGGAGCATATCAGGGAACCGTCCCGCATGTTCATGGGGATGATGCACTTCTGTCCCTCGCGGGCGGAGATGGCGCCCTTGCGGATGATATTGTCGTCACCGATGTAGTTGTGCACGCTCTCGAAGCGTTCGGAGAGCATGATTTCCGGTGTGGCGGTGATATTGCCATGAGTCCGCAGATGGCCGGTCAGCAGGTCTATGATGATGCTGCGGTTGATCCGGGCCCATTCCTGACACAGGCGCATGTCGTGCAGATAGTCCTCCCTGGGCTTACCTTCGAGCCAGCACAGCTCGTCAGGAACCGGCGGCCCCTGCATCCTGAAGGAGCAGTGCAGCTGACGGATGGCTTCCTGAAGTTCCGAGCGGCGTCCTGCAGCCTTGTATTCCTCAATCATCCTGGCCTGCTGCTCCATCAATTTGTCCCAGCCGGACATGTTTTTTACCGCCTGTTTCTGGTATATTTCGGCAACCTGCTTGCCTAGATTGCGGCTGCCGGTGTGTGCCACGATGTACATCCTGCCGCCGGAGTCCCGGTCCAGCTCGATGAAATGATTGCCGCCTCCCAATGTACCGGCGGCCTTGTACAGCCGCTTGCTGTCCTTCAGGTCGCGGAAGCAGCGCAGGGCCTTGATCAGCTCCCTGGCTTCCCCGTACCTTTCCATATAAGGCTGGGGCAGCACCAGCTCCGCCTTGTCCCGGATACCCCTGCCTGAAGGAATATTGTTCAGAATGAATTCGTTCAGAGCGTGAAAGTCAATTTCTCCGCTGCAGTCGAACGGCTGGACGAGCATGCCGCAGCCGATGTCCACCCCGACAATATTCGGAATGACCTTGTCGCCAAGGTCGCCGGTGAAGCCTATGACACAGCCGGCCCCTGCGTGCACATCCGGCATGATACGGACCTTGCATCCGCTGAACGTGCCGATGGACATCAGCCTGCCGATCTGCTCCAGGGCTGTGTTCTCGATGTTGTCAGTGAAGATTTTCACGTCGTGTCCTTCTATCGTTTTCATAAGTATTGCGTTTTATGATGCAAATATAGCGCGTGCATGTGCCGCATGGAGGAGCAGGTTCGGTTTTTAAACGTTTATAGCCGTTTATAATCGTTTATATCCGTTTCATGACTGGTTTGTTATTCCCTTTATGCGTATCTTTGCGGTCGGAAATAATTAATTGATCGGTTATGAAAAAGTACCTTGACCCGAAGACGGATTTGACTCCGGAAGAGGTATCAGCCTTGTGATTCTGCCGGAAAAATACCTATCTTAGCGGCTCAATTTTTAAGAATATGAGCAGAAACGAGATGTCATCGAGGGAGGCCAAGCTGGAGGCTTTCGGCCGCCTTCTGGATATAATGGATGAACTCAGGGAGAAATGCCCCTGGGATCACAAGCAGACCACCGAGTCGCTGCGTCCTCAGACGATTGAGGAGACTTACGAACTGAGCGACGCCATCCTCCGCGGGGAAGGCAGGGAGGTCTCCAAGGAACTGGGCGACGTGCTGCTGCACATCGTCTTCTATGCGAAGATAGCTTCCGAGAAGGGCGAATACGATATCGTGGACGTGATCAACCGTCTGTGCGACAAACTCATCTACCGTCATCCGCACGTCTTCGGCGAGGTCCATGTGGACGGGGCCGACCAGGTGGTGCAGAACTGGGAGGAACTCAAGACCAAGGAAAAGGACGGCAACAAGCGGGTGCTCTCGGGAGTGCCTGTCTCGCTGCCGCCGCTGCTCAAGGCCTACCGCATGCAGGACAAGGCCCGCGCCGTGGGCTTCGACTGGGAGGAGCGCTCCCAGGTCTGGGACAAGGTGGCCGAGGAACTCGGAGAGTTCCGCGAGGAGCTGGGCCGGATGGACAAGTCGGACCCTGAGTCGGTGAAAAGGGCTGAGGGTGAGCTCGGTGATTTCCTTTTCTCTATAGTGAATGCTGCCCGTCTGTACGACCTGAATCCGGATACGGCGCTGGAGATGACCTGTGCCAAGTTCCGCCGCCGCTTTACCTATCTCGAGGAGCACACCATCCGCCAAGGCAAGTCTCTGAAGGACATGACGCTGGCGGAGATGGACGCTATCTGGGACGAGGCGAAGGCCCTGGAGAAAAATTCTGAGGACAATGCCGGAAAATAGTCCCGCGTGGCTCGAGCGCACCGCCCTGCTCGTGGGCGGGGAGGCCTTGCAGGCCCTGAAAAGGGCGACTGTGGTGGTCGCCGGTCTGGGCGGGGTGGGGGCATACGCTGCGGAGATGACGGCCCGCGCCGGAGTAGGGCGGATGATAATCATAGACTCGGACAAAGTCTCGGAGAGCAACCGGAACCGGCAGCTGCTGGCGCTCTGCTCGACTGTAGGACGGTCCAAAACGGAGGTTATGGCGGAAAGGCTTCTGGACATCAATCCGGAATTGCAGATAATCAAGGTGGAAGAATACCTGACTGAGGACAATGTAGCTGCGGTGCTGGAACGCTCCTGCGCCGAGGCGGGGGGCGCCCGTCCGGATTTTCTCATCGACGCGATCGATACCCTGTCCCCGAAGATTGCCCTTATCTCCCATTGCGTCCATAGCGGTATCCCCCTTGTCTCCTCGATGGGAGCCGGGGCCAAATTCGACGCCACGAAGGTCCGTCTGACCGACCTCTCGAAGTCCTACAACTGCCCCCTGGCCTTCATTCTCCGGAAGAAACTCCGCAAGATAGGCATCAGCAAGGGCTTCCCCGTGGTGTTCTCGGAGGAACTGCCCGACCGTGACGCCATTGTCCCGACGGAGGGCGAGCGCAACAAGAAGTCCCAGGTAGGCACCATCTCCTACATCCCCGCCGTCTTCGGCTGTGTCTGTGCCCAGGCGGCCCTGACTTATCTCTGCCGCAGAAATGGCTGAGGTCCGTTGATGGTGTGAAAAATGCTGCATAAATGCGGCCGGGGTATCGGAAATTTTCGTAACTTGGCAAAGTTTTTACCACTAACCGTATTTAAGCAACATTTTAGGATATGAAACGGATTTTTACTGTATTGTCCTGCGTGCTTCTCGCCTCGGCGGCCCTGTCGGCCCAGACCTGGAGGCAGTATGAGGCCGTAGCGGCTGACCAGGCCTATCTGAATGCTGACTGTGTGGTTCTGCTGGACAGCACTTCGGTCAGCGTGGAGCCCACAGGCCAGGGCTCGTTCGCAGTCTACAAGGCGTTCAGGGTGCAGACTCCTGCAGGAGCCGTCGCCAACAGAGTCCTCAAGTATGACTACGATCCTCTCACGGCTTTTGCCGAGTTCAAGTATGTGACCGTCTACCGTGCAGGCGGGGATGTGGAGCGTCTGGATGTCTCGAAGGCCCTGGACTATGTGGCTCCGGCCCGCTCGATTTACTGGGGCGCCCGTCAGATTATGATAGAGGTGGGTGCGCTCAGGCCCGGGGACATCGTGGAGTATGAGATCGCCAAGAAGGGCTTCACCTATGCCCTGCTGACATCTGAATCAGGTGCTGCTGCGTCCGCGGGTGCTGCTGTGCCGGCTGACGGTGAGGACGATTCCCGCTTCATCCCTCCGATGAGGGGGCAGTTCTACGACATCGTGCCTTTCTGGTGTGCTGATCCCACGGTCCGCAAGGTGTACTCTGTCTCTCTTCCTATGGAGAAGGAGGCTCAGTTCCAGTTCTATCAGGGCGAATGTGCGTCTTCGATGAGATATGAGGACGGCCGCAAGGTCTATAAGTTCGCGGTGAATGACGTGATGCCTTTCACCCGCGAGCCCAATATGGTGGACCTCTTCGACGCGGCTCCCAAGCTGATGATGTCCACCACTCCCAACTGGGTGGAGAAGTCTCTTTGGTTCAATAAAGTGAACGAGGACTACGGCAGTTTCGAGGCTTACGCTCCCGCCCAGAAGAAGGTGGACGAGCTGATCCGGGGCAAGGAAACCGAGATGGAGAAGATAGCCGTGCTGACCCATTGGGTGGCCGACAACATCCGCTACTCCGGCATCACTATGGGCAAGGGCGAGGGCTACACCCTGCACAACACTAAGATGAACTACACCGACCGCTGCGGTGTCTGCAAGGATATCGCCGGTACCCTGATTTCCTTCCTGCGCATGGCCGGTTTCGAGGCCTATCCCGCGATGACGATGGCCGGCAGCCGCGTAGAGAGCATTCCCGCCGACCATTTCAACCACTGCGTGGCTGTTGTTAAGCTTTCCAACGGCACTTATATGCCTCTCGACCCGACCTGGGTGCCCTTCACCCGCGAGCTCTGGAGCAGCGCCGAGCAGCAGCAGAACTATCTGCCCGGAGTTCCCGAAGGCTCGGATCTCTGCCTGACCCCGCTCTCCGCTCCCGAGAACCATTATTTCCGCATCAAGGCCGAAAATACCATAGATGAGAACGGAACCCTCAAGGGCACTCTCACCGTATCCGCTGAGGGACAGAGCGACAGGGGTATCCGCAGCATCTTCACCACAGGTTTCCAGAGCGAGTGGCGCAACAACATGGAGCGTCAGCTGCTCAATGTCTCGCCCAAGGCCCGCCTTGTCAGCGTGAACTACGGCAGGAACCCCAAGGACTATCAGGCGGCCCCCATCAGCATAACCTTCCGCTATGAGATTCCCGACTATGCCGTGGTGGGAGACGGGGTGATGCTCTTCCGTCCCATCGCCATGAACAATGTCTATAACAATGTCCGCTCCTATCTGAGGATCAATACCTCCGTAGAGGAGCGCCAGTACGGCTTCAAGGACGGCTGCTCCCGTCTGGTCGAGCTGGACGAGACCATCCGTATCCCTGACGGCTACACTATGGTGACCGCTCCCAAGGCAGATGAGATGCAGGGCAGCGGAGCCGACTTCAGCGGTTCTCTCTCTCAGGAGGGAAATGAGGTGGTTCTCCACAACACTCTCGCTCTCAAGAAGAGAGTCTACGAGCCTGCCGACTGGGACAGCTTCCGCAACGCGGTCAACGCCCACAAGGCATACGGTGAATATGTCGTTATTAAAAAGTAAATCCGGGTTATGAAAAATATCTTAGCAAAAATACTGATGCCCGCCGCGCTCATCCTGTCGGCGGTACTGACAGCCGCTGCAGCACCCAAGAATGAGGCGCAGTTCGACAAGCTGGTCAAGACCTATACCCTCAATCCCGACGGCAGTCAGGAACTAAGGGTGCAGAAACAGCTGACAATCTATACTCACGCAGCGATGAACAGCCTCTATGGCGAGACATTCATCGTCTATGATCCTGCTTATCAGCAGTTGAAGATCAACGAGTCCTACACCCGTCAGGTGGACGGAACGATAGTGACCACCCCGGCCAACGCATTCGTGGAGGTACTGCCCTCCGCCGCGGCCAATGCTCCGGCATACAATGGTATGAAGGAGATGGTGGTGGTGCATACCGGCCTGGAGCTGGGCGCTACCATTTACCTGGACTATACGGTTACAACGAAGGCCGGCGCCCTGCCCGCTCTGGACATATTCGAGCAGGTGGAGGAACTCTCTCCCATAAAGGAATATGTGCTCTCCGTTACAGTCCCCTCCGGAACACCTCTTCATTACGCTCTGCTGAACGGCAGCACCAAACCGTCTGTAAGCGAGGCAAACGGGGTTAGAACGGTAAAATGGACTCTCCGCAATGTCAGGCCCCGTCCCCGTTATCTGGCAGTATCCGCTCCCGCCGGCAATGTGCAGGCAGTGGCTGTAACAACCTTTGACTCGCAGCAGGCAGTGGCCGATGTCATCAAGTCTCAGTTGTATAGCCAGGAGGATGAGGCGGTGAAGGCTCTGCTGGCTTCCCTGAACGAGGGCCCCGCCGACAGGCGCTCCACTGTGGACAAGATACATGAGTATCTCTCAACCGGCCTGGCTCAGAACCGTCTTACCCTGGCACAGACAGGCTATAAGGTACGTCCCGCAGCGGATGTGATACACAGTGCTTATGCCACTGATGCGGAGAGAACCCTTCTGGCTGCCGCCCTTCTGCAGGCTGCAGGACAGGAGTCAGAGGTGACTCTCGCATTCCCCAGGACATCCGATCCTGCCGCTGCCGGACTGGCGTCCCTGCAGAACATCATGGCTGCCGGACTTGTGGACCGTGCCGATGAGGCTACGGCCGATATTGCCGGATATCTCAGCATCATAGGACTGGACGGTCAGCCGGCGGAGGTGGCCGCGCCCGACCATAAAGTCGATGTGGAGAGCACATTCTCCGTCTCAGCCTCCGAAGCGGCTTCTGTCGCCGAGGGCATCTATTCCTTTACGCTTCCCGAAGCCCGTTCCGGCTGGCTGGGCAGTGTGTACGCCTCCACTACCTCCAACACCACCCGTCCCGTCAACCTCCTGCTGCCTTACCTGACCGACGAGACCTACACCTGCACCCTCGATGTACAGGACGGTCTCAAAGCTGTCGCGCTGCCGGAGAACATGACCCTGGATACCCCCGTCGGCTCACTCAGAGTGACTGTCGCCGAGGTGGATGGAAAGACTGTCATTACCCGTAGTCTGAAGCTCGTGCAGCAGCTGATCACCCCCGCTCTCTATCCCCAGTACTACCGTCTCATGAGCGAGTGGTATACATTGTGCGCCACACCTCTCATCTTCAGCGCTGAGTAGTATGAAGCTGAGGGATATAGTTGCAGCCGTGCAGGGTGAGGTGGTGTGCGGGCAGGACCGCCTGGACGAGAATGTGGATTACGCATTCGCCTCAGACCTGATGAGTGACGTGCTGACTATCAAGACTGATGATTTTCTGCTGATTACCGGACTGGCTAACGTGCAGTCAGTCCGGACAGCGGAAATGTCCGACGTGGAGTACATTCTCTTCGTGAGGGGCAAGAACGTGACGGAGGAGATGTCCGCCCTGGCCGAGGACAACGGCATGGTGGTGATACGTACAGACTATTCGATGTTCAAGACTTCCGGCATTCTCTACGGGGCCGGACTCAAGCCGGTGTACTGATATGAGGCAGGAGTACGACGTGGCCGCGGGCGATTTTACCCGCGCAGGCAACGCCTCTTCGGCTATCAAGAAGACCCTCAAGCAGCTGGGAGTCTCCCCCGCCGTAGTCAAGAGGGTGGTGGTGGCTGTCTATGAGGCTGAGGTCAATATAGTTGCACATTCCTACGGAGGCCGGATAACAGCCGACATATCCCCGGAAGGCATCAATGTCGTCCTGGCCGATACGGGTCCGGGCATACCCGATGTGCAGAAGGCGATGCAGAAGGGGTTCTCCACTGCTTCCAAGGAGGTGAGGGAGATGGGATTCGGAGCCGGAATGGGACTTCCTAACATTCAGGAGAACGCGGATGACCTCCGGATAGAGACGGAAGTGGGTAAGGGCACCACACTTTATATTTACATCAGATTCTGAACGGAAAGTCTATGGAGCACAATACATTTCACAAGGCATTGGAGATTCAGCGGGAGCTGTGCATAGGCTGCTCGCACTGTATAAAGGTATGTCCGACAGAGGCTCTGAGGGTCTCCGGCGGCAAGGCCTTGCTCTATGCGGACTGGTGCATAGACTGCGGCCGCTGTTTCAGGGTCTGTCCCAGCCGGGCTATAAGGGTGGTGGACGATGACTTCGAGAACATATTCTCCTATAAATACAGGGTCCTGCTGGTCCCTGCGGTGTTCTACGCGCAGTTCGGGAAGCTTGTTCCGGTAAGGGTGATCAATGACATTCTCGGAGATATGGGCTTCTCGGAGGTGTGTACTGTGGAGCAGTGCGCGGATACCCTGGTGGACGAGATCAATGACTATGTCCGCAAGGCAGAGGAAAAACCGGTGGTGTCCTCCTTCTGCCCGGCGGTTATCCGCCTGATACAGGTGCGCTTCCCCTCGCTTATAGACCGTATAATGCTCCTGCTGCCTCCCATAGAGGTGACGGCGCAGTACTATGTGCGTAAATGGAAGATGAGCGGAGGCGATCCGTCGGACCTGGGGGTGTTCTACCTGACCCCGTGTATCGCCAAGATCGCTGCCGTCAAGTCTCCGGTCGGAGGATACGAGTCGCCCATAAGCGGAGTGATCAATATGGACTATGTCTACAACAAGGTCCTGCTGGCCTACAAGAACAGGAAATATCCCGAGGAGGGGTGCGGCAAGGAGGCTGTCAATGATGCTGTCTCGTCCAAGGGGCTGCTCTGGCCTCTGACCGGGGGCGAGGCCTCGCAGATAGAGGGACGTGCCCTCTCCATCGACGGCATGAGCAACGTCATAGAGTTCCTTGAGAAGCTTGAGGACGAGGAGATAGAGGAGCCTATCGACTATCTGGAGCTCAGGGGCTGCGACGAGTCCTGCCCGGGAGGTATCCTGGTGCAGGGCAACCGCTTCCTGGTGGCGGACAATCTGAGGAATATGGCCTCGGAGGCATCGGATACCCACCGCCTGTCGGAGGAGTACAAGCAGTTCTGCTCGGCCTACATCAAGATGGATGCGGTGGAGCCCCGCTCCATGGTCAAGTACGACAAGGATATAAACGTGGCTATCAAGAAGATGGAGATGGCGGGCATGTTGAGGAAAATACTGCCGGACATCGACTGCGGAGCCTGCGGGGCGCCCAGTTGCGAGGCCCTGGCGGCAGATATCGTCCGGGACGATGCCTCCCTGAACAACTGCATCTTCATGCAGGCCCGTTTCGAGAAGGAAGGCTCTCTCCAGGTCTCGGAGGCTATAGACCTGATGGAGCAGGTATGGGGCAAGGACAGGTTTGTCAATAAGGAAAAATCTAAAGCAGAATAGAATCATGACTGTTAGAGAAATTGCAGAGAAACTGAATCTTAAGGTATTCTCGGGAGCTTCCGGCCTGGACCGCGAAGTGACGGGAGGCTATGTGTCGGACCTGTTGTCCGATGTGATGGGCTTCGCCAAGGACGGCTCGGTCTGGGTGACCCTGCAGACGCATAAGAACGTGATGGCCATCGCTACTCTCAAGGAACTGGCGGCGGTGATCATAGTAAAGGGCTTCGAGCCGGAGGAAGACGCCAGGGAAGTCTCCGAAGAGGAGGGTATCCCCATTCTCGGTTCCGGTGAGCAGACATTCGAACTGGCCGGCCGGATATACAACCTTTTGAGCAGGGGGTGAGGTCATGAACCGTTTCAGGGCCGATCTGCACAACCATACTCTGTTGTCCCCTTGCGGGGACATTGAGATGACGCCTGGCTTTATCGTGCGGACAGCTCTGAGAAAGGGATACGATATAATCGGGATTACAGACCACAATACGACTGTCCAGGCGAGGGAGATCCGACGGATGGTGGGAGAGGGGGAACCCTACATTCTCTGCGGGGCGGAGATCACCACCCGGGAGGAAGTGCACTGCCTGGCCTTCGCGGACAGCGGGGAGAGCCTGGATGCCCTTCAGAATTTCCTGGACGACAGTCTCCCGAAGATACCGAACGACGAGGAGGTCTTCGGGTACCAGCTGGCTGTCAACGGGGCCGAGGAGGTGATTTACGAGGCGCCTTACCTGCTGATTTCAGCCATAGACCGGAGCATAGAGGAGGTGGCCGCCTTCGTGGCCTCGATAGGGGGGATTTTCATTCCGGCCCATATCGACAAGCCGCAGAACTCGGTAATATCCCAGCTGGGATTCGTCCCTCCGGACCTGCCTTTCGATGCCCTGGAGATATCGGCCCGCTGCGACCTGGACGGACTCCTGGCCCGGAATCCCTACCTCAAAAAGCTGGGCCCGGCCTTTATCCGTTCCTCCGACGCCCATTACCCCGAGGATTTCTGCCGGGCCGTCACCTGCTTCAATATGCCCTGCCGTGACTTCGAAGAGATACGGAAGGCCCTCCACGGTGAGGACGGAAGGAGCGTGGAGCCGGGATAAATGATTGTTTGACCTGAAATTTACCTGAAAGATGAACGACCTTTCCATGCATATACTGGATATAATCCAGAATTCCATCAGTGCCGGTGCGACCCGTGTGACCCTGACCGTAGACGAGAATCCGGCCGCCGACCTGCTGACCATTGTCATAGGAGACAACGGACGGGGGATGACTCCTGAGCAGGTGAGCCGCCTTTCCGACCCGTTCTTCACCTCCCGTACTACCCGGAAGGTGGGGATGGGCATACCTCTGCTCAAGCAGTCCGCGGAGCAGAGCGGGGGAGAGGTCAGGATAACCTCGGAGCCCGGGCGGGGGACGGAGGTGACAGCGGTTTTCGGCTATTCCGATATCGATCGCCCGCCGCTCGGGGATGTCGCTAATGCTCTGATGATTACCGCTTCGTCCAATCCCCGGATGGACTTTCTTTTCACCTACCGTTACAATGGGGAGGAGTATGTCCTGGATACGGCGGACGTCAAGGAAATATTCGGGGAGGATGCGTTCTCCAACTTAACAATCGTAAAAAATATTGAAGAAATGCTTAAAGAAAATATCGAGGAGGTTAGGAACTCTTAAATATTTTCATAAATTTGCATACCCCAACACTAATTTGTTAACCAAACTAACTGTATGAGTAAAATTAAGTCTCTTGACGAACTGCGTCAAATGAAAGCCAGGCTGGAGAGCCAGATGGATATCCGGGAGAAGAGCAATAATCCCGAGGCTCTTGTCCAGATACGGGTCGCCATGGCTACCTGCGGTATAGCGGCCGGAGCCCGCGTGGTGATGAACGCCATCATCGACCGTGTGGAGAGAGAGAAGCTGCCGGTGATTGTCACTCAGGGCGGTTGCATGGGATACTGCTATGCCGAACCTACAATCGAAGTGAAGCGTCCGGGTGAGGAACCGGTCGTCTTCGGTCACGTCAGTACGGACAAGGCCATGGAGATCATCGACAAGTATGTTCTCCACGGCGAACTCGTGGACGGTATTCTACCAGTCAATTATCAAACAATCGAGAAAAATTAGCCTGCCATGCCGAACTACAAAATGAGTTTACTGTGCTGCGGAGGTACGGGCTGCCGTGCGTCCGAGAGCGTGAGGATCGTCGAGAGGCTGAGGGAGGAGATTGCCGCCGCAGGGATGGACAATGACGTGCAGGTGGTGGTGACCGGCTGCTTCGGTTTCTGCGAACAGGGTCCTATCGTCAAGGTGATACCTGACAACACTTTCTACACCAATGTCAAGCCTGAGGATGCCGAGGAGATCGTCAAGGAGCATGTGGTCAAGGGCCGCAAGGTCACCCGCCTGCTCTATGAGGACCCCGACACCCAGAAGCACATCAGCGACTCGAAGCACATGGGCTTCTATCAGAAGCAGCTCCGTATCGCTCTGCGTAACTGCGGATTCATCAATCCCGAGAATATCGACGAATATATTGCCCGGGACGGCTACGAGGCTCTGGCCAAGGTGCTGCAGGGCACTCCCCAGGAGGCCATAGAGACCGTCAAGAAGTCCGGTCTGAGAGGACGTGGCGGCGGAGGATTCCCTACCGGCCTGAAATGGGAGATAGCCTCCAAGAGTCCAGGCAAGGAAAAATATGTGGTCTGCAACGCCGACGAGGGCGACCCCGGAGCGTTCATGGACCGCTCTATTCTCGAGAGCGACCCCAACTCGGTCATCGAGGCCATGGCCATCTGCGGTTACTGTATCGGGGCCTCGAAAGGTCTGGTGTACATCCGCGCCGAATACCCCCTGGCCGTCAAGCGTCTGCAGATAGCCATGAAGCAGGCCCGCGACTACGGTCTGCTGGGAGACGATATCCTCGGTTCGGGATTCAATTTCGACATAGAGATACGCTACGGAGCTGGAGCCTTCGTCTGCGGTGAGGAGACCGCCCTGATTCACTCTATGGAGGGCAAGAGGGGCGAGCCTACCGTGAAGCCTCCTTTCCCCGCAGTCAGCGGATATCTCGGAAAGCCTACCAATGTCAACAACGTGGAGACCTTCGCCAACATCCCCGTGATATTTCTCAAGGGCCCCGAGTGGTTTGCCTCTATCGGCACTGAGAAGTCAAAGGGAACCAAGGTGTTCGCCCTGGCCGGCAAGATCAACAACGTGGGTCTTATCGAGGTGCCTATGGGTACGACCCTCCGCGAGGTCATCTATGACATCGGAGGCGGCATCAAGGGCGGCAAGGAGTTCAAGGCCGTCCAGACCGGAGGACCCTCGGGAGGCTGCCTTACCAAGAAACATCTCGACACACCTATAGATTACGACAACCTTACCGCCGCCGGCTCGATGATGGGCTCGGGTGGTATGATCGTCATGGACGAGGACGACTGCATGGTGTCAGTGGCCAAGTTCTACCTCCAGTTCACCGTGGACGAGTCCTGCGGAAAATGCGCCCCCTGCCGTATCGGCAACAAGCGTCTCGAGGAGATTCTCGACAAGATCACCAAGGGCAAGGGCACGATGGAGGACCTGGACTACCTCAAGAACCTCAGCAAGGTCATCAAGGATACCGCCCTCTGCGGTCTCGGCCAGACATCCCCCAACCCCGTGCTCTCCACCCTTGACAACTTCTACGACGAGTACGTGGCCCACATCGTGGACAAGCGCTGTCCTGCCCACAAGTGCCGTGCTCTCAGGGTCTACGCCATCGATCCTGACCGGTGCAAGGGCTGTACGGCCTGCGCCAGGGCATGTCCTGCCGGAGCCATAAAGGGCGAGGTCAAGCAGGCACACGTCATCGACACGGAGAAATGTATCCGCTGCGGTGCATGTCTGGAGAAATGTAAATTCAATGCGGTAACCGTTCAATAATCGTAACTGAGATGGATAAAATTAAACTTACTATAGACAACAGAGAGGTCGAGGTTGAAAACGGGACGACGATCTTCCAGGCTGCAAGGCAGATGGGAATAGACATCCCGGCTCTCTGCTATATGAAACTGGATAACCTCGGAGTAGAGAACCGTCCGGGCGGCTGCCGTATCTGCGTAGTGGAGGTCGAGGGCCGCAGGAACCTGGCCCCCTCCTGCTCGACGGTCTGCACCCCCGGCATGGTGGTGCACACCCACACCATGAGAGTCATCAATGCCCGCAGGACTGTCCTCGAGCTGATTCTTTCGGATCACCCCAAGGATTGCCTGGTCTGCCCCAAGAACGGCCGCTGCGAGTTGCAGGATCTAGCTGCCCGTCTGGGCATCAGGGAGATACATTCCGTTGAGAATGCGGCGGTATCCACCTATAAGAAGGATACGTCGCCTTCCCTCAAGAGGGATATGGACAAATGCGTGATGTGCCGCCGCTGCGAGACCATGTGCAATGACGTGCAGAGCGTAGGCGCACTGAGCGCCGTGAACCGCGGCTTCATGGCTGTGGTGGCTCCCGCCTTCGAGCAGAGGCTGGTGGACAGCAACTGTACCTTCTGCGGCCAGTGCGTCGCCGTCTGCCCCACGGGAGCCCTGACCGAGGTGGACAATACGGGCAAGATTATCCAGGCCCTGATGGACCCTACCAAGAAAGTCATCGTGCAGACCGCTCCCGCGGTACGCGCTGCCCTTGGAGAGGAGTTCGGCATGGAGCCGGGAACCCTGGTTACGGGCAAGATGGTTGCGGCCCTGCGCCGTCTGGGTTTCGATGAGGTCTTTGACACTGACTTTGCCGCCGACCTGACCATCATGGAGGAAGGCTCCGAGCTTCTGGACCGTCTGGGACGTTATCTGAAGGGAGACAAGGATGTGAAACTGCCCATACTGACATCCTGCTGCCCGGCCTGGGTCAATTTCTTCGAGCACAACTATCCCGACATGCTGGACGTGCCTTCGTCCGCGAAGTCTCCCCAGCAGATGTTCGGAGCCATCGCCAAGAGCTATTTCGCCGACAAGATCGGAGTGGACCGCAAGGACCTCGTGGTAGTGTCGGTAATGCCGTGTCTGGCGAAGAAATACGAGTGCCAGAGGGACGAGTTCAAGGTGGACGGAAATCCCGATGTGGACTATTCCATCTCCACCCGCGAGCTCGCATCCCTGATCAAGTCCGCCAATATCGACTTCCTGTCGCTTCCCGACGAGGACTTCGATGCTCCTCTGGGCGAGTCCACCGGAGCGGCAGTCATCTTCGGAGCCACCGGAGGAGTGATTGAGGCCGCAGTCCGTACCGCATACGAGCTGCATACCGGCAAGAAACTGGAGCGCATAGACTTCAACGAGCTGCGCGGCCTCGAGGGCATCCGTCACGCCACCATCGATTTCGACGGACTGCCCGTAAACATCGGTATCGCCCACACCCTGGGCAATGCCCGCAAGTTGCTCGACGGTATCCGCGCCGGCATGTACAATTTCCATGCGATCGAGATCATGGCCTGCCCCGGAGGCTGCATCGGCGGTGCCGGACAGCCCTTCCATCACGGGGACAGCAGTGTGATCAAGGCCCGCATGGACGCCATCTACCGCGAGGACGCCGGCAAGGCCCTCCGCAAGTCGCACGAGAATCCCTACATCATCAAGCTGTATGAGGAGTTCCTCGGCAAGCCGCTCAGCGAGAAGGCCCACCACCTGCTGCATACTCATTATTTTGACAAACACGATTAATTCCTAGAGACATCAGTTATGGACAAGATAGAATTGAACAAATGTCAGAAAGACAAGATCGCCGAGATCTGCGCCGAGTTCCATAATTCTCCCGGTGAGCTGATCAATGTCCTGCACAAGACCCAGGGGCACTTCGGCTATCTGCCCGAGGAGGTGCAGCGCGAGATAGCCCGCTGCCTCCATATCCCCGTGGCCAAAGTCTACGGAGTGGTTACATTCTACTCCTTCTTCACCATGCAGCCCAAGGGCCGTCACTCCATCTCGGTGTGCATGGGCACGGCCTGCTATGTCCGCGGAGCGGAGGGTGTCCTGGAGGAGATCAAGAAGGAGCTCAAAATCGACGTGGGCGGTGTCACCCCCGACGGGAAGTTCTCCCTGGAGTGCCTGCGCTGCGTGGGTGCCTGCGGTCTAGCCCCGGTGATGCTCTTGGACGAGAAGGTCTACGGCCGTCTGGAACCCAAGCAGATCAAGGGCATCCTCGCCCAGTACGAATAAAAGTTATTCCCTATTGAGTTGATTCCACGGGCGGATTCGTTTCGGCGGACCGCCCTTTTTATTTTGGTATTTTATTGTATCTTTGCAGGTCAATTGAAATCAGTATATGAGCGAATACCCTTTAACAGAGAAATTACAGGAACTGAAGAAGAAATACGAGGCTCTCTCGGAGCAGCTCTCGGGGTCTGACGTGATGTCGGACATGAAGAAGTACATCCAGCTCAACCGCGAGTACAAGGAACTCGAGCCTATCGTGGCCGCCGGCGACAAGTACATCAGGATGGTTTCCGACCTGGAGGGGGCAAAGGAGATTCTCTCCAAGGAAAAGGATGAGGACCTCCGCGAGCTGGCCAAGGAGGAGGTGTCCTCAATAGAGGGGCAGCTGCCCGGCATGGAGGAGGAGATCAAGCTCCTGCTCATCCCCAAGGATCCTCAGGATGAGAAAAATGCTATAGTGGAGATCCGCGGCGGTACAGGAGGGGACGAGGCGGCAATCTTCGCCGGGGACCTTTTCCGCATGTATGCCAAGTACTGCGAGCGCAAGGGATGGAAGCTCGAGATCAA
The DNA here is from genome assembly GCA_000432775.1 of Alistipes sp. CAG:831. Lineage (GTDB taxonomy): Bacteria > Bacteroidota > Bacteroidia > Bacteroidales > UBA932 > Coprenecus. The sequence continues at coordinate 112,855 of HF990410.1, forward strand.
CAGCCAGTCCGAGGGCGCTGCCGGCGGATACAAGGAGATAATATTCAAGGTGTCGGGCCAGGGTGTCTACGGTACCCTCAAGTACGAGAGCGGCGTTCACCGCGTGCAGCGTGTGCCCCAGACCGAGACCCAGGGCAGGGTACATACATCCGCCGCGTCGGTGGTGGTGCTTCCGGAGGCCGATGAGTTCGACGTGGAGATCAACATGAACGATATCCGCAAGGATACCTTCTGCTCCTCAGGCCCGGGCGGCCAGTCGGTGAACACCACTTACTCGGCCATCCGTCTGACCCACATCCCGACCGGCATAGTGGTGCAGTGCCAGGACGAGAAGTCCCAGCTCAAGAACTTTGACAAGGCTCTGGCCGAGCTGCGTACCCGTATCTACAACATGGAGTACGAGAAGTATCTCAACGAGATGTCCAAGAAGCGCAAGACCATGGTCTCCACGGGTGACCGCTCCGCCAAGATCCGCACCTACAACTACCCCCAGTCCCGCGTGACCGACCACCGCATCAACTACACGATGTACAACCTGCCCGTCTTCATGGACGGCGACATCCAGGAGGTCATCGACCAGCTGACCATAGCCGAGAACGCCGAGCGTCTCAAGTCGGCAGCGGAGTAGTCCGGCAGGGAGAGAGATTTCTACCAGCATTCGAGCTTGTCCTTGATATCGGGCAGGCTCTCTTTTTTGAATACGGGGTTCTTGATGCCGGCCTTCTTCTGGCTGCGGAAGTCGCTGAGCAGCCTGAAGGCCTGGGGTGAGAGGATCATGATGGCTATCAGGTTGCACAGAGCCATCAGCGCCATGGTCAGGTCAGCCAGGGCCCAGGCCAGGTCCAGGGTGATGAGGGCTCCGCAGAGTACCATCCCGGCTACCAGGATGCGGTAGCAGTTCAGCACCCATTTTTTCTTCGTGATGAAGCGGATATTGGCCTCGCCGTAGTAGTAGTTTCCTATCACGCTGCTGAATGCGAACATGAGGATGGTCAGGGCGATGAATATCTCACCTATGGGGCCTATCTGTGCCGTCAGGGCGGTCTGGGTGAGCTGGATGCCGTCGACGGAGGCGTCGCTGACTCCGCCTATGAGGATGATGAAAGCGGTGCAGGAGCAGATGACCAGAGTGTCGGTGAAGACTCCGAGGGCCTGGATGAGTCCCTGTTTTACAGGGTGGGTGGTGTCTGCGGTTGCGGCCACGTTCGGAGCCGAGCCCATGCCCGCCTCGTTGCTGAACATTCCGCGCTTGACTCCCTGCATGATGGTGGCTCCGATGCCTCCTCCGGCCAGTTCCCTCCAGCCTCCGCCGTTGCCGTCCCCGAATCCGAATGCATCGGAGACGATCAGGCCCAGCACCTCAGGTATTTCCTTGATATTCATGGCTATGATGACAAGCGCCAGGGCGATGTAGAGAAGTGCCATCACGGGGACCAGCAGGCTGCTCACGCCGGCGATGCGCCGGATGCCGCCGAAGATGATCACGAGGGTCAGGACGGTGAGGATTATCCCCATCCACTGTGCAGGCATGTTGAAGGCCAGTTCCCACGAGGCGCAGATGGTATTGCTCTGCACCGAGTTGAAGGCAAACCCGAAGGTGACTGATATCAGTACTGCGAAGAGCACTCCCATCCAGCGCTTGCCGATGCCCCGCTCCATGTAGTAGGCCGGTCCCCCGATGAATGTTCCGTCCTTGGCCGGCCGCTTGTACAGTTGGGCCAGGGTAGACTCCACGAATGCGCTGGCACTGCCGAAAAGGGCCATTATCCACATCCAGAACACAGCGCCGGGGCCTCCGACCACTATTGCCGTGGCCACGCCTGCCAGGTTGCCGGTACCGACACGGCTTGCGATCGACACTGCGAAGGCCTGGAAGGAGGAGATGCTGCGTCTGCCGTCCCTGCCTTTGTCCCCGGAACGTCTTTCAGTGAGCAGACGGAGCATTTCCGGCACCGACCGGAACTGGAGGAACCCGGAACGCACTGTGAACCATACTGCACAGATAATGAGTACGCCTACCAGCAGGTAGGACCAGATGACATCGTTGACGGATGATATGAGGGCCTGTAGTTTTTCCATAGGTTACAAATATAGGAAATCATTGTTATCTTCGTGCAGAATATTATTGAAAGTATGGAGACAATGAAAACAACAGGTATGTACAGAATGTGGATGCTGCTCGTCAGCCTTCTTTGCTTGGTTACTGCCGTCGGGGCACAGACTGCCGACGGCCCTTATATCATGTACCGGACGGACGGTTCGGTGCGGATGGTGTCGGTGACGCCGGAGGGAAGGCTGGTGGATACTGTCCTGGCCTCTTTGCCTGAGGACTATTCTTTTACAGTCGTGTCGAGTGACCTGAAGCACAGTTTTGATGTCAGCCTGCATGCGGTGGAGCGTCCGGAGTGGGAGGCGGAGCAGCCGGACAGCATATTCGTAACATCCGATCCGCACGGCAATCTGGACTGTTTCATAAGCCTCCTGCAGGGCAACGGGGTCATAGACGGGGACTGTAACTGGAGTTACGGAACGAACCAGCTGGTGGTCCTCGGGGATGTGTTCGACCGGGGCAATGACGCGGTGCAGATACTCTGGCTGATATACAAGCTGGAGGATGAGGCCGCGCAGGCGGGAGGACGTGTGGATTATCTCCTGGGCAACCACGAGCCGATGGTGCTGATGAACGATCTGCGCTATGCGAAGCCTAAGTACACTCAGCTGGCCGATACTCTGGGTATGAAATATGCCGGTCTGCTCTCTCCCTCCTCGGTACTGGGCCGGTGGCTCTCGCTGCGCAACACCATGCAGATGTCCGGCAGCTGTCTCTTTGTGCACGCTGGCCTGAGCAGTGACTTCTATCGCCGTAATCTGGATATCCCTTATGTAAATGAGCAGGTAAGCGCGGGCCTTTACAAGACCAAGGCGGAGCGGAAGGAGGCTTCTCCGATGATATACTTCCTCATGGGCAGCAGCGGCCCTCTCTGGTACCGGGGTATGGTAAGGGACGCTGAGAAGTACAATCCCCTGGCAGCGGATACCCTGGACCTCATCCTGGACCGCTATCAGGCGGACCGCGTAATCGTGGGACATACGATATTCGACGATGTCTCCACTTTCTATGACGGCAGGGTAATAGCTGTGAATGTGGACAATGCCGTGAACAGGGAAGCCGGTCTCGGCAGAGGTATCCTCATCAGGAAGGACGGCATCCATGTAGTCGGCGACAAGGGTGTCCTGCGCAGGCTGTGAGAGCCGTTACCATTTCAGGCGGCCGTATTTTTCCTTGCACCAGAGCTGCCAGGCATTGACGATGTTCTGCCATACTACGTATGCGCAGGGGGCAATGGCTGCCGTAGGGTTGAGGTAGGTGACCGTGAGCCAGATGGCGACGATGGTGTTCTTCTGTCCCAGGGCCTGGCCGCCGCAGATGCTCTCGCCGTAGCGGCGTCCTACGCTCTTGCCGATGCCGAAGAGCAGGAAGGTGACAGCCAGGGGTGCGGCCAGCAGCAGGGCCATGGTGATTCCGGATATCTCCGACTCGAGGATATTGTGCAGGGTAAGTCCCATCACTATAGACAGGTTGAACGCCCACATATAGAACCCCAGGTCCTTGGCCTCCTGTATCTTCGCAGCCAACTTAGGCAGCCAGCGTCTTGTGGCCATGGCGCAGATGAACGGGAGGATCAGCACCAGAAGCACTTTTTCCAGTATGATGTAGAATGATGCAGCGAAACTGATGCCGGTCTCCTTTTCCACCAGCGGGAAGAGCAGGGGTATCAGCAGCGAGGTGACCGCATTGTCAATCAGAGTATATACGGTCATGGATGCGATGCTGCCGCCCAGTTTGTCCGTGATTACAGCCGCAGCCGCGGCAGTGGGACAGATGATGCAGACGAACATACCCTCGAGGATGAGTTTTGTCTCGTGGTCCGTTGCGGTGATGACGGCCACCAATGCCAGAATCAGTCCGGTGCGGATGACCTGCAGCCAGATATGCCATGGCCTGATCCGGAGGTCATGCAGACGTATTTTGCAGAACGTGACGTACAGTATGGCGAATATCAGTACCGGCATCAGCTCCATAATGACCGGACCGACGGCATTGCCGACCGGCTGCAGTAGGCTTATTTCCGAGAACAGCAGGTATACGCCGGCACCCAGCACCATCGCGCAGGGCAGCGTCCACTCCTTAATGAAATTCAGTACTTTCATGTCTTGCCTTATGCTGAAGGTCTTATGAGATAGCCGCCCTCATCTCCGCCTTCAGGGCCGAGCTCTATGATGTGGTCGGCGGCGGCGATGATGTAGGGGTTGTGCTCTACCACGACGATGGTGTGGCCGCGGTCGATGAGGGCCCGGAAGGAGGCGAGGAGCTTCTCGATGTCGTCGAAGTGGAGGCCGGTGGTGGGCTCGTCGAAGATGAAGAGAATCGGCTTGTCGGCCTGGCGGGAACGTTTGGTGCCGGATGACTGTAAGTGTTTGCCAAGTACATAGTCTTCGACCGGATCAGTACTGTAGGATGCTGCCTGACTGGATCCAGGGTCCTTTCCGAGGCCGAGGAAGTAGGCGAGCTTGACTCTCTGGCTCTCACCGCCGCTGAGGGTGCTGCTGTTCTGGCCGAGGGCTATGTAGCCCAGACCGACGTCGTGCAGGGGCATGAGTTTGGCGGCGATGCGGACGGCTGCGGGCTCTCCTGCGGATGAGAAAAATTCGATGGCCTCGTCCACGCTCATGTCGAGCACGTCGCTGATGTTCTTGCCGCGGTACTTGACTTCGAGTACATCCTGGATGAAACGCTTGCCTCCGCAGGACTCGCAGGTCATGACGATGTCGGCCATGAACTGCATGGGAATCTTGACGGTACCCTCGCCGAGGCATTCCGGGCAGCGGCCTCCGTCGATGTTGAAGGAGAAATGCGAGTGGCCGAAGCCGTTGACCTTGGCCAGCGGCTGCTCGGAGAAGAGCTTGCGGATGTCGTCGTATGCCTTGATGTAGGTCACCGGGTTGGAGCGGGAACTGCGGCCTATCGGGTTCTGGTCCACGAACTCCACGGAGGATATGCGGTCCAGGTCGCCGCGCAGTTCCCGGAACGAGCCGGGTTTGGCACCCACCTGGTTGAGCATGCGGTTGAGGGCAGGGTAGAGGATGTCGCCTACAAGGGTGGACTTGCCCGAGCCGCTGACGCCGATGACGGCGGTCATGACGTTGAGGGGGAAGCGCACGTCGATGTTCTTGAGGTTGTTCTCACAGGCGTCGCAGACTTCGATGTACTGCTTCCAGGGCCGTTTGACAGGACTGATGGATATCTTCTTCTTGCCAAGCAGATATTCTAAGGTCAATGAACGGGGCCATGCGGCCAGCAGTGCCGAAGCATCGGCCTCGGATATGTCCGAAGCCGGAGGAGGTCCGCAATAGACCACCTCGCCTCCGTGCTTTCCGGCCCGCGGCCCTATGTCTATAAGCCAGTCGGCGCTCCGGATGATCTCCTCGTCGTGCTCCACTACGATGACCGTGTTGCCGAGGTCGCGCAGCCGCCTGATCACTTCGATAAGCCGTCCGGTATCCCGGCTGTGCAGGCCGATGGAGGGCTCGTCGAGGATGTACATCGAGCCGGTCAGGCTGTTGCCGAGGGAGCAGACGATGCTGATACGCTGGCTCTCGCCGCCGCTGAGGGTGTTGGATGCGCGGTTCAGGGTCAGGTAGGACAGGCCGACGTGGTCGATGTAGTCCAGCCGGTCGCGTATCTCCTTCAGGGCCCTGGCGGCTATCTTCTCCTCGTAGGCGGGGAGCCGCAGCCCATCGAAGAAAGCTATCAGGTCCTTGATGCTCATGCTCATCAGCTCGTGTATATTGCGCCCCCCGATGCGCACGTACAGGGCTTCCCTGCGCAGCCGGCTGCCTCCGCACTCGCGGCAAACGGTCTTGCCCGAGTAGCGGCTTATCATGTATTTGTTCTGTATCTTGTACCGTTTGGCCTCGAGTTCCTTGAAGAACGGATAGATGCCGGTGATGTACCGGTTGCCGTTCCACAGGTCGCTCTTCTGCTTGGCCGTAAGGTCTTTGTAGGGAGTATGCACCGGGAATCCGAACTTGTCCGCATTGGCCAGCACCTCCTCCTTGAAATATTTCATCACCTCTCCCTTCCAGCAGGCTACTGCGTCCTGATAGACGGACAGGGCCTGGTTCGGAATTACCAGAGATTCGTCGATTCCTATGATTTTCCCGAGTCCCCCGCAGACGGGGCAGGCTCCCACCGGACTGTTGTAGTTGAACATCCATTCCGTGGGTTCGGCGAACTGCATGCCGTCAGCCTCGAAGAGGGAGGAAAAGCGCAGCAGGGAGTGTCCTTCCACTGCGGGAGAGAAGACGCAGGCGATGTGCCCCTCTCCCTTGTCGAATGCCGTGCGTACGGAATCCATTGTCCTGTTCTCAGTCTCCTCCTCCGAAAATGTGCTGCTGTCGAAGGGGATACGGTCCACCATCAGGGCCACTTCCCTTCCCTCTGCGCGGCTCATGTCGGCCAGGAGCGAGTCGATTTTCTCCATCCGGCCGGCATTGTCCCCTGAACCATCCCCGGCGGGAAGGACGTACAGGCGGGAGAACCCCTCTTCCTTGAGGTTGAGCAGGCGTTCGATGCGGCCGGCTTCGTCTTTCCAGTGTATGTCCGCCAGAATGAAGCAGATGCCGGGAGAATAGTTCTCGTCTGAGGGATCTCCGGAGGGTACGGTGGCGGCGAGTGAGTGCAGCCTTTCCATGACGGAGGCCACCGTGTCGCAGCGCACTTCCTCTCCCGTGACCGGGGAATAGGTATGGCCGATCTTGGCGAACAGCACCCTCAGGTAGTCGTAGATCTCGGTGGTGCTGCCGACCGTCGAGCGGGGGTTGCGGGTATTGACCCTCTGCTCTATGGCTATGGCGGGGGGAATGCCGGAGATGCTCTCGACCGGCGGCTTGGACATTCTCCCGAGGAACTGGCGGGCAAAGGAGGAAAGGCTCTCGGCGAAGCGGCGCTGCCCCTCTGCGAAGAGGGTGTCGAAGGCGAGGGATGTCTTGCCGGAGCCGCTGACACCTGTGATGACGGTCAGGCGGTTGCGCGGTATGTCGACATCGATGCCCTTGAGATTGTTGGCCTCGGCCTTTTTTATATGGATGAATTCTTCTTCTGCTTGTCCCATAATCTGTGCTTGTCCTATTTTGAAATTCTGGCCGCCGACAGTACCCCGCGGGTCTTGCGGATGGACGAAAGGATCTTGTCCAGCATGTAGTTGGAGGAGACTGATATCTGCATCCTTACATCGAATTCACCGGAGTTGTGTCCCGACCTGGGAGTCATGGACGAGGATCGGAGGGAGGCTCCGAAGCCCGTAACTGTCTGGATTATCGCCGGATATACGGAAGAGTCGTCAGTGATGACCTTGACCGTCGTCTGGAAACTGCTGGTCGTGGCCGTCTCCTTCCAGCGGACTTTCTGGATACGGTACGGGTAGTTCTCGATGAGACGGGCCGCGTTGGGGCAGGAGAGACGGTGAATCTTGATGCCGTCCTTGACCGAGACGAAGCCGAACACCTCGTCCCCGTAGATCGGGTTGCAGCAGCGGGCCATCTTGTAGCTGACATTGCTGAGCTTGCCGTCGATGACCAGATAGTCGTCCGGTCCCCGTCTTTCCTTGTCGTTGCCGGCCTGGGTATTCTCCCTGACTGGCTGGGACTGTGCGGCTGCAGCCTGCGGCTCCTCTTCCTTCTGCTGTTTCCGGGCGATGAAGGACTTGATGTCCATGATATCCACTCTCTCATCGGCTATCGCTGCGTACAGGTCGCTTATGGTCTTCAGCTTGTGCATCTTGCACAGCTCGGTGAGATTCTCGTCGGAGAGGTCCATCTTCCAGTTCTTCAGGCGGCGTTCAAGCAGCTCGCGGCCGGTAGCGGCTTTTTTGAGCTCCTCTTCCTTGAGTTTCAGCTTGATCCTGTTGCGGGCCTTGGACGTGACCACGAAGTTGAGCCAGTCCGGGGAGGGCCGCTGGTTCCTGCCGCTCTTGATTTCGACCACCTGGCCTGTCTGTAGTCTGTCCTTGATGGAGGCGGGCCTGCCGTCTATGGTAGCGCCTATGCACTTGATACCGAGATTGGTGTGGATGTTGAACGCGAAGTCCAGGACAGTGGCGCCCTTGGGCAGCCGCCGCAGCTCTCCGTCCGGGGTGAAGACGAAGACATCCTCGGACAGGAACCGGGAGACGTATTCGTAGTCGTTCCTGTTGTCGCTCTCGAGGATGTTGCGCACGCTCTGCAGCCAGGGAGTCAGGCCCTTTTCCTCCTTGATGCCCTTGTAGGCCCAGTGGGAGGCGTGCCCGTTCTCGGCCTCGTCATCCATGCGGCGGGTGCGGATCTGCACCTCCACGAAGATGTCTCCGCGGAAGCGCACGGTGATGTGCAGGGACTCGTAGCCGCTGCTCTTGGGCTTGGATATCCAGTCCCTGAGCCTCGATGTGTCAGGCTGGTATTCGTCCGTGACTATGGAATAGGCTTTCCAGCAGAGCTCGTGCTCCTTTTCGAGGCTGTCGGCCGGAGTGTCTATGATGAGGCGGACGGCCAGCAGGTCCATGACTTTCTCGAAAGGAATGTCCTGCTTCTGCATTTTCTTCCAGATGGACCAGGCTGCCTTGGTGCGCTGCTTGTAGGTGACCTTCATTCCGGCTTCGGAAATCTTGCGCTTGATGGGAATGAGGAAGGCGCTGAGCATCTCCTCGCGCTCGGCGGCCGTGGCTTTCAGCTTGTTGTTGATCTCGCGGTATTTCTCCGGCTCTGTGCAGCGGAAGAAAATGTTCTCCAGCTCGGTCTTGATGCCGTAGAGTCCCAGCTGGTGGGCAATGGGGATGTACAGGAACATGGTCTCGGTGACTTTCCGTTCCTGGGAGGCCTTGGGCAGCAGCTCAATGTTGCGCATCACGTCGAGACGGTCGGCTATCTTGATGAGCATGACCCTCGGGTCGCGGGAGTAGGAGACGATCAGGCGTTTGTAGTTCTCGGCCTCAAGGCGTGTCTCCTTGGGCTTGATGGCGGCTATCTTGTTGAGGCTCTGTGCGATGTCTATTATCTCAGGGGAAAATGCTCCTTTCGGGAGGTTCTGCAGTACCTCGGGGTAGAAGCGGATGGTCTCGTGGAGGAATACGGCGATGACGCTCTCGTAGCCGAGGTGGATGTCCTCGGCCACGATGCGGGCCACACCGAGGGGATGCTCGATGAAGGGGTGCCGGTTCTCCCGGAGCTTGTCCTTCATGGCCTCTTCGGCGATATGACAGGCTCTGGTTATCTGTTCCTGCTGCTCTCTTTCGGGGTAGCAGGCGAGGATGGCTTCCAGGGTTTCTTCTGCTGCTGTGCTCATTTCCTTAATTTCATTAGTCCGTACATCTCGTCCCTGTACTTGGCTGCCGCCGTGAAGTCGAGGGCCTTGGCGGCCTCCTCCATCTTCTTTTTGGCGGCTTCGACGGCCTCAAGCAGCTGCTTGGGGCTCATCTTCGATATCACCGGATCCTCAGCGACATACCGTATATTGTCCTCCTCCTCTGGCTCCTTGTAGGCCCCGCTTATGGCGGCCAGGGAGTTCTTCTTGTCATTGCGCACCTGGGTGGGGGTGATGTGGTGCTTCTCGTTGTATTCCGCCTGTTTGGCGCGGCGGCGGTTGGTCTCGTCAATTGTTTTCTGCATGGAACCGGTGATGGTGTCCGCGTACATTATCACAAGACCATTCAGATTTCGTGCCGCACGTCCCGCAATCTGGGTCAGGGCCCGGTCGGAACGCAGGAATCCCTCCTTGTCCGCGTCTATAATCGCCACCAACGACACGTCCGGCAGGTCCAGTCCCTCGCGCAGAAGGTTGACTCCCACCAGTACGTCGAATCTTCCGGCCTTGAAGTCCTCAATGATCTCCACGCGCTCGAGAGTGTCCACGTCCGAGTGGATGTACCGGCAGCGCACCTGCCGCTTTGTCAGGAATTTCTCCAGTTCCTCGGCCATGCGTTTGGTAAGGGTGGTGACCAGTACCCGCTCGTCCTTCTCCGTACGCAGCTCTATCTCCTCCATCAGGTCGTCTATCTGGTTCTTGGAAGGGCGCACCTCTATCGGAGGGTCGAGCAGGCCGGTGGGACGCACCACCTGCTCGACGATGAGGCCCTCGCTCTTCTCCAGCTCGTAGTCTCCCGGAGTCGCGCTGACGAACACTCTCTGCCCTAAGATATTCTCGAACTCGTCGAACTTCAGCGGGCGGTTGTCGGCGGCTGCCGGAAGGCGGAATCCGTATTCGATCAGGACCTCCTTGCGGGAGCGGTCTCCTCCGTACATGGCCCTTACCTGCGGGAGCGTCACATGGCTCTCGTCGATGAATGTTATGAAGTCCTTGGGGAAATAGTCTATGAGGCAGAATGGCCGCTGTCCTGCGCTCCGCCCGTCGAAGTATCTGGAATAATTCTCGATACCGGGGCAGTAGCCCAGTTCCTTGATCATCTCCATATCGTACTCGACCCTCTTCTTGAGGCGGTTGGCCTCGTGCTGCTTTCCGATGGAACTGAAATACTCGCACTGCTGCATCATGTCGTCCTGGATCATGCGTATCGCATGGGCCGTGCGCTCCTTGGTGGTGACGAAGATGTTGGCCGGGTAGATGGATATTTCCTCCAGGCTCTCTATGCTCATGCCGCTGACCGGGTCGATGATTTCGATCTCTTCAATGGTATCTCCGAAAAATACAATCCTGCAGCCGCTGTCCACATATGCCAGGTAGATGTCTATCGTATCGCCCTTTACCCTGAAGGTCCCGCGCTTGAAATCGGCGTCGCTGCGGTTGTAGAGAGCATCGACGAGGCGGTACAGGAGCTTGTTGCGGCTGATACGCTGCCCGGCCTTCAGCGTGATGGTGTTGTCATGGAAGTCCTGCGGGTTGCCGATGCCGTAGAGGCAGGATACGGAGGATATCACTATCACGTCGCGGCGGCCCGAGAGTAGGGCGGAGGAAGCGGACAGGCGCAGTTTCTCTATCTCGTCGTTGATGCTCAGGTCCTTCTCTATGTAGGTGTCGGTCACGGGGAGGTATGCCTCAGGCTGGTAGTAGTCGTAGTAGGATACGAAATACTCTACGGCATTGTCCGGGAAAAAGGACTTGAACTCCCCGTAGAGCTGTGCTGCCAGGGTCTTGTTGTGGCTGAGTATCAGGGCCGGCCGCTGCAGCCGCTCGATCACGTTGGCCATCGTGAAAGTCTTGCCCGAGCCGGTGACTCCGAGCAGGGTCATGGCATCCGCACCGGCATTCACCGCCTCGCAGATTTCCTTGATGGCCTCAGGCTGGTCGCCTGTGGGGCGGTATGGGGACTGAATCTTGAACTGCATGGACTGAAAATCAGTATGCGAATATACTAACTTCCGGCGAGAATCCTGCAATGGAATTTATGTAGGAACTGCTCATCTTTTTATGATGTGATTCTACTTGAGGGGTGCTCTCTTGAAAGCTCTAGTTACAAGTTCATCCCTTGAATACACATGATAATTCTGGCATTTGTTGAATGATTTCACCGTTTAGGAGTTTCCCGTTCGCATGTTTATTACGTTTTATACCGTCCGCGCCCCATGTTCCCCATTGCTTGAAAAAGAAGCGTGCGTCTTGTTCTTCAACTTGCCTGCGTATTTTTAAAACCCAAGGCTCTTGCATTGGACGGGCTTGTTGGCCGCTTTCGCCACCAACAATAACCCAGTCAATTCCAGCCAAATTGAGTTCACCAAGATCTTCCACTAACGGTTCGCATGAAAGAAATTTGACCGTGGCTTGTAATTTACGTAGACAGTCTATTCTAAAACGATAATCTTTCGCCTCTACTGTAACGCCGAGCCAAACATTTTCAGGAATGTTACGTGTCGCAAAATATTCAGCCATTCGTTCTGCTCTTTTTGTAAGGATTTGGTATCTGTGTTGAGGCGTTTTCTTAATGACATTAAATATCTTGTCAACAAATTCAAATGGTACCTTTTCATGGAAAAGGTCGCTCATTGAACAAACAAAGATGTTGTGCGAACTCTTCCATGCTAATGGCTCTTCAAGGCATCTTTCATGAAGGGTGACAGTAAATCCATTAGCATACTTTTCTTGTCCCATCGCTTTGAGACGGCGAGACATCATTTCTGCATAACAGTGCAGGCATCCTGTGGACTTCTTTGTGCATCCAGTAATTGGGTTCCACGTTTTATCAGTCCATTCTATCTTCGTCGTTTTCATAAAACTTCAATTTTATATTCTTCTACTCTATGAATATTTGAACTTTGTCTGTTGAACCCACCTTGAATTTTTACTTTCTTTTTTTCAACAAGAGACTTAGCAACATCAACAAATAATTTCGGTTCACAACCATGCGACAAAACCCATTTCAAACCTTCTATATTGGATTTAATTTTGCCATTCAGAATCAACAGTTCTAGTTCCTCTTTGATTTTTATTTTCTTTGTCGTATTTGTTGGATTATAGAACAAGGAGCCTTTTTCAAAATCATTGTCAATGTTACAATTTGATTCACCAGAATTTTCGTCCTCCATCCAACAAACTTTTACAAACTTTTCCATGCCTAAAGTATGGTTTGTTCCAAAGATTAATCCATAGTAATTCGCCCCCTTTTGTATTGTAAAATGATGGATATAATACTCCTTATCTGCAGGAATAAGATTGCGAAAGTAGTCGGCAATGATTCGATGACACTCCTTCGGTTTTTTCTCTTCAAAGTCAAGCCTATTCGTATCAATATATGTCTTAACCGCATCCACATCCCGAAACCGTTTGATAAACGAAGAAGATATAAAGAAAATAAAATCTGTTAATGGCGAAGTTGCCAATTTTAAGAACACATCTTTAGTGATTTGAGAAAAGCCATATTGGTCTAATAGAACAAATTTCGCATAGCTCTTGTTTGCAAGGACAGCTCTAAATTTTTCACTCTTCATGATTTCTTCAAAAGAAGCGTCTCTGCAATAAATGGTATTTGAATAGACGCATTTTTCAAGAGGGCAAGCAGATTTGCATTTTAATAAGAAGTCTTCTGTTGCCTTGTCAAGCAATTCTCTCTTCTCTTTTTCCTTCTCATTAAAACCAAAAACCACATGTTTATGATTCTCTGCTAAATCTGCACAATGTTGACGTTTATTACCTCTGGCTTCTTCTAAAAGAATAATAGGAGATCCGGGATTCCCTTCAGAATCAGTTCCACTGCCAGCAAACATATCATATATAAAAATCTTTTTTACGCTTGAGTGATGAACAAATACAGGAAACCACTCCCTGAAGCATTTACGGAAAATGTCAAGTTTTAACATTGTGGCCTCATGGAACGGCTCTTTGTTTATATCTTTTTTTGCCATATTACTGTTCTATTTTAAATATTTGTCCAAAATCGCTTGCTTGCGCTTTGCACCACTATTGAGGACTGCTTTAGCTTCGGCTACTTTAGCTTCGTAGGCGGAGATTTCCGTCACGATTTGCTGCTGAATGTCAGGCTGAGGAACAGGAATGGTGTAACGTATGATATTATCCTTGTTGCCACGAGGCATCTTCATTCCTTTTACATCGTTCATCACATAGTCAATAAATGTTTGGCGACAAATCATGTGATAGACAAACTCAGACGTGACTTCTGGCGTTGGCCGAAACACCATGACATCCGGACTGCAACCACCGTCGCGATCTGCAAGCCAGATTTTCTTTAAATACGGACGGATGTTGGACATCAGAATGTCACCACGCTTATACTCAATGACACTGCCTGCGAGCGACTCGCCATCGTATGGGCGCACACCTTCAAAATCTTGGAGCATATTATCCGTTGTAATGTAATCGCTTGCGGATATTTTATCAAAATCTATTCTATTTGTTGTAAATGGGGCAATTGCCCGCAATGTCTTTGTTTCACCATTCACTCCTGAAAGTATATGTTCTATTTGCTCTTTTGCTTTGGCAATTTGTTTTCTTGCTTCTTCCACCTCTTTATCGACTGCATCACATTCGATAACGACTTTTCCTTGAACATCAGTCGGTGGTAGTGGCAGTTTAAAAGACGAATACTGTTGCGCATTGATGTTAGGCTGCGCAGTTCCACCTCTATGAGCCAAAACCCATTTGCGGTATTCCTCAGCGAGACAGAATTGGAAAACATATTCAGGCATTATTTTTTCCGCAAATCGGAAGCGGATAAGATAGCCAGCAAATAATGCCTTACCAAATTTCTCACGATATAGAAATGGCTTACCTGCCGTTGCACCAGAACGTGCAAACAGCAAATCTTTATCAGCTAATATATATTGTTCGTCAACTCTTTCTGCTGTTTTCCAATCATTACTTAATTCTCCCGTTTCGGTGATGTCGGTTATTCTGATGTAGCGATAATCTGACGACGGATTTCCTTCTGTTGCAGCCACGTTTGCACCATATTGAGGAGGAGTAGAAACCAAACTTCCAAGTGAAGCCAACGGCCACTTGCTATGCACGAAATCTACATTGGTAAAAGCACTCGTTTTTATCGCCTTGTCAAACGCAGTCCGCTTGAAATCGATCATATCCACAAGCCTTGCCTGCGAAATAATTTCGGACAAATCTTCCGGCACCACGACATCTTCGCCTAAGAAGTTCTGACGAATTAATGTATTAATCTTCGCTGGATCGCACAAATCATCGGGGTTGAACAAGGGCGTGCGAATCCCGTTTATTCCACGAATTTGTTGAACTGTATCATCGTCATCGCCTTCATCTTCGTTTTCTGATTTGGACTTCGACAGGTGCAGGTATTCTATTCCCTCGTTGCCTTTGCTGTCGCTCCATTCGTAACCGAGGAATTTCTTTATGGCAGCCGTCGTTGTGGGAGACTTCACAATCAGCACTGGGGTATCGACTGTAAATGCCAGCAAGAAAATATAGACTTTTTCCCGTTCTATGGAAATGATAAAGTTGAGTAGCGCCTTTTCTTTTTCGGCTTTCTTTTGAGCTTCAGTTTGTCTGCGGAAAGTCTGCGTTTTGCTCCTTGTGCGGAAACGGTTGCGAATGTCTCTCGCCACATCGCAGACACCTTTCATTGCATTGCGGTCAGTGCTGTCAAACGACTCGCGATAAGCCGTGAACACCTCGGTCTCAGACAAGGCTTTATGGATGATTCCCTCTTTGAGGAATGTGCGGTAATCTTCCAGTTCGTATCCGCAATGGTCGCAATAGGCCTGCAGTAAGCACTCGTCCTGATAGATGTCTTCCGCATGGTCGCTTGCCGCAAACCAAATCTTGACACGGTTACGATAATGCTCCGCCGCAGGAGTGTTGGTTTCTTTCCGTCTAAGGAACAATACAACGGTATTGGTGCCTGTCTTTCCGAATGTTCCGCTACCAAATTCGGCAAGAGAAACAATATCGAAATTTTCCAAGATTATTTCCCTTACACGCGCATAGATGCCACCCTTGTTGAGTACCGAAACGGGTAACACGATGCCGGCCACTCCGCCGGCGTGCATGAGCCAAGCCGAACGCTCCATGAAGAATGTCTCTATGGCATTGTTCTTTGCTGTATTGATATTATTGTTAAACAGGGAGAACGCAGCGCGGTCATTATCACTGAGTGTTTCAAGAAAGCCTGTCACAGCGTATGGAGGATTGGCGACAAGCACGTCATAACTGTTGGGTTGCAGAGCGACGTTTGGCTGCAGGGAATCAGCATAAATGATGTTTGTCTCGTCATGTCCGTACATGAATGCAGAGACTTTCGAAACCTTAGACAAGCGGTATTCCTTTTCTATGCCAGTGATATGCTTGTAATACTCACGGATGTCAATATCCGGGCGGTATCTCTCCACGAATTCTTTGATTCTTACGGCATACTCTGTCAGGAAATGTCCGGCACCGCAAGCGTAATCGATGCACGAAGGTATTCCCTCGCTTTGGCTTACAATCTGTTCCAAAGGAAGAGAAGAGACAATGAAGCGGACAATCGGCATTGGCGTGAAGTACTGGCCTTCGCTTTGCTTCACCCCTTTGGTAAGAAAACCTTCGAAAAGGTCTCCCAAGAACTGGTTGGTTTCTGTATTCCGCCCCTCCTCTGCCGCAGATTTTAGTCTGATGTTTTGGAGCATCAGTAGCACCTCGCGCAGAATCTTTGCGTTCTCCTTGAAAAGGCGTTCGTTGTGGACGCTGATGAAAGAAAAGTCGTTGTCTGAATAGAACTTCAGCGCACGAAAGTATTCCATTACGGTTTTCATCGTCGCATCCGGATCTTTCTTGTACCAGCGGAACGCTTTCTCTATCTGTTCATTTTCAATGTAAGTGACCGTTTCATTCAAGAACTTCTCCATTCCGTCACGGTAGAGTCTCTGCAGGCGGTCTTGTAATGAAAAATCGTCATCGTATGCAGCGCCTTTCCAATAGAAATGCAAGTCATCCGGATTGTTTGTCTCATCAACTACTTTGGCAAGAAAGAGATTGACTAGTTTGTCGAAAGCATTTTCTTTCGCTCCGACATTGTGCCGCCGAAGAATGGTTGCGAACTCGTTATACTTCTTTTTTATCTCATCATTGTTTATGGGGACAAGATCTTTGACAGAGAATTTGTTTTTGCCTATATGATAAGGCTGGATGTCGTCCTCGAACAGTCCTCGTGTGGCAGCATCGCATTGGTATGTATCATGCCATACGCGGAACAGTTGCTTGTTGTTCTTCGCATCTTTGTAGGTAGACAATTGCAGATTATTCTTCAACAATTCTTCGTTATCCTGCACATTTATCAGGTAGTATGTGGGCTTTATCTTTTCCCCATCAAAATCGGATGTGTAAAGGCAAAGGAACTTCGTAGCCTGCTCTTGCTGAAAATAGCTGAACAACTGGGCGCCGTCTTCGAGAGTATCCCGCCAAGCACCATCAAATTCATCAGATTTCTTACACTCAATAATTAGCAAGGACTCCTTGTCCGCCGCCATTTCGCCAGAAAGACTAGAGTGTGTCCGCACCCAAATGTCTGCGTAGCCGCCCTTTTGTGTATGTCCTAACTTCCATGCAGGTTCAAGCTCTATATGCTCAGGTTTGTATCCCATTGAAAGCAAACGATCAATACACTCGAACACAACAAAATTTTCTGGTTCAGAAAAATTACTCGTTGTCTCACGACCGACAGTTATACCTATCTCCTTGTAATGAAAATGCTCGTTCCTTACATCAACTTTCAATGGTAGCCCAACACTTTCATAGGATTTTGTGAAAACATCGTCTTCCTGTTCAAAATGCAGAACAGAGAGTAATTTTTTTATGTTGTCTTTAGTTATCATTTTTTGCCGTTCTATGCTGCCAGTCGTTTATAGTGCAAATCTAACGATAATATTTGAAAGCACTACGAGGTTTTCTGCTTTTGTAAAGACGGCATTTGAATATCGGTGCAGACTACAGCATCATGGTGAGATAGAAGATGAGCAGTGTGCGCTTCTTCATGACGGGGTAGGAGATGATGTCCGGGTCGTCGGTGGTCTTGTAGGTGTGGCGGTGGAAGCCGGAGGTGAAGATGAGGGAGGGGATGCCGGCCTGGTGGAATACGGTCTGGTCGGAGAGCTGGTAGAAGAGTTCGGTGAAGTTCTCGCTGCCGTAGAAGGTGTGGTCGATGTCCAGGCCGATGTTGTAGTAGCGGTTGCACATGTCGATGAGGCCGCGGTGTTCCTTGCGGAGTGTCTTCTCTCCGAGGACGATGACGAAATTCGTATCGGCTTCGTGTACGGGTTCAAGGACGGTGCCTATCTGGTCTATGTTGATGGCGCAGATAATCCGGTCTTTTGGAATGCCGTGGAATTCTTCCTCGGGGCTGCTGGCTGAGTCTGCCCTGTCTGCTGCAGTGGCTGCAGTCGGGTCCGTAGTGCCTGAGGTCGTATAAGCTGTACTTGCTTCTTCTGACAGCAGCTTGTCGATAAGCGCCTTGGATCCAGCCATGTTCAGCTCCTTGGCATCCAGCGCGGCGAAGATGATGTTCTTGTCCGGACCGGTCTTGGTTTTCTTCATGGTCCCGAACATATCCGCGAGGTTGAGCAGGACCGTGACTCCGGAGGCATTGTCGTCGGCCCCGTTGTAGGTGTTGCCGTTCAGGATGCCGAGGTGGTCATAGTGGGCCGAGATCAGGACATATTCATCAGAGGGGACAGCACTGCGGACGATGCCCGCTAC
Source organism: Alistipes sp. CAG:831 (assembly GCA_000432775.1). Taxonomy (GTDB): domain Bacteria; phylum Bacteroidota; class Bacteroidia; order Bacteroidales; family UBA932; genus Coprenecus. The sequence goes on from HF990410.1 coordinate 131,051, forward strand.
ATTGCGGCCTATGGTGCCGTTGAGGCTGTCGGCGATGAACGGCTGGTAGAAACTGCTGCCGAAGAGGGGTTCGAGACCGTACTGCCGGAAGAGCACT
>HF990411.1 GCA_000432775.1 Alistipes sp. CAG:831
TTTTACCAAATGTAAAAAACGGTTAGAAATTACTTGCTTACTTTTGCACCCGAATTTAATAAATCATAGGTATGAATTGGATAATTTTATTTTTGGCAGGATTGTTTGAGGTAAGCCTTACATTCTGCTTGGGAAAAACGAGAGAGGCATCAGGTATTGGTTTTTATCTGTGGGGAAGCGGTTTCTTGGCTTCCACGGTATTGAGTATGGCATTACTTGCCAAAGCGGTTCAGACTTTGCCTTTGGGCACGGCATACGCCATTTGGACGGGTATCGGAGCGGTCGGCACGGTCTTGATTGGGATATTCGTTTTCAAAGAGCCGGCCACTCCCATCCGGCTTTTCTTCCTGTTCACGCTCATTGCTTCCTTGATAGGATTGAAAGTTGTGTCATACTGAAAGGAGGAATAAATGATGAAATATGAATTGAGAGAAAACCACGGCATTCCGGCACCTCTGCTGGCTCTGATGGCAGTCGCTACCGGGCTTTCCGTTGCCAACTGCTACTACAACCAGCCTTTGTTGGGCAGCATGGCAAAGGATTTTGGGGTAAGCGACTTTTCTGCCAGCATGGT
>HF990412.1:0-2325 GCA_000432775.1 Alistipes sp. CAG:831
CATGTGAGATTTATTGTGGCCTAAGGATATTTTGCGGATAGCCATTTTTTTTTAATTTTGCGCTCCATTTTGAAGGAACTTTAACAAATAAAAAATGAAGAAAGTATTAAAAGCATTTATTATGCTGGTATGTGCCGGCTCCATGCTGGCGGCAGTATCCTCCTGCGAGGGAAATGAGGATACTCAGGAAGTCATCAGCTACTATGCGGATGGTAATGTAAGCACTGTTTCTTCGAGTGATGGAAATTATTATGACAGAGGTCTTACAGATTACAATGATGCTATAAAAGAGCTGTTGGGTGGTGTTAATTATGTTATAGGCAGCAACAGGGACAGTGATGTGATAGCGGCCTGCAATGCCGTATATGAGAGACATCTTGGAGAAAATCTGAATTTGAAAGGTACGGTGAAGATCCACAAGGCGACCGGTTCTCAATCGGATTCTTCTTCAGATTCAGAAGAGTCTCTTCCATCAACAGTTATTGCGAAATATACTTACGGCGAATAGAGGCAGTTCCAGGAATTTCAATAAAGGCGGGCCACACGGATCCCGCCTTTTTTTACGTATTCCCGGAGGGTGCGGGCTTCCATGACGGTCCTGCCTTCCCGCATGGAGGCGTGGATGAAGTGCAGGCTGCCGTCCCCGGCGCGGCGGGCAATGCCGGTGTGGGTGATGTCCAGGCCGGGTGTACTGCTGATTATGCAGATGATGTCTCCGTCCTGGATATTGGCCTCTGCCTCCCGTATTTTCTCAGCAGGAATGTAATGGTAGGCGGCAGCTGTGTCCAGCCGTTCTTCAGTCCTGCGTATCTGCTCTGCGGCCGCGGTCCCGGCATTTCCCCGAAGCTGGGGATAATTGTCCCTGTGGGAGGACATGAAGGAGAATTCCTGCTCCAGCGGGATGCCGCCGAGCTCCTCACTCACCTCCCGTAAAATGCCGTTGTCCCGGGCCTGCAGCAGCCATTCAGAGGTGTAATGCAGCCTCGAAGGATAGCCGCTGATGATGCCGTTGCGGTAGCGTAGGCTGCGGAGCGTGGTGCAGAAGTCCTCAAATGGAGGAATGCCGTCTCCGGGATTGTCCTTCAGCCCGGGATTGTCCTTCAGCAGAAGGGTCATTGCGGTGCAGGCTTCCACCAGGAGGATGCAGTCGGTCTCCCTCAGGTTGACCGTGAGATGTTCGGGGGTGCTCTCGAGTGTACCGCCTTTGTATGGTGTACCGCAAAGGGCTTCTGCGGCAGCTGTCATTATCTCTCCGGAGGGACGGCTGGCAAGGGGCAGGAGTTTCTGCATGGTCCGGGCGTAGATGAGGGAGTCTTCGGGAGTCGTGCTGACCGCAACGGTGGTGTTGGCCCTGAAAAGGGAGTAGGCGGCCTGGAGTATCTTGTTGCGCAGGAGGACGGGGTAGTCCGGATTGTCCTGGAGGAATTTCTGAACTTCCTGCCATGCCTCCGGACTGCGATGGCTGCCGAGCAGGGCTCCTGCCCAGTTGCGCGGGAAGAAAATGTCGCCGGTGCGCTGGACTTCCTCGAGGATGTCGAGGCCGGGACGGATGTATCTGACGGAGGAGGACTCGCGCAGGGGGTGGTTGAGGTAGCTGAGTACGGAGGATGTCCAGGGCTCTATGCGTCGGTTTTCGGCCTGCATGAGGCTTTGGAAGAGGGTGTCGCGGGCAGCTTCGTCAGGATTTACCGCTCTGGAGATGTAGTCGAAGCGGCGGAGCCGGTCGGGGTCGGTCAGGCGGGCCCGTTGCGTGGCGAGTATGTGTCCGGCCCGGTCCGGGAAACGGATGGCGAGTTCCCATGCGAGGGAAGTGTAGTTGTTCTCGCTGTACAGGGGCTCGCTTTGGGTCTCCCAGATGGCGTACAGGCTGTCGCAGAGGGCAGCGGTGGTGAGTCCGGATGGCAGGGAGCGCAGGAGAAACGTGCGGATGGGCTGCTCGGGATGGGTGTGGGCCAGAGTCCACAGCCGCTGCTCTACGGCTTCGCGGTCTGTCCCGTTGAGGTCGTCCATGGCCCGGCCGAGGAAACCGGAGAGGGAGGAGGCGGTGAGCTGGTCGGTCTCCTTCTCCAGGCCGGCGAGGATGGAACGGCTCCAGTCCCGGGCGGATATCAGGCCGGCGAGGTAGTTCTCCTGGAGGTTCATCAGAGTGGCGAAGCGGGCGGTGCCGTCCTGTATTTCAGGCCAATGGCCGAGCAGCCACCGTGCGGATTCCCTTGGCAGGATGAACCGGCCGTATCCCCGGCCGTCGGTGTTGGGAAGGATGTAACGCGCTCCGGTAAGTCCGGTGCCTGAGGGTGTGCCGGTCGCATGGGGCACGATGGGTAC
>HF990412.1:2346-5664 GCA_000432775.1 Alistipes sp. CAG:831
CGGTTACTTCGGCGGCGTCCATGCGAACTTCCGTCTGTACGGATTGAGTACCGTCACAGACCGTTACTCCGAAACTCTGTGGCCAGAGTATGCCGCGTCCGAGCGGGTCGCTCTGGGTGACGGTGAGGCTGTCTCTGTGTTTGCCTGTGATGCGGAATGTGAGGTCCGGCATGCCTTTTTCGTAGACCCAGGCCTGGCTGAAGCCACGCAGGTCGGCAGAGGTGAGGCTGTCGAGGATGCCTACGAGGTCATCCCAGGTGGCGTTGCTGTAGGCATACCGTTTCAGGTAGGTCTGTATGCCCTGACGGAAGGCGTCGCGGCCCATGATCTCTATGAGTTTTTCCATCATTACCGGGGCCTTGTTGTAGATGATCTGGCCGTAGACGAGCCCGGCGTAGCGCAGGTTGGGCAGTTCCTGGGATATGGAGACGGTGCCCTCGGTGCGGTCTTCGCTCAGGGCCGATGTGTTGAACGAGCGCAGGCGGTTGAGACGGTGGTTGACTTCCGGATACAGCGGCTCGGATATCCATGCCGCGAAATGGTTTGCGAATACTTCTTTGGTCCAGACCTCGTCGAACCATTTCATGGTGACAAGGTCTCCGAACCACATGTGGGCCGTTTCATGGGCTATCAGTTCTGTCCTTGAGAGTCTGTCCCCGAGGGTTGGGTTGGGACTCAGGAACATACGGCCGTCGTTGTACAGGGTGGCTCCGGTGTGTTCCATCCCGCCGTACTGGAAGCCGGGCAGGATGATGAAATCGTATTTGGCGAAAGGGTAGGGTACGCCGGTGTACTCCTCGAGCCATTCGAGCGAGGCGGCTACTTCTGCAAAGATGTCGTCGAGCTGGGCGGTCTTGGCCGTGTCGGTCTCCCGGTAGTAGGCGCTGAAACGGTGCCTGCCGTCGTCATAGTCTTTTCGGTAGAATTCTCCGGCCACGAAAGAGAAGAGGTAGGTGCTCAGTGGCTCGGTCCGGGAGAAGGTTATCAGTTTGCGCGTGGCGGCGTGCACCTCTGCCGCATCACCGGTGTGTATCAGTTCCTCTTTTTCTATATACGTGTTGGACAGGGCTTTCCAGTCGGCGGGCACCTCCAGCGAAAGGGTGTAGAGGGCCTTCATGTCCGGCTGGTCGAAACAGGGGAAGAGGGTACGGGCCCGCTCGGGTACAAGCAGCGTGTACAGGAAGCTGTCGTTGCGGTTGAGGGACTGGTCCCCGGCCGTGAAGGCTATCTCCACGGTGTTCTCTCCGCTCCGGGTCATGGCCGCCGGAATGATTATGTGCTCATTGGCTATTATGCAGGAGTGCTGTATGCCGGCATTCTCCCCTCGTGCCTCTTCACCATGCGATATGTTTCTTTCTGGAGATCCGTTGCCGTGTGATGCATTTTCCTGCGCTGACAGGTGTTCCCTCGGGACTGTATGCCCATTGACCTTGACCGAATGTATGCTGGATGCCGGTTCACGGAAATCCAGCACGATGTCCTCCGGCTCCCTGAGTCCCAGACTGACAGCAATCCGTCCATCCACTCTCTCCGAGCGTTTCTCCGGTATGTCGAAGTGCAGTCTGTATCTGACATCGCTGTAGGCGGCCTTGCGCCATTGTGCCAGCTCTTTCGGAACGCCTTCCTCCGGAATGTCCGATGTGATGGCGCTTGCAAGTGCCGTGTCGATAAGTGCCGTGTCGGAGTTTGTTGTGCCTGCATACATGGCAGAGCTGCAGATTACAGCCGTTAAGAGGATAAGTGTCAGATTTCTAGGTCTAATCATATTCGTTATTCGTAAGCATTTCATTTCGGAGACAGTCGCCCCGTCTCCGTACTGCAAAAATACTTTTTTCTGCTTTACAAGTAGCTATGATTTTCCTGAAAATTCCCTCGAAGTGCCCTCACCCTCTCCCCGTAGTCTTACCGGCTATGGTAGGTTAGTCCCAGCCGAAGTTGAAGGAGATGCCGAGGATGTGGAGGTACTGCCGCTCCTTGTTGAGGTAGATGTCGTAGATGCCTGAGGATCCGGTGGTGTAGCTGACGTCGCGGGAGTTGCGGATGTCGAAGTAGTAGTACAGCTCTATGCTGTTGAAGTCGGATGTCTCCCATTTTATTCCGAGGCAGAAACGCAGGCGGTCTACGAAGGGGCCTCCGCCGTAGTCAACCGTGTTGAGGGTGTTCGACAGTTCGAAGAAGGCGTACGGGGTCAGTTCTGTCTTGGGGATATCGTAGTCGACCTTGAGTTTTGAGCGGATGAGCCATTCGGCCTTGGGGTCGTGGATGTCATCTGCCCACGGGCGGAGATTGACCAGAGGCCTTTCGGTGAGGGACAGTTTCCAGTCATCCAGCTCTATCTGAGCTTTAAGGTCCAGATACACTCTGTGCCTGTACTGCCACTCTCTTTGGTATTCAACGTCTCCGATATTCAGTATAGACTGGAATATGTAACCGGCATCCAGGGAGAAATAGTCGCAGGTCTCCCATGAGAATGCGCCGAGCAGGTAGTTGCGGTCTATCCGGGAGGCATTGTCCCTGAAGCGGAGCTCATTATTGAGAATAAAGGAGAAATCGTCTGCCAGGGGAAATTCGAACTCTATGTCTGCTCTCGGCTGGAAGTCAGAGGGGATGGTGGATTCGAAAACATCATACCTGGGGGTCTCCTGGGCTCCGGCACACAGGACTGCACTGACAATGGCTGCTGTGGCTGCAAGTAGTCGAAGTCTGTTCATATTCCAAAAGTATAAATTTCAGCGGCGCAAATATGGAGAATAATTCTGAAATGAATCTGAAATATCCTGTTAAAAAAATGTTACAAAAATTAAAAAAAGGCGGGGTTGTAAGCCGGGTTCTGTACCGTCGGAGCGGACTCCGTCGGCCTCTATCATTTATCTGAGCAGCCTACCCCCCGGCAAAGGACGAGCAGCCCTTGACTGCCGGTATATTTGGCCTTGCAGGCCGCAGGCGGATACTCCGATGATGTCGCCATCGAACGGACGCAGGCTCTTACCCTGCATTTTCACCCTTACCTCTCCCGAGGGAGGGGCGGTTGTTTTCTGTTACCCGTGACGTAAGCTTTCGCCTACCTGTGCTTTCCACAGTGCGGTGCTCTGTCCTGCCCGGACTTTCCTCCCCCGGACCTGTGACGGTCCGGCAGCGATAGAGCGCCCCGCCTTATTTGTTTGACGATTCGTTTGGAATCCGTTATTTCTTGTCGTAATACTTTCTTATGTTCCGCTCTACCTCGCGTTTCATGCGCGGGGAGAGGGTGCAGTTCTCGTGGCACTGCATGTCGTAGTTCCAGATACGGGCCACGCAGTAGTTGGCGTGGCGGCAGCC
>HF990412.1:5685-66245 GCA_000432775.1 Alistipes sp. CAG:831
GGCAGCCGCTCTCTGAGCAGACTCCGTCGCGGAGTTTGTTGACGAAATCCGTATCGTATACCAGCGGACGGGCCATTTCCACGAACTCGAATCCGGCGTTGAGGACTCTGTCGATGGTAGCCATGGAGTTGACTCCTCCGACGAAGGCCAGAGGCAGCTTCAGCTCCCTGCGGAACTGTATGGAGTCATCGAAGAAGAATGCCTCCTTGAAGGGCTCGTCCTTTATCATCATCTTGCCGAAGAGGTTGACGCCCAGCTTGAGCCACCACAGCCTCCAGGGCATGTAGCCTGTCAGTACGCTGATGGGCATGGCTCCGCGCATGACGTACATCGGGGCCTTGCTGACGAATCCGCCGCTGAGTACGAGGCACTGGGCTCCGTCCTGCTCCAGGCGCCTGGCCACCTTGATGCAGTCCTCCACTTCCAGACCGCCCTTGAACCCGTCGCGGGTATTGGTCTTGACCAGCACCGCTATATCGTCTCCGGCCGCTTTCATCACTTCCTCCATGACCATGTCCATGAATTTCATACGGTTCTCCAGCGGGCCGCCGTAGCCGTCGCGGCGGTGGTTGGTGTAGGGCGAGAGGAACTGCGAGATGAGATAGCCGTGGCCGGCATGTATCTCGACGGCATCGAATCCTCCGTCTTTTGCGATGCGCACTGCGTTGCCGAAGTCCTTGACTATCTGCAGTATCTCGTCCTCGCGCAGGCCGTGTACGAAGGTAGGGGAGTACAGGTTGAATCCGCTGGATGCTCCTACGGGTCTCTGTCCGCAGTACATCCTATGGGACATATTGCCGCAGTGTCCGAGCTGTATGCAGGCCTTGGCTCCTGCCGCATGTATTGAGTCGGTCAGGTCTCTCAGGCCGGGAATGATCTCGGGACGCATCCAGAGCTGGCGGTGGAACGAGAGGCCGCTCTTGTTGATGGAGGCGTAGGCTACGGAGGTCATCCCGACTCCGCCGCGGGCCACTGCCGTATGGTAGTCCTTGAGCTGTTGCGTGGGGACATGCCCGTCGCACATGCCTTCGTATGCAGAGGCGCGTATGACGCGGTTCTTGATTTCTATCGGGCCTATCTTGGCCGGAGTGAAGAGCAGTGATTCCATGTCTAATATATAAAAGGTATGAGTCGTTTGCGTTTGAGTGAGGTGAATTCCTCACCGAATTCCCTGGCGTATTTTTCGTACAGGGAGTTGGCCCTCGGAGCGAGGTTGGCGAAAGTCCACATGCAGAAGATGACTCCCGGCAGGGACCAGGTCAGTATCGCGAAGCCGAACCACTCGGTAATCTCACCATAGTAGTTGGCCGAAGATACGTAGCGGAACATGCCTCCCCGGGGAATGTAGTGTCTGGTGTCACCGGGCTTGCGCAGGTGGCGTATGATGTAGTCGGAATGCAGGTTGACCACCATGCCGAAGATGAATATCAGGGCTCCGATGATGAACTGCGGTGACAGAAGCCACTCGGGGGTGTAGCGTCCCTCGGGGGCAATGACGAAGAGCCAGCCGCAGATCAGGTAGGCGTTAACCACGTTGAAGACGGCTCCCATGAGCACGACGGAGACCGGTATCCGGCTCTTGCCCCTCATCAGGAAGGGGTAGATGAGGGAACGCTGTATGTAGTGCACAAGCAGGAAGGAAACTAGGATGAAGGCCGTGATGTTCTCCCAGCCGCGTGCGGGTATGATGATCAGCAGAGACGCTATCAGCACGGGAATCTCCATGATAATCCAGCCCAGCTTGTTGTCTATCATCGGTCCCCAGCCCTTGGAACGGAGGTATCCGTAGCCTGCCTTGAAGTACTGCAGGGCCACGAAGACCACTACGGCCAGGACGATCATCACTCGCTCTACGATGTGGAAGAAGTGTGGGGTGAATATTGTCAGTTCGTTCAGATTCACGGTTGCAGGTTTTAATACGGTTAAAAATTCTGGATAATGTTCAATTAAGGTTTAAGACGTACGGCAGTCTGGAATACAGGCTTGTCTCCGCAGCGTCCCTCCACGAAGAATTCTCCGGTAGCGGTGGAGGCGCGGTAGAGGTCAACCCGGTCGCCCAGGCGGGTCTCGTGGTTGAAGTTGATCTGATAGGAGTCAATGCCGCCTCTCTTCTGCAGCTCGTCGGAGGGAATGGTGTCGAAAGCCCATTCAATGTATTTTGCATTGTTGGTATGGGCATTGAAGTCAATGTCGGAGTACAGGACCTCGTGCGTCCGGACGAGCTCCATCCCTTCGGAGGGAGTTGTCAGCTTGCCGCAGGCCTCGGCTATGGCGTTGCGGTCGAGGGCTGTGGTGAGGCTCTTTTCACCCAGAATGTGGTCGGGGCGCAGCATTCTCCTGGTATTTACGTCGATGAGCAGCCAGGAACTGGTAGCCTGAATCAACGGTCCGCCGCCATCTGTGCCGGATACCTCGAAGTCCCTGAGGGAGAATACGCCTTCGCGGCCCTTGTGCCAGGTGGTCAGCTCCACCTCGTCCTCCCACTTGGGAGACCGGAGGTAGACGACCTTCATTCTGGAGAGTACCCAGACGATATTGTCCTTTATGAGGTCGGAGTAGCCGAAACCGATGCTGGAGGCGTGGTAATTGGCTATTTCCTGTGCCTGCGTCATGAAAGAAAATGCCTTGTAGCTCTTACGGATGTCCACGTCACAGGTCTGGATTCTGTATCTTACTGTATGACTTTTCATTCAGTGATGAGGTTGAAAAAATATCTTGCAAAGATAGTTTTTTTGCATTAACTTTGTACCCCCGTAAGTAAATTATATCGTATGTCTGCAAAATATGTTTTCGTTACGGGAGGTGTCGTATCCTCACTTGGAAAAGGCATCATTTCCTCTTCATTAGCCAAGCTGCTTCAGTCCAGGGGACTGCGGGTCACTATCCAGAAGTTTGACCCGTATCTCAACGTCGACCCCGGCACGCTGAACCCTTATGAGCACGGAGAGTGCTTTGTCACCGAGGACGGGGCCGAGACCGACCTGGACCTTGGTCATTATGAGAGATTTCTCAATATCTATACGTCCCGTGCGAATAACGTCACTACAGGCAAGATATACCGCACGGTCATCGACAAGGAGCGTCAGGGCGCGTATCTGGGCAAGACTGTCCAGATCATTCCCCATATCACGGATGAGATCAAGCGCCGTATGCTGCTGCTGGGTAAGAGCGGGCAGTATGACGTGATAGTCACCGAGATAGGCGGTACTGTCGGAGACATAGAGTCCTTGCCCTTCATCGAGGCGATGAGGCAGCTGCAGTGGGAACTTCCGGATGAGGACTGCCTGGTGATCCATCTGACTCTGGTACCTTATCTGAGCGCGGCCAAGGAGCTGAAGTCCAAGCCCACCCAGCACTCAGTCAAACTGCTGCAGCAGGACGGAGTCCAGCCGGACATACTTATCTGCCGTACCGAGCACAAGCTGTCGCAGGAGCTGCGCAAGAAGCTGGCCCTTTTCTGCAACGTGCGTCCCAACGCCGTCATCGAGTCCATCGATGCGGATACCATATATAGAGTGCCCCTTATGATGAGGGACGAGAAGCTCGATGAGATCGTCCTGGAGAAGTTCGGTCTGACTACGGCCGAACCGGATCTTGAGGCGTGGAAAGGCTTCCTGGACCGCCTGGGTGCACCGAAGTCCCATGTGACCGTAGCCCTGGTCGGCAAGTATGTCGAGCTGCAGGATGCCTACAAGTCGATCCTGGAGTCATTTATCCACGCTGGTGCCGCCAACCGCTGCAAGGTGAAGGTGGTGCCGATCCACAGCGAGTATCTCACCGAGGACAATGTGGAGGAGAAGCTCGCCGGCATGGACGGAGTGCTCATCGCTCCAGGTTTCGGCGAGAGGGGACTGGAGGGCAAGATAAAGGCCGTCCGTTATGCCCGTGAGAGGAAAGTACCTTTCTTCGGCATCTGTCTCGGTATGCAGATGGCAGTGGTGGAGTATGCCCGCAACGTGCTGGATCTGGCCGATGCCATGACTACGGAGGTGGAGGCCAACACCGCCAACCCCGTCATCGACCTGATGGCGGACCAGAAGACCACCACCGTCAAGGGCGGAACCATGCGTCTGGGTGCCTACAAGTGCCAGCTGGAGGAGGACTCCCTGGCTTACCGTATCTACGGGAAGCCCCTGATCAGCGAGCGTCACCGCCACCGCTACGAGCTCAACAGCGAATATACGGACCGTCTCAATGCCGCCGGCATGCGTATATCGGGCCACAATCCCGAGACCGGACTGGCCGAGATAGTCGAGATACCCTCGCATCCATTCTTCATAGGAGTGCAGTTCCATCCCGAGTACAAGAGTACTCCCGAGAATCCCCAGCCTATATTCGTGGCCTTCGTCAAGGCGGCCATGGAATACCATGACTCTCATAATGAGGGAGGTTCCTCACGATGAACGGCCGGAAGTTCCTTGTTCCTGCGGCCGCAATCCTGGCTGCCGCCGTTTTTACGGGATTTGCATCCAGAGTATATCCTTCTGCTGCAGTCCCTCAGAGTAATGCTGTCAGTTATGTGATTGACACCAAGGAAGAGATACGTCATGACCTCTCGGCCTATACCCAGGGGCTGTTCTTCCACGAAGGGAGGCTCTACGAGAGTACCGGCCAGTACGGGGAGTCTTCGTTCCGCGAGGTGGATCCCGCCACGGGAAAGGTGATGAGGCAGGAGGTGCTGGCGGCCGAAGTATTCGGGGAGGGCTCTTGCGTCTTCGACGGGAGGGCCTACATTCTTACATGGTACGAGGGCAAATGCCTGGTGTACGATATCGCCTCATTCACCAAGCTGGCCGAACTGGCCTATCAGGGGCAGGGCTGGGGTCTGACCACTGACGGAAAGTCCCTGATCATGAGCGACGGCTCTTCCAGGCTGTCTTTCCGGGACCCCGTCACGTTCATTGAGCAGAGGACCCTGACTGTCCGGGACGGGGGTGTCGAGGTGCAGTACATCAATGAGCTTGAGTATATCGGCGGAAAGATATGGGCAAATGTCTATGGTCTGGACGAGATATACATCATCGATCCGGCATCGGGGCAGGTGACCGGCAAGGTAGACTGCCGCGGACTGCTGGATGCAAAATACCGGACTACGGCAGTGGATGTGCTGAACGGTATTGCGTGGAATCCGGCCGACAGTTCCCTGTACCTTACGGGGAAGTATTGGCCCAGAATGTATAAAGTAACCATAAAGGAAAAATAGGATGAGTAATTTCAGGATACGTGCCCTGCAGGAGTTTTCCACGCACAGGGCTGAGCGGTTCTTCGAGGAGGACCGTCCGGTGTCCGAGTATTTCGGGCAGAATGTGTTCACTATGGAGCGTATGCGCAAGTATCTTTCGCCTGATGCCTACGCTCACGTACAGTCCTCTATCCGTGAGGGAACGAGCATAGACCGCCGTTTCGCCGACCAGATAGCCGCCGGCATGAAGACCTGGGCGGTGGAGATGGGTGCCACCCATTACACCCACTGGTTCCACCCCATGACCGACTCTACCGCAGAGAAGCATGAGGCCTTTATCGACCGTGATTCCGAGGGACATGTCTTCGAGACATTCAAGGGCAACACTCTCGTGCAGCAGGAGTCCGACGGCTCCAGCTTCCCCAACGGAGGCCTCCGCAATACATTCGAGGCCCGTGGCTATACCGCCTGGGATCCGAGTTCTCCCGCATTTATCCTGGACAGTACCCTCTGCATTCCTACAGTATTTGTCGCCTACACCGGCGAGTCCCTGGACATGAAACTCCCTCTGCTCAAGTCCCTGAGGGCTTTGGACCGGGCAGCCGTGGACGTGGTGCACCTCTTTGACCGTAACATAAGGAAAGTCAATGTGATGCTGGGACCGGAACAGGAATACTTCCTGGTCGATGACGCGTTCTACCGTGCCAGGCCTGACCTTCAGATCTGCAACCGTACCCTTCTGGGGCATACCGCCGCCAAGGACCAGCAGCTGGAAGACCATTATTTCGGCACCATACCCTCGAGAACCATGGCATTCATGAAGGACTTCGAGGTCAATGCATACAAGCTCGGAATTCTGCTCAAGACCCGTCACAACGAGGTGGCTCCCAATCAGTTCGAGTGTGCACCGCTCTACTGTGAGGCCAATCTGGCCATAGACCAGAACCTCATCCTCATGCTCCTGATGCGGAAAGTGGCCAAGAAGCATCATTTCAAGGTGCTCTTCCACGAGAAGCCCTTCGACGGAGTCAACGGCTCCGGCAAGCACTGCAACTGGTCCCTGGTCACCGACACGGGAGTCAACCTCCTGTCGCCTGGCCGTACTCCGAGGACCAATCTCCAGTTCCTGAGCATTTTCGTCTCTGTGATCCGGGCTGTCCAGGAGCACAGCCACCTGCTTATGTCCAGTGTGGCCTCCCTGAGCAATTCCTACCGTCTGGGCGGGCATGAGGCCCCTCCCGCGATAATGTCCGTATTCGTGGGCACTACTCTGGACAAGGTGCTCCGCAGCATCGAGGACATGAGCGACTACGGAGGGGAGGACGGAGAGAGAGCCCGTCTGAAGGTGATCAACGACATTCCTGAGATTCTGCCCGACAATACGGACCGCAACCGTACCTCGCCCTTTGCCTTTACAGGCAACCGTTTCGAGTTCAGGGCTGTAGGCTCTTCTGTCAATGTGTCGGCGCCGATGTATGTGCTTAACGCGGCGGTGGCCCGGCAGCTGGTGCGCTTCCGTTCCCTGGTGGACGAGCGTATTGCAGCGGGCGAGAAGCACGATGATGCCATCTTCAATGTCATACGGCAGTATGTCCTGGAGTCCAAGGATATCCGCTTCGAGGGCAACGGCTACAGCAAGGAATGGCAGGAGGAGGCTCTGAGGCGCGGTCTGCGTCCTGTGGGCGAGGTGCCGGAGGCCAACAAGGCGCTTATCGAGCCGGCAACTGTAGAGCTGTTCTTCTCGCAGGGCATTCTGTCCGACCGCGAGCTTTACGCCCGTTATGAAGTGCAGCAGGAGACCTACACCAAGAAGCTCCAGATAGAGGCACGTGTGCTGGGAGACCTGATAGTCAATCATGTCGTGCCGACAGCCATCAAGTTCCAGAATACTCTGATAGAGAATTGCCAGGGCCTGAAGGACCTTTTCGGTGCCGAGAGGATGCGCCAGATGTGTACCTCCCAGCTGCGCATGATCGAGAAGATATCCCGCTATGTGGATTCCCTGCGCAAGGATGTGCATGACATGATAGACGAGCGCCGCAGGGCCAACCAGATAGCCGATGTAACGGAGAGGGCTGAGGCATACTGCTCGCTGGTGCTGCCTTACATGCAGAAAATCCGCGAGGTATCGGACAAGCTTGAAATGCTTGTGGACGATGAGTTGTGGCCGCTGCCCAAGTATCGCGAGATGCTGCTGAGCCGGTAGGCCCCGTTTTGCTACAAATATTTTGCTCTATTTGCTGCAAAGTACTATATTTGCAAGTCAATAGAGCAAAATATTGACACGTATCCTAATCAATCACATGAAGAACGAGAGAATAGAGAAACTGGTATCATACTTCGCGAAGCACTATGTCAACAGGTATTGGGTATTGTTGATTGATACTCTGACATCTGTAGTATCCACCGTTCTTGTACTCGGTGTGTTCGACTATTTTTCGTCCAATAATCTCAGTGCCGGCAGCTATTTCTCCGTAGCCGGAGCCTCGGCGCTCATCTCGCTGATATCTTTCTTCACTACCAGAAGTTATGCGGGAATAGTACGTCATACCACCATGAGGGAGATGTGGCGTATTTCGTTTGCTTCCATCATCAAGGGAGTACTCGATGTCGCCGCACTTTTCGTATTCAGATCGTATTCGGAAGGGACAGGCTTCAGCAGCAACTGGGTACTGCTTTTTGCAGTCCTGGATATGATTCTCACCCTCTTCCTGCTGATAATGGTGCGTATTCTGCTGACCAACATATACAGCGTCCTGTCGCTCTCGGCCGCTCCGGAATATTATGTCAAGAACACTCTTATTTTCGGAACTGACGACGACTCGGTCTATACCCTCAATTTCCTGGAGAAGACCCTGCATTCGTCCTACCGCTGTGCCGGATTCATCACCCATGATACCCATGACAAGAGCAAGCTGCTGTGCGGCTATAAGATTTACCATATAGACAACAAGCGGGACTTTGCCCGTCTGGTCACATCCCGCATGATCTCGGCCATAGTCTTTCCCAGCAATGTGGCTGCCCGCAACGAGCAGGACAATCTGGTCAAATTCTGCTCCGAGCGCCGCATCCAGATTCTGGTCCGTCCCTCACTGGCTACTTTCGACGAGAGCATCTTCCGCAACAAGATAAGGGAAATCAAGATAGAGGACCTGCTGGGCCGCGACGAGATCAAAATAAGCATCCTCGAGATCCGCGAATTCCTCACCGACAAGGTGGTGGTGGTCACGGGAGGTGCCGGCTCGATAGGCGGGGAGCTCTGCCGCCAGCTGGTCAACATGCCTATCCGCAAGCTGATACTGGTGGACTTCGCCGAGACGCCGATGCACAACATGCAGCTGGAACTCCGTTCCCAGGCACCCAGGGTGGAGAAGAAGTTCGTCATAGCCGACGTACGCAACAAGGACCGCATAGATGCCCTCTTCGACAAGTACCGCCCGAACGTGGTCTTCCACGCCGCAGCATACAAGCACGTGCCCCTGATGGAGTCCAATCCCGTGGAGGCCGTGCAGGCCAATGTCTTCGGCACCAAGAATGTCGTGGACGCCTCCATCCGGTACAATGTGGAGAAGTTCGTGATGATATCCACCGACAAGGCCGTCAATCCGACCAATGTCATGGGAGCGTCCAAGCGCATAGCCGAGATCTACGTCCAGACCGTGGGCAAGGAGATAGCTTCCGGAAGGACGCCGGGCAAGACCAAGTTCGTCACCACCCGTTTCGGAAACGTGCTGGGATCCAACGGCTCCGTCATACCTCTCTTCAAGGAGCAGATAGCCAAGGGCGGCCCCGTGACCGTCACGGATCCACGTATCATCCGGTATTTCATGACCATCTCCGAGGCCTGCTCGCTGGTTCTGGAGGCCGCAACAATGGGAGAGGGCAACGATATCTTCGTCTTCGACATGGGAGAGCCGGTGAAGATAGACGATCTTGCAAAGAAGATGATTTCCCTTGCCGGGCTGCAGCTGGGCAAGGACATAGAGATAAAATATGTGGGACTCCGTCCGGGAGAGAAGCTCTACGAGGAGCTGCTTAAGGACGAGGAGAATACATTGCCTACCGTACATAAGAAGATTTTCCGGGCCAAGGTCCGCGAATATGATATGGCAGAGGTTGACAGGGAGCTTGAGAACCTGCGTGTCGCAGCCCTCGGAATGAAGAAGGACGACACAGTACTGGCGATGAAGAGCATCGTCCCTGAGTACAAGAGTGCAAATTCCCGCTACGAGAGGCTGGACTCTTGACGAATTTACTTATCTTTGCGGACTGACACCGCCGGGATAACGCCACCTGCTGGGATTCATTTTTGCAGCCTCCGAGGTTGTGAAAATGGGACTCAGGAGGCGGAGCTGTAAATGGAATGAGGATTTGCCCTACATATAACTTCCTTGTATTAAGTTTGTTGGCAGTAGCTGTTACGGCCGGTTGCTCTCCGCTGTCCAAGGCTCAGATAGAAGCTGTAGGGGAGCTGACTTTCCGCAGTGATACTGTCTCGCGCTCTCCTGCCATACTCTTCGGGGAGATGTCGGAACTTCGTCTGGAACGCGGGCTCTACTATGCCGCCTCCCTCTCTTCCGGTACCGCCCGTTATGAGGAAGTGACTGCGTTGGCCGAGGCATCTATGGATGACGAGGCCCTGGTGCGCAAGGCCGCCGGCTATGTCGATGTCTTCAACAGTTATGTCCGGGCCCTGCACAGTGTAAGTTCCGAAGCCAGATGGACGGGAATAGGAACGGAGATACGGGGGATAGGCAGCCGGGTGGATTCGGTGCTGTACCGGTACAACCGCCTGGATACGGGATACGAGGATATCCCGGTCGGATATGCCCGGATGGCAGGACGGGTACTGGCATACGTGGCGGAGGAAGTGATGCAGTCCGTACAGGGTACGGCAGTCCGGAATATCGTGATGGCGGGAGATACGCTGGTGGCCGTCAGCTGCGACTCCCTGATGGACATCCTCCGCAGTGACGGGATGAACGGACTGATCCGTCACGAGCAGGAGAGTCTTCGGGACAATTACTCGGCATATCTCCAGGCACTGGAGCTGCGGGGTGAGCCGGTCCCGATGGACAGTGACCGCCGGTATGTGGAACTGCTCCGCCGCGCGGATGAACTCTCTTCGGTCCGCAACAGCTGCGTCTCGGCCCTGCGCTCGTTCAAGAACGCACATGCCAAACTCGCCGCAGACTTCGCAGCCGGGGAGAAGAAAGTCCCGGCGGATCTCCGGGACGAACTGACCAGGCTCAGGACGATTGCATCCCAGGTTTCGCGGATGCTGGAAAACTGAAATGCAGATGAAGGAAGACGGAACATATAACCCCGGACATTCTGAGCAGCGGACCCTCGCCGACATCCGCGAGGCCATAGCTGAGTGCGATGCCCTCCGACTGGACCCGGACCTGACAGCTGCTGACCGCAGCGGTTTGGAGCGTACCGCCCTCACCCTCCGGAGCGTCGAGCGCGAGCTTATTGAAGCCACCTCAGAAACCGTCCTCGACCGCCTCGAAGCCGCATCCAAACCCCTCGAGGACCTCGCCCGCGACATCCGCACCCGCGTCACCGCCATGAACGCCCCCGCCAGGACCCTCGAGCACTTCAAGCGCCTCGCCTCCCTCGCCGCCCGCATCCTCCGCGAAGTCGGACGATGGTAGATTCTACTTCATTTGGAACTTTCGGTAGAAATGCATAAATTTGTGGAAACTATAATTCAAGAGCCATGGAATACGAGGAAGAGAAAAATGAGAGCAGGAGGCTGGCAGAGCCGGAAGTTGTTTATGGAGTAGATAAACGCTCAAAGGCAGCAAGCATAGCCCGCAGGAAAAATATCAGACGAAATACGGAATCCGATATACAGATGGAGTTGGAGGAATGTCTCCGCATATATAGGAATGGAGGTCCGGCCACCCGCTCAGAACTGATTCCCAGAATGGAGCAGTGGATGCGTTCTCACAGCGCTCCTGATGCAGTACACAAAAGGATTCAACACTCCCTAGCCGCAGTCGGTGAGAGGAAAGGATACACAGAGGAAGAAGCCGATAAAGAGTTGAGGAGGGTGTTCGCATGGCTAAAGTAATTTGGGAAGAAGAAGTTATCGCATTGCGTAAATATGTGCTGTTCGATGGCTCGTTAAAATTCGGTGAGTCTTCTGCTAATAAATTAAACGGTAAATTCAAGGAATACAGCCGCTTATTAGAATCGAATCCGCACTTGGGCAAACGTATTGAAGTCGAAGGACTGGAGCAGCATGAGATACGGAGCGTATTGGCACACGCATGTTATAGGCTTTATTATGTCATAGAGGGCAATACTGATAGTGAAGTCGTGAGAATAGTGATTTGGTGGACACCCGCAGTAATCCCAAGACTTTGCCGGAAAGACTGAAAAATGCAGTTGGTAACAAAGTGTAGTTTAATATAGAGATTAAAACCAATACGTATCATACTGTCCGTGGCTGGACCTGGCAGTGTACGCCGAGACCTGCCAGGACTTGATACGGAAGACCTACGAGGTGTATTGGGGACTTATCGGGCCGCCATATCATGCGCGGTACCATCAGGGACTTCCTCATGCAGACAGGCTGTCCCTGCCGCATCAACAGGTGGCCCCCGATCGATATGCCCGCTGCCCTAGGCGGACCGCAACTTTTCAATTGAGAACGAAAAGAAAAATATCATAAAGCAGGCCGAATCAGCTGGAAATTACGCCTGAAGCATAAATTCGGAATCAAACTTCGAATGGAAGTAGCGTTAACCAGGGCAATAAGCTGCCTGGGTTATAAAAGAGCAAATTTGGTAACAGCAAAGATCACGTCAGGCACTGTATGCATTTGATATGAAGTATGTGTCCATTTCTGTCGGCCTTTACTTATAAATCGCACTGACAGGTGTCGGAATCGCTTAAGAAAAAGACAGTCCGCGGCACCTTTTGGAGCGCCGTGGATAATATTGCTAATCAAGGTATAACCTTTTTGGTTGGCCTTGTGTTAGCGCGTTTGTTGTCCCCTCATGAATATGGTCTGATAGGCTATATAATGATTATTGTAGCTATTCTTAACAGCATAGTTGACAGCGGATTCTCCAATGCATTGATAAGAAAGAAAGATGCTGTAGAAATAGATTATGACACAACATTTATATTCAATCTAGTGTTGAGTTTTCTCATGGTGGCGCTCATGTATCTTTGCGCCCCATGGGTTAGTTCTTTTTTACGGGAACCCGAATTGATACCTTTAATCAGGGTAATGTCTGTAATTATTGTCATTAATGCATTGGCAATAATACAGAGAACAACCTTGATAAAACGTGTGGATTTTAAAACACAGACCAAAGTGTCCTTGATTGCGTCTGTTACCAGTGGTGTTATAGGTATAGGTATGGCGTTAAGCGGGTACGGTGTCTGGAGTCTTGCAGGGCAGCAGTTATGCAGGCAAGTCGTAAATACAGTTTTTTTATGGATATTCAACAAATGGACTCCAAAATGGCAGTTTTCATGGAACTCTTTTAGGGAACTTTTCAATTTCGGTTGGAAATTGATGGTCTCGCAGCTTATAAATGTTACTTGGAAAGAAATATATCAGTTGGTTATTGGAAAATGTTACTCGACAGCAACTTTGGGGCAATATACAAGAGGCAAGCAGTTTTCGGATATATTTTCTTCAAACATGACTAATGTAATACAGAGAGTAAGTTATCCTATTTTAAGTTCAATACAGGACGATAAGAAACGATTAAAGGAAGGATATAGGAGAATAATAAAAATCACGATGCTTATGTCCTTTGTCCTTCTTTTTGGATTGGGTGCTGTTTCTGACTCTCTTATTACAGTCCTTATAGGAAATAAATGGCTGGAAGGAGCAGAGTATTTGCGAATAATAGTGATATCAGCATCATTGTATCCATTGCATGCTATTAACTTAAATATGCTGCAAGTGCAAGGTCGTTCGGATTTATTTTTGAAATTGGAAATTATCAAAAAAGTAGTCGGAGTAGGTCCGTTGTTATTAGGAATATTTGTGAATATTAGGTGGATGTTGTGGGGTAGTGTTTTAGTAGGAATATTCGATTATTTTTTAAATTCGTATTATTCTGGGAAGTTTGTAGGATATTCTACAATATCCCAGATAAAGGATATTATGCCTTCATTATGTATAGCGATTGTGATGGCACTTTGCGTAATGGCTCTTACACTTCTGGAGATGTCTCCTATATGTATGCTAATTGTCCAGTTGTGCACCGGAGCAGCGATAATAATTGGTCTGTGCGAGGCGTTCCGCCTGCCTGAATATATTGAAATCAAGGACACCGTACTCGGAGTTCTTGGAAGAAACAAGAAATAAACGATGGACAACACTCAGATTACCGTTACGTCCCCGCTCCTCCCGGAGCTGGACGAGCTCGACGCGTACCTGCGCGACATCTGGTCACGCAAGTGGATAACCAACAACGGACATTACCACAAAGAGCTGGAGGCCGCCCTGTGCGAGTACCTTAAAGTGCCCTACATCAGCCTCTTCACAAACGGCACACTGCCGCTGATAACGGCCCTTCAGGCCCTGCGCATCACCGGAGAGGTGATAACCACCCCCTTCAGCTTCGTGGCCACCACCCACTCGATCTGGTGGAACGGCATCAAGCCCGTGTTCGTGGACATCGACCCGTCGAACTGCGGCATCAATCCCGACTGCATCGAGGCGGCCATCACCCCCAGGACCACGGCCATCATGCCTGTGCACTGCTACGGCAAGCCGTGCGATACGAAACGGATACAGGACATAGCCGACAAGTACGGTCTTAAGGTCATCTACGACGCCGCGCACGCCTTCGGCGTGGATCTCTGGTGGAACGGCATCAAGCCCGTCTTCGTGGACATAGACCCGTCGAACTGCGGCATCAACCCCGACTGTATCGAGGCGGCCATCACCCCCCGGACCACGGCCATCATGCCGGTGCACTGCTACGGCAAGCCGTGCGACACCAGGAGGATACAGGAGATAGCCGACAAGTACGGCCTCAAGGTCATCTACGACGCCGCGCACGCCTTCGGCGTGGAGGTGGACGGCGAGGGCATCCTTAACGCTGGAGACATGTCCACTCTCAGCTTCCATGCGACAAAGGTGTACAACACGATAGAGGGCGGGGCGCTCGTGGTGCACGACGAAAAGACCAAGCAGCGGATCGACTACCTGAAGAACTTCGGCTTCGCCGGCGAGACGACAGTAGTAGCCCCCGGCATCAACGGGAAGATGGACGAGGTGCGCTCAGCCGTAGGGCTTATAAATCTTAAGCATGTGGACGAGGCCATCGAGGCCAGACGCAAGGTAGCAATAGCCTACCGCGAAGGCCTCAGGGACATCCCCGGCATCACGTACTTCGAGGACATGCCTGGAGTGCGGCACAACTACTCCTACTTTCCGATTTTCGTGGACCCGGAGCAGTACGGCATGACGAGGGACGAACTGTACGAAAAGCTGAAATCGCGAAACATCTACGGCCGCAGGTACTTCTATCCCCTGATCAGCGAGTTCTCGACTTACAGGGGCCTGGAGTCGGCGACCAGGGAGAACCTTCCCGTAGCCCACCGCATCGCGGAGCAGGTCATCTGCCTTCCGATGCACCACCAGCTTAGCGGGGAGGACGTGGAGAGGGTGCTGGACGCGGTCCGGGGTTGAAAAGTTTTTACGGAAATGGTTTTTTTGTCTCGCTGAAAGTTGGTAGCTTTGCGGAAAAGTCGAAGATATGGAAAAGCGGCATGAAGAAGAGAGAAAAGTATCCGGTGCAGGCTCAATAAGCGAGCCCGAGGCTGCGTATGCCCGCCAGAGCGTGATTCCAAGGACGCGAAAAGGCATCCCACGGCCTGACGGTGTAAATCAGTCCATGGAGGAGGCGGCTGCCGCTTGGAGGAGGCAGATAGATGAATTTATCGCGGAGAGTAACCGGATATATGAAACCGGAGATACCGCAGCCCGGAAAGACTTGGCAAGGCGTATGGAGGCTTTCATGAGGAAAGAAAACACCATGGAGCGCCGATTGGAGAGAATAGACTGGTCTTTGGAGCAGATCCGCAGGGGAGAGTATATGACGGCCGATGAGGCCGATGAGGCGGTGAGGAGGGCTCTGCCATGGCTGAGGTGATATGGTCGGATAATGCTACGAGATTGCGTATCTCGACTCTGGAATATGGTGCTGACACATTCGGACAAAAATCAGCAGAGAAACTGGACATCACCTTTAAAACGTATAGTGGGCTGCTGGCCTCGCATCCGCTTCTAGGGCGCCGCGAGCCACTGCTCAGACACAGAACGGACTACATATTCCGAAGCATACTCGTACATAGAAACTATAAGCTGATATACGTCCTGGAACCAGAGGACAACGAGACTGCGGAAAGAGTCCTGATAATAGACATCTGGGACACACGCATGGATCCGGACTTCCTCACCGCAAGGATACCTGCAGTAAAGTAGATTTCATTCCAAAATCTAAATTCTATTATGCCCCGGCGCAAGCTGATGCTGTTGGGCAGATAATATTATTCACTGTTTTAGGTAAGTTCATTTCTTACCGTAATTTATTTCTGAAGTAATGAGTCAGAAAATACTGCTGCTGGGCGGTTCTGCCCAGCAGGTCATCGCTATAGAGACAGCGAGAAGAATGGGTTATTACACAGTGCTCTGTGACTACCTTCCGGATAATCCGGGCCAATATTCCGCAGACAAATACTACAATGCAAGCACAACGGATATTGAGGCCGTATACGAAATAGCGAAATGCGAAGGAGTCAGCGGTATCCTGGCCTATGCCTCGGATCCTGCCGCGTTACCGGCTGCAATCGTTGCAGAGAGACAGGGACTGCCCACCAATCCGTCCAAATCAGTGGAAATTCTTGGAGTCAAGCACACATGGAGGAAATTCCTTCAGGACAACGGTTTTGCATGTCCCGGTAATTTCACGTTCTCCTCAGATACGCCGCTTAAAGAAATAACAGCAAAGACAAAGAATCTTCTGTTTCCAATAGTAATCAAGCCGACAGATTCATCCGGATCAAAAGGGGTGACAATGCTCCGTGACCTGACAGGACTCAAAGAGGCAGTACAATGGGCAAATACATACTCCAGAAACAGAGTTCTTATTGCCGAGGAGTTTATAGACAATGCATTTCATTCTGTAGTAGGGGGAGATGTCTTTGTATGGGACGGCAAGATAGTTCTCTATGGAGAAATGTCATGTATAAGGGATAATACGGGAAGCGGTTTAATCCCCATAGGAGAAAGAAAACCCTCTGGTCTAAATGAAAGGCAGACAGAGGACCTGCATCGTGAACTCCAGAGGCTTGTTACAATGCTGGGAATTAAGTTCGGAGAACTGAACATAGAGGTTCTCTTTGACAGGGATGATAAGGCTCATTTTTTAGAGGTAGGCCCAAGGGCTGGTGGCAACATGATTCCGATTCAATTGTCAGACGCATTCGGAGTAGATCTTGTAAAAGCCAATATAGCAGCGGCGATGGGCTGCGATCCGGAACTTAGAATTCAGGAGAAGCCC
Source organism: Alistipes sp. CAG:831 (assembly GCA_000432775.1). GTDB lineage: Bacteria > Bacteroidota > Bacteroidia > Bacteroidales > UBA932 > Coprenecus. The sequence goes on from HF990412.1 coordinate 22,414, forward strand.
GGCTGCTTTTTCACCTACGTCCTGCACAGCCATGTCGACGGTATATTCGAAGGTGTAGATTTTTCAGAAGAAATATCAGGGAATGTATACAGAAAGGTTTTATACAAGAAATCAGGAGACAAAGTAGAGGCTTTTGACGGAGCGGGAAAGGCAATAGGTATCGTATTCATGCATGCCGATACGGAAAGAGAGATGAATGACATCTGTTCAGGATTGGATGAATTAATACGTGTAAGAGTCAATGAGGTACGGTGACGCAATAGGTGGCTATTTCGAACTGGAACTGGCAGACAGAGGCGGTTTTCCGCATGATGACGGATACTGTGTCAACAGCGGCAGGAATGCCCTTGAATTAATATTGAGTACGCTTGCTGATATCTCAAGATTGTGGATTCCGTATTATACCTGCGAAGTGATACTGGAGCCATTGGAAAAATTGGAAATACCGTACTCGTTCTATCATATAAATTGCAACCTTGAGTTGAGAGATGATATAAACCTGAAAAAAGGTGAATACCTTCTTTTAACAAATTATTTCGGTATAAAGGACCATTATGTCGAGAAGATGGCTTCCAGATATGGAAAGCAGCTGATAGTCGATAATTCCCAGGCATTTTTCTGCGAGCCGGTTGACGGCATAAAGACTTTCTACAGTCCGAGAAAATTTGTAGGAGTGCCTGACGGAGGCATTGCAATCATTCCAGACAATGAAATAGATATGTCTGTCTATGAGCAGGATTGTTCATTTGATAGGTGCTCGCATTTATTAAAGCGAATAGATAAGGGAGCGACAGAGGGATATTCAGACTTTAAAAACAACAGCCAACTTCTGAAAAATCAGCCTATGAGTCGTATGTCCAGATTAACGACAGCTTTGTTGCGCTCAATAGATTTTGAGTTAATAAAAGCGCACAGATTGCGAAATCTTAAATTCCTTCATGAAAATCTTGGAGACAAGAATCAACTGAAATGTGCGGATGAATGCCTAAAATCGAGTTGTCCCATGATTTATCCGTTAATGACATCTCGGAGTGCAGTACTTAGGCAGAAGTTGATAGGTAATAAAATATTTGTCGCTACATATTGGCCTAATGTGAAAATTTGGAGTGGTTCTGAATCAGAAGAATGTAGTTTGACTGAAAGAATATTGGCATTGCCTTTGGATCAGAGGTATTCACCGGTTTCTTTAAAAAAAATAATGGCTAGTATTTATTGATATGAAAGCGATAGCTGCTATCATAAGTGTTTTTTTATGTTGTAATGTGGCATCATGTTCCAATATAGATGAAGAAATAAATAATCTAATGCAGGATGCTAAAGTGAAGGGACTTGCTGTGGCCGTTGTAAAAGACAACAAGATAGTATTTTGCAAATCGTACGGTAAGAAAAATGATAAGGAAAACCTTGAAGAGAATGATTTGTTTAGAATAGCTTCTGTGTCAAAAACATTTGTGGCGACATTGATTATGCAGCTTGTAGAAAGCGGGAAAGTGAATCTTCATGATAATGTTAACGATTATTTGAACTTTAAGGTACAGAATCCTATATATCCTGAGAAAATAGTAACCGTAGAGATGCTACTGTCTCATAGGTCAAGTATTAATGACAAAAAAGGATATACATCTTTTTCTTGTCTCAAGGAAGGGAAATGTTATGAGAAATTTCCTCCAGGTGATGCTTTTTGTTATAGCAACATGAATTACTGTCTGTTGGCGGCAATTATCGAAAACGTATTGAGTGAGAGATTTGACAATGTGGTTGAAAGCAGGATAATTTCTCCTCTGGGTTTGAAAGCCAGTTTTAATTTGAAAGATGTGGATTCGACATTATTGGTAGATACATATTATTACAATAGTGAAACTCACGAGTATAGAAAGTGTAATAATACATATAGGGCATTTGTGCCGGATGTTCCAAGTTATGAGTTAGGATATTCAGTGACATCTTTGGAACCAGCAGGAGGATTACTCATTTCTTCGTATGATTTAGCCAAATATATGCTAGTGCATATGAATAATGGTGCTCTTGAGGATGGTTCTAGAATACTTAAGGAAGAGAGCGAGAAAGAAATGCGAAAAGTTAGAACAGAAGGGATAAATTATGGTTTGTCATTTAAGAAATATCCAAATGTTTTGAAAAATAAAATATTATATGGTCAGACTGGGGGGGCAAGAGGAGTGTCAAGTGCAATGATTTTTGATCCGGAAGAGAAATGTGGTTTTGTCATATTATGTAATGGATGTTTTACGGTTGATAGGGACGGGTATTCTACTTTACATAAGCCAATGGTAAATTTATTGTATGATAAGATAGTTCGGTGCATCCAGTAAATTAGTAAATTGTGGTGAAAATGAATCCTTTTAGAGAATTGGACAGGGTTAGTAAATATTATATCATAGCATTGCTATGTGTAATGTTTATGTCTATGAGGCTATTGTTCACATGGCCGCTTCCGCAATTTATTATATATCTGGCATCATTCGCCGTCACGTTGCTGTTTGCTATTACTTTTAGGAAGAATTTAAGATATGTGCGTCCTTCTGTTTTTGTTTCATTGCTATTATTAATATTGGTCTTTTTGTATGAGATATTGTTTGTTTGGGAGTTGAGGGTAATATCTTTATTAGTCGGTCTGATAGTGATAATTAATACGGGTGTTCTATTATTGTCAGGGAAAGAGATAGCAGTGAGTTTGTTTTCCTGTTGTGATTATATTCTTAAAATAATAATAGGTGTTTCGTTAGCTGGTTGGATTTTATTTCTGTTAGGTGTTCCTTTGCCGCACTTTCATTCTGAGACGGATGCTTTTTATGAACATACAGTATATTATCTTTTTGTATTGAATGGAACTCCAGAGCATCAGTTAATACCTAGATTTGCAGGAATGTTTCTTGAACCTGGTCACATGGGAACAACCAGTTGTTTCTTATTATATGCGAACAAGTTTAATTTGAGGGAAAAAGGTAATATTGTTCTTTTGGCGGCGGTATTGTTTTCATTGTCTTTAGCAGCCTATGGGTTGCTTATTGGCGGAGTAATTTTGTACTTATTTTTTAATTCCAAAAAAGGAATTCTTTACATTATTCCAGTGATTGTTCTTTTTATAGGAGTCTGGATTTCGTCAACTATGTATCGGGGTGGGGACAATATTTTGAACCAAAAAATTTTTTCAAGGTTAGAGATAGTTGATGGAGAAATGACAGGGAATAATAGAACAACAATGGTTTTTGATAGAATGTATGGGAGGTTTGTAAAGTCAGATCGGGTGTATTTTGGAATGGGGAGAGAAACGTATGAAAAAAATACATCAAAGAATTTAGTGAATGGTTGTGCTGGAATCAAACGTTACATATATACTCGTGGAATCATAGGAACGATTATTATGCTATTGTTGCTGGTTTCACTTCTATATGCAGATTATTCTCCATTGGGATTGGGCTTTTTAATTTTATTTGTCATTGCAAATATGATAAGAGATTATCCGCAAAAGGAATTATGGTTATATATATATTGTACTGTATTGCCATATCTGAAGTATAGAAGTAATAATTGTGTTTGTCGGCAAAGCTAACAGAAATAATGTTTTAACTCTAAGATATTATGAATAATAGTAGTGATAAGATTTTTTTCAGAGCCTTTGCAAAAGAGGATTATCTATTGATTAATAAATGGAGAAATGATGAGAGTATTCAAAAGATGACAGTAGGGCCATTTAGATATGTTTCTTTGGAAATGGAAAAGGAATGGGTGTGTGGGAAAATGATGAATAATGCAAATGAGATATATTGGGCAATATGTATAAAGTCTCTTTCTGAAAAAATGATAGGGTATACATCTTTAAATAATATAGATTACATTAATAGGTCTGCAAGTGTTGGTGGTGTAGTCATAGGTGAATCGGATTACAGAGACGGGGATATACGTCATGAGGTAGGAGTAAAAACAAGGAAGTATGCTTTTGATGAATTGAATCTTCATAGATTGAGAGGAACTTGCCTGGCAGAGCACAAGGTCTCTAGGATTATGATGGAAGCAAGCGGGTTTAAGCTGGATGGAGTTGAGAGGCAGGCCGTATACAAGCATGGTGAATATCATGATGTTTTAGTTTATTCTTTGTTAGAGCAAGAATATCGTGAATTATTGAAAAATGGTGCATATGAATTGAGAAATTATGCACGTAGGGTAAAGGAAATCAGACAAAAATACATTAATATTTAGTTAGATGTTATGAGTGGAATATTACACTTGGGGTTTAATGGTAATCTTCAAGAAGATTCGTTTAAGGTGTTTGAGAGATATTATCCCGGAAAAAATATAATGTTGGCGAAACCACCGAGGAAAAATGATGCATTGAAGATTCATCTGCCAAGTGATGTTTTCAGATGGATAGATTATGGTGATTCGAAATATTATGAGGAGATATTAGAATTATGCAAGGCAAAAGGAGTCGGAAAAATTCTATTACATTCAGCATTGAGAAGCAATGTTAATCTGGCTGAATTCCTGAAATCAAGAATAGAATGTAAAGTTTATTGGCTCTTTTGGGGGTTTGAACTGTATACAGCATTGGGTGAGGATCTTGGAGTGTCGTTTGTGGACGAACATTTTAACGTATTCAAGCCTCGGACATATCTTATGCCGAACAGGATTAAACATTATTTGAGGCGGTTACGGTATGGGATAAATTATGTGGATGTTATTAAAAAAGCCTCGGAAGTAGTGGACTATTTCTGCTTTTGGAATAAGTATGACTATTACCTTTATACAAAATATTTCGGAGATAGAGTAAAGTATAAATATTTCGGATATACATCCTGTTATAGGGGAAATGAGACGGACACAGAGGAAACGTATGACTTTCCTTCAAAAATAAAAGCAGTGATAATAAATCATCAGGCATCTGTGACAGGGAATCATATTACTTTGATGCGTAGGATTAAGATGTTGGATCCTAAAAAAACATTCAAAATATATATGCCTCTAAGTTATGGCTCCAGATATTTAAGGAAATGTTGTCTGAAAAAAGGCAGGAAATGGTTTAAGAACAGTTTTTGTCCTATTTTGAGGTATATGCCGAAAGAGGAGTATTTCAGCATAATTAACAAACCTCAAGTTGCATTGTTTGGGCAGAAACGGCAGGAAGCATCAGGAAATATCTCCAGACTCTTGATCGAAGGTACGAAGGTATTTCTTAGGGAAGATAATCCGTTGCTGAGATATTATAGGGACAAAGGTTATTATGTATTTTCTTTTGAAAATGATTTAAGAACAATTGAGGATCTTAGTCCTTTGACTTATGACGAACAAGTGCATAATCGGAAAGTATGGTGCCGTACGAGAACATATTATGATGATTTTATGCCGGATTTTTTTAATGATGAACAGTAATGCCATCCATATATGAGAGACCTGATTATAATAGGAGCCGGAGGGATGGGACGTACAGTGTACGATAATGCCAAGGAATGCATTGGTTATGGTGATACTTTTCGTATAAAGGGATTTATAGATGATAATTTGAATGTATTGGATGACTTTGAGAATTATCCGAAAATATTAGGGACTATTTCTGATTATGTTCCGCAAAAGAATGATGTGTTTGTTTCATCGATTGGAGGAAGTTCGAGAAGAAAATGTATGGAGGAGATTATTAAACGCGGTGGAGAATTTTTCGAAATTATTCATAAAACGGTGCATATTGGAGTTAATGTTAAGATCGGGAAGGGGAATTATATTGGAGCGTATACTATTATCGGACCAGATGTCATTATTGGCGATTACAATATGATTCAATCATTTACGGTAGTCGGACATGATGCCCGTATCGGTAGCTGGAATCGGATTGATACGCATGTGACGTGTGTAGGAGGGGTCCAGGTTATGGATGAGACGACAATACACACTGCAGCAGTAATTAATCACGGTGTGGTTGTAGAGCCAAATGCTCATGTTGGAGCATGTAGCTTTGTAATAAAAAGAGTTAAATCGGGAACCACAGTGTGTGGCAATCCTGCAAAAAAATTGTTATAGAATATGGATATTAAAGAATTTATCGAACATTTCGCGGAGCAGTTTGATGATACTGCTGTTGAGGTTTTTAAACCTGAGACTGAGTTTAAGGCATTGGATGAGTGGACATCTCTGACTGCATTGTCAATTATTTCTATGATTGACGAGGAGTATGATGTTACTATCGGAGGTGCGGACATCCGGAATGCAAAAACAATAGATGATCTTTATAGAGTCGTTGAGAGCAAGAAGTAATGCAGGATAGTCCGTTTTCACTTTGTGGTAAAACAATACTCATTACAGGTGCTTCATCCGGAATAGGCCGTGCAACAGCGGTCGCTTGCGCAGATATGGGGGCGAGAGTAGTTCTTTCAGGACGAAATATAGATGCTCTTGATGAGACACTCGCATTGATGGGAAAACCTGAGGCCAAAGAGGAACATCTGATAATCCCCGGGGATTTGGCCTCAGAAGGGGTAATAGAGAGTGTTGCGGATGTTTGTCCGGACCTTGATGGTCTGGTCAATAACGCAGGAGTGTCAATGTTGAAACCCATGCAGTTTGTTAAAGCTGACGATCTGCAGAAAATGTTCAGTATTGATACGTTTGTTCCGGTACTGCTGCTTAAAACTCTGGTCAAAAAGAAAAAGATGAGACATCCCTCGTCTGTTGTCTTTACCTCATCAATATCAGGTTTGACGAATTTTGCTCAGGGTGTATCTGTTTACGGTGCATGTAAAAGTGCGGTAAATGCGTTTATGAAATATGCTGCATTGGAGTATGCCGGCAAGGGCATCAGATGTAATGCAGTAAACCCTGGACGAACACTAACACCGTTGATAGAACATCGGGAACAGTCCGAAGATGACGTGGCCAAAGATCTGGAGAGATATCCTATGAAACGTTATGCCAAGCCTGAAGAGATTGCAAATGCTATTGTTTTTCTACTTTCGGATGCTGCTTCGTATATAACGGGTGTGAATCTGATTGTGGATGGAGGACGTTCCTTAAAATGAAAAATAAATGAACAGATTGTTAGAAAATAAAGTGTGCCTGATTACCGGTGCCGGTCGCGGCATCGGCCGCGCCATCGCCGAGCGCTTCGCATCGGACGGTGCGGTGGTCTATGTCAACGACCTTGCATCGGGTGATATGGACTCATGGGCGGCTGACTGCGCTTCCAGGAATAACACTAGGGTAGTTCCTGTGTGTTTCGATGTGACGGACAGTTCCGCCCTCAAAGCCGGTCTGATGTCCGTCTACAAGTCCGCGGGCCGCATAGACTGCGTGGTGAACAACGCGGCCATAATCTCCAATAAGAAACTCGGAATGATAGTCAAGTCCGACATGGAGCGCATGTTCTCCGTGAACGTGCTGGCCGTGATAGACATGATCCAGACGGCCTCGCGCCTGATGGTCCGCGGAGGAGGCGGCTGCTTCGTGAACATCGCGTCCATCACGGGCGTGGTTGGTTCTCCCGGTCAAGTGGCCTACTCTGCGACCAAGGGAGCCGTCATCTCGCTCACCAAGTCCGCAGCCAAGGAACTTGCTCCGCAGTACATCCGCGTGAACGCCGTGGCTCCAGGCATCGTGAGGACCGAGCGGTTCGACGAGCTTTACCTCAGCGACGGGAGCAAGATAGACTCGCGCATAGAGAAGATTGCCCTGGGCCGCCTCGGCACGCCGGAGGACGTTGCCGATGCCTGCTCCTTCCTGGCTTCCGACCGTGCCTCTTACATCTCCGGCCAGATACTGGGCGTGGACGGCTGCGCCACCATCTGACAGATATTTCCAAGCAGAACAGAATCAGAATGTTTTTAAATCTGGACCAGAAACCGCCGCAGTCCGTGGCTGCGGTGGACGACAGCCGTATATCCGTGACATACGGCGATATAGTCTCCTTCGCCGAAGAGTTCAGGTGCGTTCTACCCAAGCGCACCCTGATATTCATAATGGCTACAAACACCATAGGCTCCATGCTGGGATACACCTCGTGCCTTTCGGACGGCATCGTTCCCCTGGTGCTCAGTGCACATACAGAAAAAGACCTTTACGGGCATCTGAGAAACCTGTACCGTCCGGAATACCTTTGGATACCCTCAGACATGGAGCGGGAATTCGGCTATGAGCGTGTATTCTCATCCCATGGCTACAGCCTTGTTCGCACCGGCCTTACCCCTCCCGACCTGTACTCTGACCTAGCCCTGCTGCTGCCCACTTCCGGCTCCACGGGCAGCCCCAAGCTGGTGCGCCACAGCTACCGCAACATCGAGGCCAACGCGGAAAATGTCTCGAGGATGTTCGGCATCACCCCTGAGTTCCGCGCCATGGCCATCCTCCCGATGCACTACACCATGGGCCTGTCCGTCATCGCCAGCCACCTTTACAGCGGTGCGACCGTGCTTCTGTGCGGCAAGTCGATGCTTGACAAGGGCTTCTGGAGCATGCTGCGTGACGGTCGTGCGACCATCCTCACCGGCGTACCCTACAGCTTCGAGATCCTGAGCAAAATGCGCTTCTTCCGCATGGACCTCCCTGACCTTAGGATTATCACCCAGGGAGGCGGTAGGATGAGCGACGAGCTGTTCCGCGCCTGCGCTGACTATGCGGCAAGGACCGGTCGGCAGTTCATCGCCACCTACGGACAGACCGAGGGCACCGCACGTATGGCGTACCTCCCGGCGGAACTGGCACAGACAAAGACCGGCAGCATCGGCATCGCGGAACCTGGAGGGAAACTCTCGATAGTTGACGACAGCGGAGCAGAGACCTTCGAGGGCGAGGCCACCGGCGAGATGGTGTACCGGGGTGAGAACGTCACCCTTGGCTATGCCACATGCCCTGAGGACCTGATGAAGGGGGACGAGAACCGCGGCGTGCTCCACACCGGCGACATCGCCCGCAGGGACGCGGACGGCTGCTACTACATCATAGGCCGGATGAAGCGCTTCCTTAAGATCTTCGGCCTCCGCATCGGCCTGGACGAGGTGGAGCATATCGTGAAGTCGGCATTCGACACGGACTGCCTGTGCAGCGGCACGGACGATATGCTTACGGTGCGCATCACCAATCCGGCGATAAAGGACAGTGTCCTGGACCTGATAGTGGAAAAGACGAAGCTGTTCCATAAGAACATTGAGGTCCTGTACGTCGACAGGATCGAGCGCAACGAGGCCGGCAAGGCCATACTCAATAAGCAGTAGAATTACAATTAATCAGAAACAGACAAAATAGAAAAATATTATGAGTAATCTAGAGAAGTACAACGGAGTGTTCCGTGACGTATTCATGGTTGAGGACGCTGTCCTCAACGACGCATTTGACAACAAGTCGGTTGACGGCTGGGACTCGGTGAAGCAGCTTGCCCTGACCACGGCCCTCGAGGATACTTTCGACATCATGCTGGACGCGGAGGACATCCTCGAGCTGACATCATATACCAAGGGTAAGGAGATATTGAGGAAATACGAAGTGGAGCTTTAGGTCATGGCACGCTGGAGTATCAAGAACGTGGCCCTGCGCGGAGTGTCCGGGACAGTGCCTGACAACAGGGTGGACAGCCACGATTTCAGCTTCTTCACGCATGAGGAGGCCGAGACATTCATCAATACGGTAGGAATCAGGGAAAGGTATGTGGCAACGGACGACATCTGCGCCTCTGACCTGTGCTATGACGCAGCCGTGCGCCTGCTGGATGCCCTGGGTTGGGAGCGTGATAGCATAGACGTGCTCATATTCGAGTCGGTTACCGGGGACTACCGCACACCTCCGACAGCCGGCATACTGCAGGACCGTCTGGGACTACCGGCCTCAACTTTCGTTCTGGATGTGCCTATGGGCTGCTGCGGCTGCATGTATGCGATAAACGTTGCCGGCAATCTGCTTCATTCGGGTTCTGTGAGACGTGCCCTGCTTCTGATAGGCGACACCGCCACCAGGATGGGGTCTCCTGTGGACAAGAGCCGTGCCCCGCTGTTCGGGGACTGCGGTACTGCGATGGCTCTGGAGTACGACGAATCCGCCGAGGACATCATTATCGAGTTCAACACCCTCGGTTCGGGCTGGCAGGCCCTCATGACACCCCACGGCGGCTTCAGACATATGATAACGGAGGAGTCCTTCAGACAGGAGGACTTCGGTAACGGTATAGTCCGTGCGCCCAAGGACACGCTCATCAACGGCATGGACGTGTTCGCTTTCGCGATATCCAAGCCTCCGGTAAGCGTCAGGAAGTTCATGGAGGATTACGGCATCGACCCTGAGAAAGACGTGGACTATTTCCTTATCCATCAGGCCAACAAACTTATAGTTGACAGAATCGTAAAGAAACTGAAGTTGAATCCGGAAAAGGTGCCGTACAATCTACAGCACTTCGGCAATCTGGGCGGAGCCTCCATTCCGATGCTTATGGTTACCAATATCGCAGACGAACTGCGCAACCGCAAGTGCTCGATGCTCTGCTCGGCGTTCGGACTCGGGCTTACTTGGGGAACGATGTTTTTAAAAACAGAAGATTTAAAGATTTCAATCTTAAACTATTATAAAAATGAATGTAAGGCATCTGTATGAGCTGGTAAGTCCGGTGTCTTATTTTAAGATCTCAAAAGACTATTTTGGGCCTGGATTTAGAAGATTTATTTATCTTTTTGATTATTACGTCTGTCTGTTTTTTTATGGATGCACAGTGACAGATTATTGTGTTTATGAGTTTTGGTGTAGAAGACATCGTTCCAGAAGGGAATATGTAACTTTGTGGAAACTGCATAGAGCTTGTAATGTTTTAAACAAAAAAGAATTTCGTAAGTTCTTTTCCTCAAAATTGGAATTTAACAAAAAATTCATGAATTATAGGAGTATAGAGTGGCTGGATTGTTCTGATAAATCAATAAGTGAGGCAATTTTTGAAAGATGGTGTAGTTGTAAATCTAAAATAATAGTAAAAAAAGCTCATGGGGGAGGAGAAGGCAAAACTTTAAAAATGCTATATCTTAAAGATTTAGATGTTCATGATTTGTACAACAAGTTGTTCCCATCGGATAATATTATTGAGGACCTGTACATTCAAAATGGTATATTGCATGAACTGAATCCGAGCAGTGTGAATACGGTAAGGATATTCACGGTATTACAAAATAGTGGGACTGTGATTATTCCTTATGCAGTGTTGCGCATTGGGTGTAGTGATGATTTTAGGGATAATGCAGCTGGCGGAAATATTTTTGCGTTGATAGATCCGGAATCAGGAGTAGTAATATCAAAGGCCGTAAATAAAAAGTTGCAGCAGTTTGCTTTTCATCCTGTAAGTGGTAAGCAGATAGTCGGCGTAACTATACCGAGATGGAATGAAGTGCTGCAGTTGGTGAAAAATGCAGCAAATGTATGTCCCGAGGTACGTCACGTTGGTTGGGATGTTGCTATTAGTGATAATGATATCAGCTTGATAGAAGGCAATGATGATGGCGATCCAGTAATGCAAGAAATGATACTGGGACATGGTATATGGCCTGAATACAGAGAGTATATGCGGAGTTGAAATAAAAGATTATGACAAATAAACAAATTCGGCATTTTTTTGAATACATTTCTCCCAAAAATTTTATTGAATATTCTGAGAAATTTTTCAAGGTAAGGGGGATATCTCTGATTGATTTTTATCTTAAAGTATTTAGGTATGGTGCAACTTTTAATGATTATTGCACATATCGTTTTTATGATTTCAAGCATGTAAAAAGAAGAGAGTGCATGACGCTTCTAAAATCTCATAAAGTTTGGAATGGGATTAATGATAAAAAAGCTATACAAGTGTTTTCAAAACGGGAATTTAATTATCATTTTGCAGAATTTAGATCTATTAAATGGATAGATTGTGTGAAATCTTCATTTGATGAGTTCAGAAATTGGGTGAAAGACAAGGAATATATTATAATGAAAGATCCGAAAGATACTTGTGGTAGAGGGGTCCATAAATTAAAAATTGATGATTTGAACCTTGACGATTATAGAAAATATTTTCCTTCAAATTATTTATTTGAGGAATACTTTTTTCAAGATGGTTATTTGCACGATCTAAATCCAGCATCGCTGAATACTATAAGAGTTTACACTCTTGTAGATGTTGACGGGAATGTATTTATACCATGCGCAATATTGAGAATAGGGGTAGGAAGTAGCCATTTAGATAATGCTCATGCTGGAGGCTTGTTTGCTCAAATAGATGTTGATTCTGGAATTGTAATATCGTCTGGACTAAACTATTATAATGAACGATATCCATTTCACCCGATTTCTCGAAAGCAAATAATAGGGATGTGTGTGCCGAGGTGGGAAAATGTGAAAAAAACAGTTATTAAAGCAACGGAAATATTACCAAATGGAATTCACTATGTCGGGTGGGATGTGGCTTTAAGTTCCTCAGCCATAACTTTAATAGAAGGAAATGAGAATGCGGATTTTATGATACAAGAAGTGGCTACAGGGAATACTTTATGGCCGTACTATAAGAAATTTTTAAAAACTATAAAAAAGAAATAAAAATGGACAGAATTCAATTCTTAAAAAATTTTGCATCCCAGTTTGAGGATACAGACTCATCAAAAATCACTTTAGAAACAGAGTTCAGGGATATCGACGAGTGGAGTTCTCTAGTACATCTGTCTGTTATTCTTATGCTTGATAAGGAATATGGAGTGACAATCGAAGGTGAGGATTTTGCCATGCTCAAGACAGTTGGAGATATTGCTGATTACGTAGAAAAAAGTAAATAAATGGCTTTTTTATCATATAGAGGAGTAGGTGTTTTAGGCATGTCAGCATGTGTGCCAAAACATGTGATACATAACTACGAATACACTGAGTATTTTCCATCAGAGGAGGTTAAAGAGGTTGTCGATAAGATTGGAATAAAAGAACGTAGATTTGTAGATGAGAATACTTGTTCGTCAGATCTTTGTTATGCTGCTACAGAAAAGCTTATCTCGGATTTGGAAATAGATAGGTCTGAAATAGATGTTCTTCTATTTGTTTCTCAAACACCTGATTATAGAATGCCTGCCACTTCTGTGATATTACAGGACAGACTCGGTCTTTCAAAAAAGACGATGGCTCTTGATATCAATTTGGGGTGTTCCGGCTTTATATATGGATTGTGTACGGCATATGCTTTTGCGCAACAGTCATCAGTCCGAAAGGTGCTATTGTTGGATGGAGAGACACGATCAAAAGTATACTCACCTAAAGATAGAAAAACAGCATTTCTATTTGGAGATGGTGGAGTCGCAGCTATAATCGAAAAAAATGATAGTATTGGCAATAGTTATTTTTCCATGAACTCTGATGGCTCAAGGGAGTCCTATATAAAGATTGATGCAGGAGGATATAGACATCCCAGTAATGCAGAAAGTGTTAAAGAGAAAATAGTAGACAAATACGGTAATATACGTAGTGACGAGCAGGGCTATATGAAAGGCAGCGATGTGTTTAATTTTGTTATTAAGGAAATACCGGCGGATGTAAAAGCAATTCTGGAATTTTCTGGTGAGAAGTTAGATTCTATGGATTATTATATTTTCCATCAGGCAAATAATTTCATGAACAGTTATCTAATTCAGAAATTAGGGATAGATAAGTCAAAAGTACCATCAACCATCGCAAAGTATGGAAATGTTTCATCTGTCTCAGTTCCTTTGACTATTGTTTCAGAATTGCGAGGTTTGCTTAAAGGCGAAAAGAAGTTGATGTTAAGTGCGTTCGGAGTGGGAATGACGTGGGCTCATGGAATAGTGCCGCTGAAAGATTGCTTTATATCTGAAATAGTAGAACTTTAAAAACAATATGGAATCGCAGTTTTCCTTATCCGGTAAGAAAGTATTGATAACGGGTGCTTCATCGGGTATCGGCAGGCAATGTGCTGTATCATGTGCGGAGGCGGGGGCTTCTTTAGCTATTGTCGATAAGAATTATGAGGGATTGCAGGAGATAGCGGGAGTACTCAATGACTGTTTGCCGATTTCTGTAGATTTGACAGATTTCAAGTCTGTAGAAAATAGTGTGAGCAACTTAAAATCAACTTTTGGGAAAGTTGATGGTGTTATAAATTGTATTGGAATATCATCAACCTTGCCTTTCGGATTTATCGATCCAGAGTTGATGGAGAAATTTTTTAAAGTTAATGTTTTCGCAGGAATGAACCTGACGAGACTGTTGCTTAAGGGTGGATTCTGTCATGGAGGCAGTATTATATTTATTGCTTCTGTTATGTCAGTTGTAGGTGCTGTTGGAAAAACACATTACAGCATGACTAAAGGAGCTATATTGTCAGGAGTCCGTTCGCTTGCATTGGAATTGGCTTCGAGATCTATTAGAGTGAATGCCGTTTCTCCAGGTGTTATAGTCACACCAATTAATATGAATCTTCCTCATATTGCAGATCCTCAGAAGAGGAAAGAAACTGAGGCAATGCATCCTCTTGGCCTAGGTAAGCCGGAAGATATAGCTAATGCATGTGTTTTTCTTTTAAGTGATGCGTCTCGTTGGATGACAGGGCAGAATTTGATTATAGACGGTGGTTATACTTTGAGGTAATATGGATTTTGTAGCCAAAAAAACGACAGAACTGACTACGGATGAAGTGGTGCAGATATGTGATGTTTTTAATAAAACATTTGAAGGGCATTCAACACTTCCGAAGGAATTTCTTTTACATTATAGCAATACGCCTATAGGATATTCATTCCATAGTTTGATGATTAGTGATGGAAAAGTCGTTGGAGTCCATAATAATGTGCCATACTATTATATCTATCAAGGAGAGAGATGCTTATTCGCGTATGGTGGCGGCACAATGGTGCTGAAGGGGTATCGGGATTTTTTCAATTTTATGAAACTATATAAAGTTTCAGAGAAATATGCCCTGGAGGAAGGTGTATCATATTTGTTCGGCTTTCCAAATGAAAATTCACATATTCTGTTTGTCAAGGGCTTTAGACATAGGGATTTGACTCCATTAAACATTTATATTACCCCCTTGAGGGTAGGAAGTGTCAAGCCTTCATTAAAGAGGTTGAATTTGATCTCAATGGTAGTCTCGCGCTTTATGTTATGGATGTCAAATTTTTCTTTGAATAGGAATGTAACAACACCATTAGTGAGCAGAGATCGTGCTACATTTACTGATTGTAGGTTTCGTTCTAAAAAATATCTGAAAATTAATGGAGAGGGATATGAGGCGGCGTATGCTGTGTCTGTGCAAAATGGAGTCAAGACTGCTTTTCTTTTGGATGTATTTCCGATGTCTCCATACACTTTTAATTCAGCAGTACGTGCTATGTTCACTTATACGAAGGAAGATAATGTAGGATTACTTATGTATGTTGGGTATTTGCCATTCGTGCCTTTGAGTATGTTGAAACTGCCTTCAAAGTTAGCACCTAAAAATTTTTATTTTACAGGATTGATTTTGGATAAGAATAAGATAGACGATAGGATCTACAAAACCAACAATTGGGAAGTAAGTCTGGCGGATTATGATTTGATATAATTTAGAAATGAATATTCTGACATTCGACATCGAGGACTGGTGGGTGTACGAAAAAGCCGGTCTGGGAGATAGGGCGGAGTGGCGTAAGCGCCTGGACTGGTATCTGGACAGTATTTTGGAGCTTCTCGACAAGCGTGGTTTCAAGGCAACTTTCTTTGTGCTGGGCAAGATGGTGGAATGTGCTCCGGATGTGGTGCTGAAAATCGACCGTGCCGGACATCATATCGGATCCCATTCGTACAGTCATACCTTTTTGCGCAATTTCGATTATGCTCAGGCGGAAGAAGATACCAGAAAAGGGATAGACGCTGTAGAGCAGCTGATAGGCAAGAAAGTGACGGCCTATCGTGCTCCGGCATTCTCGATAACGCCTGAAAACAAGTATATGTTCGAGATTCTGCATAAATGCGGAATTGAGATGGATGCCTCGATATTCCCGGCAGGAAGAGCGTTCGGAGGTTTTGCTGATTTCCATTCTGACAAGCCCGTGATAGTTAACTACAATGGTATAAAAATAAAAGAATTCCCGATTCCAATGACACAAGTGATGGGTAAGAGGATTGCTTATTCCGGTGGAGGCTATTTCAGACTGTTCCCGTACAGCAGGATAAAATCTATCGTCAGTCAGAGTGATTATGTCATGACATATTTCCATATTAAGGATATGGATGCAGGACAGGAACGAAGGTACAGAGGTCTGGAAAATGAGTCGGCTCCCGTGAGATACTTCAAGAACTATTTTGGATTGAAGTATTGTTTTCCCAAGTTTTGTAAACTGGTGAATGCCTTTGAGTTCGTATCTGTCGAGGCTGCAAGTAGAAAATTAGATTGGAATACTGAGACAAGTATATAGACATGACTTTCATAAATCTATCATTTTGGCGTCGCCGCCTGTTTGCACTGACAACGAAAATATATCCTGCTATTTTACGGAAAGTTTATGGCATGGATATAGGAAAGAATTGTGTCATTTCGAGGAAAGCTCGTCTTGACAGGGCGGTAAACCCCAAAGGAGTTCATGTCGGTGACGGAACCTGGATTTTAGCCGGGGCCGGAGTCCTTTCACATGATGCATGCCGTTCATTGAAGACAGATACATACGTCGGCAATAATTGCGTAATAGGTATAAGATCTTTAATCCTGCCAGGTGTAAAGGTGGGAGACAGCACCGTGGTTGCGGCCTGTAGTGTAGTGACAAAAAACCCCCCCCCCCCATTGCATAGTTGCAGGAAATCCGGCAAAAGTCATCAAGACTGGTGTAGTTGTGAGGAATGGAAAGATTGTCGAGCCCGGTCAAAGTGTTAAAAACGAAACAGAATAAAATGTACAGCCATTTTTTCAAAAGATTCTTCGATTTCTGCATCACCTTCTGCGCCCTGCTGGTGCTGTCCCCGTTCATGCTGATGTTCATCATTGTCCTGCACTTTGCGAACAAGGGGGCGGGGGTGTTCTTCACTCAGGACCGTCCGGGGAAGGATGCGAGGATATTCAAGGCTGTGAAGTTCAAGACGATGACTGACGAGCGGGATGCGGAGGGCAAACTGCTGCCAGACGCGGAGAGGATAACGCGGATCGGCCGGGTGTTCCGGTCGTTGTCGTTGGATGAGCTGCCGCAGTTGTGGAATGTGCTGAAGGGGGATATGGCGCTGGTGGGGCCGAGGCCGCTGCTGCCTAAGTATCTTTCTCTTTATTCGAAGGAGCAGTATCGCCGTCATGAGGTGCGTCCGGGGATTACGGGCTGGGCTCAGGTGAACGGGCGTAACAACATATCGTGGACCAAGAAGTTCGAGCTGGATGTATGGTATGTGGACCATCTGACGATGTGGCTGGACATCCGTATCCTGCTGCTGACTGTGAAGAAGGTGTTCGCCCGCGAGGATATCGCTTTCGAGGGGGAGGCGACGACACATCCGTTCGACGGGACGAATTGAAGTTTGACGGTCTGATGCGATTTTCTTTTGCAAAGTGAGCGGGAAGTGTTATCTTTGTAAAAGTGAAACTTTAAACGAATCAAGTATGTCATTGCCTTTTAGAAGCTTGCCGGTGCTGACCGGAAAGTCAGCGGAGCGCTTCCTGCGGGAAGTGGAGAGAGTGAATAGGCTTCCAAGGAGAGTGAGGCCGGTGGATTATTACGATTATATTGACAGACTTTTGGAGAAATCTAAAAAATTTGTGAGAGAGCATGAGGGGCTGGGATTTCGACTTGACTGACAGGTGCGCACTGGTTCGATTGGGCCCCGAAGTCAGTACTCGTGATTTTATATGTGGAGATAACGGGATTGATGCATTTTTTCGACATTCGTATTATCTGTACGAGCGGGAGCCTCTTACTAAAACGTATGCTTTTGTGACAGATGATGCTGATTGCCGTATTGTATGTATTTTCACAGTATCAAATGATAGTGTAAAAGCCGGAATGCTTCCAAGCCGGTTCCGGAATCGTATGCAGCGCAGGATACCAAACCCAAAACGGATGCGGAATTATCCGGCGGTCCTGATTGGTCAGATGGGGGTGGACAGGTGTTTTAGGGGATTGAATGTTGGTACTCAGGTTCTAAACTATATCAAGGACTGGTTTACTCATCCTGCGAACAAAACGGGTTGCCGTTTTCTGATAGTGGATGCTCTGAATGAAGAGAAGGTTATCGATTTTTATAAGAGAAATGGTTTTAATCTTGTATATGATTCGGAGGATGAGGAAAAAGAAGCATTTCTGATTGATCGTGGACAGCATTTGCGGCAGCGTTTTATGTGTTGCGACCTACTGCGTTAGAAAAGATTCTGCTGCTGACAGTGAAGAAGGTCTTCGCGCGGGAGGATATTGCGTTCGAGGGGGAGGCCACGACACATCCGTTCGACGGTACGAATTGACGGAAGTCGCGGTTTTACCACTTTCGTCAAAAAGTTTTGATTGTCAGGTATTTTGTTTTGGAATTTGCGCGGATTGTATTTATCTTTGCTGAGAGTTGAATTTAAAAGGAGAATGCTATGTTGGGAATTAATTCAAAGAGAGAGCCTGTCAGAGGCGAGTATGCAAAAGAACTAAGGGAGATTCTGCGTAGGGTCTATTCCGGTAAATTGAATGAACAGGATTTGGAATTGATCCGTAAGCATAAGGAGATTCTTAAAGATTGGAATATAGTGTGGAAGTAGATAGGAGGGGGGATGGATATTCATATAGAGTGTATTCGGGACTGGAATGACTTGTGTGGTTTTCAATGTGGAGTTCCGAGGATGGATCAGTTTATCCAGAGTCAGTTGAGGTTGAGCGTAATGCATCATTATTGCCAACTTTATATTGTGCGGTATGGCGAGGAGGTGCTGGCTTTGTTTGCTCTTAGTTTTGATTCTTTGGAAATGGACTATGAGGACAAGACCGATATTGTGGACGGGATGAGAAAGAGATTCTCAGATGGCGGGTTTGAGTATCGGGATTTGTTTCTTGACAAGTTACATTATCCAGCGTTGGCAATAGCATATCTTGCAGTAAATCATGCGTACCAGAAAATGGGATTGGGGCGGGCGATAGTGGAGATGATAGTAGAGAGGGCTCAGTCCCAAACATTAGCCGGTTGTCAATTTTTGACAGTAGACGCATTGGTGACAGACCCATACAACACTTATACATTTTATTCTAAGTGTGGTTTTATCCCTAGTGAGTATCCCAACTCGTTAAAGGATACCAGGCGAATGTTCCGAATGTTGTATACAGAGTAAATAAAAATCATAGCAATTTTATGGGAAAGCGAATTTACCTCTGCCTGGCTCACATGAGCGGGGCGGAGCAGGCCTTCATACAGGAGGCTTTCGATACGAACTGGGTGGTTCCTCTGGGGCCCAATGTGAACGGGTTCGAGGACGACCTGAGGAAGTTTGTGGGCGAGGGGAAGGAGGTGGTGGCTCTGTCTGCGGGTACGGCTGCGGTGCATCTGGCGCTGATAGCCTGCGGGGTGGGGCCCGGGGATGAGGTGGTGGTTCAGAGCTTCACGTTCTGCGCGTCGTCGCATCCGGTGACCTACCTTGGGGCGCGGCCGGTGTTCGTGGATTCGGAGCAGGATTCGTGGAATATGGACCCGGGTCTGCTAGAGGAGGCGATAAAGGACCGTATCGCCAGGACGGGCAAGGCTCCCAAGGCGATCATCCCGGTGGCACTGTACGGCATGCCCTACAGGATCGATGAGATAATGGAGATAGCCGGCCGCTACGGCATCCCGGTGATAGAGGATGCTGCGGAGGGCTTCGGCTCCAGGTTCGACGGCCGGGTGCTGGGTACGTTCGGAAGGTACGGCGTGCTGTCGTTCAACGGCAACAAGATGATCACGACCTCAGGCGGCGGTGCGCTCATCTGCCCCGACGCTGCAGCCAAGAACGAGATCATGTTCTACGCGACGCAGGCCCGCGAGGCCTATCCCTACTACCAGCACGAGCGCATCGGCTACAACTACCGCATGTCGAACATCTGCGCGGGTATCGGTCGCGGCCAGATGACGGTGGCGGACGCTCACATTGCCCACCACAAGCATATGTGCGCCCTGTACAGGGAGCTGCTGAAGGACGTGGACGGCATCACCCTCCACGAGAACCCGAATGAGAGATACGACAGCAACTACTGGCTGAACACGGTGACCGTCGACCCGGAGCTGCGCATAAAGGGCCAGGAGAATGCCTACCGCAACGTCATAAAGGGAGCAGTAGGAGGTGCCGCCGGAGTGACCCACGCGGCCGACACGACCCACACGGACTGCGAGCCTAACGCCAACGTAGAGGCCCTGCGCATTGGCCTGGACGCTCTGGGCATCGAGTCCCGCCCTCTTTGGAAGCCGATGCACCGGCAGCCGGTGTAGATGCACCGGCAGCCGGTGTACGCGGACTGCCCGGCCTACCTCAACGGCGTGAGCGAGTCCCTCTTCAAGGTGGGCCTCTGCCTGCCGAGCGGCCCCTGTGTCACCGACGAGGACGCCCGCTACATCGTGGACGGCATCCGCTCGCTGCTGCTGTAGCGGTCTGCCAGTCGAAGCGCAGAATGAAAACAGATATCCCGCTGGCTCCGTCATTGACGGGGTCAGCGGGATTTTTGTTTGTGGAATGAAGTTATTTCGTAAATTTGCCTTGACTAATTGAATGAGATATATGGCATCACTTCATATTAAGAACTTCGGTCCTGTGTCGGACTCAACTAAAGTAGAACTGACTCCGTTGATGATACTTGTCGGTCGTCAGAGTTCGGGCAAGAGTACCTTTATGAAGGTGCTCTGCTTCTG
Organism: Alistipes sp. CAG:831; assembly: GCA_000432775.1. Lineage (GTDB taxonomy): Bacteria > Bacteroidota > Bacteroidia > Bacteroidales > UBA932 > Coprenecus. The sequence continues at coordinate 43,219 of HF990412.1, forward strand.
TCGTTGGATTGAGAAAAAGATTATGGTCTCAACTGATGATATAGTGAGCCAGTATACTCATAATAACCGATTTATAAAGGAATTGAAGTCTTTTTACCGGTTGAATGATGAATATTTTAAGGTGGATACAGAACTGAAGTATGACGGGGATGCGGTGAGCATTGAGTATTCCGGCGTGATGGGTAATGCAAGGATTGGGCGTAAGCAGTCGTTTTTAGATAAGAGGTATAACAGCAAGTTGTGTTATATCCCGTCGGAGAGGAACCTGGTTTCTGCTATTCAGAATGTGGATAAGACATATAAGGCTACTGAAAGAGATGTGCTTTTCAACTTTCTATACGAATGGGATGAGGCTAAGGGACCTTATACCAGTGAACATCCTTTCAGGCTGGCTGCTACGGGAGGTTTCAGCTATGTGAACAAGTCCGGGGCAGATGTGCTGGTGAGGGAAGACGGCAGTGAAACGCCGGCATTCTATGCCTCGAGCGGTATGCAGAGTGTCATGCCGATGGATGTGATGACGAACTATATTGCGGGGTGTGTCGGGGAAAATGCGTCACTTTCCATGCATGATCGCAACGAGATAAGTAAGGCTGACAATGATTCTCTCCGCAGACTGGTTTACCAGTCTGCTCAACTATTTATAGAGGAACCGGAGCAGAATCTGTATCCGGAATCTCAGAAGATGGTAATAATGAGCATTGTGCGTTCGTTGAAAAAGGCCTTGGGAAATGGGTCTGAGCAGAGTCTGGCAGTCGTTACTACTCACAGTCCTTATGTGATGTCGGTGGTGAATGTGCTTCTGTATGGCTCTGTGGTTGCCGGTAGGAGATTGAAGCAGGATGTGGTGAGCGAAGATTGTATTTTGCCTCCATTTTCCATCTCCGGTTATTACATTGATGGAGAAGGTGTTTTTCAAAGTATTCTGGATACTGAGGTGCCGATGCTCAGCGGCAATCACCTTGACGGTGTGTCGGATTGGGTGGAAGACAGCATCAGCAGGTTGAACGAAAAGTTGTTTGAGAAGTGATGGCATTTAGTATGACGGCATATAAATCGACTTATGAACTGTTGGCTGCTGAAGGTTTTTCTCCTGAGCAGCGGCTTATGACCCGTGCCCGGATCAGCACATCTGAGAAGGGTAAGCGGTATGTGCTTGTAACCAATGGTGTTGAGGAGTCTGTAGTTTATGCCGTGGATGGTGATATCGTGAAAGAAGGTCAGCGCTGTGATAAACTGGTACTTGTAAAACGTTCTGCCAAGGATGCGGTACCGGAACACTGGACTGAGATTTTCGTAGAACTTAAAGGCGTTGATGCCGGTCATGCCATTGGACAATTGCGTGAAACGCTGAAAAACCGCATTTTTGTACATCCTTCGAACGATGTCATCCGGGCCCGTATTGTGGCACACTCATTTCCTTCAAACAAGTCTAATCCCGTAATGGAAAAAGCGAAGCAGGAGTTTCGCAAAACTTTTAACTGTGATCTCCGAGGCATGAAATCTGGTCAGGAAGATAAGTTATAGTGGACAAGAGGGTTTACCGCAACTGCTAAAAACAATGAAAGAAAGCCGCTGTTTGGGCGGCTTTTGTTGTTTTTCGTGGGGGTGATCTGCTTGGGGCTCGAACCCAAGACCCCAACATTAAAAGTGTTGTGCTCTACCAACTGAGCTAGCAGATCTTAGTCGTAATGGGCCGCAAAAGTAGTTAAAAAGATTGAAAAATCAAAAAAATATGTGAAGCTGTTGTAATTTTGCGGCATGAGAGTTTTTGAAAGGGAAATACTGGATTTTATAAGAGGATGTGTCAGTGATGCCGGCGGGGGGTGCTGTATGGCTCCAGGGACAGGTGTGGCCAGGCAGGTGGACAATGATGCGGCCGGGTGCCTTATGGGTATGGTGGCCTGCATGTGCATCGGCGGGTTGAATGTGCTGCGCTGCGGGGAGGAAGGGCTGGCTGTTGTGATGGTGCCTATGGATTATTTTTCTGAAGGGGGGACGGTGGAGGATATCGTGAGGGCGGGGGAGGAGTCCGGGGCCGGAGACCTGGTATTTCTTTATGAGGACCGCTGGAGGGGCTCGGGGCCCTTGGTCCGTGCGATGCTCCGGGTGCGGCTGGGAGGGGGACAGAGGGTGTTCGCCCGGAACTGCACGGTGCGCCGGATCGATGCGGAGACTGCGGCGGCTTTTCTGGAGCGCAACCATGTCTACGGGGCTGCGAAGGCTCCGTTCCGCCTGGGACTGTTCCGCAAGCGCTCTACGGGGCGGACGGAGGCTCCGATGGACCTGACTCCGCAGCTGGTGGCGGTGGCTTTGTTTTCGGAGGGCAGAATGATGGAGGACGGGGCATTGTCCTGCGGGCCGTATTTATCCTATGAGTGGGTGAGGTATGCCTCTGCCCGTGATCTGCGGGTGACCGGGGGAATGGGGCGGCTGCTGGAGGCTTTCGTGGAGGCGAGGAGGCAGGAGGGTACGGAAGGACCGCTGGAGGTGATGACTTACGCGGACCTGGAGTGGTACGGCGGCCGCTCATACTCCCGGCTGGGCTTCGAGGAGCGGGGCTGCCGGCCGCCGGTGGAGTTTCTCTGCGCCCCTGACGGCAGTATGAGGGTGCATGAGGGTAAAATCCGGAGCGACCGCCGCTTCCGCCATCTGGCGGGGGAGACGGACGGCATGGCCAGGATCTTCAATCTGGGCAGCCGGAAGTTTGTCCGGGTATTTCAGTTCTGATAGTTTCAGTGCGCGGGCTCTTCTTTCCGCGATGCGGCTTTTTTCTCGGGCAGCAGTATTTTCAGTCCGCTTTTCTTCGCATTGCCGGTGACGGTGAGGGCGGTATTGTCCTCATTGACATCGATTGAGATACGGGAGGATGGCTTGAGGCCGGATATTACGGTCTCGGCTATGAGGTCCTCGAGGTAGCGGCGTACCGCTTTTTTGAGGGGACGTGCGCCGTAGGATGGGTCGTATCCCTTATCGCAGAGGAATTCCCGTGCTCGGGTGCTGAGATGGAGGCTGTAGCCGGCTTGGGCGACACGCTTGTGGAGGGTCTCCAGCTCGATGTCGAGGATGGAGGACATATCTGCGCGGGTGAGGCTGCGGAAGTACACGGTCTCGTCGAGGCGGTTGAGGAACTCGGGGGTGAATGACCGTCCGAGCGCCTTGTCGATCAGTGCTTTCTGATGTTGCTGCGAGATTTCTCCGGAGGAACCGAAGCCGATGCCGCGGCCGAAGTCCTTGATGTCCCGGCTGCCTATGTTGGAGGTGAGGATGATGACCGTATTGCGGAAGTCCACGATGCGGCCGTTGCTGTCGGTCAGGCGTCCCTCGTCCAGGATCTGCAGCAGGATGTTGAATACGTCCGGATGGGCTTTCTCTATCTCGTCGAGCAGCACTACTGAGTAAGGTTTCTGCCGGACTCTCTCGCTGAGCTGGCCGCCCTCATCGTAGCCGACATATCCCGGAGGGGCTCCTATGAGCCTGGTAACGGATATCTTCTCCATGTACTCGCTCATGTCCAGGCGGATGATGGCATCGCCGGTGTCGAAGAGCTGTGCTGCCAGGGTCTTGGCCAGGTGGGTCTTGCCCACTCCGGTGGGGCCGAGGAAGAGGAAGGACCCGATGGGGCGGCCCGGGTCGCGCAGTCCGGCGCGGTTGCGGGATATGGCGCGTACTACCTTGTCCACGGCTTCATCCTGCCCGATGATCTTGCGGCCGAGTATCTGGCGCAGTCCGGCGAGGCGGGAGGTCTCGGAGGCGGCCATTTTCTCAACCGGGATACCGGTCATGACCGACACCGTGCGCATGATGTCGCTCTCGGTGACGGTTGCCTTGTGGCGGCCGCTCTTGTCCAGGAGCCGGTTTGTGGCCTGCTTCAGTTCCTCCTGCTGCTCGAGTTCCCGTTTCATGATCCGGGCGCTCTTCTCGAAGTCGTTGTTTTCAAGGCTGTTTCTCTTCTCCTGCCGAAGCTCTTTCAGTCTCCGGCCCATCTCTACTATGCTGCTGTCTGGCATGCTGTGCCCCATGTGTACGGCTGCTCCGGCCTCGTCCATGACGTCGATGGCCTTGTCGGGCTGGTGTCTGGATGTGATGTAGCGGTTCGATAGTGAGATGCAGGCGCTTATGGCTTCCGGGGCATATGTCACGTTGTGGAACTGTTCGTAATGCGGCCTGAGTTCCTCGAGCATCCTCATTGTCGTGGTGTCCGACGGCGGGTCGACAGTTACTTTCTGAAAACGTCTCGCCAGGGCACCGTCTTTCTCTATGATTCTCCGGTATTCATCGGATGTGGTGGTGCCTATGCACTGGAATCCGCCCCGGGACAGTGCGGGTTTTATGATGGCGGCGGCGTCCATGGCGCCTCCTCCGCCTCCGGCGCCTACTATGTTGTGTATCTCGTCTATGAACAGGATCAGGTCAGGGTTAGCCTGTACTGCCTCCAGGACCTTGCGGAGCCGCTCCTCGAAGTCGCCCCGGAACTTGGTTCCTGCCACCATCGAGGCCAGGTCGATGGATATGATCTTCCTGTTCATCATTTCCAGCGGGACGTTCCTGTCGGCTATCCTCCGCGCAACGCCTTCTGCAAGTGCTGTCTTGCCGACTCCGGGCTCTCCGACTATCATGGGATTGTTCTTCTTCCTCCGGCAGAGAATCTCTATTATCCGGTCTATCTCCCTCTCCCTTCCTGTCACGGGGTCCAGGGTCCCGTCGGCTGCCGCGGCGGTAAGGTCTGTCCCGAATCTGCTCAGGGTCTCTTCGGGGGATTCGGCCCTGCCCCGGTCCGGGTCTCCGTAATCCATGTCCAGGTCGTCATCGGGCAGCGGCCCGTCGTACCTGTCTCCCGGGATGGTGGCGTAGCGGTCGTTGAAGTCCAGGCCCATGTCCAGGACAATATCGGAGGTGACTGAGTTGTCCTCTTTCAGGATAATGCTCAGCAGCACCATGGTGTCAGGTATCTGGGAGGCTTTCGGGGAGTGCAGTATGCCTGCGGCTGTGTTGAGGATGTGCTGGAGCGCGGCCTCGGGCCTGATCTGTCCGGAATCCCGGTACGGCACGGAGCATCCGCGGTCTATCTCGTCCAGTATCATGGACTTGAGCCGGGCCAGGGAAAGGCCGCTGTCGGTGAGGAAGCGGCAGGCCTCATTGTCCCCGTGTCTTATCATTCCGAGGACCAGATGCTCGGGAGTGATGCTCATCCATCCGGTCCTGACGGCCTCCTCGCGGGCGTATTCAAGTATTTTGTCCAGTATATTGAGTTCGCGCATAAGTTCTTGCAGTTTGGGGGCACTAAAATAATGTATTTTTGAATAAATTTTACGTTTGTAGTTACAAAATTTTGAGTATTTTAGCATTTTGTTTTGGAAATAAGAGATATGATAGAAAACGAAGAAACAGCACAGGGCAGAATAGTGCAGGTCGATATCGAGACGGAGATGAAAACGGCGTATATCGATTATTCCATGTCCGTTATTGTGGCCAGGGCCCTGCCGGATGTCAGGGACGGTCTTAAACCGGTGCACCGCAGGGTGCTGTACGGTATGTACGATCTCGGTCTTACATCCGGAGGCCAGCACAAGAAGTCGGCCCGTATAGTGGGAGAGGTGATGGGTAAATACCATCCGCACGGAGACTCAAGTATATACGAGGCCATGGTCCGCATGGCGCAGGAATGGAGCATGCGGTATATGCTGGTGGACGGCCAGGGTAACTTCGGTTCGGTGGACGGGGACCCCCCTGCCGCCATGCGTTATACGGAGGCACGTTTCAGAAGACTCGCAGAGGAATGTCTGGAGGATCTGGACAAGGATACAGTGGATTTCACCCCCAATTTCGACGAGACTCTCAAGGAGCCTCTGGTGCTGCCCTCGAAGGCACCCCTGCTCCTGCTCAACGGTTCTTCCGGTATCGCGGTGGGAATGGCGACCAACATGGCTCCCCACAATCTGGGAGAGGTGGCCGATGCCATCTGTGCCTACATCGACAACAATGATATTACTGTAGACGAGCTGATGCATTATATAAAAGGTCCGGACTTTCCTACGGGAGGTATTATCCAGGGCCTGGCCGGTATCCGTGACGCATTCGAGACAGGGCGCGGCCGCATAGTCATCCGCTCCAAGACCGAGATAGAGGTACAGCCCTCCGGAAGAGAGGTGATAGTAGTCACCGAGATTCCCTACATGGTGAACAAGAGGGAGATGATAGAGTATATCGCCAAACTGGTGGAGGAGAAGAAGATTGAGGGCATAGCCTATATCAACGACGAGAGCGACCACAAGGGTATGCGCATCGTCATCAAGCTCAAGATGGGTGCTGTGGCCAACGTGGTGCTCAACACTCTCTACAAGCTGACGCCCCTGCAGTCCAGTTTCTCTGTCAACAATGTGGTGCTGGTGGACGGCCGTCCCCGCCTGCTCAATCTCAGGCAGCTTATCAAGTACTTTGTCCGTCACCGTCACAACGTAGTGGTCCGCCGTGCCCAGTACAACCTCAATGAGGCCCGCAAGCGCGAGCATATCCTGGCCGGTCTGCTCAAGGCTATCGATATCATCGACGAGGTGATAGCTCTGATAAGGGCTTCCAGAAGCCGTCAGGATGCCCGTGATGGACTGTGTACTCAGTTTGGATTCAGCGAGATACAGGCAGGAGCCATCGTAGAGATGCGTCTCGGCCAGCTTACCGGCATGGACCGGGAGAAGCTGCGTGCCGACTATGATGCGGTGGTGGCCCTTATAGAGGAACTGACAGCCTTCCTGTCCGACGAGTCGCTGCAGTATGCGCTTATCAAGCAGGAAACTCAGGAACTCAAGGAGAAATTCGGAGATCCCCGCAGGACCGAGATCGTACCCTCGGCCGACGAGTTCAATCCGGAGGACTTCTATGCCGACGAGGATGTGGTCATCACCATATCACATTCCGGCTATATCAAGCGTACTCCTCTGACGGAATACCGTCTTCAGAACCGCGGCGGCGTGGGCTCCAAGGGCAGCACCACCAAGGACGAGGACTTCATAGAGCATATCTACGTTGCAAATACCCACAGCACCATGCTCTTCTTCACTGATAAGGGCAAGTGCTACTGGCTCAAGGTATATGAGATACCCGAGGGAACCAAAGCCTCCAAGGGCCGCGCGATACAGAATGTCATCAGCATCGAGGCCGATGACCATGTATGCGCTTACCTCAATGTGGGCAATCTCAACGACACAGACTTCGTCAACAGCCACTATATCGTGATGGCTACCAAGCGTGGCGTCGTCAAGAAGACCTTGCTCGAGGCGTACTCCCGCCCCCGTCAGAAGGGTGTGAACGCGATTACGATAAAGGACGGAGACGGATTGCTGGAGGCAGTGCTTACGGACGGGAACAATGAGATCCTGCTGGCCGCCCGCAAGGGCAAGTGCGTGCGCTTCCACGAGTCTGATGCCCGCTCCATAGGACGTACGGCATCCGGAGTCCGCGGAATCAGCATCGAGGACGATGACGAGGTGATAGGCATGGTATGCGCCGCCAGGCCTGAGGAGGGCGAGACCCAGGGCAATATCATGGTGGTCAGTGCCAACGGTTACGGCAAGCGCTCCCTGCTGGAGGACTACCGCGTGACCAGTCGCGGGGCCAAGGGCGTGAAGACCCTCAATATCACTGAGAAGACAGGAGAACTGATAGCCATAAAGATGGTCACCGACGAGAATGACCTGATGATCATCAACAAGTCCGGCATCACCATCCGCGTGCCGGTTTCGGATATCCGTGTGGCCGGTCGTGCTACTCAGGGTGTCAGACTGATCAACCTGCGTGAAGGGGATACCATCGCGGCTGTCTGCGTGGTGAACAAGAGTGAGGAGAAGGCTCAGGAGACAGGAGAGGAACTGTAAACGGAATGACTAATTTAACAGGAAACAACTAACTATAAACAACACATTTATTTAAAAAATCATGAAACAGATTTTATTGACCGTTGCTATGCTGGCAGTAGCGCTTACCGCCGGAGCACAGAACAAAGATCAATTGCTTTCTTCCATAGACAAGGCGAAAGCCGCAACCGAGAATGAGAAGAAGGCTGCTAATCCAAATACTTGGATCAAGTATGGAGACGCATTTCTGGATGCTTACAACTCTCTCTTCGGAGACCAGTGGATCGGTATCTCCAAGACTGAGGCTATGCTTCTCGGTGGCAGCAAGCCTCTGTCGGAGGAGCAGGTTCAGCTCAACGGTGCTGCCTATACTGTGGAGCACTACGAGTTCCGCGACCTCTATTACAATGCAGGAGGCGTTCTGGAGGTAGTCATCATTACCAAGCCCATCATGGACGAGGACCTGCTGGTTCAGGCCCGCGAGGCTTATCTGAAGGCCGCCGAGGTGGATGCCAAAGGCTCCAAGGCCAAGGCCCTGAACGAGAAATTGGTGATGCTCCGCGATAAATTCGTCAACGACGCCATGAGCTATTATACCATTGGTGATGTTGAGAAGGCTGCCTTCTACTTCGAGGAGTCCCTTCCCTGCAGCGAGAACCCTGTAGTCAATGCTGTGGACAGTATGATCGTTTACTACACAGGCGTGGCCTACAATGCTATAGGCAACAAGGAGAAAGCCAAGAAGTACTTTGATGAGTGCCTCTCCATCGGTTACGACCAGAAGGGTGACGTAGCATCGGCTCTTGCAGACATAGCCAAGTCAGAGGGCAACACAGACCTGGCAAAGCAGTATCTCAATGACGCTTTTGCAAAGTATCCTGCCAGCCAGTCAGTTCTCGTTTCCCTGATTAACCTCTACATGGAGACCAACGATGATCCTCAGAAGATTCTCGACCTGATCAAGGCTGCTCAGGCGAACGAGCCCGGCAACGCATCTCTTATCTATGCCGAGGGTAATGTCTACAAGGGTCTCGGTGACATAAACAATGCCATCAAGTGCTACTATCGTTCCACAGAGGTGGATCCCAACTACGTATATGGTATCTACTCCGTGGGCAACACCTATTTCGATGAGGCAATCGCTATCCAGGATAAGATGAACGCTCTTGACATCAACGATGTAGAAGGCTATGACGCTCTCCAGAAGGAGTTCGAGAAATACCTCGAGATGTCCATCGAGCCCTTCGAGAAGGCTTTCAACATGACCGAGGACAAGGATGTCAAGGTCGCTGTGGCCAGCGCTCTGAAACAGGTGTTCTTCAGATTCCGTACCCGTGACGCCAAGTATGCGGAGGGATATGAGAAATACAACGACTACCTCACCGCAGAGGGAGTTCAGTAAGACGTACTGACATTGACATAATGTAGTCTGAGGCCGTGCCGGATATCCGGTGCGGCCTTTTTATGTTGTTTATTTGATGTTCCTTGTTATCCGCTGTACGAATTTGGAGCCGGATAGGAACTCGCTGGCGATGACCCTGAGCACAGTGTACAGGGGAACGGCGATCAGGATGCCGAAGACACCGCTTATCTGTCCGGCGATGAGGATAATAAGGAATATCTCCAGGGGATGGGCCTTGACGCTGTTGGAGTAGATGAGGGGCTGGAACACGTAGTTGTCTATGAACTGGGTCACGATGAAGATGGCCAGGACTATGATCAGGAAGATGAGCAGGGGCATCTCCACCGCGTTGTTGATATGGAAAAGGAGAGCCATCACCACGGCCAGAAGGTCTCCTATGAAAGGTCCGAGGTAGGGTATGATGTTGAGTATGCCGGAAGCGAATCCCACGACTATTGCCAGCTGCGGGTCCATCTTGGCGATGAAGATAAGTCCCAGGCTGTTGAGCGTGGCGACGAAGAGGGATTCCAGGGATATGCCGACGAAGTAACGGGACAGCAGTGAGTTGATGGAGCGGGTAGCCCTGCGGACATTGTCCTCAAGACGGTCTGGGACTATGGAGGTGAGGAGGTCTGTAATGAGACCGTTCTCCATGAGCAGGAAGAAAGCTATGAAAATGACCGAGAAGACGGCAATACCGAAGTCAGCGATGAATGATGCCAGTGAGACTATGATGTTGGAGAAAGTGTTGATGTTGATGAAGTCCCTTATGTAGTCGAAAAGGTACAGCTCAATCCGGAATCCTGGATCGATAGAGGGTATGGACTTGATCAGGAATTCGTTGAGTTTCTCGAGGGGCTCGTAGAGCTGGGTCTCCAGAGTGCTCAGGCTCATGTTGTTGATGAGATGGACGAACTGGCCTATCATGGGGGCCAGCAGGAGGAACAGGGATAGGCAGACGCAGACTATCAGTGTCAGAGTCAGTACGGAGGCCAGCCATCTGGGAAGATGGAAGTTCTTAATGCGTATGGAGGTCAGGACTTTTACCACAGGCTTGCCTATCAGGGATATGACTACGGCGATGGCTATGTACAGCAGTACTGTGCGGAAGTACCATCCCAGGAAAAGAACTATTGCGGTCGCGCCGGCTATGATGATGTATTTTGCTAATCTGTCCATTTCGGATAGTCTTTTTGCTTACAAATATAAAAAAACGCCGCAAACTTTGCGGCGTTCGGTGCGAAAAGGTGAGAACTACTCAGCAACTTCTTCTTTGGGCTGGGGTTTCTCGTTGCCTACGGCTACTGTAATCGTGCGCCCCATATATTCGGTTCCGTTGAGGGCTTCGATGGCTTTCATGCCTTCTTCTTCAGACATTTCTACAAATCCGTAACCTCTGGATCTTCTGGTTTCCTTATTGACAATGATCCTTGCCGAGGTGACTTCACCGTAGGGAGTGAACAATGCCGTGAGATCCTCCTTTCTTACTCTGTAATTCAAGTTAGATACAAAGATGTTCATGCGTGCAGTTTGGTTATATTTCCCGCAAAGGTATAAAATTAATCCATACCTCAAAAGAAAAATAAACAAAACTGTTATTAAACAGTGCGCTCAGGCACTGTCTACTCGTGTCCGTAGCTGCTGCCGTCGAAGCAATGAGTGCAGATCATCTCCTTGGGAAGACCTATTGATGAGACGAGGTTCTCGAGGGTGTTGAACTTGAGGGAAGCCACATTGACCTCCTTGCGGATATACTCCACCATCTCGGCATATTCGGCTGTGTCGTTGCGCACGTAGCGGCCCAGGTTGCGGTCATGGGCTCCTTCTTTCTGCTGGATGAACCTGCGGCAGACGAGTTCCAGCGGGGTGCGGGACTCGGAGAAGTTGATGAACTCGCAGGGATATACCAGCGGAGGACAGCTGATGCGCACGTGTACCTCCTTGGCTCCGTACTCGTAGAGATTGCGGACATTGTTGCGCAGCTGGGTGCCGCGGACTATTGAGTCATCGCAGAAGACGGGACGGTGGTTGTGAAGGATGTCTCCGTTGGGAATCAGCTTCATCTTGGCCACCAGATTGCGCCTGTCCTGACTGGTCGGGGTGAAGCTGCGGGGCCATGTCGGGGTGTACTTGACGTAGCCGTTGCGGAAGGGCACGCCCTTGCCGTCGGAGTAGCCTATGGCCATGCAGGTGCCTGAGTCAGGGATGGAACATACTGTATCCATCTCGGAATCGTCTTCCTTGGCCAGTTTGTATCCCAGTCTGTAGCGTACCTCGTCCACGTTGATGCCCTCGTAGGAGGAAGCGGGATAACCGTAGTAAATCCACAGGAAGGAGCAGATCTGCATTTTCTTTCCGGGCTTGACTATCTGCTCGAGGGAGTCAGCGGTTATCCTGACGGCTTCTCCGGGGCCGAGGATGTACTCGTCCTTGTAGCCCAGGTTGGGGAAGCTGCAGGTCTCGGATGCTACTGCATGGGCCTTGACCCTCTCTCCGTCTTCTTCGGTGTCCTTCTTTCCGATAATCAGTGGAGTCCTGCCGTAGAGGTCTCTGCACGCGATGAGGCAGTTCTCCGTGAGGAGTACGAAGGAACACGAGCCCTTGACCTTCTGCTGGACGGACTTGATGCCTTCCTCGAAGGAAGGGGAGCAGGTGATGATCTGGGCGATCAGCTCGGTCGGATTGGTCTTGCCCGAGCTCAGCTCTGTGAAGTTCTTGTTCTGGGACAGCATCTCCTTCTCCAGGTCGGCGATGTTGCATATCTTGCCGACTGTCACGATGGCGAAGCGTCCCAGGTGGGAATTGACGACTATTGGCTGCGCGTCAGTATCACTGATTACCCCTATACCGAGGTTACCGGTGTACTTGTACAGGTCGTCTTCAAACTTGACTCTGAAATAGGAATTTTCCAGAGAGTGGATATCCCTTGCGAAGATACCGTTACCGTTGTAGACCGCCATACCGCCCCTGCGGGTTCCCAGGTGGGAATGATAGTCTACTCCGTAGAAGAGGTCATTTTTGCATTGCTTGGTGGAGATGACTCCAAAAATTCCTCCCATAAAAGTAGTATTATTAATCCGGCGCAAATATACAGCCGTTTTCCGAACTTTTATATAAAAAATTACCTCTTTTCGTCATAACTCTATAAGTGACTGATAACCGAATTTATATCAATGAAAATTTTTATCACCGCGCTCAGCATCCAGGAGGCGGCAGCGGCTGCTCCGTCTCCCGCCCAGGGTGCGGCCAGGGCTGCGGGGATCAGGAACATGGCGATGCTTACGAGCGGAGTGCACAGCAGGTTGGCCAGCAGTGAGAAGAAGGCGAATGTTCCGAAGTGCAGGTATATTATAGGTGCGGTGGTAATCTGGCAGGCAGTAGTCATGGCGCAGACATCCACAATACTCCCTATGGCCTTTCTGCGGGTAGGGACGATGGCCCTGATGTGCGGGTAAATCAGGAAAATGGCTGTCATCGCCGCATACGAGAGCTGGAAGCTCAGGCCCGACGGTGCGTCCGGGTCTGCTATGGTGATGATGATGGCGCTCAGTGCCATGGAGTCGAGGCCGCTGCGGGACCGGCCCAGGAGAGCCCCCGCCTCGTAGATGGAGAACATTACAGCGGCTCTGAGGATGGAGACTCCGCATCCTGTGAAGATGGTGAAGGCCCATAGCGTCAGGATGATGAGGACGGAACGGGCTTTGCGCGCTGCCGGAGAGTTGCCGACGGATGCCAGCAGGAACGTCAGCACTCCGTAGAGCAGGCCCAGGTGCATGCCGGAGAGGGCCAGCAGGTGGATGGCACCGCTCTGCCTGAATGTCTCCTCTATCTCAGAGGGAATCTCGTCCTGATACCCGTAGACCAGGGCCTTGACTATTGCCCGGGTCTCAGCCATTTCCTCCTGGGGCATAGCCCTGTCCACTGCTGTGGAGAATTTCTTCCTCATCCTTGCCGGGACGAAGCGCAGGGGAGGGGAGGAGCACGGGCGGATGTCGAGCCGGGAATTGTGCCTGAAAAAGCAGGTGTGGAATATCCCCCGCCTCTCCATCCACCGGCGGTAATCGAAGCCCGGGGTAAAATTCTCGACCCTCGAGCATCCCACGCCTGAGGCCCGGACGGTGTCTCCCGGCATCCATTGTACCTCCGGGGGAATATTGTATATAATGGTATTCTCCCCTTCGATCTCCACTTCCAGGAAGGGACGTCCCGAGGATGAGAGGCCGCCGTCGGAAATGACGCCCTCGACGGTCATGCTGCGGCTCATGCCGAGGGACGAGGTGCCGGGACCGGGCCGGAAGAACTCGTGAGCGGCGGTTCCTGCGGCTCCCAATAGGGGAAAGACGGCCAGTATTATCCCGGGCAGTCTTCTCTTTATCAGGAAAATGAGGACAATGTCGAGAAGGCTGGCAAGAAAAATGACGGCGGCGGTACGGGTGCTGTCCGAGGAGCAGGAAAAAATGTATCCGGCTGTCAGATTGCCGGATATGAAGAGCAGCGCGGCTGCGAAAAGATAGAGCTCCCTCCTCATGCCTTCCTCACGTTTATGGATTTGATGCGCAAGGTAATAATTCTTTATGGGAATTCCTACTTTTTGTTTAACTTTGCAAGATTGACGGAATAAATTTTAACAAAATAAAAAGACTATGATCGTACTGGTAATCAACTGCGGAAGCTCATCGCTGAAGTATCAGGTCCTCGACATGCAGGACGCCAACAATTATTCCCTTCTGGCCAAGGGACTTGTGGAAAGAATCGGACTCGAGATGGGAGAGGTTACGCACCGTCCCTCGGGCAAGGAAAAAGTTGTAATAGACAAGCCCGTGCCCGACCATACCGAGGGCATCAAGTCCGTGCTTGAGCTGCTCACCGACCCCAAGTGCGGTGTCCTCAAGTCTCTGAACGAGATTCAGGCCGTAGGTCACCGTGTGGCTCACGGCGGCGAGCTTTTCCCCGAGTCCTGCCTGATAGACGACAAGGTGATGGAGGGTATCGAGAGCCTCTGCGAGCTGGCTCCCCTGCACAACCCTGCCAACCTCCTCGGTATCCGTGCCGTCAAGACCCTCCTGCCCGCAGTGCCCCAGGTCGCAGTCTTCGACACCTCGTTCCATCAGACTATGCCTGACTATGCCTATATGTACGCCATCCCCTATGAGTGCTATGAGAACTACCGCATCCGACGCTACGGCTTCCACGGTACCAGCCACAAGTTCGTGGCGCAGAAGGCCTGTGAGTTCCTCGGCATGGACATCAACAACTCGAAGATCGTCACCTGCCATCTTGGCAACGGAGGTTCGGTTACAGCCGTCCTCAATGGCAAGTCAGTGGATACGTCAATGGGATTCACCCCTGTGGAGGGAGTCGTGATGGGCACCCGCTGCGGCAACATCGACGCCGGAGTCGTGACCTACCTGCAGGAGAAGGAAAATCTGGACGTGAAGGGCATTACCTCTCTCCTGAACAAGAAGAGCGGCTTCCTCGGTATCTCCGGGGTCTCGTCCGACTGCCGTGACATAGTCAACGCCCGCGACGGCGGCAACTACCGCGCAGGTCTGGCCCTCAATATGTTCTTCCACAGTGTGCGCAAGTACATCGGAGCTTACAGTGCCGTGATGGGCGGTCTGGATGTGATCGTCTTCACCGGAGGTATAGGTGAGAACGACGCCGAGGCACGCGAGGAGATATGCAGGACTCTGGGATACCTGGGAGTTGAGTTCGATTCCGCGGCCAATGACGGCGTGCGCGGAGAAGACAAGCTGCTCTCGAAGCCTTCGTCCAAGGTCAAGGTGCTGACCCTCACCACCAACGAGGAACTGGTCATCGCCCGCGACACGATGAGCCTGGTGCGCAAATAGATATCCGAAATAATAACACTAACCGTATAATTTTAAAATCAACGACATGATTACAAGTTTTGAACAGATCTATGAGATTCTCCGCTCAAAGACCCGCAAACGTCTGATCGCGGCCTGGGCCGTGGACGACCACACCATTACAGCTGCCTACAAGGCAGTGGAACTCGGTATCGTAGACGCAACCCTCGTGGGTGACGTCAACATGATCAAGAAGGTCTGCGAGGCCGAGAAGATCGACCCTTCCGTATTCACCATCATCAACAACGACAATGAGCTGGCCTCCATCGCGCAGGCCGTCCTCATGGTACGCGAGGGACAGGGCGACATCCTGATGAAGGGTCTCTGCTCTACCGACAAGTACATGAGGGGTATCCTGAACAAGGAGAAGGGACTGCTTCCTCCCAAGGCCGTCCTCAGCCACGTATGCGTGCTGGACAACCCCAACTACCACAAGCTCATCGTCCTCGGTGACATGGCCGTAATACCTCTTCCCGACCTCAATCAGAAGATTGCCATCGTGAAGTATCTGGTCAACACAGCCAAGGCCCTCCAGATCGAGAAACCCAAGGTGGCCCTGCTCGCCGCTACCGAGCAGATGCTGCCCGCCATGCAGGCCTGTGTGGATGCCGCCATCATCTCCAAGATGATCGACCGCGGTCAGATTCCCGGCTGCGTAGGCGACGGTCCTCTCGCCCTCGACGTGGCCATCTCCAAGGAAGCGGTGCAGATCAAGAAGCTCGTCAGCCCCGTAGCCGGCGACGCAGACTGCCTCCTCTTCCCCAACATCGAGTCCGCCAACACCTTCTACAAGGTCAACTCCCAGCTCTGCCAGGGCGTGAAGCAGGCTGCCATCGTAGCCGGAGCCATGGCTCCCTGCGTGCTCTCCAGCCGTGCCGACAGTATCGAGACCAAGTTGAACTCAATAGCTTTAGCAGCGCTCACAGCAAAATAGAACCGGAGAATCATGGCATATATACTGGCAATAAACCCCGGTTCCACTTCTACCAAGATAGCTCTTTTCGAGGGGGAAAAGGAAGTATTTACAAAGACTCTCAGGCACTCGGCCGAGGAGATTTCGGTTTTCGAGCGCATAATCGACCAGCTCCGTTTCAGGGAGGATGCCATCATCCGCGCCCTGAACGAGAATGGTGTCAAACTGGGTGACGTCAAGGTCATCGTAGGACGTGGAGGTCTGCTCCGTCCCATACCTTCCGGTGTCTATGAAGTCAATGCCGGGATGCTGGACGACCTCAGCTCTTCCCGTTATGGGAAGCATGCCAGCAACCTGGGCGGTATCCTTGCGGCAGAACTGGCTTCCAGGATAGACGGGGCCAGGGCATTCATCGCGGATCCCGTGGTAGTTGACGAGCTCAGCGACATCGCCCGCATAGGCGGACATCCGATGTTCCCCAGAATATCCATATTCCATGCGCTGAACCAGAAAGCCATCGCCAAGCTCTACGCTAGAGAACAGGGTAAGGACTACGCCTCGCTCAACCTCGTAGTCGCCCATCTCGGCGGCGGTGTCTCTGTAGCCGCACATTCCGGCGGCAGGGTGGTGGACGTCAACAACGCTCTCTTCGGAGAAGGCCCGTTCAGCCCCGAGCGTACCGGAGGCATAGCTGCCATGCAGCTGGCTGACGTATGCTACAGCGGCAAGTACACATTGTCTGAGATAAAGAAGATTATCTCCGGCAAGGGCGGTATCGTGGCCCATCTCGGCACCAACTCCTTCAAGGAGGTGGAGGACCGCGTGGCGGCCGGCGATGCGAAGGCAAAACTCATCTCCGACGCATTTGCCTACAATGTGGCCAAGGCTATCGGAGGCATGGCTGCCGCCCTCTCCGGCAAGGTGGATGCCATCCTGCTCACCGGAGGTATCGCCTACGGCAAGGAGCTGATGCAGCAGATTGCCGACATGGTATCCTTCATCGCTCCCGTGAAAGTCTATCCGGGAGAGGACGAGATGGGTGCCCTCGCAGGCAATGCCCTTGCGGTGATCGAAGGGCGCGAGGAGGTCAAGAAATACTGATTTTCCCGAATTGAACTTTTAGGAAGCTGAGGGGATCTGTCCTCTCGGCTTCTTTGTTTTTATAATGAAGAAAATGAACAGACCTAAGGCTGCTGCAGTACCGGTAATGTAGCTTACGGTCGAAGGCAGGGACAGACCTCCTACGTTGTACGGGGCTATCATGAAGTAGCAGACGCAGATGAAAGTCAGGAAGGTTGCGGGCAGGGACATCATCAGGTGGTTGCGGCCGTTGCGGGCAAGGTATGCGGCTGCTGTCCAGGTCACTACGGTGGCGAGTATCTGATTGCCGATGCCGACGTATTTCCATATAGTGGAGAAATCCACCTTGCAGAGGATAAATGCCACAATGAAGATGGGGATGGCTACGAAGAGGCGGTTGCGTATGGGCTTCTGGTTGAATTTCAGAGCGTCGCCTATCGTGAGACGGAGGCTTCGGAAAGCTGTGTCGCCGGATGTGATGGGGCAGACGACTACTCCGAGGATGGCTATGACGGCACCGACCTTTCCCAGCCATGACTGGCAGATCTCGTCCACCATGATGGCAGGGGTCTTGCCTGCGTCGGCTGCGGCGTTGAGCCCTTCCGGACCTCCGAAGTAGGCGATGGCCGCCGTGGCCCAGATCATGGCTACGATACCCTCGGCTATCATTGCTCCGTAGAAGACGGGGCGGCCGTACTTCTCATCGCTCAGGCAGCGGGCCATGATGGGACTCTGGGTGGAGTGGAATCCGGATATGGCTCCGCAGGAGATTACTACGAAGAGCATGGGGATGAGGATGTTGGATTCGGGATTGGAGTGGAAGTTGCGGAGGCCGTCGGCTGTAAGTTCCGTAAGGTGTATTTCTCCTGAGAATCCCTTCACGAGCATCGCTCCGGCTATGGCTATGGCCATAAACAGGAGAATGGCTCCGAAAAACGGATAGAGCTTGCCGATAATCTTGTCCACCGGAAGCAGGGTGGCTATGATGTAGTAGGCGAATACGATGTAGAGCCAGATGCGCTTGTCCCAGCCTGTAAGGGTGTGCAGCAGGTCGGCGGGGCCTGTGACGAAGGAGACTCCCACTGCTATCAGGATGAAGGCCGAGAAGAATACGAGGAACTTCTTGACGCCGCTTCCGAGGTATTTGCCCACCATGTCGGGCAGGCTCATGCCGTCATTGCGTACCGAAAGCATGCCGGAGAAGAAGTCGTGTGCGGCACCCATGAAGATGCAGCCCAGGACTATCCAGATGTAAGCGACCGGACCGTATGCCGCGCCGAGGATGGCTCCGAAGATGGGACCGAGGCCGGCGATGTTGAGAAACTGGATGATGAATATCCTCCAGGGCTTCATTTCCTGGTAGTCCACCCCGTCGGCCAGACGTTTGGCGGGGGTGGGGCGGGAGGAGGAGGCTCCGAAGAACTTCTCCACGAATTTTCCGTAAGTGAAATAGCCTATAATCAGGGCTGCAAGACAGACGATAAAGGTAATCATCGGTTTTAGTATTTTTTACAGAATGCAAATTTATGATTTTCTCCAGAAAAATGTTAGCCGGATTTGTGTAATTTTGCGGCATGAATGCAAGAGTTCCTACCGAGCTGGGGACTGAGAGAATCCCCAAACTGCTGAAACAGTATGCTATACCGGCGATCATCGCCATGACCGCCTCTTCGCTCTACAATATGGTGGATGCCATCTTCATCGGCCACGGAGTAGGGCCTTATGCCATTTCCGGACTGGCCCTTACCTTCCCTTTCATGAACCTGGCCGCGGCCTTCGGCACTCTCGTCGGAGTCGGAGCCTCGACCATGGCCTCGATGCTGCTGGGCCAGAAGAACTACGACATCGCCAAGAAGGTGCTTGGCAACGTGGTGGTCCTCAATTTTATAATAGGTCTGCTCTTTACTATAGTGGCCCTGGCCTTCCTCGACCCGATACTATATTTCTTCGGGGCGAGCGAGAACACCATAACCTATGCCCGCGAGTACATGGAGATAATCCTGGCGGGCAACGTGATCACCCACATCTATTTCGGACTCAACTCCCTGCTCCGCTCCGCCGGCCATCCTAAGAAGGCCATGTCGGCGACTATCATGACGGTGCTCCTCAATGCGGCCCTCGACCCTCTGTTCATCTTCACCTTCGACATGGGTATCAAGGGTGCGGCGGTGGCTACCATCCTGGCCCAGATAGTCGCGCTGGTTCTGGTGACCGTTTGGTTCTGCGACAAGCGGGAGCTGATTCATTTCGAAAAGGGAATATTCCGGCTCGACCGCAGGATCGTCAAGGATTCGATAGTCATCGGCCTGGCGCCCTTCCTGATGAACTTTGTGGCCTGCTTCGTGGTGATTATCATCAATATGAGACTGAAGACCTACGGGGGTGACCTGGCTATCGGGGCCTATGGTATCGTCAACCGCATATCCTTCGTGTTCATCATGATAGTCTCCGGTCTGACCCAGGGCATGCAGCCTATCGCCGGCTACAACTACGGTGCCCGGCAGATGTCCCGTGTCTACGAGGTGCTCAAGAAGACCCTTCTCTACGGGACAGTGGTGCTGACCGCCGGCTTCCTGATAGGGGAGCTCTGCCCCGGACTCGTGGTGTCCATCTTCACCGACGATCCGGAGCTGAAGGAAAAGTCTATAAAGGGTATGCGCCTGGTTGTGGGAATGTTTCCCCTGGTGTCCCTGTCAATGGTCATAGGCAACTTCTTCCAGAGTATCGGAAAGCCCAAACAGGCCATCTTCCTTTCCCTCTCCCGCCAGCTGATATTTCTGATACCGGCCCTGTGGATTCTGCCCCTGTTCTTCGATATTGCCGGAGTCTGGGTCAGCTTTATGGTAGCGGACTTCCTTGCCAGTGTGGTAGGTGCCGCATTATTGTTGAACTTTATCAAGAAAAACCGGACCAATGAACAGCTACAGTCATAATTTCGCCGTATGCGTCGGGCGTCAGCTCGGCAGCGGCGGGCACAATGTCGCTCTCGCCATCTCCAGGAAGATGGGCATCGCATTCTATGACAAGGAAATAATCAACCAGGCCGCGAAGGACAGCGGGCTGGATCCTGAGTATTTCGAGAAGGTGGACGAGAAACCCACCATTCCGATCTTAGGCGGCTTCGCCGGGGTGCATATCCCGTTCTTCTCGGGAGGATATATCGATACCGAGAACTATCTGGGCAACAACAACCTCTTCAAGATCCAGAGCCGTACCATAGAGATGCTGGCCGACAAGGGGCCCGGGGTTTTCGTGGGCCGCTGCGCCGACTATATCCTGCGCGACCGTCCGAGGGTGCTGTCTGTGTTCATCACGGCCACTATGGAGGACCGTGTCGGGCGTCTGTCCAATCTGCTTTCCATCACTCCCGAGGAAGCGGAAGCCCAGATAAAGGAATGCGACCGCAAACGGGCCGAGTACTATAACTACTTCACATTCAAGAAGTGGGGAGATTCTGCCTCTTACGACCTGTGTCTGAGCACTTCCCTTTTCGGGGAGGAGGAGACGGCCGACCGCATAGTCGCCATCGTCCGCGACAAGATACTGAAAGACTGATTCAGTGGTCGTAGACCTGGGCGAAGAAGGGATTGCCGGCGGCTATGGCCTCAAAATTCCAGGGGTTGGGATTGGCCGGGTCGTACTTGGGCAGACATTCGGGACACCAGTGTCCTCCCCGCAGGACGGTGTTGGGGGTCATCTCGAACTCGTGGCCGAACTGGCAGCGCCATTTCAACGGGGTGAAGAGGTCGCCGGGAGTCATGCTCTCCGAGAGACATTTTCCGCCGCGGAATTCCGCTGCATCCCGCATATCCTCTATATTCAGTTCGGACAGGGGCTTGGTCTCATCGTAGCCGTGGTTCAGGACTACAGCGTCCTCGGGACGGTCGGAAGGCCGGCTGAGGTCCATGTCCTTCCATGCCGGGATGGCCTTCCACTCCTCGATGGAGCCGAAGTGGGCCTTGATACGTCCGGTGTCACCGTGCTTCAGCCAGTAGAGTGTGCCGAGAGGATTGCTGACGGCCACATGGCGCATGAACGCCTTGATGGCGAAGGCCGGAGCTATGGGTGCCAGCGAGAAATACCAGGGCAGCTGCCGTTTCATGCGCCGGAAATATTCTTCCGCGCTGACTCCTTCCCTGAAGTGCAGCATCTCTTCCAGCCGGTCGGCATCGAGATACCATTCCCCATGGAAGTTGCGGGTAGCGAACCAGTTGGCTCCGAATACCTTTTCCACGGGAGGACAGCCCATGCCCTTCAGAAGCATTGACTCGAACTCGTAGTTGGTCAGGCGGAATGGGGCTCCGCTGCTGAGATTGTAGAAACCTCTCCAGAAATCCTCCGGGACGCCGTCCTCGCAGACATTTGCGCAGACTCTGCCGGAGTCTTCCAGGGTACTCCACTCCAGAACCCCGCGCAGAGGCACGTGGCAGGCTATCGGGTCGTTGGCCTTCTTGAGCAGGTCGGGATAGAGCATGCCGGTCTGGCGGATCGACACCCACCGTTTCAGACCGGACTCGGCGAATACCAGCTCCGCCAGGCATTTGGATACGGAGTACCAGTCGAAGATGCTGGTGTAGATGGGATCGCCGCAGCGGCCCCAGTGCCTGGGCGGAAGATGGTTGCCCACCTGGGCCACCGAGCCGATGTACACGGCACCGATCTCATCCGGACGGGGCTGTGCCTTGATGGCCCGGACGACGTTCTGAGCGCCAAGGACATTGACCTTCAGGGTCCTTTCAGGATACATGTCCGCCATCGGCGAGACCATTCCGCCGATATGAAGGACGAAGTCCGCTCCCGTGACGCCCTTGAGCACTGCCTCATAGTCCGTGAGGTCGCCCCAGATGACATGGACGGAGGGATGGTCCTGAAATGGTCTTAATTTCTTGAAATTCTTCTTGCCGGGTCTGGCCAGCAGGACTATGTCGAATCTGTCGGAGCGCCGCAGCAGCTCTCTGAACGCGGCACCTCCCATATTGCCTGTGGCACCGGTGATGAAAACTCTTTTCTTACTCATTGTCTTCGTCCTCTATCCAGACATCGAAACGCAGGGGTACGTAACCGGGGATGGAGCCGCTGCCGGTAGTGCCGTAGCCGAGATTGGAGTAGAACACTGTGACAGCCTCCTCTCCCGGTTTCATGCCGTAAAGGGCCTTGTTGAAGCCTGCTACGAAGGAATTCTCATCCATTGCCTCAGTGCTGTCGGACAAGTACTGATAGGAGGTGGCGGAGTAGGTGGTGCCGCTGCTGTATATGCGGTATCTTTTGGCGGAGTCCTCTATGTTGGTGTCGAAGACGGTGCCGTTAAGGAATCTTCCTATGTACCGGACCTGGATGTAATCGCCGGAATCAAGGGTGTCCTGGAGATTGGAACGGGTCTTTCTGTAGTAGAACCCGTAGGCGGTAGAGTCGGAGATGGAAGGAAGATTTTCCGCCAGGTAGCTCTCTATCTGGTCTATCTGATATTGATCAATATTGTCTATGACCTTGTGGAGGTGAATCTCGTAGATAAGGGATGAGCCTGCGCCCTGGGATATCTCCATCCCGCTCTCGGTGTCGAGCAGGACTGCGGGTATTATGGCTTTAGTATAGCCTCCTTCCTTCATTCCGGTCATTATTTCGATGATACCGGAGGTGCTGTTGTTCAGGTCCCAGATCTGCGGGTCATAGTATCCCGAATAGGTGTATTCGCCCAGCTGCTTGGCCAGACTGTCGCCGGTGTAGCCGCTCAGTGTGCCGTTGAGGTAGGAGATGGTGTAGTCCACGAGCACATATGAGGTGTCATCCGGCGTACGTCCCGAACCCGGCAGGGAGTCAACAATGTAGAGGCCGGAAGGGCTTTTGACGGCGTCCGGATAGTATGTCTCGATGTATGCTTCCAGAATGCGGTTCTGGACCGAGTCTGAACTCTC
>HF990412.1:66297-77972 GCA_000432775.1 Alistipes sp. CAG:831
GCGGCTGCAGCTGCCGAGGCGAGTATGAGAAATCTGTAAAGTGTCTTCATCTGTTCTTGATTACTTTATCGACCCATATCTCGTAGGCAAGGGCCGAAAGTTTGGGAATATTGTATACGTAGTCGTCGTAGAATCCGTATTTCGCGGAAAACAGCAGGATGCAGTGCTCACCCTCGCGGACGCCGTACAGGCCGTTGACCAGCCCGCTGATCATGCAGTCCTCGCTGAAGAGAACCTTGCGTACGGAGAAATCAGGGTCTGTGACCGAGTAGCCGTTCTCCTCGGCAACAGTCTCGTTGTTGGTACTGAACAACGAGGACGGAGAACTGGTGAAAATGTAACCGGCATAGTAAAAATGCAGGGAATCACCGTATTCCAGGGAGTCAGGCAATGCCAGGACGGTAGAGTCGATGATGATGCGGTTGGTGCCGTTGCGGTGTACTGTCTTGTAGTCTTGGAAATTCTGGGATATATAGGTATCGATGGCGGCTTCCTGGTCGGCTATGGTCAGCTCTTTGTCCTCCTTCGTGCAGGAGGACAGCAGGACTGCTGCGGCCGTCATCGCCAGATATATGAGAACATTCCTTGTCATCATCCGTGTGAGCATTGCAAGAATTGTTCCAAGGATTTCAGAAAATACTCCCTGACCTCCCCGACAGGCATGTAGAGCCGGCCTCCGGCAGCCCTGGCGTGGCCTCCGCCATTGAAATAGGCGTTGGACAAGGCATTGACCTGGACTCCACCTTTGGAGCGCAGCGATACCCTTATATAATCCTTGGTCTCGCTGAACAGTGCGGACACCTCCACATCGCTTATCATCAGGGGAAGGTTGACGAAGCCTTCGGAGTCTCCGTCCGAGAAGGAATACATCTCCCTGTCCTTCATGGTTATGATCATCGTAGAGGCCTTGAGCCTGCTGTCAATGGTCATGGAGTCGGTAAGCAGATGTCCCATCAGCCTCATGCGGGATTCGGAGTAACGCTTGAATACCAGGTTGTTGATAAGATCCATGTCCACTCCGCAGCGGAGCATGTCGGAGGCGATGAGGAAGGTGTCGGGGGTTATGGAGTTGTTGAAATTGTTGGTGTCTGTGAGGATGCCCGTGGTAATCGCTGTCAGGGTGGGGGTGTCGAGCTTCTCCGGGGCTCCTGCAATGGACGGGAAACTCATCAGGGTTCTGTACAGCAGCTCGCATGTGGATGAGGCTCCCGGGTCTGAGATGACCAGGTTGAATTTCTCCTTGTCAGGGTCCAGGTGATGGTCTATGAGGACCTTGACGGCGGATGACGAGGCAATCGGGCCGGCCAGCCATTCGGCTCTGTCCAGGCGGTTGAAGTCCAGGCACAGGATGAGGCCGGCTTCGGATACCGCTTCCAGGGCTCTTTCCTTGTCGGCAGTGTAGCAGACTATGGAACCGTCCTTGTCGAGGTAGTCCAGAAAGGCCGGCATCGCGGAGGGAATGACCACAGTGGCGTGCTGTCCCCGGTTCTCCATGAAAAGGCGCATTCCGACGGATGAGCCTATGGCGTCTCCGTCTGGGTTGAAGTGACTGATTATCGCAGTCTTTCTCCCTTCATTCAGCAAATTTTCCAGTTCCGGGGCGGAAGGTACGGGTGTCATGCAGGTAAAATTTTGTCGCTGCAAAATTAAAAATATATTGCAAGTCCTAATTATTATTTTTACTTTTGTCGTCATATTTTAACGAACTAATATTAATTAACAATACTTACAATGAAAACAATCTTCAAGGTTTTGACTTACGTAGTCTTTCCTATTGCGATCATCGTTCTGGTGTATCTTAACTATGAAAGTATCATGGAGCCTGTCCGCTTTGACAACGAAGTGGAGAGGAGAGAGGCTGTCGCCATCGACAGGCTGGTGAGCATCAGGACTCTGCAGGAGGCCTATAAGACAGGACACCGCAGATTCCTCTCGACCACCGACTCCCTGATAGATTTCTATAAGAACGGTAAGATTACCATCGTGCGTCAGATCGGATCCATGGATGACTCCGTAGCCGTTGCCGAGGGCCGTGTAAGCCGCGACAGTATCGAGATTTTCGTCAGGGATACCCTCCTGAAGGGCAAGGGTAGTCTCATTGATTCCATCAGCTTTATCCCCTTCTCGGGCGGCAAGCGCATCAACATGCAGTCTGTCGTAAGAAAGGTGTCCGGTATCGAAATTCCTCTGTTCGAGGCCACCATTCCCTATGACGACCTGCTCAATGGTCTTGACAGGCAGCTGATTGTCAACCTCAAAGCCGAGAAAGAGGATATGCATCAGTACACCGGTCTGAAAGTCGGCGATATCGAGAATCCTAACAATAACGCCGGTAACTGGGAATAGTACCGATGTCCGCAACGCAGAACAGAATAACCATTCAACTGGACTTGAATGGTTATTCTTTTACCATTTACGGCCGGAACGGGGCTGTACTCTCCCAGGAGAGCCACTCGTGTCCGGTCGATTTGTCTATTGAGGAACTGACTCCGGTGCTCAAGAGGCAGTATGGAGCCGTGTCGGTATATTTTACGACATGGAAGTATACCCTGGTGCCTCTTCACCTCTTCTCCAAGGACAGTCCCAGGGCCTATCTGGCCGCAGTCAGGGATCTGGCGGAAGAGGATGTGGTCCAGGCGCTGGACATGCCCTCGCACAAGGCAGCGATGGTGTATGCCGTCCCCGGCCATTTATATAAAGGTATATCCGCCCTTTACCGCAATGTCAGATTCTATCCCATGGCATACGTCCTGATCGACAGGATATCCTCCATACAGGACAACAACCGTCTGCTCGTATCATTCACTGACGGTATGCTTCATTCAGTGGCGGCGGAGCGGGAGCGCCTGCTGTTTGCGAACAGTTTTCCTGCCGCTGACCTGGCTACGGCTGAGTATTTCATCATGTCGGTTACCAAGGAAGTCATGTTCAATCCGGAGCACACCGTTCTCCATGTCTACGGCAGGCTTGAGGACAGGGAGAGGGAGGAACTGAGCAAATACTTTTCTTCAGTCAGGCAGATTTCATGAGAATTATCGGAGGTTCTCTCAAGGGACGGCAGGTAATGCCGCCGTCCGGGTTCAAGGCGCGTCCTACTACGGATTTTGCGAAGGAAGGCCTGTTCAACGTGCTGGACAATGAGTACGACCTCTCCACTGTCCGGGTCCTGGACCTCTTCTCCGGAACAGGCAGTATTTCGTATGAGTTCGCCTCCCGAGGTGTACAGGAGATATACTCCGTGGAGATGAATCCGCTCCATGCTTCGTTTATCAAGCGCAGCGCCGCATCCTTCGGCATACGCGGCATGCACGTAGTCCGGCACAATGTATTCGACTTCCTGGAAATATGCCGTCTGGACTTCGATATCATCTTCGCCGATCCTCCCTACGAAATAGAGGGACTGGATACTATCCCGGACAGGGTGTTCGGTGCACCGTGTGTGCCCGGCGGCCTGCTCAGAGACGGCGGAGTCTTCATTCTTGAGCATCCAGGCAGCTATTCCTTTGACAATCACCCAAGATACTTGCGTGAGAAGAAATACGGCAATGTCCATTTCTCATTTTTTAGATAAATTTTTGCACAAAAAATTTGGAAATACCCAAAAACCCTTTATCTTTGCAGTCCCTTTCGGAAATGAAGGGAACGACAGTAGAAACGGTGCGGTAGTTCAGCTTGGTTAGAACGCCGGCCTGTCACGCCGGAGGTCGCGGGTTCGAGCCCCGTCCGCACCGCAAATTAATCCCTGAAGTTCAACAACTTCGGGGATTTGTCATATATGGCGGTATGGTAAAATATGCCATCAGGATGATTATTTGTCAGTGAAACTTTGATTTTGCGAAGATGCGTAAGAATACGATATATGTACTTCTCCTGCTGTTGTGGTGCTCCGTTACGTGCTCCCATGCACGGAACTGGTGGGACGGCAACCGTGTGTCCCCTCTGTATTTCGGCCCCAACTCCCTTCCTGTCCCCGATATGCTGGACGGGCGTGTGTCCCCTAAGCTGTATGCGGAGCTGGCCGGCGACCTGCATGTCGGATTCTATGGGGATATGACAGAGACTGTATCGGCCAAGGTCAATATTCCGCTCTTCACTCCCAGAGTCAATCTGACGGTGTGGATGCCGGTTATCGAGTTCTATCAGTACACACCGGAGGCCCTTGCGCATTTTCAGCCGCGGGAGTATACGGAGAGCGGGCATCAGGTGGGCAATGTCTATGTGTCGGTGGACATACATGTGTTCAAGGAGAGGCGGATAATGCCTGACATATCGGTGAGGGCCGCAATCATTACGGCATCAGGGGACGGGGATGAGTATTCCCGCTACTTCGATGCCCCGGGGTATTATTCGATGCCTCCGTCGGCAAATCGTTCAGGCTGGGAGAGGGGTTTTTCCGGAGTGTGAGGGTTGCGGCTTCGGCCGGCTTCCTCTGCTGGCAGGTGACTCAGACGACTCAGAATGATGCTGTGATGTATGGAGCCATGGCAACGCTGTCTACATCGGTGGCAGAACTTACCTGCGCATGGCAGGGTTATTCCGGCTGGATAGGCAATGGGGACAGACCGATGGTACTCAAGGCAGTGCTGGCTTTTCCGGTAAAGGGTTTCAGGCCTCTTCTGGCCTATGAGTATGGTTTGAGGGACTGGCCTTTCCATCACTTCCGCATCGGGCTTGGATATACTTTCTGAGAAAATACTATATTTGCGGGCATGAAATGTAGACTGTCTGTACTGTTGAGGCTGTTAGTGGTCCTGCTCATGCTGTCGTCAGCATGGAGCGCGAAAGCACAGTATGACATCGACCAGTTCTTCTTCCGCGGACAACGGGCATTGATGGACGGGCAGTACACCCAGGCCATCAACAATTTCAACATCATTATCCGTCTGGACAGCGACCTGTATGAGGCGTATTTTTTCCGGGGTATCGCGAAGTACAATCTCGGGGACTTCGGAGGTGCCGAGTCGGATTTCGACCGGGCATTGGAACTCAATCCTGTCTACACCCTGGCCTATCATTATCGGGCCATTACCCGCAGCCGTATGGGCCATTACGATGAGGCGATAGATGACCTGAAGCACGCGGTGGACCTGCGTCCCAATTACTACGGCCTGTATTTCAGCCGCGGAGTGACGTATTTCCTTTCGCAGCAGTTCGAGAAGGCGGTGGAGGATTTCAACCGTTTTATCCGGCAGGAACCGAGGGAACCGGATGCGTATCTCAACCGCGGGGCCTCCTATCTCTTCCTGGGTGATACGGTCAAGGCACTTGAGGACTACAACAGGGCCATCACTCTCCGCAGTCTGGATCCGGAGGGGTATATCCGGCGCTCCAGGATATACTATGCCCAGCACCGGCTGGATGAAGCTCTACAGGATCTGGACAAGGCAATAGAGATAGATACCGCGAATACATTCGCATATTTCAACCGTGCCCTTATCAGATATGAGCTCAAGGACATCCAGGGCACGCTGAGCGATTTCAACGAGGTGCTCTCCCGGGAGCCGGACAACTCCCTGACACTTTATAACAGGGCGCTGATCCGTTCGCAGATCGGTGATTACAACAATGCTCTCGATGACTACGACCAGGTACTGAATATCAACCCGGACAATGTGCTTGCCTACTACAACCGCTCCATACTCTTTATCGAGATGGGCCGCTGGCAGGATGCGATAGATGACCTGAGCCGGGCCATAGAGCTGTATCCCGACTTCGCCAACGCATATATGAACCGCTCTTATGTAAAGAACCAGCTCGGTCTCTATGCCTCGGCGCAGGAGGATTACCGTACGGCCCAGGGTAAGATAGCCCGCTACCGTGAGATGACCTCGGACAGCGCCGGACGGGCGGCATTTGCGGATACGTCCAGAAAATACGACAGGCTTCTGGCCTTGGATTCGGATTTTGCCCGCAGCGATTTCAACGACGAGCTGCTTCAGAACAGGAATGTCAATATCAATCTCAAGCCCATGTACCGTTTCGTGACGGCCGGCGGCGGAACAGACAGTGACGGAATGCCGATCATGCTCCGGTATGCGTATCAGGATGAGCGTCTGGACGCTTTCATAGCCTCGGTACCGGTGGATGTGGAGATTTCATGCCGTCCCTCTGAGGTAGCGGCAGTGGACAACAGCCGGCTGAGGGAGGCAGTGGATGAGGAGGCGGAGAGGACCGGTAATGACAGGGTGCTTTTCGCCAAGGCGATAATGGAGAGTGAGAGCAAGCAGTTCAATGCGGCTCTGGAGTCTTATGCAGAGGCAATTGAACGCAATCCGGAAGAAGTCTTCTACTACATCAACAGGGGAGCGCTCCAGTCGGAGATGATAGATTTCATCTCTTCTATTGAGAGCAATGTCCAGGTATTGACCATGGACAATGCCGGAACGGCAAAGGCCCGCGTCAGGGACGGCTCCGCCCGCACCTACGACTATTCTGCGGCCATCAGCGATATGAATCATGCGGCCTCGCTTTATCCGGAATTCCCCTACACCTATTACAATTTGGGCAACCTCTACTGCCTTTCCGGTGATATGCCGGAAGCCATCACCCAGTATACCAAGGCAATAGACCTTTACCCCCGTCTCGGGGAAGCTTACTACAACCGTGGGCTTGTCCTCATCTACGTCAAGGACAAGGAAAAAGGCTGTCTGGACCTGAGCAAGGCCGGAGAACTGGGCATAGACGATGTCTATAGCGTGATAAGCAAGTACTGTGATGCGGAGTAAGCACTATTTCCCGCTCCTGTGTCCGCGTTTGCCGGAGCGCAGCCGGGTGGAGGCGATGACCATGGCTTCGTCGCGGGCGATGTAGCGCATGGCTATGAAGGTGAGGATGGCGGCGCAGATGGGGAAGATGCAGGGGATGGTGAAGATGGCGTCTTCTCCGAGTTTGGTGTTCCTCTGAAAGAAGTACACTGCCAGGATTATCTGATAGGCGAGGAGTATGATAGTGTTGAGGTTGCACAGGCGGATCTGGCGGATGCGGTTCTTGAACGAGAAGATGGTGACGACGCAAAGTACGGCGCATACCAGCTGGAAGATGGTGGTGAGGGTGAATCCTTTGAATGCCGCTATCTCTACAAAGTGGATGACGGTATCCTCGCCTACAAAGCGGATCATCGGTGCGAAGAACATGGATATGAGCAGTCCGGCTGCTATGGTCAGGAAGAGACTCTGTATTCTGAAAAACATCTTAATGTCGGTTTTTGAGGTTTGCAGTCGCAAAAATAGGTAAAAATCGGAAATCTGTACTATCTTTGATACCGCATTGAAACCGTTTAAAAAGAAAATTATGGGAAAGATAGGTGATTCAGAACTGATAATCAACAGTGACGGCTCGGTATTCCATCTGCATATCCGTCCTGAGAATCTGGCGGACAAGGTGATTCTCGTGGGGGACCCGGGCAGGGTGGACCTGGTCAGCTCGTACTTCCAGGATGTCGAGAGCACTGCTTCCTCCAGGGAGTTCCGCAGTGTGACAGGCCGTTACAAAGGGACCAGGATGACGGTCCTCTCCACCGGCATAGGCTGTGACAATATTGACATAGTCATGAACGAGCTGGATGCTCTGGCAAATGTGGACTTCCGGACCAGGGAGGTGCTTCCGGAGCACCGCTGCCTGACTATCCTGCGCATAGGTACCTGCGGGGTGATCCAGCCGGATATTCCCCTGGGGTCGTATATTTTCTCCAGGGTATCGGTCGGTTTCGACGGCCTGCTCAACTGGTACGGCGGCCGCGACGAGGTGGTGCTGAAGGATGTAGAGGAGGCTTTCCTGGCCCATGTGGACTGGAACAGGTATCTTCCGACGCCTTATTTTGTCAAGGCCGGGGACGCTCTGACGGAGCTGTTCGGCGACTGTACCGTCCCGGGAATGACGATCTCCGCCTCGGGGTTCTACGGCCCTCAGTGCCGGGTGGTGCGCCTGCCGCTGGCTATGCCGGACCTGATGGAGCGGCTGGAGTCTTTCCGGTTCGGAGACCTGCGTTTCACCAATTTCGAGATGGAGGGTTCGGCTATTGCTTCCCTGGCCCGAAAGCTGGGACATGAGGGGGCGACCGTCTGCCTGGCTATCGCCCATCGGTATGCCAAGGAAGCCAATGCGGATTATAAGTCCTCGATGGGCGGGCTGGTGGAAATGTGTCTGGACAGGCTGGCACGATGAGCAAGGAGGCGGAAAGTCTATTGGTACTCCTGCAGGACAGCGATCCTGTGACTCAGGAGAAGGTGCGGGTCAGGCTGGAGGAACTGGGCTGGAATGCAGTCAGTTACGGTCTGCAGAATCTGGAAAGGGTGATACCGCTGCCGACCAGAAGGCAGGTGCGCCGCCGGTTGCGCGAGATGTCTTCTGTCTGTGCTGTCAATGAGGTGCAGGCGCTGCTCGGGGAGGGGGACTCCTTTTTCGTCCCCGACGGTATGTACAGTCTTACCCGGATTCTGCTGCCGGAGCTCTCTCCTAAGGAGTTCCACGACTGCTATATGGCTCCGGCCGGAGATCTCGTCTGTGAATTGCGCGATACCATGACCGCCGTGGAGAAGGTCGAAATGCTCAACTATATAGTTTTTGACAGGTACGGTTTCCAACTTTCCGAGGACGGGATGGACGGATATGAGGCAGATATCCTGATACCTGATGTCATGGCTGTGCGCAAGGCCGGGGTAGTGGGTATCTCTTCTGTATATTTTCTTCTGGCCGGTTATGCCGGTCTGCCTGTATATCCTGTTTTCCCGAGGGAACCAGGTTATTATGTGGCCTGGTTCGAGAATGGACGTACTCTTTTCTCAATGGACATGGGGCGCAAGGGCCGTATTGCAGACCCCGTCCCCAGGAGGTCGTGGCTGGACACTGACTTCATGGGGACGGACCGTACTGTTCTGTATCTTTATGCGACGGCTCTCCGCCGTTTCGGGCGGAAGCCTCTGACGCCGCTCCAGGCGTCCTTGCTGGACAGGGCCGCTGATTCCCTGCACCTGTAGATTATTCCATCAGTTTCTTGTACTTGAACCGCTTGGGCTCTTCGGAGCCGAGACGCATGCGGCGGTTCTCCTCGTATTCGGAGTAGGAGCCCTCGAAGAAATATACCTGGGAGTCGCCCTCGAATGCGAGGATGTGGGTTGCGATGCGGTCCAGGAACCAGCGGTCGTGGGAGATGACCACGGCGCAGCCTGCGAAGTTCTCGATACCTTCCTCCAGTGCGCGGATGGTGTTCACGTCCACGTCGTTGGTAGGCTCGTCGAGCAGGAGGACATTGCCCTCGTCCTTGAGGGTCAGGGCCAGGTGGAGGCGGTTGCGCTCGCCGCCGGAGAGCACTCCGCAGAGCTTCTCCTGGTCTGCTCCTGTGAAATTGAACCTTGAAACGTATGCCCTTGCATTGATGTCCCTGTTGCCGAGGCGGATGAACTCGGAGTTCTCGGAGATGGTCTCGTACACGGTCTTGTCCGGGTCTATGCTCTTGTGCTGCTGGTCCACGTAAGCGAGCTTGACGGTCTCGCCGATGGTGATGGTGCCGGAGTCAGGCTGCTCAATGCCCATTATCAGGCGGAAGAGGGTGGTCTTGCCCGCTCCGTTGGGACCGATGACACCGACTATGCCGGCAGGGGGCAGGGCGAATGTCAGGTGCTCGAACAGGAGCTTGTCGCCGTAGGCCTTGGAAACGTCGTTGAATTCGATTACCTTGTTGCCCAGACGGGGACCGTTGGGGATGTATATTTCCAGAGCAGCCTCCTTGGCCTTGCCGTCCTGGCTGGCCAGCTTCTCGTATGCGCCGAGACGGGCCTTGGACTTGGCCTGGCGGGCCTTCGGAGCCATGCGCACCCACTCCAGCTCGCGCTCAAGGGTCTTGCGGCGCTTGCTCTCCTGCTTCTCCTCCATCTCCAGGCGCTTGCTCTTCTGCTCCAGCCATGAGGAATAGTTGCCTTTCCAGGGGATGCCCTCGCCGCGGTCCAGCTCGAGGATCCAGCCGGCCACATTGTCCAGGAAGTAGCGGTCGTGGGTGACGGCGATGACGGTGCCCTTGTACTGGCGCAGATGCTCCTCCAGCCACTGGATACTCTCGGTGTCCAGATGGTTGGTCGGCTCGTCGAGCAGCAGCACGTCAGGCTGGCGCAGCAGCAGGCGGCACAGAGCCACGCGGCGGCGCTCGCCTCCGCTGAGAGTGGCAACCTTAGCTTCTGAGGGAGGACACTGGAGGGCATCCATCGCCCTCTCGAGCTTGGAGTCCAGCTCCCAGCCGTCGCAGTGCTCTATTTTCTCCGTAAGCTCGCCCTGACGCTCTATGAGTGCGTTCATCTCGTCGTCCGACATGGGCTCGGCGAACTTCATATTGATCTCCTCGTATTCCTTCAGCAAGTCGGCCACCTCCTGCACTCCTTCCTTGACTACCTCGATGACGGTCTTGTCCGGGTCCATCTGAGGCTCCTGCTCCAGATATCCTACCGAATACCCCGGTGCCCAGACCACCTCGCCCTGATAGGATTTCTCCACTCCGGCTATAATCTTCATCAGTGTGGATTTTCCAGAGCCGTTGAGACCGATGATGCCGATCTTGGCCCCGTAGAAGAAAGACAGGTAGATGTCCTTCAGGATTACCTTGTTGCTGTTGGGCAGGACCTTGCCCACGCCGTTCATTGAAAAGATGATTTTCTCGTCTGCCATATTTCTGTCGCTTTGTTTCTTGATCTGAAAAGTGCGGCAAGATAGGACTTTTTTCTCAAATAACATCATTTCCGCCCGAAGCCCTGGGACACAGCCGTAAAATTGGTAAGAATATCCGTGTTTTCTGTGTGTCGGAAAGAGGGATTTTGTATATTTTTGCAGCAAATTTATGAGTATGTTAAGGAAGATCAGAATAACCCTCGCGCTGATATTTTTCGTGTGCGTGACTTTATTGTTTCTCGACTTTACCGGGACACTTCACGCCTGGCTCGGATGGATGGCCAAGATCCAGTTCTTTCCGGCAGTCCTGGCCCTCAATGCCGGGGTCATTATCGCTTTAGTGCTGCTGACTCTGATATTCGGCAGGGTGTACTGCTCCGTCATCTGCCCGCTCGGAGTGATGCAGGATGTGTTTGCCTGGCTGGGCAAAAAGCAGAAAAAGAACCGCTACACCTATTCAAAGGCCAAGAGCTGGCTGCGTTACGCGATGCTTGGGCTCTTCATCATCGCCCTGATCGCGGGTGTGGGCTCGTTTGTTGCCCTGCTGGAGCCTTACAGCGCCTACGGACGCATTGCCTCCAACATCTTCGCTCCCGTGTACGGCTGGATCAACAACCTGTTTGCGCTCATAGCCGAGAGGGCTGACAGCTACGCCTTCTATTCCACGGATGTATGGCTCAAGAGTCTGCCGACGTTCATCATCGCCGCAGTGATGCTGGTGCTGATTGCCGTGCTGGCATGGAGGAACGGCCGTACCTGGTGCAACACAATATGTCCGGTGGGTACCTTCCTGAGCTTCCTGGCCCGTTTCTCGTGGCTCAAGCCAGTAATTGACACAGACAAATGCATCAGCTGCCGCAAGTGCGAGCGCAACTGCAAGGCCTCCTGCATAGATATCGCCAATCACAAGATAGACTACAGCCGCTGCGTGACCTGCATGGACTGCATCGGCAAGTGTCCCAAGGACGCCATTTCGTATATTCATCCTAAGAAAGCCGCAGCTCCGGCAGTGACTGGAGGAC
>HF990412.1:77988-110015 GCA_000432775.1 Alistipes sp. CAG:831
GACTGGAGGACAGGCTGAAGCGGCATCCGGAGCTGACAGAAAAGCCGACAAGGCCGAGAGCGTCGACACCGCCCGCAGGGGTTTCCTTACGGCCTCCCTGATGGCAGCAACAGCCGTGACGGTCAAGGCTCAGGAGAAGAAAGTCGACGGCGGTCTGGCCGTGATAGAGGATAAGGTCATTCCCGACCGGTTTGTTCCGCTGGTGCCTCCCGGAGCGGTGAGTCTCAGGCATTTTGCCCAGCACTGCACCGGATGTCAGCTCTGCGTCTCGGTGTGTCCCAACGGAGTGCTGCGTCCGGCCACGGACCTGATGCGCATGATGCAGCCGGAGATGTCCTACGAGAGGGGTTACTGCCGTCCGGAGTGTACGAAATGCTCGGAGGTCTGCCCCGCCGGTGCCATACGCCCGATTGACAAGGCCGAGAAGTCCTCGACCCAGATTGGCCATGCGGAGTGGGTGATGCACAACTGTATCCCGGTGAGGGACGGCCAGGAGTGCGGCAACTGCGCAAGGCATTGTCCTACCGGAGCCATACAGATGGTGCCGCTCAAGGGGCACCACCGTCACAGAGGCGGCCGCGAGGAGGGCAATGACGGCAAGAACCTTATGATACCGGCCGTCAACACCGAGAAGTGCATAGGCTGCGGAGCCTGCGAGAATCTCTGTCCGGCACGTCCGTTCTCCGCCATCTATGTGGTGGGGCATGAGGTTCACAGGACCGTCTGACAACCGATTTCCCGCCGCGAGTTTCTGAAAACGGCGGGAGCAGCGGGAGTTTTGTCCCTTGGTCTGGCGGCTTGTGGGGACGGCAGGACTGCCGGTTCAGCCTCCGGGAATCTGGCGGTGCCGTCCGGTGGAATGACGTACAGGACCAATCCTACTACTGGCGACAAAGTCTCCCTGCTCGGCTGCGGCCAGTGCAGTCCCCATTGCCCCCAGCGTATCGACATCCCCGCTGAGCTGCACAGAATCGACGCTTACGTCGAGCGCCTTAGGCAGAATACCTTGTAGGCTATATCAGCATTCCGGTTTGCGGTTATGGCGGAATTCACTACCTTTGTTCTGTAGCAATTTCAAAAGTGCAGACAGACCATGGATGAATTCCGCCTTAAAGTATTTATAACGGCCGCCAAGGCTCTCAGTTTTTCCAAGTGCGCGGCTGCCCTGAATATCACCCAGCCGGCGGTCAGCCGCCATATAGGGGAGCTGGAGGCCCGCTTCGGGGTGCCGCTGTTCTCCCGGGGGAGTTCCGGGGTGGGGCTGACCAAGGCCGGCCGGCTGCTGCTCCAGCATGCGGAGGGGCTGCTGTCGGCGTACCAGAAAATGGATTACGACATGGACCTGCTGGCCCAGGCCGGTCAGGGCAGGCTGGCGATAGGGGCCAGCACGACCATTGCGATGTACCTGCTGCCGGAGATACTGGCCTCGTTCATGGAGCGTTCGGACGGGATAGAGGTATCCATGCTCTCCGGCAACAGTGAGAATGTGGAACAATGGCTCCGTGACGGGACGGTGGACATCGGTTTCGTGGAGAATGCCTCGCGCCGGCCGTGGCTGCACTATGAGCGGCTGATGGCGGATGAGCTGGTATTGGTGGCGGGCACCCATGGCCGGTATGCGTCTTTAGAGTCGGTCACGCCGCAGGAGTTTAGGACACTTCCTTTGGTGCTGAGGGAGAAGGGCTCGGGGACGCGCGAGATTCTGGAGAATGTGCTCCGGGGCTGCGGTATAGGCCCTGAGGACCTGAACGTGGTGATAGAGCTGAGCAGCACGGAGGCCATCAAGGCATTTGTCCGCAGCAGCGATACGCTGGCGGTGGTCTCGGTGATAGCCCTGCGCCGCGAGCTGGCTGACGGGGCGTTGAGGATTGTGGACATCGACGGAGTGGACATGCCCCGGGAGTTCGCCACAGTCGTCCGTCCCGGCGAGTTCTCCGGGCTGAACGAGCGGTTCCATCACTTCGTTGTCCGGGAGGCCTCTCTACGTTAGAGGCTTGTGTGTGGCGCAAGCCTACTCACGAGAAATGCATGGTGTTTTGTAAGTGTTTGATTGTGAGATTCCTGCAAAACAGTGTGCAATTTTCGGGTGTTTCTGAGGCAGTGAGAAATGCAGACCTTTTTATAATGTCTTGATTTATAACGCTTTGAAAAATGACGTGCAATTCTCGCAAAATGTGGGGCGGAGGGGTATAACAATCGGTTATGCCGTATAAGTAAGTGTGTTGGGATGTTTTACAGCGGGTATTGTACTTTTGCGGCATGAAAACAACAGCAACATCCTCAACATCTGTGACGCCGGCTGTGCAGGCCGCGCAGGTATCAACCGGAACTCTTCAGGCACGCCAGTGGGCAGCCCGGATACTTTTTATCGCATTTTTCGTAGCTTCTTTCTTCCTGCCTACAGCTGTGGCCCTGCTGGCCGGAATAGCTTTGGCCGTAACCCTCGGCTCGCCTTTCCCCGTATTTGCCAAGAAAGTCTCGAAGTACCTGCTTCAGGCTTCGGTGGTGGGTCTCGGCTTCGGCATGAACCTCTATTCGGCCGTGGAGTCCGGCAAGGACGGTATGCTCTTCACGATAGTCTCGGTGGTGGGGGTGATGGCCATCGGCACCCTGCTCGGACGGGTGTTCAGGCTCTCCCGGAACAATTCCTACCTCATCTCCTCCGGTACGGCCATCTGCGGAGGCAGCGCGATTGCCGCCGTGGCTCCCATCATCGACGCGAACGACAATGAGACCACTATGTCGATGGTGACTGTATTCGTGCTCAACGCCGTGGCCCTGCTCATTTTCCCTGCGATAGGACATCTGCTCGGACTCTCCCAGGAGCAGTTCGGCACCTGGGCGGCCATTGCCATCCACGATACCAGTTCGGTGGTGGGTGCGGGTGCCGCCTATGGAGAGGAGGCCCTGCAGATTGCCACGACCGTCAAGTTGACACGCGCCCTGTGGATCATTCCCATGGCCATAGCCACTACCTTCATTTTCAGGAAGAAGGGCAAGAAGATTTCCATTCCCTGGTTCATCTTCCTCTTCATTGCAGCGATGCTGGCCAACACTTACCTGGGAATCCCTGAGAAAGTCTCTGCGGCGATAGCCGGAGGCGCGAAGCATGCTCTCGGAGCCACCCTCTTCCTCATCGGCTGCGGCCTTTCCCTCCAGAGTGTCAAGAAGACGGGAGTCCGTCCCTTCCTGCTCGGCATCAGTCTCTGGGCCGTCATCTCCCTCTCGTCGCTGGCGGTGGTGATGATGATGTAGGCAGCCCCCTATATTTGCGGCATGAAAGTCAGGATACCATACCGCATCAGTCTCATGGTGCTGGCAGCAGTTGCCCTGCTGTCAGTTTTCTCATGCTCGGAACGGGGCCGGTATGCTGATTCCGTAATGGCGGCGGCCGACTCCCTGATGATGTCCGATCCTCATGCCGCATTGGATACTCTGATGACCATAGACAGTGCCGTGGCAGCCGGCATGACCACGAAGCAGAAGGCGTTTTATGCCCTGCTCGGGACAGAGGCCAGCTACAAGTGCTACCTGCCAGTAGCAGAGGATACGGCGATATTCGATGCGGTCGGGTATTATCGCAGGCATGGCCCGGAGGGGCTGTTGGCGAGGTCACTGATGATGGGCGGTGCAGTCCTTGAGGAAAGGGAGGAGCCCTTGTCAGCCCTGGAGGTATATCTGAAAGCAGAGCCGATATTCGTGGATATGGAAGACAATGAGCAATTAGGGCTGTTGAATACCAGAATTGGCGGGCTGTACCTATCAACATACGTAAACAATGAAGAGGCGGTGTCCCGTTATCGCAAGGCATTGGAGTGTTTCGGGCAGTGCGGAAATGAAGAGAGAGTTATGTATGCCCATCTGTCACTGGCGAGAGCATTAGTGTCCGAATCACCTGATTCGGCATTCGCTCATATTTTGGAAGGAATGCGTCTGGCACGGAAGTATGAAGATTCATTTCTTGTGCTGGAAGGATATGAGTTGCTGGCTCAAATTTATTTGCAAAAACAGGACTATAGGGGTATCATCAGAATATCAGAAGAAGCTGTGGAATCTTGCGGGCGCAGACCGGAAGACCCTGTGTCTGAATCCTTGTGGCAGTCGCTTTTATTCAACAAGGCTTTGTCATACGCCAGTCTTGGCAAGGCGGATTCGGCTATTTATGTATCATCGTATCTGCGTTGGTCGGACAGTGCAGAGGATAGGATGATGAGGCATTGGCTTGCTTCAGCTATGGCAGAGTGCAGGAAAGACTGGCGGACAGCACTGATAGAGACCAGGATTTCAGAAGCTATGGCGGACAGCATCGAAAAGGAAGGAGCCAGACTTCAGTTGGACGGGAGTTTATGTTCACCCAGGATATTAATGAAAAGGAACAGGAAAATGATGTACTTAGATTGAGAATTTTTACAGTAAGTGCAGTAAGCATGTTTCTTTTTGTAGTATGTCTGTCCGCATTCTTGTTCAGTCATAACAGGGCACTGCGGGTGGAAAATGAGAATCTGCGTTTGTCGATTACGTCATACGGAGTACAGGAGAATGAAGAGTTGGAGCGGCATATACGCAGTATGTCACCGGAAAATGAAGATGCTCAAAATGAACTGAGGTCAATTCTCTCATCCATGCTTGCCTTGGTCAAGGACTTGAACGAGATGTGCTGGCAGGAAAACTGCGGCACTGGCACATCAAATGTCAAGGAGCTTGTAAACAGATATTTTCCTAAGGGTGAAGTGTATCTCCGTATCAGGAGAGTATGTGATATAATCCATCCGTCAAAGTTGTCGGAAATAGAAACGGAGGTTCCGGTTCTTACAGACACGGACAAGCTCCTTATAGCACTTATGGGCTGCGGTTTTCCTACAGGTGCTATCTGTGCTCTCATGAGATTGACCAAGGCATCTCTTAATGTGCAGAAGACAAGAACTGCCCGTAAAATAGGCCCGAAAGTGCGGCTTTCTGAGTATGTCTCGGAAAAATTTTCAAAAAATATAGGTTAGCAGTGCATATTTTCGATAGGGGAAAAACCGCTCCAGAGCTTTCAGACCCTGCTGCTAATTTCCCGGAGGTTAGCAGTCATCAATTCTCAATAACTTAGCGATAGTTGGCTAAGTTGTTGAAAATTTGCATATTACGAAATTTGTCTTTAACCTTGTAGCATGAAAAAGGTTTTAGTATTGTATTCACTTTTATTGATCTGCAATTTTAATCTGTTTGCAGATAAGGAGAACATTGCAGTCAATAGACAGAGAGTAGATACCAGAGGTTTTATCGATATGCCGGAGGCATCCATCGATACACAGACAGATATTGTAAGTGTATCTTTCGATGACTCGGGAATGTATACCTTGTATATAGAGAACAGCCTTGGTGATGTACTCTACCAGTCTGTACTGCCGGCAAACGGACTGGAGTATCACTACGACCTCTCCGGAATCGGGGAAGGGTACTTCCGCCTCGTACTCGAAGGCGCAAGTGGAGAGTATGAAGGATTCTTCACTGTCAATTAAGTCGTTAAACAATTAAAGTTTAAGTTTATGAAGAATTTTAAAGATTTTCCGCCTTTGGATCAGGCTGATGTCATGTCAGAAAAAGAAATGACGGAATCACTAGGCGGGGCTTGTAAAAATGGCTGTAAAAGTTGTAAGACAGAATGCAAGTCCTGTCAGCCAAGCGGTAAAAATGCAGATTCACCGTCTCAGCCAGTTTCTTAAAAGTAGTGTAACAAAATTAATAAAGAGATGAACATGAATAAATTCAGTAATTCTTATCAGGACTTGGATAAGGCAAATGTAATGACCGATCAGGAACTCAATGAAAGTTTAGGAGGAGCGTGCAAACAGACTTGCAAAAGCTGCAATGATGGCTGTAAATCCTGCAAGGACGGAGGTAAAAATGCAGACGCACCAAGTGTACCCATATCGTAGTAAATCATGAAGTGTGAGAAGTGGGCTCTTGTGGAAAATGATGAGTTCGAAATTGTAGGTATATTCTTGCCCACCAGTATGGAGTATATCTACAATTTCGAATTTGGTCCTTTGAATGCTGATACAGGAGAGGTCGAGACATCGGTAAGAACGCGAAACAGTAATTATCGTATTGTCTTGCGTAAAGCGTGCGATGTCATTTATGAATTTTTGATGCGCCAGCCTGGTTGCATGGTCAGGTTCAGTGGACTCGATGAATCGAGGAACAGATTGTTTGCAATATGGATGAATGTTAATTGGGAGTTGATGACATCCAGATTTTTTATGTATGGATATAATTCTTTACAAAGATGGGAACTGTATAGGAAGAGAGGTCGTTATGACGCTGTATTACTTAAACTGAAACGATAAACCAAACAAAAATGGAAATAACTCAGATTTTAGATAAAATATATATTCTCAATCCAGGATATGTGTTGAGAAATGACATAACAAGGGCAGTTCTGGCAACCAGAGACAACAGTTCATATCATAGTCTTGACGTAAACGATGTCTCAACAATTCTCCATCCGGCATTTGCCATGCTTCTGTCATTCTTTAATGGTAGTAGTACTCTGAAAGAGACTTTGAACGAAGTCTCCTCATATTTCAATATTTCTTTCGACGGTGCGTTAAAGACAGTTTCAAAACTTATAGATAATAAATCCGGAGTCGCTGTTGAGTATGATGGTCATTTCTTTTATTTGCCTCAAAATGTACTTATTGAAAGAAAGGTTGACAGGACAGAAAATTACAGACCTGAGGATTTTGAAATAGAGACAGAGGTGGATTTGGAACATGAAAGGCTTAACAAGCCCATCTATGCCTCATTTCTTGTAAGCAACAGATGCGTAACGGACTGTATTTACTGCTATGCGGACAAGCGGAGGATATACGACTGTACTATTCCTTTTCCCCGTATACTCGAATTGATAGATGAGGCTAAGACTCTTGGGATTATATCTTTTGACATCCAAGGGGGAGAACTTTTTCTGTATAAAGACTGGGATAAGTTGCTGAAAGCATTGTACGCAGCTGGATACAGTGTGTATATATCCACTAAATATCCTCTGAGTGAATGGGAAATAGATCGGCTTAAAGCGACTGGTACCAAGGAAATCCAGGTGTCGCTGGATTCAATTTACGGCAACGATTTGATGACAAACCTCAGGGTTGGTCCAGGATATCGGGATAGAATACTGAAGTCAATAGAGGCATTGGATAAGGCTGGAATACGTATAAAAATAAAAGGGGTCGTGACAGGACCTATTTTCAATTATAGTAGGATTGAGGAGTATGTAAATTATTTCGACAAATTTACGGGGGTGGAAGTAGTAGAGTTGACTGCTCCATCCCATTCCCTTTATAAAACAGCAAAGGAGTTCTCAAACTATAGACTTCGGGAAGAACAGCTGGACTCATTATTGGAGTTGGCAGAAAAAGAGAAGAATCGGCATCATTTTGAGTTGAGAACGGACATTCCGTCTAGGGAGGGATACTTGTCGAAGGAAGAGAAACAAAAAAGTTTTTACGCGCGCTCTTCGTGCTCGGGCAATATGTCGTCATTCATGATTCTGCCAGATGGAAACGTGACGTATTGTGAGGAAACATATTTCAATCCGAACCTTATGCTAGGCAATATTCTTGAATCTTCAATTATGGATGTATGGAGTTCCGAAAGAGCCAGGAACTTATTCTACTTGCCCAAATCCATATTCCCAAATGACAGTCCTTGCTCTTCATGTAAGGAATTCGAAGATTGCCGCTATTCAAAAGGCATTTGCTGGGTAGATGTCATGGCCGCATACGGGGAAGACAAGTGGCTGTATCCGACACCGGACTGTCCTTACGCTCCAGTACCGCTCAATGATATAAAGGTCTGGTAAGAAATACATTATTGCAAATAATCAAAACAAAATCCATCGTATGAAAAAGACTATTCTGTTAATATTGGCGGCAGTGATGGTGAGTATTCCACTTTCTGCCCGCGACATCCGCATTACCGGCCGTGCCGTGGAGAAGGCTACCGGTGAGCCGCTGATGTTCTCTACCCTGACCGTTACGGATTCACGCGACAGCGTTGTCTTTGCCGGACTTATAGAGAATGAGGATGCTTCATTCTCGTTCGAGGACGTGAGTATCGAAAAAGGAAGCTATACCATCACCATAACCAACGG
Organism: Alistipes sp. CAG:831; assembly: GCA_000432775.1. Classification (GTDB taxonomy): domain Bacteria; phylum Bacteroidota; class Bacteroidia; order Bacteroidales; family UBA932; genus Coprenecus. Next base: position 86,129 of record HF990412.1, read on the forward strand.
ATTCGACTTGCTTGCCAGCATAGAGATAGACGGTTCTGAGGTGCCCCGGCACCTGGAACTCGGGACTGTTGCCCTCGAGGCTTACACTCAGAGTCTTGATGAGCTGACAGTGGAAGCCGGTGCTCCGGTGGAAAGGGCCGTCGGGCGCGACATATACTCTGTGGACAGTACATTGCTCCGCGGAGTGGTCAACACGGCTGACCTGATCAACAATGTACCCCTGCTCAGGGCCTCGGATGACGGTCAGACAGCCACCATCATAGGCAAGGAGAACGTCCTGATATTGGTAAACGGCATCAATACCGGGCAGTATGTGGACCTGCGCCGCATCAACTTCCGCAACATCGAGAAGGTCGAGGTGGTAACCCTGCCGCCGTCCAATATCGACAAGAGCTATGACGGTGTCATCAACCTCGTATTTAGAAAAGAAATAACAACTGGGGTGGAGGCACTGATAAACAATACTTTCCGTGCCCCGAGCCTGGATAATGACTTCATAGGGGGAGTCGGCTTCGGCACTGACAAGGTAAAGCTCGAACTCTATTATACCAATTATTACCGCAGGCCTCTGTTTGACCTGAACAATACCCGCACAGACCTGGCCACAGGGGAGTCCTACCACCAGGACGGAGTGAGCAGAAGCGGCCTGGAGCTCTCCCATACGGTCAATTTCAATATGGACTGGTATATCTCCAAGTGGGATTATTTCAACATCACCACTCAGACCGACATTTCCGATAAATCCGTGAAGAGTTTTGATTTTACGCAGTACTATACAGATGCGGCCGGAGATACTACATCCATGCTGGACTCCTTCAACAGGACAGCGGAGGACAACTATTTTGTCGGGAATTATACTCTGTACTACCGCCACACAATGCGGGGAAAGTCCACTGACTATTTCTCGGCGACAGCCAATGTAGGCTATACGGACGGCTTCAGCAGTTATCTTTCAGTGTACGGGGATGATGTGAGAGAGGTATCCAGCATCGAGAGGAGTGACCGCCTGTCGGCCAACCTTATACTCGATTACCACAACAAACTTAGCGATGTTCTTACCCTTGATGCAGGAGCTCAGGGGTACTGGCGCAATCTCCACAGTTTCGTAGACGGACAGGCGGATGTGACAAACAACTATGAGAACTGGGTCTACAATGCATTCGCTGATCTCAGTGTCAATTTCGACAAGTTCGGTTTCCGCATAGGCCTCAAGGGCGAGGGAAACACCAATATATTCCATAACGCGGCCCTTGGCGCCAACACCCTGATATCCTTCCAGCCGTCCGCAGGAGCTGTATGGCGTGTGGACGACAGGAACAGCCTCAACTTTCAGTACCGCCGCGGAGCATATTATCCTTCGGCGTGGGTGCTTACGCCGTATACGGTCCAGATAGATGAGAAAACCTATTTCAAGGGCAATCCGGAGCTGGACCCCTACATCATGAATACTTTCGAGCTGAAATACGCTTACCGCAGTCCGAAACTCACATTCTCCACGGGATTCAACTACTGGCACATGAAGGACGTGCATGTAATCAATTTCGATTACGACAGCGACCTCAACGCCACGCAGAGTTATATCAACGACGGTGCTCTGGACCGTCTTTGTTGGATGATTGCGGGAACATATTCTCCGATAGAGTGGATGGATATCGATCCTACGGTCATGCTGTACTATGATAACTTCAGGACCCTCGGGCAGACAAGGAATGAGTTTACTTACAATCTGGGTCTGGACGTCACCTTCTATCTGCCTTGGGACATCACCCTTTCTGCAGGAGGCTCTTATACCAGCAGGATGCTTACTATGTCCGGATACAATGAGCCTACCTACAACGTATCGTCCGTGACCCTCAACAAGTACTTTCCCTCATTGGGCTCCAGCATCTATATGTCGTACTGGTGCCCGCTGGAGTCTCCGAGCGTGAGTCACCGTTTCAGTGGCGGAATAGAGAATATAGACTACAGTTACCGGACCAATCTCTCAGGATTCATGATAGGAATCGAGATTTACTTCATGAACCAGAAAGAACTCCGCCGCTCCAGCGTAAAGACCTATTTCGATACGGATGCCGGACGTTAGGGTCGAGTACCAGTACGATGACCTCGACTGCGGGAATGCCTGTATAGCGATGATTGCCCGTTACTATGGGTGCAGGCTTTCCCGCGAGAGGATATCGGAGGTATGCAAAGTTACCATGAACGGGGTGTCGTTTGCGGCTTTGCGCACCGCCGGAGAGAGGATAAGGCTGCAGGCAACCGGGCTGTCCATGAGTCTGGATGTGCTGGTGCGTCAGCAGCCCTTGCCTTGTATCCTTCACTGGAATGACCGCCATTTCGTAGTGCTGACCGGGATCAGAAACACCCGTCATGGTCCTGTTTTCAAGGTTGCAGATCCTGCATACGGGTATGTCAATTTCAGCAGGAAGGAGATGGAGGAGCATTGGATTATTCCAGATAAGGGACGGGGTTATCTTATGGTATTCCGTCCCGAAGAGGATTTCCTGGAGCGCAACGAAGAGTACCGGGGACGAGGGTTCGGAGTTCTCTGGAGGTATTTCCGGCAGTATCGCACTGCTCTTCTGAAGATAGGAATTTGTGTCCTGCTCGGATCCTTGCTTCAGTTTTTGTTGCCTTTCCTGACCCAGACAATAGTGGACGTAGGTATAGGGGAAAGAAACCTCCGGCTTATATATCTGATTCTAGCCGCCCAGATGATGCTTGTCATAGGCCGCACGGCAGGGGATTTTGTGCGAAGATGGATACTGTTGCGCATAAGTGTACGCATCAACCTGTCGCTTATCTCTGATTTTCTGCAGAAAATGGTACGTCTGCCTATGTCCTTTTTCGACACAAAGCGCACCGGTGATATACTGCAGCGTATCGAAGACCACAGGACAGTGGAGTCGTTCATCACCTCCAAGGCTCTCGAAGCGCTTTTCTCTTCCGTCACCCTTCTTGTTTTCTCCGGTGTGTTGTTTTATTACAATGTCAGAATATTTCTGGTCTTTCTGGTTTCCAGCGTGCTTTACGGTCTGTGGGTCTCATTCTTTTTGCGTCGTAAGAGATTGCTGAACTACCGTTTCTTCAATAAACGTGCCCAGAACAGCAGCAGTACCTGGCAGATGGTCACCGGCATGGAGGAAATGAAACTGCAGGGCTGTGCGGACCGCAAGCGCAAGGAATGGGAGAGAGTTCAGTGGGAACTTTCAGAACTGCAGTCCCAGTCTTTGAGGCTGGACCAGAAATCCGAGGCGGGAAGTGTGCTGATAAATGAGGGCAGGAATGTTGTTATCATGGTAATGGCAGCGACATCCGTGCTTTCCGGAGACATAACCCTCGGAATGATGCTGTCCATACAGTATATCATCGGACAACTTGCAGTCCCGGTAGAGCAGGCTGTCGAGTTTGTATTTTCGCTTCAGGAGGTGCGCATAAGTCTGGACCGGATAGATGATGTATATATCAGAAAAGATGAGGCATCGCCTGAACAGATAATCCCGTCGGCGGTGCCTGAAGGGGATATTGTAGTGGATAATCTGCGATTCAGTTATGATACCACCAATAATGTGTCAGTGATAGACGGGCTTACGTGTGTTGTCAGACGAGGCAGGACAACAGCCGTTGTCGGCAGTAGCGGAAGCGGCAAGACGACTCTGCTGAAACTGCTGCTGCAGTATTACAGACCGGCCGGAGGCAGTATCCGGATAGGGGATACTGACCTCTATGACCTCAACCCTGACTGGTGGAGAGAGCAGTGCGGGACAGTCATGCAGGAAGGCAGCATCTTCTCGGACAGTATTGAAAGAAACATCGCACCGAAAGAAGGTGAGGTTAACCTGGACAATATGATCTATGCGGCAAGAATAGCCGCTGTGCATGATACCGTGATGTCCTTGCCTCTGAAGTATGATACATTCATCGGGGCTGATGGTCAGGGCGTCAGTACAGGACAGAAGCAGCGGTTGCTCATCGCCCGTGCCGTATACCGTAATGCTCCCTTCCTTTTTCTCGATGAGGCTACCAATTCCCTGGATACGCGGACAGAGGCAGCCATCGTGAGCGGTCTGGAGGAGTTTTTCCGTGGCAGGACCGTATTGGTTATCGCACACAGGTTAAGTACGGTCCGCAATGCAGACAGCATCATAGTGCTCGATAAGGGACGCTCTGTAGGCCAGGGCACGCATGACGAACTTATGGCTTCATGCAGCCAGTATCGCGAGCTGGTGCGCAGCCAGTTGAACTGAGGTACTGCTTGGAATCGTAGGCGGGTGCTGGCTGGATAGTTGCGGATTTTGCATAGATTTGTACTCTATTGGTAAAAATCGGTTGAGAAATGAAAAGAAATAAAAAAATTGTAGTCCTGTTGATTGTACTTACCATCATATCGCTTGTAGTGTATGTGCTTGTACGGACAAAGGTTTTTGAAAAAATCTTTTCTATGTCAATATGCCTGTTGTTGGTGTATTTGGCTGTCACTCATGAAAAGCTGGAAATGAGGTAGAGTGTACTGCATGGGGGAAGTACGCAATTGACCGTACTGAAATTTTACAGAATGACCGGCAGTTGTTCTCAAGACACACTCAGAAGGGTATTGCATTGATTGGCCGAGCGTTTCAGTTAAGTGACGCCAAAACATTTGTATTGGCCGGAATTCGCCATGCGGCCAAGTGGTATTTTTGCGGATAGCCATTTCATATTTTCATGTTCGCGCGAGTCTTCGAGATGAACTCGTGGTACGGAAATCTCTTAGGGTCACTGTCTTACGAAAACAGCATGTGCTTCCAAAGCTTTTTCAAATGGGAAGAAAGCACATGCTCTTTTGATAAGGCATTATTATTTAGTCGCTCCTTACTAAGCGCATTTTCTCAAGCCTGTAGCAGTGATGCAGTTGTTCGAGGCATTTGCGAGGTCCAGTCTCCAAAGGCACAATAAAGCCCTGCGATGCTTGTCGGCGAGTTCCCTCATCAGTTTCTTGAGGCTCCACACCGCCCTCCCCGATACGCTTGCGGAAATGCACGAAAAAGTATCGTTGGCACGGGGCGAATCGGGGACTGGCAGATAATCAACCTGTTAGAAAATTGTGCTGTGGAAGCAAGTGGTTTCAAAATCGAGGAAAGCACAGGTCGATTCTATTAAGCGCTGAATATCTGATGTTTACGGAAGTGGGGCGTGCGGCCATTTCCTGTTGATGTCCAGGCCTCCGGGAAATGACGGGTGCGGGCAGGGGACCTTGGGACGGGGCTCATTTTATGCGATTATACCCTTTTAAGGAGCGACTAATCAGAGGTTTATATGAAACGTGCGTGCCACAGGATTCAGTCTGCTGTTCCGACGATGCAGGCTACCGAAGGAGCGCGCGCATCTGTGCGGCAAGGTCGGCGGCAGCAGCTCCGGCGGCCTCCGCGAAGTCTTCTCCGGAAGAGGCGTAGATGATGCCGCGGGAGGAGTTGACCAGCAGGCCGCAGTGGGAGTTGAGGCCGTGGCGGGCCACTTCTTCGAGTGAGCCTCCCTGTGCGCCTACTCCAGGCACGAGGAAGAAATGGTCGGGGCAGTAGCGGCGGATCTCTGCGAGCTTTTCGGGGCGGGTCGCACCGACGACGAACATCAGCCGGCTGCGTGAGTCTCCGAACTCGGAGTCCACGCTGCTGACAGTGTCGCGGATTATCCGTTCGTACAGGGGCATGGGAGCGGTATCCGGGTGAGAATGGCCGGATGCGCTGCATACGGTCAGGGTCTCGAATTCCTCCGCAGACTTATTGGAGGTCATGGCGAGTACGATGCCCCATCGGCCTTCACGTTTGAGGAAGGGCCGGATGGAGTCGGAGCCCATGTAGGGCGCGAGGGTGACGGCGTCGAAATCCATGGTCTCGAAGAAAGCCCTGGCATAGCGGTCGGCAGTGTTGCCTATGTCTCCGCGCTTGGCATCTGCTATGATGAAGATGTCGGGATAGGTTGAGCGGATGTACCTGACGGTTTCGGCCAGCTGCTGCCAGCCGGAGACGCCCTCGGCCTCGTAGAAGGCTATGTTGGGCTTGTATGCCACTGCATAAGGGGCGGTAGCGTCGATGACAGCCTTGTTGAAGGCCAGCATGGAGGCATCTCCGTGACGCTCCCTGACGCAGGCGGGAATCTTCGCGGGATCGGTGTCCAGACCTACGCAGAGGAAGGAGCCTTTGCGCCGGATATTTTCGTAAAGTTCGGTGTAATTCATTGTTTTGGTGTTATTTGCAGAAAGGTGCCGGAAATCTAAGGACTTCGCGGCACCCCCGGTGTTTATCTGATTACTAGAAATACTTGTAGAAGAGAGCTATCGACTCCATACCCTTCTCGAACTGCGACAGCAGGTAGCTCTCGTTGGGCGAGTGAATCGTATCCCTTTCGAGTCCGAAGCCTATGAGCAGAGGGTCTGCCTTGAGTATCTGCTGCATCTCGGCCAGGATAGGAATCGAACCGCCGCCCCGGCTGGGCACGGGCTCTATGCCGTAAACTTCATAGATGGCTCTGGATGCGGCCTGATAGGCAGGGGAGGAGATGGGTATCAGGAATCCGTTTCCGCCGTGGTGGGTGGTCACCTTGACGCGCACGCCTTTGGGCACATGGCTCTCGATGTGCTCGGCGAAGAGCTCGGCGATGCGCCTCCAGTCCTGATTGGGAACCAGACGCATGGATATCTTGGCATGGGCCGTGGTGGGGATGACGGTCTTGGCGCCCTCGCCGGTGAAGCCGCCCCAGATGCCGTTGACATCCAGGCAGGGGCGTATGCCGGTGCGCTCGGGGGTGGTGTAGCCTTTCTCTCCGTCCACCTCGGGGATGTCCAGGAATCTCTTGTACTCGTCCAGGTCGAAGGGTGCGCGGCCCAGCAGCTCGCGGTCTGCCTTGGACAGCTCCACCACGTCATCGTAGAATCCCTTGATGGTGATGTGTCCGTCGGCGTCGATGAGGCCGTCCACTATCTTGCAGAGGGCATTGAGGGGATTGACCACAGCTCCGCCGTAGTGGCCGGAGTGCAGGTCCTTGTTCGGGCCGGTGACCTCTATCTCCATGTAGGTCAGGCCGCGCATGCCGCAGTTGATGGAAGGTACGTCCTCACCTATCATGGTGGTGTCGGATACGAGCATGATGTCGCATGCGAGCAGGTCCTTGTGCTCCTCGGCCCATTTGGCCAGGGAGGGAGAGCCTATCTCTTCCTCACCCTCGAGGATGAACTTGATGTTGTGCCTCTGGAGTCCGTTGCGCACCAGATACTCGAAAGCCTTGATGTGCATGAAGGACTGACCCTTGTCATCGTTGGCTCCGCGGGCATAGATGGCTCCGTCGCGGATCTCCGGCTCGAAGGGAGCGGACTTCCACAGCTCGATGGGATCCACCGGCTGCACGTCGTAGTGGCCGTAGACGAGAATGGTCCTGAGTGAGGGGTCTATGATTTTCTCGGCGTAGACTACGGGATGCCCCGTCGTCTCATATACCTGAGCCCTGTCCGCGCCGGCCTCCTTGAGCAGGGAGGTGAGCTTGCGGGCGCAGGCGTACATATCGTCCTTGTGTGCGGGGTCTGAGCTGATGGAGGGTATTCTCAGCAGCTCGAACAGTTCGGAGAGGAATCTCTCGCGGTTGGCTTCGTAGTAATTTTTCATGGGCGTATGGTATTATTGATTTGTATTTTCAGCGGCGGATGCGGTGGAAGCGGCGGGTGCGGCCAGTTCGGCGATTATGGTCTCAGCTCCCCTGACCTTGTCTCCTACGGCCACATTGACCTTGGTCCCGAGCGGCAGGAATACGTCGGCCCGCGAACCGAACTTGATGAATCCTATCTGCTGTCCGGCCTTGAACGGCTTCTCGTATTCTGCGTAGCATACCACCCTGCGGGCGAAGAGTCCGGCTATCTGACGGCAGAGCACCTCGGTCCCGTCCTCGTTTTTGAAGACGATGGTCGTCCTCTCGTTCTTGGTGGATGACTTGGAGTGCCAGGCTGCAAGGTATGTGCCGCGATGATAGCGGTAGAAGGATATGATGCCGGATACAGGGGCCCAGTTGACGTGTACATCGAAGAATGACATGAACACCGATATCTGGAGTCTGCGGCCGTGGAAGTATTCCGGCTCCTCCACTTCCTGGATTATCACCACCTTGCCGTCGGCAGGAGCTGTGATTTTCCGGCTGTCACCTGTGGGTGTGCGCTTAGGTTCCCGGAAGAAGCAGATGAAGAATACGGCAAGTCCCATGGGTATGCTGAACAGTATCCAGTACAGGACCGGCGGGGCTCCGAAATACCGCGATGTGCCGCCGAGCAGTACGGCAAAGATGAGGGCCATAAGTATCGTAGTCGCTCCTTCCTTGTGTATCTTCATGACTTTCAGTATTACAATCCGAACAATACGATATACAGGACAGTCACCGGAAATGCCAGCAGCGCTCCGTCGAACCGGTCCAGCAGTCCTCCGTGCCCGGGCATGATGCGTCCGGCGTCCTTGACCCCAAAGTTACGTTTTAATTGCGATTCCGCCAAATCCCCGACGGTAGAAGTCACGTTGATCAGTACCGCCAGAGCCAGGCAGTGGTACCAGGGGAAGTCCACCAGTGCGAAATGCCCTATGCACCAGCCGGCGGCCAGGGCCAGCACCAGCCCTCCGAAGTATCCCTCCCAGGTCTTGTTGGGGGAAATGGAGGGGAAGAGCTTGTGCCCGTGTCTGCGTCCGAAGGCCATACCGCTCAGGTAGGCCCCTACGTCCGAGCTCCAGATGATGATCATCACGGCCAGCAGCACCCGCCCGTCGAAGTCCCCCTCGGGGGAGAATACGATAATGCCGGTCAATGCGAACGGCAGGGCGATGTACAGCAGGGAGGTCAATATAAAAGGAGTGGTGCGGTAGGCTTCCCCCTCGCGGGCATAAAGCACGGCCACGAAAATCAGGGATACCAGCACCGGCAGTACCAGCAGCCACTTCCGGTCCAGGCCGTAGCCGCAGCACAGGAACGTCAGCAGGAAAGTGAGGATGCCTGTGACTATGGCAATGGCCTTTGCGGCCTTTTCGTGAGGTCCTACGGTGATTCTGAGGTATTCGGTCATCATTACCGTCACCGCGAAGATGAACAGTACGGCGTAGGCGGCCGGATGCCACAGCAGGGCTGCCAGGAAGAGAGCCAGGAAAACGGCTCCGCTAAGCGTTCTGGTCAGCAGGTTCTTCATGAGGCTCGGCTATGTCTGCGGTGGAAGAGGTGACTCCGGCGGTGTCAGTTCCGGCTGAGGCAGAGGCCGTGGCTGTGGCCTCGGGGGCTGTAGCCCCGTCGGTGATGCTCTGCGGTTTCTGTCCGCCGGGACGTTCTCCGAATATCTTGACCAGGTCGTCTGTGAAGATGACCTCGCGCTCGAGCAGCATCTCGGCCAGCCTGATGAAGCCGTCCATGTGCTCGCGCAGCACTTTCAGGGCTGTCGTGTGGGCCTGGTCTATGAAGCCCTTGGCCTCTGCATCGATCAGCTCTGCGGTCTTCTCGCTGTAGGGCTTGCTGAGGTTGTAGCCGGAGTTGCCGGAGGAGTCGTAGAAGGAGATGTTGCCGACCTTGTCGCTCATACCGAAGTAGGTGACCATGGCGTAGGCCTGCTTGGTGACCTTCTCGAGGTCGTTCATGGCTCCGGTGGAGATCTTGCCGTTGATGATCTCCTCTGCGGCGCGGCCTCCGAGGGTGGCGGCCATCTCGTCCATCATCTGCTCGGTGGTGGTTATCTGCCTCTCCTCGGGCAGGTACCAGGCGGCGCCGAGGGCGTTGCCGCGGGGGATGATGGTGACTTTCAGCAGAGGATTGGCGTGGGGCAGCCACCAGCTTACGGTGGCGTGGCCGGCCTCGTGGTATGCTATGGTACGCTTTTCTGCGGGCGATATGATCTTGCTGCGTCTTTCCAGTCCGCCTACGATGCGGTCGATGGCATCGAGGAAGTCCTGGCGGTCTACGGCCTTCTTGTTCTTGCGGGCGGCTATCAGTGCGGCCTCGTTGCAGACGTTGGCTATGTCCGCTCCGGAGAAGCCGGGGGTCTGCTTGGCCAGGAACTCCATGTCGAAGTTCTCTACCAGCTTGACCTTGCGCAGATGCACCTTGAATATCTCCAGGCGCTCGTTCTGCTCGGGCAGGTCCACGTGGATCTGGCGGTCGAAGCGGCCGGCCCTCATGAGGGCCTTGTCGAGGATGTCGGCGCGGTTGGTGGCGGCGAGGATGATGACTCCGGAGTTGGTCCCGAAGCCGTCCATCTCCGTGAGCAGCTGGTTGAGGGTGTTCTCCCTTTCGTCATTGGAGGAGAATCCGACGTTCTTGCTCCTGGCCCGTCCTACGGCGTCTATCTCGTCGATGAAGACGATGCAGGGGGCCTTCTCCTTGGCCTGGCGGAAGAGGTCGCGCACGCGGGAGGCTCCCACACCGACGAACATCTCCACGAAGTCGGAGCCGCTGATGGAGAAGAAAGGCACGTTGGCCTCACCGGCCACAGCCTTGGCCAGCAGGGTCTTTCCCGTACCCGGAGGGCCCACGAGCAGGGCGCCTTTCGGAATCTTTCCTCCGAGGGCCGTGTATTTCTGGGGATTCTTCAGGAAGTCTACTATTTCCATCACCTCTACCTTGGCTTCCTCCAGACCTGCGACATCCTTGAAGGTAACCTTCACGTTGTTCTCTTTCTCATACAGCTTGGCCTGAGACTTGCCGACATTGAAGATGCCGCCTCCCGGCCCTCCGCCCATATTCTTCTGCATGGGACGGAACATGATGAACCACAGCAGGCCGAAGAGCAGCAGGGGGAAGATGATCCAGTCGAAGATCTGGCCGAAGTAGTTGTTGCGCTCCTCGGTGGATATGGTGAACCGCTGGGCGGTGGGCAGCTCCATGCGGGCCTCCTCGAAATTCTCCTCGGCGTTGAAGTTGGAGGAGACTATGAAGTAGAAATGAGGTCCGGCCGCCGGGGTCTGGCCTCCGAAATAACGGTTGACATACTTGGAGAGCGAGTCCTTGCGGATGTAGACCTCTGCCCTGTGCAGATTGGTGATGTAGGTGATCTTCTCGACGTCTCCGTGCGGGATCATGCTCTCCTTGACTGTGAGCCACTCGGTCTTGACGGGGTCGGAGCCGGAGTAGTTCCGCACTATCCATATCATCGCGATGCCGAAGATGACATACAGGGCCCACATCAGCCCGCGCATGGGACGGACGGGGCCGGGGGTGCCTCCCGGTCTGCGGTTATTGTTTCCTGTATTGCCTGTGTTCTTGTTCTGAGGGGTGTTCATATTGTCTTTACTGTTCATCCTTATAATCCTTGCGGTCCGCATCTGCCCAGAGGTCCTCCAGGCGGTAGAAGTTCCGGTATTCGGTCTGGAAGATATGCACCACGACGTTGAGGTAGTCGAGAATCACCCAGAACCCGTTTTCCTTGCCCTGGGCCCTGACCACTTTCCGTCCGGCCTTCTCAATCATCCTCTCCTCTATGTTGTCCGCAATGGCGGCCACCTGGGTGGTGGAGTCCGCGTTGCATATCACGAAAGCATCCGTGATGGCTGTTCCTATCTTCTTCAGGTCGAGGGCGCACACATTCTTCGCCTTCTTCTCAAGCATAGCCTCGGCTATGATGTCGATTTCTGTCATAAATATTTTCCTAATTTTGCCGTGCAAAGATAATAATATAAAAATTGTGCCATGAATATTCATTGGGAAAATATGACGGACTCCACCAATCTCGATGCCTGGAGGGGTAGAGAGGCTGCGGAGGACATGGAAGTCTGGTGCGCTGAGTTCCAGACGGCGGGACGGGGACAGAGGGGCAACCGCTGGGAGAGCGCCAGAGGAGAGAATCTGATGTTCTCAATCCTTTTCAAGCCACTGGGGCTCAGGGCAGCGGACCAGTTCGTCCTCTCCCAGGCCTGTGCGGTGGGAATTGCGAGGTATCTGCAGGGCAAGGGACTGGACGGGGTCAGGGTCAAATGGCCCAATGACGTCTATATCAGCGACCGGAAGGTCTGCGGGATGCTCCTGGAGAACACCCTTAAGGGTGACACATTGGCAGTCAGCATAGCGGGTATAGGCCTCAACATCAACCAGCGGGTCTTCTCTCCGGAACTGCCGAATCCCACCTCGCTCCTTCTCGCTCTGGATGAGACCGTTCCGGAGGAGAAGAGACCCCTGCCGCCGCTGGACCCGCATGCCGAGCTGCCGCAGGTGCTGGAGGAGATATTTTCCCTCTACAGGGCAATAGGAAAGGACGGCCGCGTACCGGGGCTGGACGAAGAGTATGAGGCTCTGCTCTACCGCAGGGGGGTGCTCTCGGAGTTCGAGGAGACGGAATATTTCACAGGCGGAACTCCCGTGCGCTTCCGCGGCACAATCCTCGGGGTAGAGAGAAAAACCGCCCGTCTTGTGGTCGTACACGAAGACGGACGGGGGGTTAAGTATTATTTTAAGGAAATAAGGTACGTGCTGTAGGTCCCGCTACAGGGACTTGAACAGTTCTACTGTCGCAATCGGATCCTCGGACGCGAACACGGCGTTCCCGGTGACCACCACATCGGCTCCGGCATCGCGGAGTGCTCCTGCATTGGTGAGGTTGACGCCGCCGTCAATCTCGATGAGGGCGTGCGAGCCGGTACGGAGCAGCAGCTCCTTGGTCTCGGCAACCTTGCGGTAGGTGCTCTCGATGAAGGACTGGCCTCCGAAACCGGGGTTGACCGACATCAGGACGACCATGTCGCAGAATTCGGCTATGTATTCGAGGGACGACACGGGGGTGTGCGGGTTGAGCACCACGCCGGCCTTCATGCCGTTGGCGCGGATGTTCTGCAGGCTGCGGTGCAGATGGGTGCAGGCCTCGTAGTGTACGGTGACGTACTCGGGAGCGGCGTCGCGCAGCACTCCGATGTACCGGTCCGGGTCCACAATCATCAGGTGTACGTCCAGGGGTTTGACGGCCTTCTTCGCTATGTTGCGGATGACCGGAAATCCGAAGGATATGTTGGGAACGAAGACCCCGTCCATCACGTCCAGATGGATAAAGTCGCATTGGGAGGAATTCAGCATCTCCAGGGTCTCTCCCAGACGGGTGAAGTCCGAGGTGAGGATGGAGGGGGCTATCTGCAGATGACGTTTCTCACTCATGGCGCTGTGGGGTTATCTGCATTCTCTGATCACATCCTCCAGCAGCAGGACGAAACGGTCCAGGCTGGCCAGATCCAGTCTCTCTCCGGGAGCGTGTACTCCGCGCAGGGTGGGACCGAAGGATATCATGTCCAGATGAGGGTATTTGTCCAGGAAGAGTCCGCATTCCAGTCCGGCGTGGATGGCCCGAACTACGGGATCCTTGCCGAAGAGGCGGCGGTAGGAGGCCTTGCAGACTTCCAGGATATGAGATTTCAGGCTGGGTTTCCAGCCGGGGTATTCGGATTCGTGGGTGACCTCGGCTCCGGCTACGCTGAATGCGGCCTCAATGCGGGAGGCGGCGTTGCGGCGGGCGGAGTTGGTCGAGCTGCGCTGGCTGGTGCCTACGCGGATAATGCTGCCTTCCTGCATCTTGACCGAGGCGAGGTTGGAGGATGTCTCCACCAGTCCCTTGACCTCTGCGCTCATGGCCATCACTCCGTGGGGTACGGCATGCAGGGCTCGGATGAGGTTGAAGGCGGTGCTGTCGTCTATGGCCTCGGCCGGTACCGGGAGGCCGCTCTCCCACACGGGAGCAATATCCGGGTCAGTTACGGAGTACTCGTCCTTCAGCTCGGCCAGTACCTCTTCCAGAATGTTCCTGACAGTAGATGCGTCCCCGGGGCTTACGGCTATCACGGCCGAGGCCTCGCGGGCGATGGCGTTGCGCTTGTTGCCTCCGTCTATCGAGCAGAGGACGGCGGGTACTTCGCTCCATACGCGGAAAAGCAGTCTTGCCAGGGACTGTACGGCGTTGGAGCGGCCCTTGTCTATGTCATCCCCGCTGTGTCCGCCGATGCCGCCGCAGAATCCGGCCTTGACGCAGACCTTGCCTGCGGGTACCGGAACCGGGGTATAGTGGAATTTCGCTGTGGTGTCAATGCCTCCGGCGCAGCCGATGAACAGCTCTCCTTCATCCTCAGAGTCGAGGTTGAGCAGGATGCTGCCGGTGAGGAAGTCCGGTTTCAGGGCGAATGCTCCGTCCAGTCCGGTCTCCTCGGATGTGGTGAAGAGGCACTCAATCCTGCCGTGGGGCAGTTCCTTGTCCTCCAGCACGGCCAGCTGGGCGGCGATGCCTATGCCGCAGTCGGCTCCGAGGGTAGTGTCCTTGGCTATCAGCCAGCCGTCTTCCACCACTGCCTTGATGGGGTCCTTGGAGAAATCGTGCTCGACCCCGCTGTTCTTCTCGCAGACCATGTCCGAGTGGCTCTGGAGGATGACGGTCGGGGCGTTTTCCCGGCCGGGAGTGGCGGGTATGGTGATGAGGACGTTGCCGGCCTCATCGGTCCTGCAGTCCATGCCGCGGTCGGCGGCGAACTTCTGGAGGTACGCGATGATGTGCTCCTCGTGTCCCGATTCGCGCGGAATGGTCATAATCTCGCGGAAGTGGGAGAGAACTTGTGCTGAAGTCATGGCTTTATGATGTTTAGATGTTTGATCTCAGTCTTTTCTCGATGTCCGTCACATACTGCTTGAAAGAGCGGTCGGTGGCCATCAGGTCACCCACTGTCTCGCAGGCGTGGAGGACGGTGGCGTGGTTCTTGCCTCCGAGCTCGGCACCGATGGCGGTGAGGGACTTGCCGGTCAGGCTGCGGCAGAGGTACATGGCTATCTGTCGGGCCTGGACGATCTCCCTCTTGCGGGTGTTGGACAGCATGGTCTCGTTGGAGATGCCGAAATAGTCGCTTACCGTGTTGCGTATCTTGGTGATGGACACTTCGGAGTGGTTGACGGTGACTATCTTCTCCAGTACCTCCTGGGCCAGCTGAAGAGTTATTTTCTTCTTGGTCAGGGTTGCGTGGGCCATCAGGGAGGCCAGGGTGCCCTCGAGTTCGCGGACATTGTCGGTGACCTTGCCTGCGATGTACCGTATGATGTCGTCCCCGAGGATGATGCCCTCCTTGAAACTCTTGGCCTTGAGAATAGCCACGCGGGTCTCCAGGTCAGGGGGAAGGAGCTCGGTGGTCAGTCCCCACTTGAAGCGGGAAAGAAGTCTTTGCTCCAGGCCCTGAAGGTCTACGGGAGCACGGTCGGATGTGAATATCAGCTGCTTGCCGAGCTGGTGCAGGTAGTTGAATATCTGGAAGAAGGCGTTCTGGGTGCCGGGCTTGTCGGCGAACTCCTGTACATCGTCAATTATCAGTACGTCCATCGACTGGTAGTAGTGCAGGAAGTCGGTTACTGCATTCTTGATGACCGCATCCATATAATGTGTCTGGAAGTGGTTGGCAGTAACGTAGAGCACTACCTTGTCGGGGAACCTCTCCTTGATGTCTATGCCTATGGCCTGGGCCAGATGGGTCTTGCCGAGACCGGGACCTCCGTAAACAAAAAAAGGATTGTATGCGGTGCTGCCGGGATTGTCGGCGATGGCCATTCCGGCTGCGCGGCCGAGGCGGTTGCAGTCACCCTCGATGAGGTTGTCGAAGGAGTAGTTGGGGTTGAGATTGGGATTGACAGTGATGCCCTTGATGCCGGGGATGATGTAGGGATCCTTGATCTTCTGTACTTTTTCGTTGGGCAGGGCTATGTCGGGATTGCTGATTCCGGTGGCCGGTTTGGTCGCCGGATATCTTACGGTGGCGTCCTTGACTACAGGTACTTCGTATACCAGCTTGATCTCCGGTCCGAATACCCTTTTTAGGGTCTTGCTGAGTATGTCGATGAAATGCGCCTCGATGTATTCAGGGAAGTAACCGGAAGGAACCTGTATAGTGAGTGTATTCTCCTCCATCTTGACTGGTCTGATAGGCTCAAACCAGGTCCTAAAACTGCTTTCTGGAATGTTATCCTTTATGATTTCCAGACAGTTATCCCATGCTTCACTATAATTCATTCCTAAGAAAATTCTAATTGATTTCGGTTAATTTCAGTACATTTTCCCGTTTGTCGGGAAGACAAAAGTGAGTAAAAAAATCCAATTAAAAAAATAAAAATTCCTGCAAAAATTTAAACATCTTGTTTATCAAGATGTAAAAATTTAAAAAAAAATTAAGATAAAAAATTGTTACATTTTTATTTCAGAATACAGAAATTTTTATGTACTTTTTGGGGTCTTGCTTAATCCCCTGCACCAGTGAATCCAAGTCGTTGGAGAGACGTGTGAGAGAGTTGTACAGCGAGTCGGAGGTCATCAGTCTGCCTACGCTGCCGGACGGGTCCTGCAGTTTCAGGACGAGGCTGTGTATCGACTCTATCGTACTGTCCAGTCCGGCGTCCCGGATGGACGCGGTGACCGCTTCGGCGTCAGTCAGCATGACGGCTGCAGATGCTGCGGCTGAGTCCAGGCTGGAGGAGATCGAGTGGAGATTGGTCAGGATGCCGTTTATCTCGGGGCTCTTCTCCTTGATGACGGATGCTGTGCTTTCCAGGTCCGCGGACATGGTCTCCAGATGTTTCAGAATGTTCTCTATGCGGTGGCGGTTCTCGTTGCCGAGAATCAGGTTGACGGAGGTTACAGTCCTGTCGAGGTTGCTGATAAGCGAGTCCAGATTCCGGACTGCGGGGGAGATGCTTCCTACGAGCGATGCGATCATATCCGGCTCGATACTGCCCTGAAGGGTGTCTCCTTCTGAGGCCATCTTCTGCGATGAACCTGCCATGAGGCGTATTTTCCTGGTCCCCATGATGTCCGCACTGTAGACCTCCATGCGTGAGTCAGCAGGAACGGCAAATTCCCGGGATATGCTGACTTCGACGGTATAGTCCATGCTTTCGCGGTTGTAGGACAGGCCGGATACCCTGCCTGCCTGGTAGCCGCCCGCAGTGACGGCTGTGGAGACCTCTAAGCCGTCCACGGACGGATATATTATATAATAGGTAGTGGTTTTGGAAAAAACATCCTTGCCCTTGAGGTATTCCACCGTGAACAATGTGGCTGCCAGTATTATGACAGCAAAAAGTCCTGTCTTGATTTCTTTTCTCATGATTTTCCGCTATTGATCCACCCTGATGATGAACGCTTCGGGGAAACTGTTCCTGACCTTGGGCAGGGCTTTGAGGGCCTCGTCCCGGGTCCGGTAGTCACCTACGTAGTATTTGTAGTTCCTGCCTGATTTGACGTGCCGGCATCTCCAGCCCTTGAATTCCTTCGCGTCCGCCGGGAGGAGGTAGGAGGACGCCATTATCTGTATTCCGAAATGTCCGTTTCCGGAAGATGCCGGAGCGGATGACGGCTTCTGCTCTTCTTCGCCGGACGGGGGAAGGTATATGTCGGTGTCGTAACTTTTCTTGTAGGCCTGGAATGCCTTGAAGATATTGGAGGCTATGCGCTGCTGGCTGTTCTTGTCCGTCAGGGTGCGCATGTCATTGGAGTTGGAGATGAATCCCATTTCTATGAGGACGGCCGGCATGGTGCATTTCCACAGAACCAGGAAGTTGGCCTGCTTGACGCCGCGGTTGTTGGCTACGGGACCGGAGTCGGCCCGGTCCTGGACGAGGGTGGCGAAGTCCAGGCTCTGCTCCAGATGGGCGTTCTGCAGGAGGGAGAAGATGATGTAGGACTCCGGGTTGCCGGGGTCGAAACCTTGATAATTCGAGGTATAGTCGTCCTCAAGTACGATTACGCTGTTCTCCAGCTGGCAGATTTCCAGATTGTCGCTGTTCTTGTCCTGCCCCATTACGAATGTCTCGTGGCCCCTCGCCGAACGGTCGGCGGCGGAGTTGACATGGAGGGAGATGAACAGGTCCGCGTTGTTCTTGTTGGCAATTTCGGCCCTGCGGTACAGCTCCACGAACCTGTCGTCACTTCTGGTGTAGATGACACGGACTTCCGGATAATGGCTTTTAATCATCTCTCCCAAGCGTTTGGCAACCGAGAGGGTGATGTTTTTCTCGTATATTTTTCCGTTGATGGCGCCTGGGTCGTGACCTCCGTGGCCGGCGTCTATAACGACTGTCCTTAGTTCCACAACTTGCTTGCTCTGAGCGGATAATCCCAATCCGGAGAGGAGCGTGGGCAGAATGGACGACAGAAGTAATATCGTGATAATCCTTTTCATTTCCGCGGACAAAGTTAATAAAACTTTGGAATGAGTTTTGCTAGGAATGTAAAAAAGACTATATTTGTCGGCAATTATTCACTCGAAATTAATTCATACCCTCATTTGTTTTAATGCAGTCCCATAAAATACTGATGAAACTGAGCGCAGTAGTAATGCTTGTTTTTACTGCTGCTTCGTGGTGGGAGAGTGTAGCCCAGACACCGGATTCGGTCCGGGCGGTGGGACCGCAGACGTTTATCAAGACTGCCGCCGTTCAGGATACGCTCCGGGGTGCGGGCTTGGTTATGGCTGATTCCCTGTCGGTTGTAGACACGGTGATGGCTGCGGACTCAGTGATGTCGGCGGATACGGCAGCGACGGCGGATTCGTCGGATGTAAACGCTCCGTTCGCAGCTGATTCAGTACATGAGGGTATGCTGGAGATGCCGGCGTTCTCCACTGCGGTGGATTCGATTATAGAGGATTTCTCTTCCGGCCGTCAGATGATTTACTATTACGGAGATGCCAGCGTATCATACGGAGATATGAAACTTACTGCGGAATATATGGAATACGATGTCGAGCGTCAGGTGGTCTATGCCGCCGGAGTCGCGGATACTGCCGGAGTGATAACCGGCAAGCCCGAGATGACTCAGGGGGGCAAGACCTACTCCATGGACAACGTCTTCTATAATTTCAAGACCAATAAGGCCAGAATCAGGAACATGACCACTCAGGAGGAAGACGGGGTGCTTCGCGGAGACAATCTGAACATGATGCCGGACCGCTCCATCAATATATCGGGAGGTAAATATACGGTCTGTGACGCTGAGCATCCGCATTTCTATCTGCGCATGACCAAGGCCAAGGTAGAGACCCAGCCCAAGCAGAAAACGGTTTTCGGTCCGGCCTACGTCGTGCTTGCGGATGTGCCGCTGTACCCTCTGATGCTACCTTTCGGATTTGTCCCCAAGACTCCTGACAGGGCCAGCGGTCTGCTTTTCCCCAATTTCGGAGAGGAGGCGGCCCGAGGTCTTTTTTTCAAGGACGGAGGTTTTTATATTGTCCTGGGAGATTATTTCGACGTGGCTCTTACCGGAAGCCTCTATTCCAAAGGTTCGTGGAGTGCCAACCTTTCCACACGCTACAAGCTGCGGTACAAGTTCAACGGAACTCTCGACATCACCTATTCCAATGACCAGACGGGTGAGAAAGGCAGCCCTGATTTTTTCCAGACCAAGAACTTCAGCGTGAAGTGGAGTCATTCCCAGGATTCCAAGGCCAGACCCGGAACCTCGTTCAGGGCATCCGTCAATTTCTCGAGCCCTTCGAACAACCAGTACAACTACAACAACATCAACGATGCTCTCCAGAACCAGGTGTCCTCGTCGATTTCATATTCCAGGACATGGAGCGCGCTCAGCATCTCGGTCAACGGTCTGCACAGCCAGAACTCCAGAGACAGTTCATACGCCATAACGCTTCCTAACATTACATTGAATGTCAATCGTTTCTATCCCTTCCGCCGGAAGAACCGAGTAGGACCGGAGAAGTGGTACGAGCAGTTTGCGCTCAGTTACAGCACTACTCTCCAGAACAAGATAAACTTCAAGGCCAGCGAGGTGCGCGATCCCGACTTCTGGGACAAGATGCAGACCGGCATGACGCACAATTTCTCGATAGGTCTTCCGACATTCACGATTCTGAAATATCTGACTCTCGCACCATCAATCTCCTATGGTATGAACTGGTACTTCAGTTCGCAGGGCCGGTACTACAATCCTGAGACAGACGAGGTAGAGACCACAAAGACCGGGCTGTTCGAGGATTTCGGAGCCTCCCACAACTTCTCGGCCAGTGCCTCCCTCAGTACCAGGCTCTATGGTATGTTCAACTTCCGCAGGGGCAAGCTCCGTGCGATACGTCATATGATATCTCCGTCACTGTCTGTATCATATGCCCCGGAGATGGGTACCAGGCTGAACGGCTACAGAGTCTACACCTATACGGACATTCATGGAGAGACCCATACCGTGGAATATAACAAGTGGGCCGGAGGCCTGTATTCCCCGCCGTCAGCCGGCAAGACTGCATCGCTGGGTTTTCAGATAGGCAATAACCTGGAAGCCAAGGTGCTGGACCGTAAGGACACCACCGGTACCGGAATGAAGAAGATAAAGCTGATAGACAATCTGAATCTTTCCGGCAACTACAATTTCCTGGCCGACTCCATGAAGCTCTCCAACATCAACGTCAATATGACCACCAATGTCCTGGAGAAAGTCAGCATCTCGGCCGGCATGACGCTGGACCCCTATGCCGTGGACAACCAGGGAAGGCGCTATAACCGCTACAATGTGACTGTCATGCCCGGGCGTCTGGTCCGTCTGACCAATGCCAATATCTCTCTGGGCTTCAGTCTCTCCGGAGAAGGCAAAGGCAAGGGCAACGACGGCTCGTCTGCCGGCGGAGGCAACAGCGGCGGAGGCGGTGGAGGAGTGAAGATGACCGGAGAGTCCCCTGCCTACACCAGAGTGTATTATCATCCGGTTACCGGTGAGTTCATACCGGGCGGATGGATCTATTATCTCAATCCAGAGGTGCCCTGGTCGGTATCCTTCAACTATTCGTACAACTATTCCAAGACTTATCAGTACAGCAACAATCAGTTGATAGTCAGAAATAACCACACCCAGACGCTGAATGTCAACGGTCAGGTGCGCATCACCAAGGCACTCAACATCAACCTGACTACCGGTTTTGACCTTACAAAGCTCCAGCTGACCACCACTCAGGTGAGCGCCACGTATGACCTGCACTGTTTCCAGATATCGTTCTCGTGGGTACCTCTCGGGCAGTGGAAGCAGTGGAGTTTCAGAATCAATGCCAAGGCTGCCGCACTTGCCGACCTGCTGTCCTACCGCAAGGGCTCGTCGCAGTGGGACAACTGATAACCTTGCAAAAGAATTAACAAAATTATTAACTATAAAATCTACTAAAATGAAAAAAGTAATCGCATCCCCTCTCGCTCCCGCAGCGGTTGGACCTTACAGTCAGGCTATCGAGGCCAATGGAACCCTTTATGTATCAGGACAGCTTCCTATAGACGCCGCTACCGGAAAATTCCCGGAGGGCGGAGTAAAGGAGCAGCTCCATCAGGTATTCAAGAATATCGGTCATGTACTCAACGAGGCCGGATATTCTTACAGTGATGTAGTGAAGACAACTGTGTATCTGCAGGATATGGCTGACTTCGGAACTCTCAACGAAGTTTATGCCCAGTACTTCAGCGAACCTTATCCCGCCCGTGTGGCTTATCAGGTGGCCGCCCTTCCCAAAGGAGCCCTTGCAGAAGCTGAGGTGATAGCAGTTAAATAACGATGCCGATGTATTTAAAAGACGATTTAGACGTAAAGAGCTTCGAGGAGCTGTTGAGTCTTGCCAAGGAAATGGGTATTAAAAAACCCGAGTCCATGTCCAAGAAAGATTTGGTGTTCAAGATAATAGATGAGCAGGCAGTTCAAAGTGACGAGACCCCGAAGCTGAGAAAGCGCCGCAGGACATCAGGCTCCGTCGGTACGGCCGACGCCGCTCCCGAAGCGGAAGGCCAGCCCGAGGCGGCTCCTGCAGAGACGCAGCCCAAGCGTAAGCGCGGCCGTCCCAGGAAAAATCCAGCTGCCCAGCCGGCAGCCGCACAGCAGGCACCTCAGGCCTCCAAAACACCTCAGAAGAAGGAAGAGGGACCGGAAGTGAAGGAGGAGACATTGTTCCCGGAAGATGAGAAAAAGGCTGCCGAGGCACCCGTGGCTGAGAATTCGCCTGAACCCCGTCAGGGTGAGAACCGTCGCGGCCGCAAGCGTGTACGCGTCCAGGCTCAGGAGATGCAGTCCGCACCTTCTGATCAGGTGGCGGCAGAGCCGGCAAAGGAGGCTCCTGCGGCAGCGGAAGGACAGGCTCAGACACGTCCTCAGCCCCAGCCCGGACAGCAGCAGGCCCAGGCCCAGCTTCCTCCTCATCAGCGTCCAAGGCATCAGTTGCCTCAGCATCAGGCACCGGAACAGCTGTCCTCCCCCGTAGCGCAGCCGGCTCCCGCTCCAAAGCCGGAGAAACCGGAGTATGACGGTATCGTAGAAGCTCAGGGCGTACTGGAGATCATGCCTGACGGTTACGGATTCCTCCGTTCGTCGGACTATAACTATCTCAACTCTCCGGACGATATATATGTCTCTCAGAATCAGATTAAGTCCTATGCCCTGAAGACAGGAGACACCATTATCGGAGAGATCCGGCCTCCCCGTGAGGGAGACAAGTATTTCCCTCTGGTCAAGATACATACTATCAACGGACGCACACCTGAGTATATCAGGGACAGAGTGCCTTTTGATTTTCTGACACCTCTTTTCCCGAATGAGAAGTTTACCCTCACAGGCAACGGTCACAACGATCTGTCATGCCGTGTAGTAGACCTCTTCACACCTATAGGAAAGGGGCAGAGGGGACTTATCGTGGCCCAGCCTAAGACCGGTAAGACCATTCTGCTCAAGAGTATAGCAAACGCCATAGCGGACAATCATCCCGAGGTGTACATGATAGTCCTCCTGATTGACGAGCGTCCCGAGGAGGTGACCGACATGGCCCGCAGTGTCAAGGCTGAGGTGGTGGCCTCAACCTTCGACGAGCCCGCTGAAAGACACGTGAAGGTGGCAAGTATCGTGCTGGAAAAGGCCAAGAGGCTGGTGGAGTGTGGACACGATGTGGTGATATTCCTGGACTCCATTACCCGTCTGGCCAGGGCTTTCAACACCGTGCAGCCCGCATCCGGCAAGGTGCTTTCCGGCGGTGTGGACGCCAATGCCCTGCACAAGCCCAAGCGTTTCTTCGGCGCGGCCCGCAATATCGAGAATGGCGGCTCGCTGACTATTCTGGCTACAGCCCTGACTGATACCGGCTCCAAGATGGACGATGTCATCTTCGAGGAGTTCAAGGGTACCGGCAACATGGAGCTTCAGCTGGACCGCAAGCTGGCCAACAAACGTATCTTCCCCGCAGTGGACGTGACGCTCAGCAGCACCCGCCGCGACGATCTGCTTCTGGACAAGGACAAGATCAACCGGCTCTGGGTTCTCCGCAACTTCCTGGCTGATATGACCAGTGTCGAGGCTATGGAGTTCCTGAAGAAGAGGATGGAAGGTACGAAGAGCAATGAGGAGTTCCTTATCTCCATGAACGGCGAATAGTATCCACAAAACAGGCTATCTGCTGCGTTGTCTGCGGTATCACGGCTGCGCTCATTTACGTGAGTGAACTCCCTTGCCGTGGACCTTGACGCCTTGCAGATAGCCTGTTTTGTGGATATTATTAATGCCTATACGCAAAACACCCCCTAGGTCGCAAGAAACCTCTCCTAAACCCACTTTCATCGTGGGTCTTTTCTATACTCCTTCCGAAGGAGTCGCGTTTCCCCGTCATTTCCACACTCCTTCAGAAGGAATAGAGAACGCTCACCCTCGCTGCAGGCACCGTAGAGCCATTTTGCCGTAAATCTACCCTGTACTCCTTCCGAAGGAGTCGTGTTTTCCGTGTATTTTCCTACTCCTTCCGAATGAGTAGGGGACGCTCATCCTCGATACGGATACACGGAGAGCTGCTTTAACGAATTTACTTCGGGGTGCACTTTGTTTTTCAAACATCTGTAAATCAGTAATCTGCAAAAACTGCTGCACATTAGACCTGTCTCAAAAGAG
>HF990413.1 GCA_000432775.1 Alistipes sp. CAG:831
GTCTCGAAACGGCTATAATCGGTTATAATCGATTACAATCGTTTCCGTCTCAGTCGGGAGTATCCTAGGGCTGCGGGGGCATATACGGTCCGTCCTTGATATCTATGAGGTTGGAGGAAACTATTCAGAGACTACGGCCTTGAATGTCATGAGGATGATTTTGATGTCCTTTTCACTTCTTCAGGCTTGACAGGATTTCAGTGAAATTGTCCATGACGTACTGTACGTCCTCATCGCTCAGATGGGTGTGCAGGGGCAGGGTTATCTCGTTGCGGTACTGGTCGTAGGCATTTGGAAAATCCTTGATGTCGTAGCCGAGAGCCTTGTATGCCGTCATCATGGGCAGGGGCTTGTAGTGTACGTTGCAGGCTATGCCCCGCTCGGCCATCTTGACTATCACCTCGCTGCGTTCTTCCACGTCAAATCCTTCCATCCTGACCGGATAGAGGTGGCCTGAGGAGGAATGTTCAGGGCCGTAATGGTCCAGGACCAGGACCTGCACGCCGCCAACTTCGCCGTATCTGCAGCCGGCAGCCGCCTCTGTCGCGGACTTCCCGGCAGCTCCGGATGTGCATCCTTCTCCGGCAGTTCCCTTCGCGGACCTTCCTTCCTCATTTTCCCCTGAGGTTGCCGCAACCCCAAGTGCCGCATTGTACGCCCCGATAATCTGCCTGCGGCGGTGCATCAGCTCCGGATACCGCTTCAGCTGCGCCAGTCCGATGCCGGCCATGATGTCGGTCATGTTGCATTTGTAGTACGGAGCGACGATATCGTACTCCCATGCGCCGAGCTTGGTCTTGGCGAGAGCATCCTTGCTTTGACCGTGCAGGGACAACAGCTGCAGTTGCTTGTAGATGGCCTCACCGTCGAGTCCGTCGTGAGGACGCCAGGTAAGAGCACCTCCCTCGGCAGTAGTCAGATTCTTCACGGCATGGAAGGAGAATGAGGTGAAATCGGCGATATCCCCGCACATTTTTCCGTGCCACCTGGCTCTGGTTCAAGGAACAGTTTGGCAGGCTGTTCTCATCCATTAAAAGGACTGTTAAGCCGCTTAGGAGAGACAAGGGCATGAGATTATAAACGATGCCAACGGGAGGGTAGCAAGTTTGTGTTTGGGGCAGACCAAAACCGCTTGCTATCCTCCCATTGGTTAAATTCAAAATCGGACAGGAAACATCCTCTACTCAAAAATCTATAAGTTTTCTTGTTAAGTTTGGTTATTCATATTTGTCTTGGATGAAGTGCGTCCGCATTCTCGGTTCATATTCCGGCTTGCGAACGCCGTTCTTCCGTCCGCTTTCAATGCACTTTAGCAACCACGCCATATTTTGCCCCAAGATGCGCATGGTCTGCAAGCCTTCCTTGTCCTTGCGCACATCGTCGGGTGTGAAGCCGTGTACCGAGTTCCAGTATTGCGATGCTACGATAGGCATATTCGCAATAGTGAAATATTGATTCAATTGCTCGAAGGTGGCGGAGGCTCCACCACGGCGGCACGATACTACTGATGCGCCGAGCTTGCCCGCCATGCGGTTCTCCGTGGCGAAGAACAGGCGGTTCAGGAACGAAACGAGTTGCCCCGTTGGTGCACTGTAATAAACCGGAGAACCGATGACGATGGCATCAAATTCATCCAGCCGTTTCTGTATCTCTTGCACGAGGTCGTCGCGGAAACAATGTCCTGTATTCATGCAGGCTCCACAGGCGATGCAGCCCGCTATGGGCTTCTTGCCTAAATACAGCAATTCCGTCTCAATGCCGTTTGCCTGCAAGGTGGTTTCCACTTCGTGCAGGGCGGTATAGGTGCAGCCCGTTTGATTCGGGCTGCCATTAATCAACAATACCTTCATACGTTCAGAATTGATGCGCCAGTTCAGCCGCTTGCTTGCAGCCGTCCGTCTTGTTGATGTCACCTTCGTTCAATACTCCGGTAATAAGCACTTCGCCAGCCATCTCCCATTTCAGCAGAGCGGCAGAACGTTCCAGCGGCATACGGATGCCGTCCATTACCGTCACGTCGTTTTCTTCGCAGCAGGCTATCAGTCCGCATTTCTTTCCGGCGATATCCTTTCCGCCCACCACGAATGAAAACAGGCGGTCAATCACACCCTTTATCTGTGCCGGAATGGAATACCAGTAGGTTGGCATGGTGAATACAACAGCATCGGCTTCCATAATGGCAGGTGCGATAAGGTTAAAATCGTCGTCGAACGAACAAGCCTTGCCCGTCTTGAAGCAGGTCTGGCAGGCACGGCAACCGCCTATCTTCATCAGTGCGGCATCAAATCGTTGCACCGTGTGGCCGAGTGTCTCCGCTTCCCTGATAAATGCGTCCGTCATGGCAAAGCTGTTGCCATGCTTGCGTGGACTTCCCGTAATAACTGTTATCTTCATGACGCTTCCTCCTTACTTTTGAATGGTATTCGAATTCTGATTGTACGCCTTCGCCACGCACCGCCACTCGCCGTCCATCTTCATCAGCAGCAGGTAGTCGGTGAAGTCGATACGGCCTCCCCATTTCTCTTCCAGCACGCGCACCACGGCGAGGGTCTCTTCTACGTCCACCACGTCGATGCGTGCCTTGAAGTCATCGCCTGCGCCTACGGTGTCCACATTGTGGTAGAACTGCTCGATGCTGCCGTGCTCCAGCTTCCCGTCCAAGTAGCCGAATAAGACGGCTTCGTCAATAAACAATTCGCGGGCATACTTGCTGTTGCCTTCTGCCACACTTTTCACAAACTTCATGGCAGCTTCTTCCACTGCCTTGTACTCTTCGATATTTGCTCTCATGATGCTAATGTTTAATTGATTATCTTGTTTTGATGCTGCAAAGGTAGGTGATTCCTCCAGTTTGCACAAGTACCGAAAAATTATTCATATACTGAAAAATTATTCGGTATATCCCCGTTACGATATATTATCCTTACCTTTGCAGGCGTAACATTCAATAAAGATAAAACCATGTACGAAAGAAAGATACCCGTAGATTTGGACTGTCCCTTGCGGCTGACCATGAGCCTGATTGATTCCAAGTGGAAGTCATGCATCTTGGACGAACTGCGCCACCGTGCCCTGCGTCCCAGTGAATTGCACAAGATATTTCCCGAAGCCACGCCTCGTGTGCTCGACTTGCAACTGAAGGAACTGGTAGAGGACGGGCTCGTATCGAAGACCATCTACCCTGAACTGCCTCCTCGTTCGGAGTATGCTATCACTCCGTTGGGGATGACGCTTATTCCCATCATCGATGCTATGATTGCATGGGGAGAGAAGAATACAGAATTATTTGAAAAGAAATATGGGAAACGGTAATAGAATTTGGTTGCTTTTCACTATCTTTTGTAGCGTCGCGCAATGTAGTGATTATAGGCTATTTTCATGAATGTGCCGTCTCTTGCGAAGAGACGGCACATTCTATTTCTGGATGCCCCGAAATGAAAATCCGGCACCCGCCGTGAGGGGATGCCGGAAGATTCAATTTCCAGGATAAGAGGGTGTTAGAGTAAAGAGTCGGGCTCTTTGAATGTTACGGTCCTGGTTGTAACAATGTGATCCCATGCGCCGTCGTTGACAACGCTGTCGCTGTTCTGGTTGTCAGAACCGGTGCGGAGGCTGAATGTGGCCGATGTCTCCGGGAGTACAGGCACGACAGGTTCTGCGTTGGCGAACTGCTCGCTTTCGAGGTAGTCCATTCTCTCGTTGAACCACGTGATCGCATCGCTCTCGGTTCCGGTGAAGGAATTCTGCGCATAGTTGTCCTTATTGGCGGAGATGGAAGAACTTACCTTGGCCTGTAGAAAAGTGTTAGCGTCATAATTTTTGGAACTGTCCTCAATTGTAATTATGTAGTCTGAGGTTTTATTCTCTTCGCACGATGTCAGGCCAAGCAGGAGCGCTGCGGCCATGGAAAAAAGGATCAGAATCCGTTTCATGTCGTTTTGTGTTTTTGTTGCTTTTCTATTTTTCTGAACTATGGCGATAGCCTGCCTCGAGGGCCGCTAGGTTTTTGTCGACTATGTCCTTGCCCTTGCGGGAGAAGACCTTGGCGACAGCGTCGCGGACAGCCTCATAGCTGAGGTCCAGCATGGGAATGGCTGCGCCGAGGAGCACCATGTTGGCGGCCTGCGAGGGGGCTCCGGCTTCCTTGGCGAGGGCCTCCACATCCAGCATCACCGTGTGGGGCATGGCTTTCAGATGTGCGTAGATCTCCTCTTTGTCAGGGTAGTCGGGTATGTTGACGAAGGGCACCGAGGAGGTGACGATCCACCCGTCCTTGGACAGCTCCTGGACGTAGCGGAGTGCCTCCATAGGCTCGAGGGACATGATCATGTCCACCTTCCCGAAGGGGATGAGGTCGCTGTGTATGGGCTCGGAGGATATGCGCAGGTTGCTCTGTACGTCACCACCGCGCTGGCTCATTCCGTGTACCTCGGCCTGCTTGATATGAAGGCCGTTGGTGAGGGCGGCTTCTCCGAGGACCGTTGCGATGGAGAGGATACCCTGTCCTCCCACACCGGCTAAAATTATGTCTTGTTTCATATCGGATTCTAAGTTTTACGGGTTGGACATTACTGCTGTTTTTTCTCCCTGGCGTGGCGTTTGAAGGTCTGTATGCACTCGCGGCGGGGGATGACCACAGACACTCCTTTATATTCCACCTCTTCGCGGATGACGTTCTTGATTTCCTCCATGTTCTTGGCCAGAGGTACTACCACGCGGATGTGTGCGGGGTCGACTCCCACTCCGGCGCAGATGCTCTCCAGCTTGCCTGTACCTGCGGAGTCCTGGCCTCCGGTCATGCCGGTGGTGAGGTTGTCGGAGATGATTACGACTACGTTCGCGTTGGAGTTGACGCAGTCGAGCAGGCCGGTGATGCCGGAATGTGTGAAGGTGGAGTCACCTATGACGGCGAATGAGGGGAACTGTCCTGCGTCTGCAGCACCCTTGGCCATGGTGATGGATGCGCCCATGTCGACGGTGGTGTGGATGGCTCTGAAGGGGGGCAGCGCTCCGAGGGTGTAGCAGCCGATGTCGCTGAACACTCTGGAGTTGTCATACTCGGCGGCTACCTCGTTGAGGGCGGCATACATGTCCCTGTGGCCGCATCCCTGGCAGAGGGCGGGCGGACGGGGCATTACTATCTCGTCTTTGGGGAATGTCTTGTGGGGGCTGAGATGCAGGGCTGCGCGGACACTGTCCGGGGTAAGCTCTCCAGAGCGGGGCAGCAGTCCCGTGAGACGGCCCTCGACCTGGATTTCGGAGCCGATCATTCCGCGGATCTTGTCCTCCACGAAGGGCTGGCCCTCCTCCATGACGATGACCCTGTGTACGCCGGAGGCCACCATCTCGGCCACCAGCTTGCGGGGAATAGGGTAGCGGGTGAGCTTGAGCACTCCGCAGGGCACTCCCTTGGGGAAATTCTCCAGGAGGTAGTTGTAGGCAATACCGCATGCGACTACTGCAAGTCCTCTGTCCTCGCCCGGGGTGAAGCTGTTGCGGGGATCCTCGGCGGCGTCCTGTCCGAATACTTTCTTGTCGAGGATCAACTGGTCGTTGCGGACGCGGGAGTTGGCGGGAAGGAGAATCCACTGCTTGGGATTGTCCGGGAAATGAATCTTATTCTGCGGACGGATGTCCTCGCTTCCGTCGGCTCTGGTCTTTGTGAGCACCTCGGCCCTGGAGTGGGCCATACGGGTGGTGATGCGTATCAGTACGGGAATCCGCATTTTCTCCGAGTAGTCAAATGCATCGCGGACCATGTCGTAGGCCTCCTGCTGGCAGGACGGCTCGAAGTAGGGAACCATCGCGAAACGTCCGTAGAAACGGGAGTCCTGCTCATTCTGAGAGGAATGCATCGAGGGGTCGTCGGCTGCCACGACCACCAGTCCTCCGTTGGCTCCTGTCATGGCTGAGTTGATGAAGGCATCGGCTGCCACGTTCATGCCTACGTGTTTCATGCAGACCATGGCCCTCTTGCCCATATATGACATGCCGAGGGCGGCTTCCATGGCTGTCTTCTCGTTGGTACACCACTTGCAGAAGATACGCTCTGAGTCCGGATCGGCCTTCTGGCGGTTCTGGATGTACTCGGTGATCTCCGTGGAGGGAGTTCCTGGATAGGCGTAGACACCGGAAATGCCCGAATGAATCGCCGCCAGTGCAATGGCTTCATCGCCAAGTAATAGTAATTTCATAAAAAAATATAATTTGTTCTATCAATTACAAAGAAAAATCTGTCCGTAGGTTCAAAATTATAACTAATTATCTGAAAAGGCAAAATTTTTTCATTCAAATTACATAAAGTCATTGAAAATACGTATGTTTGCTCCCGATTTCTGTACAGTCATGAAAGTAGCTAAAACCTTGGCGGACTTCGAGTCTGCCCGCAAGTCTCTAGGAGACAAAACGGTAGGATTTGTACCTACAATGGGCGCCCTCCACGAGGGGCACGCCTCCCTTATCCGCAGGGCCGTTGCAGAATGCGACGCCGTAGTGGTATCCGACTTCGTCAACCCGACCCAGTTCAACAATAAGACCGACTTCGAGACCTATCCCCGCATCCTGGACCAGGACTGCGCTTTTGTAGAGGCTCTCGGAGCGGCCGTGCTCTTCGCCCCCCGGGTGGAGGATATCTACCCCGCCGGTACGGATTATGATAAAAAGGTGTTTGACCTCGGCGGTCTGGACAGTTATGGGGAGGGCCCCAGGCGTCCGGGACATTTCAACGGCATGGCCCAGGTAGTCACCCGCCTCTTCGACATCGTCCGTCCTGACAGGGCGTATTTCGGGGAGAAGGACTACCAGCAGCTTGCCATCATCGAGTATTTCGTGAAGGCTCTGCACTATCCTATAGAAATAGTACGCTGTCCCATTGCCAGGGCAGAGGACGGACTGGCCCTGAGCTCCCGCAACAAGCTCCTGTCTCCTGCTCAGAGAGCCGCCGCCCCCCATATCTACGCCAGCATCCGGCAGACCGCGGGCATGGTGGGGAAAATGCCGGTGTCGGAAGCGGTGAGGAAGACTACGGAGCTAATCGATGCAGATCCGGAACTCAGGACGGAATATGTGGAAATCATAAATTCATTAAATTTGCGCCCCGTTTCCGGATGGGACGAGGCGGAGCACCTGCGTCTGACCTGTGCGGTATATGCCGGTGAGGTGCGTCTGATAGACAACATAGAACTCAAGTAGAATGTACATCGAAGTAATAAAATCCAAGATTCACCGGGTGACTGTGACCCGTGCCAATCTCGATTACATCGGCAGCATCACGGTGGACCGTGCCCTGATGGAGGCCGCCGGCCTGTTCGAGGGGGAGAAGGTTTCCGTGGTCAATGTGTCCAACGGCAACCGGGTGGAGACATATGTTATTCCGGGGGAGAAGGGCAGCGGCAGCATCGAGCTCAACGGCGCTGCGGCCCATCTGTTCTCGGCCGGGGATATTGTCATCATCATGTCGTATGCCATAGTTACTCCGGAGGAGGCAGGGACATTCCGCCCGAAGGTGGTGTTCCCGGATACCCGGACCAATAAGCTGGTGATGTAGATGCCTGTGGGAAAGCGTATAAAGAAGGCGGTACAATGGGTGGTCATGCTGCTGCTGGCCGCCGTGCTGCTGTATTTCGCTTTCCGTGGAGTGAAGTGGGCGGATTTCATGGACGGCATCCGCAGCTGTGACTTCAGGTGGATTCTGGTGTCGATGGCTGCCAGCATTCTGGCCTTTGTTGTCAGGGGGCTGCGCTGGAGGCAGGTGATGCTTCCGCTCAATCCTTCCATTACCGTGCGGGAGGCCTATGACGGGGTGACGGTGGCCTACCTGACCAATTTCGCTCTGCCCAGGGCCGGAGAACTTGCCCGCTGCGGGGTCATTTCAGCCACCGGCAAGGCCTCGTTCGAGTCGGTGCTGGGTACGGTGGTGCTGGAGAGAAGCTGGGATATGGTGACATACCTTATTATATTGTTCCTCGTTCTGCTTGCCGGTGAAAGCTCGTTCGGCCGTTTCGTCTCGGATGAGGTGTGGCGGCCCGCCGTGGACTCGATGTCCTTCGATGTCCTGTGGCTGATAGGCGGAGCGGCTGCGCTCTGCGTCGGGGCCTGTATTCTGGTCTTCTGCTACAGGAGGCGCCTGAGCCGCTACAGATTCTTCGAAAAGCTGTTCTCACTGGCCAGAGGCCTTATCGGGGGACTTACCGCCGGACTGAAGATGAAGGGCAAATGGAAGTTCCTGCTCTACACCCTTCTCCTATGGGTATGTTACTGGGCAATGAGCTATTCGACCATTCTGGCCTTTCCTCAGGTGGCTGGCCTCAACTGGGCCGATGCCCTTTTCCTGATGGTGGTGGGCAGTCTAGGATGGATAGTCCCGGTGCAGGGTGGGATAGGAGCCTACCATTTCATATTGTCCCTTGCGATGGCTTCCATCTACTCCATACCCCAGACTTCGGGCGTGATTTTTGCTACTATCTCCCATGAGAGCCAGGCCCTGACTATGCTCCTGTGCGGTGCGGTCTCCCTCGGCTCCATATATCTCAAAAAACGTAAAACTGAAAAAAAGGCATGATTATGAGACGTCTTCTTCCCGCCTTTGCGGTTATGACACTGATGCTTTCAGCTTCTTTGACCTCCTATGCCCAGAAGAATCTGGTGAGGGACGTGGATTATTTTCCCCGCAGCGAGGTATATCTCCAGTACGGCACACCGTCACTGATGGAGCTGACGACGATTCTGTCTCCCGATTTCCATAGCGAGCTCACCAACGGAGAGGCCCGCAACCAGAAGTTCTCCGGTATTGCCGGGGTAGGCTACAACTTCTTTGTGCATCCCAGAGTATCCATAGGCCTGGATTTCGGCTACGGCTACGGCAGTGCCGACATGTATATGGGAGAGAACTCGGAGACCGGTCCTGCCGGCGAACCGAAGTATGTGTGCAGGGCCACGGTGATGAGCTATTCCGGTCATCTGTCGGGAGCTTTCACCTATTGGCAGCAGGGCCCGATGGAATGTTCCGGAGCACTTTATATAGGTGTCAGCTATATGGACGAATCGGTGGTCAATGCCGAGTCGGACGAGCTTGTCCCCAATGACCATCTCAATTTCTCCTTCCACATCACCGCCGTCAAGTTCCGTTACGGGGACATGGTGGGAGGATTCGCGGAGCTGGGCTTCGGTTACCGCGGTCTTCTGAATGTGGGCCTGTCCATAAAGATCTGACAGACCCTAAAGAATAAGAAAAAAAATAAGATGCTTCAGATTTTCAAAAATGACGCATGTTATTTTTTGAAGATTCCTAAGTTACCTGAAAAGTCCGAACAGCCTGGCGTCTATCTGGTCGCAGACCTGACTGAAATCCTCCTTGCGGTCCTCGAAACGGCAGGTATCCACGTCGATGATGAGCAGTTCTCCCTTGTACTCGGAAATCCACTGCTCGTAGCGGTCGTTGAGGCCCTTGAGGTAGTCGATGCGGATGCTGTTCTCGTAGTCGCGTCCCCTTTTCTGGATCTGCTCCACCAGGTTGGGTATAGAGGAACGGAGGTAGACCAGAAGGTCGGGATAGCCCACCATCCTCTGCATCAGCTCGAAGAGGGAGGTGTAGTTGTCGAAGTCGCGGGAGTCCATCAGCCCCATGTCGTGCAGGTTCGGCGCGAATATCATCGCGTCCTCGTAGATGGTGCGGTCCTGAATCACGTTCTTCCCCGAGTTCTGGAACTCCACGATGTCCTTGAGCCTCTTGTTGAGGAAGTACACCTGGAGGTTGAATGACCATCTCCGCATGTCGTTGTAGAAATCCACCAGATAGGGATTGAATTCCACTGACTCGAAGTGGGGCTCCCATCCGTAATGCTTGGCCAGCAGACCTGTCAGGGTGGTCTTGCCGCTGCCTATGTTTCCTGCTACCGCTATGTGCATATCTTCTTGACTTAATCTTTGTGCAAAAGTAAGGAAATTATTGTGAGATTTTCCAGTCGGAGATGTTGTGTGTCTCCATGTCGAAGTTGACGGCTACCTTGACTACTGGTAGTCCGCACAGGGCGAAACGCTCGGGGTACTGCTTCATGTCAATCTGCTGCATTGCGGTCTCAGCAGTTTTGTCGAGCTTGACCTCCACCACGTAAAGCGTTGTGGCCGTGCGCAGGACCATGTCCACCCTTCCGCGCGGGGTGCGCACCTCCACGTCCACGTAGTAACCGAGCAGGGAAAAGATGATGTAGAGAACCTGCTGCCAGTGACCCTCGTAATCCGTGTTGTCTGTGTAGGGAACGGTGCCGAGGAAGGTCTGCATGGCAGTGAGTGTTCCGTCCATGTCGTCTTCAAGGAGGCATTCCGCCATGGTTATGAGGGCGGAGGATGCGGATAGGGTGTCAGGAGTTACGAAATAAGGTATCAGCGATCGGAACAGGCCTATGCGTACCTCCTGGTTGGGTATTCCCAAAGTATAGGATTCGATGGCCGGGCTGCCCTTCTTGATGGTGTAGTATCCGCTCTGGTAAAGCAGGGGGATGATGCTGGACAACCGTTCTGTAGGGGTGTCGAATTCATCTTTGCCGGCCTTGCATGTCTCTCCCAGCTGGATGGGTGTCATGCGGAACTTACGTATCATCTCTATGAGGTATGTGGGCGTACCGCTTCCGAACCAGTAAGACCCGATTTTCCTGTCAGCGAAGGCACAGACCAGGCTGAACGGGTTGTAGATGTCCGGCGAGGGCCAGGTGAAGTGGTATCCGTCGTAGTAGCTTTTCAGCTTCTCCAGCAGCTGTTCCCGGCTCAGGGCCATCTCTCCTGCGACCATGTCTATGTCCGCGCTCATCTGCGTGAGCATCTCTTCCTCGGAGATACCGCAGACGGCGGCGTATGAGGCATCCATGCTGATGTTCCGGATGTTGTTGAGCTCGCTGAAAATGCTCATCTGGGAGAATTTGGTGATACCGGTCATGAATACGAACTTGAGGTACTGGTCGCAGGCTTTCAGGGGACTGTAGAAGTTGCGCATGACGTTGCGCAGCACCGGAAGAGTTTTTTCTTCGTGCATGACATCCAGCAAAGGAGCATCATATTCGTCGATCAGAATAACTGTCCTCATGCCGGTCTTCATGAAGGCTCTCTGGATAATGCCTGCAAGTCTGTCGTTAAGTCCTTTTTCCGCCTCTACTTTCCCGTAGATATTTTCGTAACCGAGCAACTGCAGATTGAGCATGGATTCCAACTGCTCTCTTTCCATGTGCTTTGCCATGCTCATGTCGAAGTGCAGCACCGGATACTCCGCCCATTCCTTCTCCAGTCTGTCGATGGCGAGTCCCTGGAACAGCTCCTTCCTGCCCTGAAAATAGTATTTCAGCGTGGATACCAGCAGCGACTTGCCGAACCGTCTGGGCCTGCTGAGGAAGATGAACTTGGCATCGGAGTGCGTCATCCTGTAGACATACTCCGTCTTGTCTACATAGAGGAAGTTGCCCGCCGTCCTTATCTCGGCGAAGTCCTGCCGTCCTACCGGGAAAAGTCTCTGCTGTGTGTCCATGGTTGTACGTATTTTCGTTTCCGACTCCAAATTTAGTTAAATTATCCGGGATTCGGTAATTCTTGTTATTTTTGCTACATGATTCAGACATTCTATTTCAACGACCTGCGCACCTGCTGCTACGTGCTCTACGATGAGGCGGGCGAGTGCGCGATAATCGATCCGGGCTGCATCAAGCAGTCGGAGAAGGACAGACTGGTGAAATTCATAGAGGAGAAGCATCTCCATCCCAGGATGATACTGCAGACCCACGGCCATTTCGACCATGTGATGGGCAATGCCTTCGTGGCCTCGAAATGGAATATCCCCACATATCTGGCGGCGGCCGACATCCCCCAGCTCAGGCGTGCCAGCTCCTACGGCAGCTATTTCGGCTATGAGTTCGAGCAGCCTTCGGAGGACAATATCCGCGACATGAAGGACGGGGACATCATCAGCGTGGGTACCATACGGCTCAAAGTTCTGGCCTCTCCCGGACATACAGCCGGAGGGGTGCTGCTCTATGACGAGCAGGGAGGCTATGTCTTTACCGGAGACACCCTCTTCTGCGGCAGCATCGGACGTACTGACCTGCCGGCCGGGGATTTCGACCGGCTGAGCGAGAGTATACGCACCAAGATTCTCCCCCTTCCTGCGGATACTGTGGTCTATCCCGGCCACGGCCCCGCGACCGACATAGGACGGGAAAAGATGACCAATCCCTTCCTGGAGGACATCATCGCCAGGGAGATAGACCGCCAGCAGGGTGACGGGCAGGCGGAACCCGGGCTGAACGCATGACGTCAGGATGCAGGAAAACGAGTACATAGACATCAGCAAGGCTTCGGTCCACAATCTCAGGGACATCTCCCTGAAGATACCCCGTCATGCCCTGGTGGTGGTCACCGGCCTGAGCGGCAGCGGCAAGTCCTCGCTGGCTTTCGACACGATATATGCGGAGGCCCGCCGCCGCTACATGGACACCCTGTCCGCATACGCCCGGCACTACATCGGCGTGATGGAACGGCCCGAAGTGGAGAGCATAGAGGGGCTCAGCCCTACGATTGCCATCGAGCAGAAGAGCACCAACCGCAACCCCCGCTCGACTGTCGGCACCATCACCGAGATATCCGACTTCCTCCGTCTCCTCTACGCCAGGGCCTCCACGGCCTATTCGCCGGTGACCGGCAAGCCCATGGTCAAATACACCGATTCCGGTATAGTGGACCTGATCATGAAGGAGTACGCCGGCCGCAAGTGCATCATCCTCGCGCCTCTGGTAAAAGGCCGCAAGGGACATTACCGCGAGCTCTTCGACAGCCTGTTGAAAAAGGGACTGTCCTATGCGCGGGTAGACGGGGAGCTACGGCACTTAGGAGACATGGCCCAGGGAGTGGACCGCTACAAGGTCCATTTCATAGAGGCGGTCATCGACCGGGTAGTGCCCAAGGAAGAGGACGGCAAGCGCATCCGGGCCTCAGTCCTTTCCGCTCTGGCCCAGGGCAAGGGCTCGCTGATGATTCTCGACCCGGAGACGGGGGCGGTCCGTCATTTCAGCAAGCATTTTATCTGTCCGGACAGCGGGATATCGTTCCCGGAGCCGGCTCCACATACCTTTTCCTTCAATTCCCCTGCGGGAGCCTGCCCCGTGTGCAACGGTCTGGGCACGGTCCGGAAGGTGGATATGGCGAAGATTGTCCCGGATCCCTCGATTTCCATAGCGGACGGAGGCATCGCTCCTCTCGGAAAGAAGCGGGACAATGCGGTGTTCACCGTTCTGGAGGCGGTGGCCCGGAAATACGGTTTCTCCCTTTTCGAACCTATCCGGGATATTCCGGAGGAGACCATGAATATCATTCTCAACGGCTCGGAGGACCTTATCCGGGTGGATACCAGAGGGGGACTCTCCGAGATGGTCACCTTCCCGGGGCTGCTGTCGCGGTTCGAAGGGGACGGTGACGATGAGGAAGATGACACGGCCGGCAGGTATTCGAGCGAGGTGGTCTGTCCGGAATGTCACGGCAAGCGGCTGCGGAAGGACTCGCTGTGCTTCAGGATAGGCGGGCTGGACATAGCCGAGGTCTCCGACATGGATGTCAGTGTGCTCTACGACTGGGTGGGCGGTCTGAAGGACAAGCTGGACCCCCGGGGGCAGGCAGTGGCGGCTGACATCGTCAAGGAACTGAGGGAGCGCATCGGCTTTCTGGTGGATGTGGGCCTTTCCTACCTTTCCCTGAGCCGCAGCACGATGTCGCTCAGCGGCGGAGAGAGCCAGCGCATCCGTCTGGCCACCCAGATAGGTTCCAAGCTGGTCAATGTGCTGTACATACTCGACGAGCCCAGCATCGGGCTGCATCAGTCGGACAATATTAAGCTGATCAACTCCCTCAAGCGCC
Source organism: Alistipes sp. CAG:831 (assembly GCA_000432775.1). Taxonomy (GTDB): domain Bacteria; phylum Bacteroidota; class Bacteroidia; order Bacteroidales; family UBA932; genus Coprenecus. The sequence goes on from HF990413.1 coordinate 13,888, forward strand.
TGCGCGACGAGGGCAATACGGTCATGGTCGTGGAGCACGACGAGGAGATGATGCGCAGTGCGGACTGGATCGTGGACATAGGTCCGGGAGCGGGCGAGAAGGGGGGAGAGGTGCTGTTCAGCGGACCGCCTCAGCTCAAGCTGGATCCGGGGTACAGGCTGCCGGCGGGCCTGCCGGTCATCGACAGGGAAAATGAAGGGGGGCTGACATTCGAATATCTGAAAGGGTCGCGGCAGATAGAGGTGCCGTCGTTCCGCCGCCCGGGCAACGGGAAGTTCATCACTCTCCGCGGGGCTTCCGGGAACAATCTGAAGGATGTGGACATCAGTCTCCCGCTCGGCTGCATCATCGGCATAAGTGGGGTCAGCGGCAGCGGCAAGTCCTCCCTTATCAACGATACTCTCATGCCGGTAATCAGCAACCGGCTCTACCGCTCCAGGTATGCGGTGCTTCCGTACAGGTCCCTGGAAGGCCTGGAGAACATAGACAAGCTCGTGGAGATAGACCAGTCCCCGGTGGGACGCTCCCCGCGCTCCAACCCGGCGACCTATACCGGTGTCCTCACCTATATCCGGAATCTTTTTGCCGAGACTCCGGACGCGAAGATACGCGGATTCAAGTCCAATAAGTTCTCCTTCAACGTCAAGGGAGGCCGGTGCGAGGCCTGCAAGGGCGCCGGAGTGGAGGTCATCGAGATGAATTTCCTACCTTCCGTGACCGTCACCTGCAAGGAGTGCCACGGCAAGCGCTTCACCCCGGACGTGCTGGCGGTAAAGTATAAGGGCAAGAGTATAAACGATGTCCTGGAGATGACCATTTCCCAGGCAGTGGAGTTTTTCGCCCCCGTGCCTTCGATAGCCAGGAAGCTCAAGACCCTCGAGGATGTGGGGCTCGGATATATCCGGCTCGGGCAGTCCTCCCTGACTCTCAGCGGAGGGGAGAACCAGAGGGTCAAGATAGCGGCCGAACTGGCCCGTCAGGATACGGGACGCACCCTGTACATCCTGGACGAGCCGACTACCGGCCTGCATTCCGAGGATATCGCCGTGCTGATGAGCGTGCTCCAGCGTCTGGCCGAAGGCGGCAACACAGTGGTGATCATCGAGCACAACCTCGATGTGCTCAAATCCGTCGACTACCTCTTCGACATGGGCCCTGCAGGAGGCCGGGACGGAGGCCGCATAGTCTCGCAGGGTACTCCCGAGCAGGTCGCCGCCGATACCTCCTCAGTCACCGGGCCCTACCTCAGACCTCTATTGAAATTGTAAAACGAACCATATGATTACAGTATACTGCGACAGCCTTCAGGGCTTTTACGACTGCGCTCCCGGGATGACGGTGGGCGAGCTGGCACGGAAGATCGACACCGGGTGCAGGTATCCGGTGGTGGCCGCGCTGGTGGACAATATGCTCAAGGAGCTGACATTTCCGATATACACTCCGCACACCATCAAGTTCCTGGACTGCACTCATCCGGACGGCCGCAGGACATACTCCCGCTCCCTGTCGTTCGTGCTGCAGAAGGCTGCGGTGGATATCTGTCCGGACCTCCATCTGTTCCTGGACTACACTCTGCCTAACGGTCTGTACGGAGAACTGCGCCGGGATGCCGGGAACCGCTGCTACGAGACGGTGCCGGCAGGTGCTGATACGGTAGGCGCCCTCCGCAAGCGCATGGCGGAGATTATCGCCTCCGACCTGCCTTTCGAGAAAAGGAAGATGACCAACGATGAGGCTGCCGGGATATTCCGGGGCAACGGCCGGCCGGAGAAGGCCTCCCTTGTGGCCGATATGGAGAAGTTCTTCGTCTCGGTGTACTGGCTTGACGGCTACGCGGACACATTCTACGGTCCGTTGCTGGAGCGGACGGGACAGATAGGGGTGTTCGACCTGATACCCTATGGAGACGGTTTCTGCCTGCAGTCCCCTTCGGCTGCCGACCCGTCTGTCATATCGCCCTACAAGTACCAGGACAAGCTCAGTGCTGTCTTCAAGGAAAATTCCCGCTGGTGCTCCATCCTCGGCGCGCACGGTATCGGCTCGGTCAACGAGGCCATCAAAAGAGGCGAGGCCAAGGACCTGATAGCCGTGGCTGAGGCCCTGCATGAGCGCAAGTACGCGCAGATAGCCGACCGCATCTACGATAAGCGCGATACGGTCAAGCTGGTGCTTATCGCAGGCCCCTCAAGCAGCGGCAAGACCACTACCTCCAAGCGCATAGCCATGCAGTGCCGGGTCCTGGGACTCCGTCCTCTGGTGATAGCCATGGACGATTACTTCCTGGACAGGGAGAAGACCCCTAAGGATGAGAAAGGAGAATACGATTTCGAGAGCATCTACGCCCTGGACCTGCCTTTCCTCGGGGCCCAGCTCAACGACCTGTTCGACGGCAAGGAGGTGGAGCTGCCCAAGTACGACTTCGTGAACGGATGCCGCCGCTTCGACGGCAGGAAGATGAGGATGTGCGCAGGTGACATCCTGATAATGGAGGGCATCCATGCCCTGAATCCCGAGCTGACCAAGCACATAGACGGGGAGAAGGTTTTCCGCGTCTTCGCCTCTGCCCTTACCTCCCTCTCGGTGGACGAGAACAACTATATCTCGACGGCCGACAACCGTCTGCTGCGCCGCATGGTCCGGGACAATTTCTCCCGCGGCATCACCCCCGAGGACACCATCCTCCGCTGGAAGAGCGTCCGCGCCGGGGAGGAGAAGAATATTTTCCCCTATCAGGAGAATGCCGACGCGATGTTCAACTCGGCCCTGCTCTTCGAGCTGCCCCTGCTCCGCTACTACGCCGAGCCCCTGCTTGAGCGCATCCCTCCGCTGTCGGAGGCCTACTCCGAGAGTGTAAGGCTGCTCAAGTTCCTGTCATACATCACTCCTCTGACACCGGATGAGATAGACTGCGTCCCGCCGACCTCCGTGATGAGGGAGTTCATCGGAGGCAGCAGTTTCGAGTATTGATTTGAGTATTGATTTTATCTCAGCCAGTTTTCCGGATTCTGCTTTTCCGTGCCTTTCCACAACTGGAAGTGCAGTTCTGCGTTGCCGTCCTCGTTGAGGCTGATCTCGCCTATGCGGTCGCCGGTGGACAGTTTGTCCCCGCTCTTGACATACACCCGCTTGAGCTTGCAGTAGAAGGTGAAGTACTCTCCGTGCTGGACGAGGACGCACTGGTCGTAGCCGGGCATGACCAGAATCTGCTTGACCACTCCGTCAAATACCGAGCAGGCTGTGCTGCCGGCCGTTGCGGAGATGTTGATGCCGTTGTTGTAGGGCATCTTGAGGTTCTTGAAGACGGGGTGGTAGTTCTGACCGAACTTCTGGATGACCACTCCCTTGACGGGCCACGGCAGTTTGCCCTTGTTGTCTCCGAACTTGGCGGAGAGGGCATAATCCACGGCCTGTCCCTTGCCGGATTTCTGCTGTCGGACGGCCTCAGCCAGGATGCGCTCTATCTCCTTGTTCAGCTGCTCCACTTCTTTCTGCTTCTTCTGCAGCTCCCGTTTCATCGAGCGTTCCTGCTTGGACAGCTGGACTACCATGGAGTTGGCCTTGCGCTCCTCGGCGCTGAGGGCATCCCTTTCCTTCTCCCGTTCATTCCTGGCCTGCATTGACCCTGCCTTGAGCTCTTCCAGACGGGCATTCTCCAGCTGCAGGTCGAGTTCGGTGCTCTTGATGGCCGATGCCTGCTGACGGACGGAGAAAGATATGTTCTTGAGGTATGCCCAGCGGCGCAGTCCCTGATTGATGTCCTTGCTGGAGAGGATGTACATGAACCAAACCTTGCTGTCTCTGGTCTTGTAGGCTCCCCTGACGAGGTCGGCGTGGTATTTGCGCAGGGTGTCGAGACGGTCGTTGAGGCGGGTTATCTCGGCATTGGTGGACGAGATGGACAAGTCGTAGCCGGCTATGTCAGAATCCAGACGGGCTATCAGCTTCTTGCGCGTCTCCAGTTTCTTACGGGTGAGAATCAGAGTGTTGAGGCTCTGTTTCCTTTTTTTGGCCGTGGTGTCCAGTTGTTTGTCTATCATGGCGATCTCTTCCTCCAGCTGCTTTTTGCGCTCCCGCTGCTCCTGGATATTCTGACTCCAGGCCGGGATGGCTGTAAGCACCATGACGCACAGTATGATTATCCGCCTTCTCATCCGTCGGTCCTATTTTCCGGCCTCGGCCCTGCGTTTGGCTATTTTCTCACTCAGGCCCAGGCTGGGGTCGATCTTGTCGGCATTGCCCCAGTAGAGGAAGGCCAGGTTGTATTCCTTGAGGGCAAAGAGGGCCTCCGCATAGTGGTCCAGCACCTCTGCGTTCTCCTTGCCGCCGTACACCATCGCGTCCTTGAGATACTTGCGGGCCTGCTCATAGTCTCCGGTGAGGTAGAGCAGCCATCCGTAGGTGTCCAGGTAGGTGGCGTTTTCGGGGTCGTTGAGAATCGTCTTGCGGCTCATCTCCAGGGCCTTCTTCAGATTGCGTCTTTCTTCGCTGAGGTAATAGGCGTAGTTGTTGAGTATCGGGCTGTAGTTGTCGTCTATCTTCAGGCCTTTCTCGTAGTAGGCGTAGGACTGATGCCTGTTGCCGAGTTCGTGATAGAGGTCGCCGAGGGAACCGTAGCAGTTGATGAGCATGGGATGGTCCTTGGGAATGTTCTTGAGGATATTGAGATAGACATTGACGGCCTCCTTAATGTCTCCGTGCTGCCAGTAGGCTACGGCAAGTATCTCCCTGAGGGTGAAGTCGTCCGGGAATCTCTCCGTGGTCTGTCTGGCCGCTGGTATCAGCCGCTCCCAGTCTTCCAGGTAGTAGAGCTGTCCCAGAAGGGCCGTGTGGACGGACTTGACGTCGGGGTGAAGCTCGACGTTGCGCATGAGCAGCTCCAGTCCTCTGTCCACGCTGTCCACGGCAATGTAGTATGAGCCGGTGAGACTCAGGATCGTGGTGTCCTCGGGGTGGGCATGCAGGGTGCAGAGTATCATGGTGTCCACCTGAGGCTTGAATACCTGAGCCAGGCCCGAGGGGAAGACTATCTCCTGAAAGTAACTGGCCTTCATCTCAGGATTCATGTCCGGGCTGGAGAGGAAGATGTCTATATTCTGGAAGTAGTAATAGAAGTTGCGCTCCATCCTGTATACCTCCGCGAGACCGAAATAGGCCGGAGTGAAATCGGGGTCCAGGGCCAGGGCTTTCTTGTAGTAGCGCATGGCCGTAGAGTCGTTGTACCTGGACTTGTGCAGGTCTCCGAGCAGCAGGGCTGTACGGGCGGAGGGGAAGTCCTCGTCCATTTTGCGGACCACTTCCTCGGCTTCATTCAGCCTGTTCTGCCGCATGAGTATCTCGTAGCGGGCATTGCAGGTAAGCTCGTTCACGCCGCGCAGCTCCTCTATCTTGTCCAGGGCTTCGAGGGCATTGTCCAGTTTCCCGGTGCGTACCAGCAGGTCTATAAGTTCGTAGTAGTAGTCGCTCTTGGAGGGATGTTCGGCTATCAGGCTGTCGTAAACACTGATGGCCATGTCGTTTTCACCTAAGCCTGAATACACTCTGGCAGTAGCCAGTCGGTACCATGTGTTTTCCGGAGATACCGATGATGCTTTTTCCAGCAGGCTGAGGGCCCTGTCCGTCTCGTTGCGGCTCATGCTTATCATTGCCAGATAGTACATGGCCGCGTCGTTTTCCGGTTCCAGCCTGAGGCATCTGGACAGGCTGGATTCGGCGGAGCGGTAGTCTCCGGCGCAGTAGCAGCGTATACCTTCTATATAGTAATCCTCTGCCCGGACAGAGTCTCTGTCTGACGCAGCCGCGCTGATAGTCAGTAGGATGGCGGAAAGTGCCGATAGGATGGTCCTGAGTATGGATGATCTCATGTAATGGATGTAAGTTATCGGATGACAAAGATACAATATTCGAGCCGAAGATGCAGCAAATTGAATTATTTTTGCATCTAATTAAAAGGCAAATGAATGTCGTCAGGCAGAATTGACCTAGGTACCGAAGAGGGGCTGATACAGGGATGTGTCAGACAGGATAGGAGGGCCCAAAGGGCTCTGTACGAGAGGTTTTCCTCCCGTATGTTTGTCGTTTGCCTCCGGTACGCCAGGGATAGGGATGAGGCGCAGGACCTGCTTCAGGAAGGTTTTATTACCGTCTTTTCGAAGATTTCAACCTTCAACTCCGCCGGCTCCCTGGAGGGATGGATGCGTAGAATATTTGTCAATACGGCCCTGATGAGGCTCCGCAAGGGCGACGTGCTCCGCGGGGCGGCGGATGTGGATGAGCCTGCGGCCCGCAGTGTAAGCAGCGGCGAGGACATCCTCTCCGGAATAGGGGGACAGGATATTCTCAGGATTATCGGAAAGATGCCTGACGGTTTCAGGACGGTGTTCAATATGAGTGTGATAGAGGGCTATACCCATCAGGAGATAGCACGTGAGCTGGATATATCGGAGGGCACGTCCAGGTCGCAGTTGAGCCGGGCCAGGATGTGGCTTCAGGAAAGACTGCAGGAAAAGAAATTAGGAAAATGAAGAAACAGGAAGAAATAGAAGAATTGTTCGACAGTAGGGTCAGGGATCTGCTGGACTCCTGTCAGGAGGTGCCGTCGGAAGATGTATGGAACGGTATCGAAAGAAAGCTTGACCGGCAGAGAGGACACGTAGTATGGAGGACGGCTGCGCGTTTCTGTGCGGCTGCCGCCGTGGTCGCCGGCCTGTTCATGACGGTATTTTTGCTGAATGATGAGGGTGAGGCCGTTGCCCCCGGGCTTGTCGCCGTCGTAGAGAAGTCAGAGGCGGTTCCGGTCCAGCGTACTCAGGAACTTCCTCTTAATTCCATCCCTGGAGTCCGGGCTGACGTAAGGGCTTTGCCCGGAGCGGACCCTGTGACGGAAACAGCCCTGGCCAGAGTGCTGAAAGCTCAGAAACCCAAGAGAGACGAGGCTTATGTGGCGGAAAAAAGAAAAGCGGATACGGTTTCCGGAGTACCTTCTATATATGACCGGGCGGCCATGACCGGATATATCGCCATGGCGGCGGATCAGAATGAGTATCCGGACAGACGCAGGTCCGGGTCATTCTCCGTCTCAGCCAGCGGCAATCTGGCTACTACCAGGGCTACGGGCAATGTGGAGTTCGCCCAGCCCAGTTACAACTGGGGATCGGCCGGAACCCAGTCCCAGGCAACCGGAATAGTTCCAGTCTCGGATCCCAGGCATTACTTCCCCGTTTCAGTCGGTCTGGATCTCAAGTACTCTTTTCTCAATGACCGTCTCGGAGTAGGCATCGGAGTCAATTACACCTTCCTGAACAGCCGTTATGAAGCACTGGTGGATAATCAGTACCAGGCCTCTGTGGACCAGTCCGTACATTATCTGGGAGTTCCGCTCAGCTTCTATGTGAACATATTGTCTTCGGAGCGTCTCTCGTTCTATGCCAGCGCCGGCTGCATGATGGAGAAGGCAGTCAAGGTCTCGTATGATATCACCGACCTTCATTCGGTCACTTACAAGCAGGAAAGGGAGGCCGACGGAGTTCAGTGGTCGGCCAATGTGGGGCTGGGCATGGAATACCGTTTCATGGATTTCATGGGTGTGTATGTGGATCCTCGCCTGACTTATTTCTTCGATTGCGGGCAGCCCTATTCAGTCAGGGCTGAGCAGCCTCTGCAGTTCAATCTGGAGATGGGCTTCCGCTTCCATATCGGAGCCTGAGTTCCCTGGCCATCCGCGAGGCGAAGATGAATTCATCCAGCTCCCGGCAGTCGGACGCCATGATGCTGTCTCTGGAACCTTCCCAGTATTTTTCACCTTTATAGATGAATATTACCTTGTCGCCGATCTCCATGACGGAGTTCATGTCGTGCGTGTTGATAACAGTGGTAATACCGTATTCCTGTGTAATCTCTTGAATCAGACGGTCGATCATGACAGATGTCTGAGGGTCCAGACCGGAATTGGGTTCATCGCAGAACAGATACTGCGGGTTGAGGGCTATGGCCCTGGCGATGCCGACTCTTTTCTGCATGCCGCCTGACAGCTCTGAAGGATATTTCCTGTCCACGCCTTCCAGACCTACTCTCTGGAGGCAGAACCTGGCTCTGTCCAGCTTTTCGCTGCGGCTCATGGTCGTGAAAAAGTCCATGGGAAACATGACGTTCTCCAGTGCAGTGGCGAAGTCGAACAGGGCGCTGCCCTGAAACAACATTCCCATCCTGCTCCGGATTTTTTTCTTCTCCTTGGGAGGTAGGCGGTTGAATACGGTGTCGTTGAGCAGCACCTCTCCCTCCTCCGGCTCCAGCAGGCCCACGATGGACTTGAGCAGTACGGTCTTTCCGGAACCGCTCGCTCCTATTACCAGCGAGCACTGTCCGGGCAGGTATTCTGCGCTGATATCCCTGACGGCAGGGCGGCCGTCGAAGTATTTGGTCAGGTGGCGGACAGTTATCATAGCATGATTCTGGTGAGTATGAGGTTGAAGATAAGTATCATGGCGCTTGCTGTCACTATCGCCTTGGTGGCACTGCGTCCCACACCCAGCGAGCCGCCGGTGGCCCAGTATCCGTAGAAAGCGGATACGGAGCTGATTATGAAACTGAAGACGGCCGTTTTTACCAGGCTGTAAGTGACGTAGTATCCGTTGAAGTCAAACTGGATGCCGGTGAGGTAGTCGCTGGTCTTGATTATCCCGGTGATGAGGATCAGGAGGTATCCGCCCACGAGTCCCATGACGAAGCTCATCATGGAGAGAAGGGGGTTGAGGAGGGTTGTCGAGAGGATTTTGGGCAGAACCAGAAAATTGGCCGAATTGACCCCCATCATCTCCATCGCGTCTATCTGCTCGGTGATGCGCATGGTGCCCAGTTCCGACGATATGTTGGATCCTATCTTTCCGGCCAGGATGAGGCAGACCATGGTGGAGCAGAATTCCAGCACGAGGGATTCGCGGGCCATGTAGCCTATGTACATCTTCGGCAGGAAGGGGGAAGTCATGTTGTTGGATGTCTGGATGACCAGTACCGCTCCTATGAAGACTGATATCAGGGCGATGAGAGGAATGGAGTTGAGCACTAGTTTCTCAGTCTCCGCCATGAACTGCCGCAGCAGCAGTCTCCATTTCTCCGGCCTGGTAAAAACCTTTCTCAAGAACATCAGGTAGCGTCCGGTCTCGTATAGGAATTTCCTTATCACGTCAACACTGTTAGTAAAGAGATGCCAAAGGTACGAATTTTAGGTTTTTGTTTTAATTTAAAAACGCGTAATCTTTTTTAATAATTGCATTTCCGGTAAATTTTTCTCAACGGCCCGCTTGCATCCCTTTCCCCGCGTAGATAATTTAGCGCGGAGAAAATCACAGATTATGACAGAAGTAACATCAGGAGGAACTCTGTACAGGACGTACAGCGCGACATGTGCAGGCATAGAAGTGGTGAGGGTGACGGTAGAGGTATCCATCACCCCTGGGATCGGCCTTTTTCTGGTAGGGCTCCCGGACAATGCTGTCCGCGAGTCCCTGCTTAGGGTGACAACGGCGATGCAGCGGAACGGCTATGCGGTTCCCGGCAGAAAAACAGTGGTGAACATGGCACCTGCGGATATCAAGAAGGAGGGTTCAGGGTATGATGCGGCCATAGCGGTGGCTTTGCTGGCCGCGTCCGGACAGATTCTCTTTCCTGAGCCGGAGGACTGTCTTATTATGGGAGAACTGTCTCTGGACGGCAGGTTGCGGAAAGTCCGGGGAATCCTCCCGATAGCCGTGAGGGCTGCGGAAATGGGCTATGACCGCGTTATTGTGCCGCGGGAATCGGTGCAGGAAGCCTCCTGGGCGGAGGGTGTCAGGGTCTTTGGGGTGTCCGACCTGCAGGAGATGGCCCTGGTCCTTGGAGGTGGAGAGGCCGCATCGGCCTTCGAGGTGCGCGGCAGGAAGTACCGGCCCGTAGAAAAGGTGTCCGGGTGTGATTTTGCGGATGTCGCCGGTCAGCCGTTTGCCAGGAGAGGGATGGAGATAGCGGCAAGCGGAGGACACAATGTCCTGCTATGCGGACCTCCGGGCTCGGGTAAAAGCATGATGTCCAAGTGCATGGCTTCTATTCTGCCTCCTATGACCAGAGATGAGGCTATTGAGACCAGTATGATATATTCGGTGGCTGGTCTGCTCAGGGATGAGTCCGGTCTGCTGACTTCCCGTCCTTATCGTGCCCCTCATCACACAGCCAGTCCGGCGGCGGTGGTAGGTGGCGGTGTCAGGGCCATGCCGGGGGAGATATCGCTGGCGCATAACGGGGTGCTGTGTCTGGATGAGATAGCGCAGTTTCCGCCGTCAGTGCTGGATGTGCTGCGTCAGCCCCTGGAGGACAGGAAAATAACAATCTCCAGGGCTAGATATAAGGTGGTCTATCCAGCATCCTTCATGCTGGTGGCCTCCATGAATCCGTGTCCCTGCGGTTATGCCGGAGAGGATGACGGACGCTGTACGTGTTCTCCCTCCATGATTCAGCGTTACCGGGCCAGGATCTCCGGTCCTCTGCTGGACCGCATGGATCTCAATATCAATGTCAGGGCAGTTGACAGCGCGTCTATGTCGGACTCCATGTACAGGGAGAGCAGCAGGGATATCGCTCTCAGGGTGGCGCGTGCCAGGGAGGTGCAGAGACGGCGTTTTGCCGGGGACGGCATATATGCCAATGCGCAGATGCAACCATCTCATCTGCAGAAGTACTGTACTGTAGGAGAGGAGGAAAGCAGGCTTCTTCAGAGACTGGCAGACAGTTACGGACTTTCTGCCCGGGGGTATGTCCGGATACTGAAAGTCGCGCGTACTGTCGCGGACATGTCAGGCTCTGAAGAAATAAAAACAGTTCATATTTCGGAGGCCGCGCAGTACAGATTTGCAGAAAATGTTTAAATTTACAAAATTTTATTCTACAGGTATGGGAAAAATCATCATCAAGGACATTCCGGACCTGGGCCGGGCAGCCGGAGAGTTTCTGCGGCAGACCCGTGGCGTCAGAATCTATGCGTTCTACGGTTCCATGGGAGCTGGCAAGACTACTTTCATATCGGCTGTGTGTGCCGCACTGGGAGTGCAGGACGAGGTGGCGAGCCCCACGTTCACGATAGTCAACGAATACCGCGCTGCTGACGGTACTCCGGTGTATCATTTTGATTTCTATAGGATAGACAAGGTGTCAGAGGCTCTCGATATCGGGTACTCCGAGTACATTGACAGTGACGGAATCTGTCTGATGGAGTGGCCGGAGAAGATAGAGGAACTGATTCCGGAGGATGCCTTGAGAGTCCATATAACGGAGGAGGCTGACGGCTCGAGGACGCTCAGCTTTGATTTAGAGAATGTCAATCATGCTTAAATATCTCGTAATCGGCAGCGGTCTGGCCGGACTGTACACTGCCCACATGGCATCCTCTCTCGGCTCTGTTCTGGTGGTGACCAAGAAGGCCCTCAGGGACAGTAATTCGTTCAATGCCCAGGGCGGTATAGCCGCCGTGACGGACATTGAGGACAATCCGGAAATACATTTCACGGATACAGTCATTGCAGGACGCGGCCTGTGTGAGAACAAGGCCGTACAGGTGCTGGTGCAGGAGGGACCTCAGCGCATCAAGGAGATTATCGGTGAGGGAATGAAGTTCGACACGGAGAACGGCAAGCTTTCCCTCGGTCTCGAGGGCGGCCATCACCGCAAGCGCATCCTGCATGCCGGAGGAGACTCTACCGGCCGGTACATCACTGAGTTCCTCATCTCCAAGGTGCAGAATGACCCTAACATCACTATCCGGGAGAATGTGTCGGTAATAGATTTTCTGGTCCGGGACGGAGTATGCTACGGTGCCCGCTGCTGGGATGAGGAGAGGAACTGTGAGGAGTTGATCTACGCGGAGCATACCTTCCTGACATCAGGAGGAACATCGGCCATCTATACCCGCACTACCAATCCCGAGACCACGATAGGAGACGGCATCGCCATGGCCTGGAAGGCCGGTTGTAGGATTATTGACATGGAGTTCATACAGTTCCATCCGACATCCCTGTTTCTGGAGGACTCTCCCAAGGCCTTCCTTATCAGCGAGGCAGTGAGGGGTGAGGGTGCATGGCTGCTGGACAAGAACGGCAGACGCTTCATGCTTCCTGTCCACGAACTGGCGGAACTGGCCCCGAGGGATATAGTGGCCCGCTCTATTTTCAAGCAGATGGCCCTGGACGACAGGCCTTATGTAGTATTGTCCCTGAAACACCTGGACCCGGATAAGATCCGCAGCCGCTTCCCGAATATCCTGGCCAAATGTGCCGAGTACGGGTATGACCTCACAGACTGGATTCCGGTGGCCCCGGCGGCGCATTACACCGTGGGAGGTGTGGCCTCGGACCTTTACGGACGTTCCGATATCCGCCGTCTATATGTCTGCGGCGAGATTGCGTCCACCGGCATCATGGGGGCCAATAGGCTGGCATCCAATTCGTTGATAGAATGTCTCGTCTTCGCTCACAGGGCCATTGAGGTGGCGGAGGAGTGCGGTCCGGTAGGAGAGCTTCCGCATTTCGACCTGCTCTATCATAAGGATGAGTCGGCGGCAGAGCGCTATTTTGCCCTTAAGCGGCAGATAGCCCACATGATGAACAATTGCTCAGGCATCATCCGCTCAGAACTGCTCCTCTCGACCGGACTCAATCTGGTGAAAAAGGAACTGCGGGAACTCGGCGATGTCAAAAATGAATATTACGACGAGGCTTCACGGAAACTGGTGACAGTGGCCGGTCTGATAATGACCGGGGCAAGATTCCGCAGGGAGAGCCGGGGGGGCCACTACAGGGAGGATTATCCCATGCTCAGCGAGGAGTATGCCGTGCATACCGTTCAAAGGGCAGGAGAAAAACTAACAACCAGGAAAGTAAACGAACAATAAAATAGAATCAGACTTATGACAACACTGCAGAACCACCGTGAAATGCTGGTGGATAGATTGATAGACCTTGCGATAGACGAGGATGTATATACCGGGGACGTGACTACGGACTCGATTGTCCCCGAGTCCACATCGGCCGTGGCGACCATGACGGCCAAGGCTGACGGAGTGATTTCCGGGCTGCCTGTAGTGGAGAAGGTGTTCCGCAGGTTTCAGGAGGACATCGTGTTCAAGCCGGCGGTGCATGACGGAGACACTGTCCGCAAAGGAGATGTGATTCTTCGGGTGGAGGGAAGTTATCCTGCTCTGCTCAAGGCCGAGAGGACTGCTCTGAATTTCTTTCAGAGGATGTCCGGCATAGCCACCGAGACGGCCAGATATGTGGCGGAGCTACGCGGAACCCATACCCGTCTGCTTGATACCCGCAAGACGGCTCCGGGCATGAGGGTCACCGACAAGATGGCCGTGCATGACGGAGGTGCCGCCAATCACCGCATGGGACTGTATGATATGGCCATGATCAAGGACAACCATATCAAGATGGCCGGCTCTATAGCCGCTGCAGTGGAGCAGGTACGTTCCAGAGTGCCGTCCGGTATGCAGATAGAAGTGGAGACAACCAATCTGGACGAGGTCAAGGAGGCCCTCGAGGCCAGGGCGGACATCATCATGCTGGACAATATGTCTACGGAGATGATGCGCGACGCCGTCAACATCATTGGAGGCCGGGCCAAGACAGAGGCTTCCGGCAACATGACCCTCCAGAGGATAGCCGAGGTGGCCGCGACCGGAGTGGATTTCATAAGCGTAGGTGCTTTGACTCATTCGGTCAAGGCACTGGACATCAGTATGAATATCCAGCTCACGCCGGAGTATCTGACCAAGGCAATAAAGGAATTGAAGCGTAAGCACAATGCGGTGATACTGGCACATTACTATGTCCCGGCGGAGGTTCAGGACGTGGCCGATTTCGTGGGAGACTCTCTCGAGCTCTCGCGCAAGGCAGCGCAGACGGATGCGGATGTGATAGTCTTCTGCGGTGTAAGGTTCATGGCAGAGACGGCTGCGGTGCTCTCACCCGGCAAGACGGTTCTGCTTCCGGTGCCTGACGCCGGATGCTCGCTGGCGGACAGCATTGAGGGAGAAGACCTGCAGGCCTGGAAGAAACGTCATCCGGACGGAACTGTCATCTCCTATGTCAATACTGATGCTCAGACCAAGGCGGCCGCTGATATCTGCTGCACTTCGGCCAATGCTGTAAAAGTGGCTGAGGCAGTGGCGGACGGAGTCCGGGGCAAGGGCATCCTCTTCGTCCCCGACCGCAATCTGGGTGCTTATGTCAACTCAACCTCCGGTCTCAGAATGGAACTTTGGAAAGGCTGCTGTCATGTGCACGAGCGCATCACTTCCAAACTGGTGGGGGAGGCTTTGGACAAATATCCCGAGGCCGAGGTTCTGATCCATCCGGAGGCGGCCTGCACCTCCGATCCTAAGATTACCGGCAATCCCCGCTGCTTCTTCTATTCTACCTCCGGTATTATCCGCCACGTCCGGGAGTCAGAGCGCCGTCAGTTCGTCATAGCAACGGAACTCGGAGTGATGCACCGGCTGAGTCAGGAGGCTCCGGGAAAGGAATGTATTCCCCTGTCGGAGACTCTTGTCTGCGGAGATATGAAAAAAGTGACCCTGCTCTCCCTGTTCGAGACTCTGCTGCACCGCAGTCCCCGCAAAATAGTAACGCTGCCCTCCGAGACAGCTCAGAAGGCAGCGTCGCCTGTTCAGAAGATGCTGGAATTATAGGTTTTCCGCAATCAAGGCGCGGATTTCCCGTTTTGCGGCTTTCCAGCGCGGGATGTCTATCTTGGGTCCTATCACCTCCACCACCTTGGATGCGGTGATGGAACCTACCTGTCCGCATATATCCAGAGGCATGCCCAGGGCATGGGCGTAGAGGAATCCGGCGGCATAGAGGTCTCCGGCACCTGTGGCGTCCTTGACGTCCGCCGGGCAGGCCTCTATGTGGTGAAACTCGTCTCCGCTCTTGATGTATGAGCCCTTTGCGCCTATTTTTACGACTGCTATGTCGCACATGCCGGCGATGATGTCCACCGCCTCGCGGGGAGTATGCCTGGTAAATGTCTCGGCCTCTGTCTCATTGGCGAATACGATGTCAACATACTGCTCCACGATGTCATGGAGGAAGGTGTCGTTGGACTCCACTACGTTGTATGAGGCCATGTCTATGGCGATGTAGCAGCCGGCTTCCCGGGCAAGCTTTACAGCCTGCCTCAGGAGCTGCTGGTTCTGCACCAGGTATCCTTCTATGAAGAAGTAGTCGTAGCCGGTGAAGTACTCCGGTTTCAGATCCTCGGGGCAGAGCTCAAGAGCCGCGCCGAGGTAGGTTGCGAATGTTCTCTCGGCATTAGGGGGTGTGATGAAGACAGATGCCCGGCCCGAGTCCTCCTTTCCGATCAGAAGGGTGGACCTGATACCGTTGCGCTCCTGGTCGGAGCGGTATAGGGCACCGACCTCGTCGTCGCCTACTTTCCCGATGAATCCGGAAGGCATACCGAAGACGGCCGTGCCGGTGATGGTGTTGCCGGCCGCGCCTCCTGCGACGTACTGCGCTCCCATTTTCTTGAGTACCTGCCAGATTTTATTGCCTGTCTCCCGGTCGACATGCTGCATGCTCCCCACCGGCAGGTGAAACTGCCGCAGCAGGCTGTCGTCGGGGAGCACCGCAAGTATGTCGGTCAGGGCGTTGCCTATTCCGAGGATAGATTTCATCCCTTGAATCAGTTTACTGGTCGTTGTTCAGCTGGTGGATGTCCACGTCTTCCTCGCAGTCACCGATGAGCCAGCGGCTGAAGTAGTCGGCCATTCTCCAGAAGAAGTATTCGTTCATGTCTCCGAAGCCGTGACGCTGTCCGGGCAGATAGAGCATCTCGAAGCGCTTGTTGGCGCGGATGAGGGCGTCAGCTACCCTGATGGTGTTGGCGGGATGCACGTTGTTGTCCATGTCACCGTGAACGAGCATAAGATGTCCCTTGAGGTTCTTTACGAATTCATGGTTGGCCTCGATGCTGTAGTTGAATGTAGTGTCGCCTTCAGCCGTCACCACTTCCTTGACTCCGTGGTGGGTCTCGCTCCACCAGCGGTTGTAGATATTGTTGTCGTGGTTGCCGGCGCATGATACCGCTACCTTGTAGAAGTCGGGGTAGGTGAGGATTGCAGCTGTGGACATGAATCCGCCGCCGGAGTGGCCGTGGATACCTACTTTATTGACATCCATGTACTTGCGCTGTGCGGCAAGATTCTGGATTACGTATTTGTGGTCGGCCAGAGGATAGTGGCGCATATCGCCGTATCCGTAGTTGTGGTACCATTTCGAGCGGTCGGGATGGCCTCCTCTGTGGCCCACTGTCACTACGATGAAACCGAGCTGGGCCAGGCGGTCAACGCGGGTCATGCTGGCGTTCCAGGTGTAGTTGGTGGATTCTACCTGAGGGCCGGGATATACATATTCGATGATAGGGTAGAGCTTGGTGGAGTCGAAGTCGAAGGGCTTGTAGATTACGCCCCAGAGGTCGGTCACTCCGTCAGCGGCCTTTGCCTTGAAGATTTCAGGATATTTGTACCCGTAAGCCAGGAGCTGGCTGATATCGCATGCCTCGAGGTCCATGATCTTGGATCCTGCAGCATTGTAAAGCGCGTTTGTGGGGGCGGCGTCTACACGGGAGGCGTTGTTGACGAAGTACTTCAGGTCCTCAGGCATCCAGCTGTCGTTGTAGTAGTTGCCGGGGTTGAGCATCTTGATTCCGGTGCCGTTGAGGCCCACGCGGAAGAGATGGTTGTAATAGGGGTGCTCGTTCTTGTCATATCCGTTGGCAGTGAAGAACACTGTGGAAGTGCTCTCGTCCACGCCCATGATGGCGGAAACGTGGTATGCACCGTTTGTGAGGGGACGGATGAGCTTGCCGTCAGCTGCGTGCAGGTAGAGCTGGGCCCAGCCGTTGCGCTCGGAGCGCATTACGATCTGGCCGTTCTTCAGGAGCTCGAAGTCGCATACGTCGATATAGGTGTTCAGACGCTCTTCGATGAGTACCTGGACGGAGTCGCTGTCAAGCCAGTAGCGGCAGATGTCCACGCGGTGCTCGTCGCGGCTGGTGCGGGTGAAATAGAAGGAGCCGTTGTCACCGAGCCATACAGGAGACACATAGTCGGCGTACATGTCGCGGGTGGTGTAGGGCTTGCGGTGAATGTCCACTGTCTGGTCCTTGAAGGCCCATACATTGAGCACTTTTGAGGACTTGTCCTGCATATCGAAGAGCATCAGGTAGCTCTTGGGACCGGGCTCGCCGGGCATCTGGTACTTGTAGGTCTCGAGCTTGGGTCTGGGCTCGGCAGTGGAGTTGATTACCCAGAGCTCGCCGATGTTGCTCATGTCGTATTTCTCCAGAATGAAGTGCTTTGCGTCAGGAGACCACTGACCCCATGCGGAGTATCTCTTGTTGGTGTCCCTGTCGTCTACTCCGGAGTAACTGTTGCCGCCGTAGGGTACGTCCTTGGTGCCGTCAGTGGTAAGGGCATACTCAACGATGGTGGAGTCATTTTCATCCTCCATGGCCTTGCGCAGGTTCTCCATGTCCATGTAGTAGAGGTTGTACCCCTTGGCATAGACTACATAGCTGCTGTCCGGTGCGATGTTGGCCCAACGGGGGAAGTCCTTTTTCTCTTCCTGATCCGAGACGTCCGTCAGTTTCCTGGTGGCGATGTCGTACTCGAAGCGGAAGACTTTCTTTTCCATCTTAGGGTTCTTCTTTGCAGCGGCCGAGGTGTCCTTGTCATCCTTCACAGGCTGCTCTATCGAAGACTGGATGCTGAAAGTGAAGGTGTTGTCATCCTTGAGCTCGAAGTCCTGGAAGGGGATGTGCTGGGCGTCGAACGGATCCTTGATGATCGTGGTGAGCTCCATGGCAAGCTTGTCCATGTCGAAGACAGCGGTCTTGGTCTTGGCTGCGGGATCCACGATCCAGTACTGGACTCCTTCGGGACTCTTCCACTCGTACCAGAATTTGTCCGAGTTGGGGAACCACGAAGGGCGGATGTTCTTGGAGAACACCATGCTGTTGATTTTGTTGGGCGAGAACCTTTCGGCCAGATCATAGTTGGCCTCGGTTACAGGTGTCTGCTGCGACCAGGCGAGAGGCGCGGTCAGGCATAGCAGAGCGATGGTTATGACGATATTGCGTTTCATAAGGTTGAGTGAGTTGTATTAAAAAACGGATGTAAATATAAAAAATTTATTTGATAAATCTGGGCCATTCGCCGATTTCCATGCCGTGAATGTTCCCGTCGTCGATGTGGACGCGGATGGCGGTGCGGACCTGGTGGAAACCCTGGATGCCGGCGGCACCTGGATTGACGGTGAGCATATTGTATTTTTTATCGAAAATCACTTTCAGAATGTGGGAGTGTCCGCAGACAAAGATGTCCGGCAGGTGCGCGTTGATGAGCTGGAAAGCCTTGTAGTCGTACCTGCCGGGATATCCGCCTATGTGCATCATCAGCACCTTCCTGCCCTCGCATTCGAAGTTCTGGGTATAGGGGACGCGGAGCCGGACCTGATTGCCGTCGCAGTTGCCGTATACTCCCTTGAGTGGCTTGAACGCCGCTATCTGCAGCAGGGTCTCCTCATTGCCGAAGTCCCCCGCATGCCATATCTCATCCACCGGCTCGAGGAATTTCTTCAGCGGGTCGTCGAACCAGCAGTGTGTGTCGGATATTATACCTATGTACATACTATCTGTTTGGTGGCCCAAATATACTGCTTCCGTGGTTTTTTCCTTACATTTGCATATGATTCTTTAAAATTTTCTGAGATGAAAGTCTTGCCTTACAGAATAGGTCACGGCTACGATGTGCACGCCCTCGGAGAGGGACTGGAGCTGTGGCTCGGCGGGGTGAGGATCCCGCATACAAAGGGGTGCATAGCCCATTCGGACGGGGATGTGGCCATCCATGCTCTCTGTGACGCGATGCTCGGAGCCCTGGCTCTCGGGGACATAGGGCAGCATTTCCCGGATACTTCGGATGAGTTCAAGGGCATCGACAGCAGGATACTGCTGCGCAGGGTCAACGGCCTTATCCGTGAGTACGGCTACGAAGTGGCCAATGCCGACATTACCATCGCTGCCCAAAAGCCCAAACTGGCCGGATATATAGGACGGATGCGGGAGACTTTGGCCGGAGACCTGGAAGTGGACGTCTCACAGGTATCTGTCAAGGCCACCACGACCGAACATCTCGGTTTTACCGGCCGGGAGGAAGGCATCGCTGTCTGGGCCTCAGTCCTGCTGGCAGTTGCGCAAGAGTAACCTCCCTGCAGTATGCGGTCAGTAGAAATTCCCAATCCGGATCCTGACATCAGGCGGCAGGGGCTGCGGGTAACCGCGGCTCAGTAGAAACTCCTTGTGGATAAATATCTATTGTTCCATGAAAAGCACTGTGGCCGACAAAACGGATGAGATGAGCTTGCGGAACAACAGCATACCGGCTCACAACTGCATGTTGTGCATCACCTTGTTTTGTATATTGATTATGAATAGTCGCTCATTAAGAAGGTGCTAATCGCATAGGAATCAATAAAATAAAGAGATAAAACAGTTGAAGAAGTCCGCAAAAGAGTTATCATCAGGCATAAAAACCTTGCAGAAAATGATAGGAAAATCCCCCGGTGAGCTCCCTCCCAAGGTCTCCCTGCCCGGCCCGAACCCGTCATTCCCCGGAGGCCTGGACGTCAACTGGAAATGCCCGCACGCCCCATTCTTGCAAGACTCTATACATCAAGTATTTGCAGAAAGTGCCCGTGGATACCTCAATTCTTAAAACGCCAGCTTCCACAGCGCAACTTTCTAACAGGTTGATTATCCGCTAGTTCTCGATTTGTCCCGTGCCAACGATTCTTTTTCGTGCATTTCCGCAAGCGCATCGGGAAGGGCGGCGTGGTACCTTAAGAAGCTGATGAGAGCGCGCGCCGACAAGCACCGCAGGGCTTATTGTGCCTTTGGATACTGAGCCCGCAAATGCTTCGCACAACTGCCTCACTGCGACAGGCTTGATAAAATGCGCTTCGTAAGGGGCGACTAATTATCTCCCAGTCAATCCGCTACCACAATAGCAGTAATCCACGCGATTCGGAACCATTGTGGCGATGGGTCACACGTCTACGGGTTCTGCTGGTGTAAGTAGTGATTGCCGCGAGTGCCGGAAGGTGCCGATGAAACGCCGTTTTTGTCGTCACCTTCTGCTGGTGTAAGCAGTGGAATCTCCTTTAGAGGCATCTACTGAATGGGTCACACATCTGTAAGTTCTGGAAGGTGCCGATGAAACTGCTATTTCGTCGGCACCTTCCGTGCCGTCTTCGCTCGTGACCTTTATCTATGTCTCCGAGGCGCGGTATTCAGTCCCATTCGTGCCATACTCATGCTGTGAGAGTTGGCTGTTGACCGGTAAACCACACGCCCAACGCCGTGCCCGAGGCCTTTAGTGCGCAGAATCAAATTAAATTGCGCTCAGCTAATCTCAGATGGTCGTAAATGTTTTTCTTTTCCGGCTCGTAAACCCGTATTCGTTTCTTCGCTGAATTTCTGCCGCCCTGCAATATGGCGTGAGGTTGTGGCTGTATATAGCAGTGTGATACACTGTAGTGCAGTCATAAGACATATCCCTGAAAAAGACTTGCCGCCCTCGGCACTAGAGGGAGGGGCCCGCCGTGAAGCGGTGGGAGGGCCTGGTCTTTTTCAGGGATATGTCTTGTGACGGTCTTGTGACGATTGTCTTATAACCCTGCACTCCTTCGGAAGGAGTCGCGTTTCCCCGCATTTCGTTACTCCTTCCGAAGGAGTAGGGGACGCCCACCATCGCTGCAGGCACCGGAGAGTCATTTTGAACGAATTTACTTCGGGGTGCACTCTCTTTTCCAGCCACTTGAAAATCAGCACTCTGCGAATCATGCTGCACATTTGGCCTGTCCCGTAGGAGGGCGGATGTGCAGTGCGTTTTGTAACTATTTGATTTACAAGGATGTTTTTCTCTTCTGTGCACCCCGAAGTAAATTCGTTCAAAGCAGGTGTAATATTCTGCCCATCACTTGCCCAAAATCAAGGGATTGTCGTTATGCGGCAGCTCTCTGATCGTCATGTACTTCCTTAATCGCAACAAGAAGATACGGGAAGTATAGAATATGGTCACTTCTTGCGGCAAGGGGTATTTTGCGGATAGTCACTCCTTGCGATGACCGTCGTATGACGGTTTATGGAAGTGAGGGCCATTAGCTGTCCTGATAGAGGGTCTGCCAGCCTCGGACGGTACGGACCCTTCAGTTTATGGAAGTGAGGGTCCTTAGTTGTCCTGATAGAGGGCCTGCCAGACCCGGACGGTACGGACCGCTTCGGCTACGTCGTGGACGCGTAGGATGGAGGCACCGCGCTCGAGGGCTGCCAGATGCAGGACCTGGGTCTGCGGGAGGGACTCTTCAGGAGTGATGTCCAGCAGTCTGTATATCATGCTTTTGCGGGAGACACCGACCAGAACCGGACGGTCCGGTGCGGAAAATCGGTCCAGATGTCTGAGCAGCGTGTAGTTCTGCTCTACGGTCTTTGCGAATCCGAAGCCCGGGTCGAGAATCCATTTGCGGATACCGTGCTCTTCGGCTTTCTGTCCGAAAACCTTGAAATATTCCAGCACTTCCTCCACCACATCGCCGTACTCGCAGAGCGACTGCATCGTCTTGGGTGTACCTCTTTTGTGCATTGCCACATATTCCAGTCCCAGCCTTCCGACCAAAGGCAGCATCAGTGGATCGTCCTCTCCGGCCGATATGTCATTGACCAGATAGTCTCCGACAGCATCGAAGCACCGTTCCGCGACTGATGCCCAGTAGGTATCCACCGATATCCTGAACCCGTCTCCAAAGTTGCGGCGCAGTTCCTTCAGGAACGGTCCGAGCCGGCGCCATTCTTCTTCCGCTCCGACTCCTTCCGAGCCCGGTCTCGTGGAGCAGGCACCTACATCTATGATGTCTGCGCCTTCCTTGAGCATCCGCCCGGCTCTGTCCAGTGCACGGTGTATGTCGGTGTCGCCTGAGGGGGAGAGGCAGCGGCTTTCGGCGAAATAGGAGTTGTCGGTAAGGTTGACGATGCCCATGACGGAAATCCGTCGGTTGCAGGGAAATGACTGTATGGCAGAATTTTGTATCATTCTTTGTGACTTTTAGCAGGACGCAAGATAGAAAAAAAAGTAAATAGTCCGGTACGGCAATGGAGGCCTGATGGAGGTCATGGTGATTTTAGGGCTGGCAGGATACGCAAAAAAGAGTATATTTGCCGATATGGAAGTTTTTTATTCAAACGATATCCGCGACGGGAGGATCCGTCTCTCTCCCGAGGAGTCCGCTCATTGTGTCAAGGTGCTCAGGCACAGGGTAGGAGATGAGGTCTATGTGAGCGGGGGTGACGGCAATCTGTACCGCTGTACCCTAGAGGAGGCGGACAGCCGTGCGGCGGTGGCCCGGGTGCTTTCGGTAGAGGGCGGTTTCGGGACGCATCCCTACCGGCTGTGGATGGCGGTGGCTCCCACGAAGAACATCGACCGCTTCGAGTGGTTTACCGAGAAAGCCACCGAGATGGGGGTGGACCGGATCACACCTCTGCTCTGCGCCCATTCGGAACGGAAGGTGTACAATCAGGAGCGCGGGCAGCGGGTCATAGTCGCAGCCGCCAAGCAGTCCCTTAAAGGCAAGGTACCCCAACTCGACGGACTGACTTCGTTCCGGGCACTGATGGAGGAGCTGCATTCCGCGGGATTCACCGGGCAGAAGTTCATTGCATATTGCGACAGCGACATTGCTGCCGGGCTGAATACCAGAGTGCCGCTGACCGGAGCGGTTGCTGCCGTGAAGACGGAAGGGGAGGCGGCAGCCGGAGAGGCCCTGCCCGGAGCATTGTTCCTGATCGGGCCTGAGGGGGATTTTTCCTCGGAGGAGATCGCCGCTGCCATGGAGGCCGGTTTTACACCCCTGTCCCTCGGACCGTCGCGCCTGCGTACTGAGACGGCGGCAGCCCTTTGTGTAGCAGCCGTATACACCGCATTGTGCGTTTGACTTGACAAGGAATAATAGATCTTATGGAAAAACTATACAGAACCTCAGCCGCATCGGCCTTTGCGGATTCCAAGCCGCATTATGCGATTCTGGACGGACTCCGCGGAGTGGCTGCGCTGACTGTGATCTGGTATCATGTCTTCGAAGGATTCGCGACCAGCCCATTGGACCAGAAATTCAATCACGGTTATCTGGCGGTGGATTTTTTCTTCATTCTTTCAGGTTTTGTCGTAGGCTATGCCTATGATGACCGCTGGGCCGGAAGGAGTGCCGGCGGAGGCATGCGGATGAGGGATTTTCTCAAGCGCAGGATAGTGCGTCTGCACCCGATGGTGGTGCTCGGCTCTGTGCTCGGGGCGGTGACTTTCCTGATTCAGGGTTCGGTGCAGTGGGACGGGACGCATGTCCCCTTCGGTATGGTGATGCTGGCCATGCTGTTGGGAATGTTTCTCATACCTGCTTATCCCGGAGCCCCTTATGAGGTGAGGGGCAACAATGAGATGTATCCCCTTAACGGACCGAGCTGGTCGCTTTTCTTTGAGTATATCGGCAATATCCTCTATGCGCTGGTCCTCAGGCGGCTCCCTACACGCTGGCTGGCGGTGGTGACTGTCGTCTCGGGAGTAGGGCTGGCAGGCTATGCCGTGGGCGGTCTGTCCGGCTACGGGCATCTCGGGGTGGGTTGGTCGATGACGGACTGGAACCTGCCCGGCGGATTTCTGAGACTGATGTTCTCCTTCTCCGTCGGACTGCTGATGTCCCGCAACTTCAGGCCTTGGAAGGTGCGCGGAGCGTTCTGGATATGCTCTGCGGCGGTGATAGTCCTGCTGTCGCTCCCGAGAATAGGCGGTGAGGGCAATATGTGGCTGAACGGTCTGTATGAGGCGGTCTGCGTGACCTGCATATTCCCCCTGCTGGTATACATGGGGGCGTCGGGACGGATATCGGAAGGTCTGCCGATGAGGGTGTGCAGGTTCCTCGGAGACATCTCCTATCCCGTGTACATCATCCATTACCCGTTCATGTATCTGTTCTATGCGTGGACTTTCACAGGAGTGCCCTTCTCCACTGCCTGGCCATGGGCCGTGACGGTGTTTGCCGGCAGTGTCATTCTGGCGTATGTCCTTCTGAAAGTGTACGACGAGCCTGTCCGGAGGTGGCTCGGACGCCGGTGGCTGCACCGTTCCTGAGCCTTCCATGCAATCCGGGTCGTTCCGTAATAGGTGCACTGTTTCCGGTAAAAGGGGTATCGGTGCATGGCTGTCATGCTGTTATTTTTGCACCGTGAAAAAATCCTTACAGCAATGAGAAAGATAACAGCAATAATCCTGCTTGCAGCCGGAGCGATGGCGGCGCTTCAGTCGTGCGCCGTCAACCGGCAGGAAGCCGGAAATCAAAAAGACAGCAATATGGAACAACTGACACTTACAACCGAGTGGGACAAGACATTCCCCCAGAGCGACAAGGTCGTGCACAGCAAGGTGACGTTCGTCAACCGTTACGGCATTACCTTGGCGGCAGACATGTATGTACCTGAGAATGCAGAGGGCAGGCTTCCGGCCATAGCGGTCAGCGGACCGTTCGGAGCCGTGAAGGAGCAGTGCTCCGGACTTTACGCGCAGACGCTGGCTGAGATGGGTTTCCTTACCATAGCATTCGATCCTTCCTTTACCGGAGAAAGCGGCGGGCAGCCGAGATATGTGGCATCGCCTGATATCAACACCGAGGATTTCAGTGCGGCCGTGGACTTTCTCTCGACAAATGAGATGGTCGATCCCGAGCGTATAGGCATCCTCGGCATCTGCGGCTGGGGCGGATTTGCAGTCAATGCTGCGGCCGTCGATACCCGCATCAAGGCTACCGTAGCCTCCACCATGTATGATATCAGCCGCAATACAGCCAACAATTATTTCGATGCGGATGACAATGCCGATGCCCGTCACGCCATGCGCCAGGCCCTGAATGCCCAGCGCACGGAGGACTACAGGAACGGCAGCTATGCCCTGGCCGGCGGTGTGGTGGATCCCCTGCCTGAGGATGCTCCCCAGTTCGTCAAGGATTACTACGCCTATTACAAGACTCCGAGAGGATATCATAAGCGTTCGCTCAACTCCAACGGAGGATGGAACCGGACCTCGGCCCTGTCTTTCCTGAATATGCCTATCCTCTCGTATGCCGGCGAGATCCGCAGCGCGGTCCTTCTTGTGCATGGAGAGAACGCCCATTCCCGCTATTTCAGCGAGGATACATACAAAAAACTCAAAGGCGACAACAAGCGGCTGATGATCATCCCTGGAGCCGTACATACCGACCTGTACGACAATATGGACAAGATTCCATTCACCGAGATAGCCGCCTTCTACAACCAGTATCTCAGATAATATACGGCCTGGGAATCAGTAGTGTGTGTCCAATGCCGCGGCTGCAATTTTGCACCTGCGGCATTTTTTATTACTTTTGTAAGTTGCAACATTAAAGATATAAGAGATGGGTATCAGTTTTTTCAAAGTCCCCAGCCACCGCGTATTCCACTATGAGCCCCGCTATTGGGACGAGCGGAAGGAACATCGCGAGATGGTCAAGAACGAGACACTCCGGGAAAAGGCCCTCAGGGAGGGCCGGGAGTGGAAGGACGAGTCGTACAGGCCGGGCATGTACATCAGCGGCAAGTTCCAGGAGCAGGCCCGCAACAACAGGCGCGGCTCGCTCAGCAAGAACCTCACCCGTATCATAGGCCTGGTGTCGGTAGCCACGTTCATTGCGCTCCTCTACTTTTTTGCGAAATATGCTACCATCGTACTGGAATCCCTGCGCTAGTCCGAGATGCTGAAGATACTGCCTCCCAATATATCCAATCTCATCGCTGCCGGTGAGGTGGTCCAGCGTCCGTCCTCTGTGGTCAAGGAGCTTGTGGAGAATGCCATAGACGCCGGATCCGGTTCTGTAAGTGTAATCGTAGAGGATGCGGGCAAGACCCTTATCCAGGTGATAGATGACGGCTGCGGCATGACTCCGGAAGAGGCGCGGCTCTGTTTCGAGAGGCACGCGACCTCGAAAATATCCGAAGCCTCCGACCTTTCCTCCATCATGACGTACGGGTTCAGGGGCGAGGCGCTTCCCTCCATAGCGGCGGTGGCCGAGGTGACTCTGAGGACCCGCAGGAAAGGAGCGGATACCGGTACGGAGACGATATTCACTCCTTCCGGCTTTGTCTCCCAGGAGGAAGCTGCCATGCCGGAGGGAACCAATATCGCCGTCCGCAATATTTTCTACAGTCTGCCTGCCCGCCGCAAGTTCCTCAAGTCGGACAATACCGAGCTGAGGCAGATTATTTCCGAATTCTCCCATGTGGCACTCTGCCGTCCAGACATAGGTGTCAGGCTGGTCCACAACGGGAAGGACATCTACAATCTCAAGCGGGCCAACTCCCTCAAACAGAGGATTCTCGAGATTGAAGGCAAGGACATGGGCAAGGAACTCATCGATGTGTCCACCTCGACCCGCATCATAGGTGTGTCAGGCTTCGTGGGCAATCCTCAGGATGCCCGCCGCAGTGCCGGCAACCAGTATTTCTTCGTCAACGGCAGGTATTTCCGCTCGCCCTATTTCCATAAGGCGGTGATGAAAGCCTACGACAAGCTTATACCTGAAGGGACATATCCGTCTTACTACCTGTTCTTCAACGTGGCTCCTGAAAATGTGGACGTAAACATACATCCCGCCAAGACCGAGGTCAAGTTCGAGAACGAGACGGAGATATTCGAGCTGCTCACCGCCGTGGTGCGCGAAGCTCTGGGGCGGGGCTCGTTTATCCCCACGATAGATTTCGACCACGATACCCTGCCGGATATCCCTGCACCCTCGCAGTTTCATTATTCCAAGGGAAGCGGCGGAAATCGTCCCGTGTCCGGGAAAAAGACGGACTACGGGGCAATTCTTCCGGATGCGGCTGATGTCCCCTGGCATCGCTCCGCCTCCTCTGCTGCCGGCGGGGCATTGCCTTCCGCTGAATTTTCCCCTTCCGTCCCGGAGGTCTCCGGTTACGGCCATATCTTCGAGGACAGCGGAACGGCGGGAAGCGGGGCCGGGGTCATCCAGATTTCCAGCCGCTACATTGCGACCCCCATGCGCTCCGGACTGCTGATAGTGGACGTGCGCAGGGCCAGGGAGCGGATATTCTACGAGAGATACCTGAGGCAGCTGGACGACAGCTCGCCCATTTCCCATCAGGTGCTCTTCCCGTGTGCGGTGACCCTTCCGCCCGAGCGGTACCATCTGCTGATGGAAGACCCCGGAAGGCTGCGGCAGCTGGGATTCGACATTGAGGATGCGGGGGATTTCACCATATCCGTCAAGGGACTGCCCGAAGGGTTCGGTACGGACGGGGAGGCTGTGCGGAAGGCTGTGGATGACATAGTGGCAGCGCTGATGGATGCCGGACCGGATGGCCTCGTAAAGGCCTCTGCGAGGGAGGAAATGGCCCGGAAACTGGCCCGTGCCGCCGTTTCGGGGACTGACACCCGGATATCGGGAGATGAGGCACGACTTTTGGTAGATACCTTGTTTTCATGCGCCGAGCCCGAGATTTCGCCGGCCGGCCGCAAGTGCATGTTTATATTGACAGAACAAGACATAGAGAGACATTTATGAATTACGGCTATTACCGACCCGGACTGCCTTTCGTAGTCAAGAACCTGATAATCATCAACGCGATAGTCTTCGTAGTGACTATGTTCGCCCAGAACTTCATGTACGGGACCTTCTCGCTGTTCTATTTCACCTCGCCTTTCTTCAAGCCTTTCCAGCTGATTACCTACATGTTCATGCACGGGGGCTTCTGGCACATATTCTTCAATATGTTCTCGCTGTACATGTTCGGCAGCGTGCTGGAGAATTACTGGGGCGGCAAGAAGTTTTTCCTCTACTATATGGTCTGCGGCATCGGTGCCGGACTGATCAACGAGCTGGTGATGTACCTCCAGATAGCCTTTGCCGAGACTCCTGGACTGGTCGAGGCCGCCATCAACCGGGTGCCTACCGTAGGCGCCTCCGGTGCCATCTACGGGCTGCTGCTGGCTTACGGAATGATGTTCCCGAACAATGTGCTGCAGTTCGTCTTCCCGCCCATAGCCTTGAAGGCCAAATGGATGGTGATTATCTTCGGAGCCATTGAGCTCATCTCCGGCCTTTCAGGACGGGGCGGCAACGTGGCCCATTTCGCCCATCTCGGCGGAATGATCTTCGGTATCATCATGATACTGTACTGGAAGAAAAAGAACAGGCTGTATTCCTAGCCGCGCGTATATTGTTTCAGATAGATGTCCCGGAACGAATCCAGAAAGCGGCGCAATCCTTTCCTGAGTCTGTCCTTCCGCGTAATCGCGACAGTGTGCTGCATACTGCTGCTGCTCAGTTACGTGTCGGTGCTGATAGACCCAGGAATCTTTCCTCTGGCCGGATTTTTCGGCCTGTATTTCATCCCTATGCTGGCGGTCAATGTGCTGCTGCTGGTCCTGGCCCTGCTCAGGTGGTCGTCCTCGGCGTGGATTCCGGTCATTGCCCTGGTGCCGTCTCTCTTCTTCGCCGGTTTCTTCTTCCGCGCCGGAGACCGCAATGCCCCGCCCCAGAGTGTGGTTGAGCGGACGGAGGGGCTCAAGGTGCTGACGTGGAACGTGGGAGGATTCCGTTCCGGTACGGGAGCGGATGTCCGGGACAATATCCGTGGCGTGGCGGCTCTGGTGAGATCGGAGAGTCCGGATGTGGTGGCCATGCAGGAGTTCCGGACGGACGATCCCTCGGAGCTGCGCGGAATGTTCCCCGGTTATCCGCATGTACGGGAGCATTTTTACCGGCTGCGCAACGGCGATTATGTCGGCAATGTCACTCTCAGCCGTCTGCCCCTGCTCTCTGACGGCAGCCTGCCCTTCAAGGGGACTACCAATATGGTGCTTTATACGGATGTGGAATATCGGGACAGGGTGATAAGGCTGTACAATGTCCATCTGGAATCCAACAACATATCGCTGACTTCCCTGATCAAGAATGTGAGGGGCGGATATGACGAATTCTCCCAGGAATTTGTGGAAGCGCATGAGAAAGTTAAAAAATCCTCGTCCCGTCGGGGCGGTCAGGTACGGGCTTTGCTTGGGAATATTTCGGAGAGCGGACTGCCGGCGGTGATATGCGGGGATGTCAATGATACTCCGATGTCGTATTGTTTCCGGACTCTGCATGGGGGGAGGAAAGACTCGTTCTGCGAGGCCGGGAAGGGATTCGGAGCTACATACAGGGTGCTGTGGCCTTTGCTGCGCATAGACTACGTGTTCGTGCCGTCGGATGCGGAGGTGCTGTCGCATAGGACGCTGCGGGTGGAAAGCTCCGATCATTATCCCGTAATAGTGAAAGTACACATGTAAACATAACAGTTATGATTCAGAGAAAAGAACAGATAGAAGAAGCGGTTAGGGTGCTGAGGTCGGGAGGGATCCTGCTTTATCCTACCGATACCATCTGGGGCATAGGATGTGACGCGACGGATGAGAAGGCCGTAGAACGCGTGTTCGAAATCAAGCAAAGGGCTGATTCCAAGAGCCTCATTATTCTTGCCTGCAACATGGACATGGTGGCCCGCTATGTACGGGAGATTCCCGAGATGGCCGTGACGGTAGAGTCTTTGAGCGACAAGCCCCTGACCATCATCTATCCAGAGGGCATCAACCTCGCCTCCAACGTCACCGCTGAGGACGGCAGCATAGCCATCCGTATCCCCAAGCACGACTTCTGCGTGGAGCTCGTCCGCCGCTTCGGCAAGCCGATAGTCTCCACCTCGGCCAACGTCTCCGGCACTCCTGCCCCCCGCCGCTATGCCGACATCCCGGATTCAGTCAAGGCAGCTGTCAATCTGAGCATTGACCCCTCCTTCGACCAGGGCTCCACGGGCAAGGCCTCGTCCATCATCAAGCTCGGGCTGCACAATGAGGTACAGGTAATCAGAGAATAAATTCAATTTTTTTTTGAATTTTCTAAAATTTGTCTACCTTTGCGCTCCGATTCCAATTGAGCTATGGTGTAATGGCAGCACGACAGATTCTGGCTCTGTAAATCTAGGTTCGACTCCTGGTAGCTCAACAAAATGATGGCGAGATAGCTCAGCTGGTTAGAGCGCATGATTCATAATCATGAGGTCCCCAGTTCAATCCTGGGTCTCGCTACTCGACTTAGAAGCATCTGCATTGGTTTGCAGGTGCTTTTTTTTCAAAAATCGGGTTATGTCAGGGCAGTAGAAGATGATACCGTTCAGTTAAAAGAATCTGCATCATTGCATATAAAAATGATGCAGATTTATTCCAGATGATGCAGATAATAGGTGGAAAAGT
Source organism: Alistipes sp. CAG:831 (assembly GCA_000432775.1). Lineage (GTDB taxonomy): Bacteria > Bacteroidota > Bacteroidia > Bacteroidales > UBA932 > Coprenecus. The sequence goes on from HF990413.1 coordinate 44,336, forward strand.
TGTAACTTTGTATAGTATTTAAAAGTCAGGTAAATGCATACATTTGATTATAAAGAGTCGCCCAAGAATCTGCTGACACCGGAAATAGTAAATATGCTGTCATCATTGCATGAGTTTAGAGGGAAGCAAGAGTTATATATTGAGGCGGAATCAGATATTTTGACAGCATTGTTGAATATCGCTAAAATCCAGAGTACAAAAGCTTCAAACAAGATAGAAGGTATCTATACTTCTGACGAACGGTTGGAAGCATTGGTTATGGAAAAAGCTGAACCTCAAAACCGTTCGGAGGAGGAAATAGCGGGATACCGTGAAGTGCTGGCTACGGTACATGACAGTTACGAGTATATTTCCATACGTCCAAATAATATCCTGCAACTTCACCGTGATTTGTATGGCTTTAGCAGCAGTGATACGGGCGGAAGATTCAAGAACACGGATAATGTGATAGCCGAGTCTGACAAAGACGGAAAACAGCGTGTGAGATTTGCTCCTGTCCCCGCTTTCCAAACTGCAGAAGCGATGGAGGCGCTTTGTTCAGAATTCAATTCAGCCATAGACCGCTCTGAATACGACCCTCTGTTGTTGATTCCAATGTTCATCCTTGATTTTCTGTGCATTCATCCATTTAATGACGGCAACGGCCGTATGAGCCGTTTGCTTACATTGCTGTTGCTCTATCGCAGCGGATATATTGTCGGCAAATATATCAGTATGGAGATGCTGATTGAAAAAACAAAGGAGACATATTATGAGGCATTGCAGAATAGCTCCATCGGCTGGCATGACAATACAAGCGATTATACATCTTTCGTCAGATACTATTTGGGCGTAGTATTGAAAGGGTATAATGATTTTCAAGACCGTGTCGAACATTTGAAGTATCGGAAAATATCAAAAACGGAAAGGGTCAAAGCTGTGTTTGAAAAGAAACTCGGCATTATAAAAAAATCCGATATTGCAACACTTTGCCCTGACATAAGCGAAACCACCATAGAACGCAGCTTGAAAGAACTGCTCGAAAGTGGATATATTGAAAAAGTCGGTAAAGGCAGGGCTACGGGCTATGCAAAGAAATAATTGATTTTCTGGAGGGAGCGCAGTTTGCCGTCTGCCCACTTCATTCTGTTTCTAAAAAAACAGTCCTCCCATAAAAATGAACGACAGCATATAGACAGGTTTTGATTTGAGACCATAATCCGGATTCCAGACAAGATTGGAGGCAGAACCATATTTACTTCCTTTATATGCCAAAGGCGAAGCCGTAATATTATGGGCATCCATTTAAAGAGAGATTGTTCATCTCCAGATAAAACTGGTATGGAATTGGCATTTAGAACAGAAAAGACTATCTTTGCAGAGATATGATACTGATAGAACGTCATATAAAGAGCATTGCCGCCCTGTGCAGGAAGTACAAGGTGAACAGGCTGTTTGTGTTCGGCTCAGTGCTTACGGACAGGTTCAATGACGGAAGCGATATAGATATGGTCGTGGATTTCAAGAAAGACGAGGTGGAGGACTACTTTGACAACTACTTCGACTTCAAGTACTCATTACAGGACCTTTTCGGCAGGGAAGTGGACTTGGTGGAGGAGCAGACGATTAGGAATCCTTATTTCCGGAAAAGTGTGGATTCAACCAAGCAGCTGATATATGGATGACGTCATCAACAAGCATCTGCAGGACATTCTGGATGCAGTCAATGAAGTCGAGTCATTCTTCGGAGACAGACCTAAATACTTCGGGGAATTCTGCGATGACCTGTGTCTGAGACGTGCGGTAGAAAGGGACATAGAGATAATCGGAGAGGCTATGAGCAGGATTCTAAAGGTGGACAGGGATATAGCCATCACCAACTCCAGAAAGATAGTGGATGCGAGAAACTATATCATCCACGGCTATGACAGTCTCTCAGCCGATATTCTCTGGAGCATAGTGATAAACCACCTGCCGAAACTGAAAGAAGAAGTTCGGACACTTCTGGAGCAGCAATCGGATTCCAATTGACGCATACCATCCTTGTATCCGGCCCGGCCAGTATGAGTAAAGGACACGGGCGGAGTATCCATCCAAAACACCCCCCAGTATATCTTCCGTAAAAATCCGAATCAGTTTCAAGCAACTATCAGTGTAGGGCACATCATACAGGTACTGCTTTGGATATGTTCGGATTAAGACACGTTCACATCAGATGCCACAGTCTCCAAACCGTCCGATAAACGACTAATACATAGCATAGTCCATATAAAAGATGTTTAACCAGCCGTTCTCACAAGGAGCGGCATTTTTCGTTTAAAGACATGACAGCACAGCAGATTGCAAATGAGATGATACTCTGCGGACAGAATCTGGTAATGGAGGAACATCCAGCTTGATTCCGATTTGAGCTGGGATTGATTTGGAAGCCTTTATGCTTTTAATCTGCATTACAAACCCTCCATAGCCACAACTGACTAATATTTAGGTGCAATACACCACAATTTGAGTGCTGTTTGTAGAAAACTTTCGTATCTTTGCCGTGTCTTACGGAGCAATCCGCAGGACAAGACATGTTGAAAGTGTTTTCGCACTGTCCTATGTAGAAAATGTGGCAGTTTTCAACGAATCAAGGACAACGAACAGCACTCATTCTTGTTTAGATAATGGAATGGGTTTTCTATACCCGTACCCCATATCTATTCGAGTGTGGGGTATTGCATCGTTTATTTGATTCGGGTTAGCCACAACCTTCTACATGATAAGCGGAACAACTCCACGCTTGAACCAAAACATAGTCAATATTTAATTGATTATCAAATCATTTAATCTGTATTCACTACGATTTGAGACCATAAAGTTCCCTATAGATACAAGCCACTCTGTAAATTACACTCAACACTAATAGTTTGGAAACCTACTTATATAGGATCAGATTACCATTTGGAATAGTCTTATACATAAGCGATGCGTCAAGCAAAAACAAATAATAATGTAAAACTAACGTAATAGCGCATTTGCGTCAAAATGCAATCCTAATGTATTGAACTCTTTAGCAATATCTTTTTTCCATGCGCCCCTATCATCATACATAATATAGACGACACCATCAACATCACCAGGCTTTTCCACCTCCTCTTTAACTAAGGCACAAACCCTTTCTCGTCCAAGTTTACCCACAAGATATCCGTGTTCGAAAACCACATTCTGTCTTGCTCTCGGTAATAAGTCATGGCTATCTTTAGATGCTCCTTTATCACATGGAGTATATAAGATTATTGCAAAGCAGACCTTAGAAAAGGCTTCGATTTTTTCAATTATGGTCTTACCTCTATTGGGCTGTTCGTGCAGAATAATAGGATTATACCCCATATCCGTGATAAACCGTGCAACCTCATTTTTTAATCCATTATCATGACCGTGAACAATAAAAACATTTTTATTTCCCATATCTATTTTTACATCTTTATCATGATTGTTGTTTGTTGCAAAGTGTGGAATCAAAGGCAATTGATTCATTATGCTTTCTAGATTGATAATTTTTTCATTTATTTGCTGTTTGGCCTCTCTTATAATATCCTCACCAAATAATTTCGAGCAATCTCCAATACGATTATATGACATAAAATAAGAATATGGCGAATCGTTTTCATCAAAAGAACGACTTATTAACTCAAGATTAAACGAATCCCATTTTTTGTAATCTGCAAGGAACAATTCCTTCTCGGACTCATCATATTCTTTTATTCGTATAATTCTTCTTGGCTGTATGAAAGTTGTTTTGTCTTCACTAATTTCACGATCAAGTAAATTATAACCACTTTCAATTTGAGACTTTAATAGTAATTCAAAGTCTTCTTTTTTCACTATGAGTTTTCCTGTTGACATAAATCCAAATAATTTGTACAAAGGTATGTATTACGTAGAATAAAATTGCTGTATTGCTCACTTTTTTGTGGTAAATTGCAACATTTAACCTTCTTGGTCAATTATATTCTCTAAATATACTTATCTTTGTAACCATGTATTGGATATATAATATGGAGCGTAAATTACTGAATCGTATCAAAGTCGTTCTTGCAGAGAAAAACAAGAGTAATAAATGGCTCTCGGAACAATTGGATAAGGATCCTGCCATAATTTCTAAATGGGTTACAAATACAACGCAGCCCAATGTGGAGATGCTGATCCAAATAGCAAAAGTTCTGGATGTGTCTGTGGATGACTTGCTGAGAACTGAATGAATAAATTTATGGGAGAAGCAAAACTGTACAAGTACTTGGATTTTAACGGTGGGGTGATGATGTTGCATTATGGCAATCTTCAATTCACTAACGCTACGCAATTAAATGACCCGTTTGATTGCCATCCCTCGTTAATTGATTTCTCCAACGTCCCGAAAGAAGCATGTGGAGGATGGACTCCGAAGATAATTGAAGAATTGAGAAGAGATTCATTTCGTAGAACCAGAGAAAAGGCATGGATATGCAGTCTTTCTAAGATATATGATTCAATTTTGATGTGGAGCTATTATAGCAAGCATAAAGGTATTTGCATCGGTCTGGATATGGAGAAAGTTAGAAAGTATCTTTCTCGTATGTATGGCAATGTCATGATCGGCTGCTCGGAAGTGGAGGTACAATATAAAGACATTGTAGAGAAGCCCGATTATTTCAGGGATGCAAAAGACTTTTTTCATTATCAAATATCCACCAAAGCAAAAGCTTGGGAGCATGAACAAGAAGTGCGTTTATTTATATTAGAGCCATGGCCGGCATATATGAAGTTGCTGCCGTGGCAAAATGATGATAAAGGCCCGATTGACTGGAAAGAAGTAAGAGCGTTCCCGAAATTGGAGGAGAGTGTTTCGAATCCGTTTATCTGGGAATCAACATGAATGCAGAAGAAAAATCAAAAATAATCCGTGTTGCCCGAAAGCTGAATCCCGACATTAAGATTTTCCAAATGGAGATTGATGCAAATGCTTTCAGGTTAAACACCAAACTAATAGAGTAAATACGATGGCCAAGAAACAAACAAAAATAACAAAGGAGGAGACCTTAGAAACCATACTTTTCAACTGCCGCAACAGTTTGAGAGGACGTGCTGCCATGACCGACAAGCGCGATTTATTGCTGACTCTTGTGTTCTTGAAATTCATAGGGGAACGGTTCAAGCAGCAAAAGGATAAAATCAGGCACGAGATTGTGGAGGTTCAAGGCATTCACGACGAGGCTTTTGTTGAAATGCAGCTGTCCCGTCCCAATCAGTATATGCAGGACGGAGTGTTTTTCCTGACCGACGAAACATTTTGGGACAAGCTGATTCTTACGGCTCCTACCGGTATGGCCATCGCTTTCGATACAGCCATAAAGACGTTGGACGACAATGAGCCTAAGCTGAAGAACGCCCTTCCACAGCAGATTTTCACGAAAACGGCCCTTGAACCAGGTGTCTTGAAAAGTGTGGTGGACGAAATTAACAAGATAGATCCCAAGAAGTTCACCGATCATGACCTCATAGGACGTGTATATGAATATTTCTTACAAGCTTTCTCAATCAATGCCGACAAGGAGGAAGGTGAGTTCTACACGCCGCATTCTATCGTGGAGCTTATCGCCTCACTCATTGAGCCGTTCGACGGTACGGTCTATGACCCGTGCTGTGGGTCGGGTGGTATGTTCGTGCAGGCAACCAAGTTCATTGAAGCACATGGCGGCAACACCAAAGCGGTCAACGTGTATGGACAGGAATCCGAACCGGCAACCTATCGTCTGGCAAAGATGAATCTGGCTATCCGTGGTATATCCTATCATTAGGGAGACAAAGCTGTATCCACCTTCTCCAACGACCAGCATAAAGACCTCAAATTCGACTATATCATGGCAAATCCGCCATTCAATTTGAAGAAATATGCCGAATATGGAGAATTTGAAACGGATTCCCGCTGGAAAGGTTATGGTGTCCCTCCGACTAGCAATGCCAACTACGCATGGATTCTCCATATCCTGAACAAACTGGATGTCAATCACGGAATTGCAGGATTCCTACTTGCCAATGGAGCATTGGATGACAGCGACACACTGGAAATACGTAAACAGTTGATCGAAAACGACAAAATTGAAGCTATCATCGTTCTGCCGCGCAACATGTTCTATTCTACTGATATATCCGTTACGCTATGGATCTTGAACAATAACAAGAAAGGAGGTCCGTGGCACGGCAGACAACTGCGTAACCGCACGGGTGAAATCCTGTTCATCGATCTCCGTACTTGGAGTGAAAACATCTATGAAAAGAAATATGTTCGGCTATCGGAAAATCAGATAGAGCGGGTTTGCCAAATCTATTTTGATTGGCAGATCGAGAATTTCGCTGAATATACCGAACCGGAATTATATTATGCTGCACACCGTGACGAGATTCAGAAAAAGGGATATTCTCTCGTCCCTTCCAGATATATTGAATTTATCGACCGGGATACGGAAATTGATTATAAATCAGCCCTCACCGAGATGAGCCGTAAATTTGACGAACTGAAGAAAAGATGGGATGCAAATGAAGCCGAACTCGTGAATGCCTTCAAAATTTTGGGATATGGAAAAG
>HF990414.1 GCA_000432775.1 Alistipes sp. CAG:831
TCAAAATTTTGGGATATGGAAAAGAATAAGCAACAGACTGATATAATAACCGAGAATTTCGTTTCCGACATCAGAACCATCATAGAACAAGGACGAAAACAAGCCTATGCCGCGACTGGTCAAATAGCCATTATGACTTATTGGAACATCGGACGGCGTATTGTGGAAGAGGAGCAACATGGAGCAAGCAGGGCTGCATACGGACAAAAACTTATCCCGGCTCTTGCTGCCAGGCTTTCTGCTGAATACGGAACTGGCTATGGTAAGCGCAACTTGGCATATTATCGGAAGTTCTATTTGGAATTTAAAGACGTAGAGATTTTGCACACGCGTGTGCAAAATCTTACTTGGTCACACGTTCGCAGACTTCTTTCCGTCAGCAATGTGCAAGCAAGGGAATGGTATTTGAAGACAGCCGCCGAGGATATGTGGAGTGTGAACGACCTTGACAGGAATATCTCCACCCAATATTATGAACGACGGCTTGCGGCTCAAAGGGAAAGTTCAACTCTGCCCGTACCTTATGTCGGTCAAACGGATCCGTTGGAATATATAAAGAATCCGATGGTGGCCGAATTTATGGGATTCCATCGGGATACTAATTATTCCGAATCAGAATTGGAACAGGCACTGATTGACAACCTTGAGAAGTTCATCATGGAACTCGGCCGTGGATTCGCTTTTGTGGAAAGGCAACAGCATATTGTGACCGATACGGCTGATTTTTACATCGACCTTGTATTTTATAATTACAAGATGAAACGATTTGTCATCTTTGAACTGAAAACCCATAAATTGACTCATCAGGACATCGGACAGTTGGATATGTACATCCGTATGTACGATGATTTGGTTAAGGGAGAGGATGACAATCCGACTATCGGCGTGTTGCTCTGCACAGATACAGACAACACCATAGCAAAATATTCAGTACTGCACGACAGCGACCAGATTTTTGCAACCAAATATATGACATACATGCCTACCGAAGAGGAACTGCG
>HF990415.1:0-19945 GCA_000432775.1 Alistipes sp. CAG:831
CATCTCCCCATTTTGTGGGCGGTGTGGCGACACGGCAGAACATGGAGCACGGAAGGACATGGAGCACGGCACAACACGGCGCTCGGAAGAACACGGTGCTCGGAAGAACACGGTGCACGGAAGAACACGGCGCACGGCAGAACACGGCGCACGGCAGAACACGGTACCTGCCATGCCGGAAGGGCTGCCAAGGCAGACCTCCCGGCCGCTGCAGGACCGCCGGCCTACGCAGCCTTGCATTTTTCGCATTTACGGCAACATTTTCCCAACTTCGGTGTATCTTTGCGCCCCGGAATTTTAAACAATACCATCATGTTGGACATCATATCACAGATGGCAGCCCTTTTCATCCTGATTCTGGTGGGTTTCGCGGCTGCCAAGATGAAAATGACAGACGGGCGTTTCTCCCAGCAGCTTTCGGTCTTCGTTATCAACATCAGCAGTCCGTGCCTGATCCTGTCATCCGTCATGGGAGACATCTCACCCGACAAGAAGCTCATCCTGCCGGTCCTGGGCATAGGAGTCATCACCTACATCCTGTTCGTGGCTGCCGCCATGCTGCTCTCGCATCTGCTGTCCAAGGACAAGGACATGCAGGGAATATACGGATTCATGCTGACCTTCGGCAATGTAGGCTTCATCGGCTACCCTATCGTGGCATCCATCTTCGGACGCTACGCCATATTCTATGCCAGCCTGCTCAACATCCCGTTCACACTTTTGGCATTCTCCCTGGGGCGCAAGATGATACAGGGCGGTGAAGGTGGGCTCAATCTGGACTGGAAGATACTCGTATCTCCTGCCATGGTGGCCTGCTACCTTTCCGTACTCATAGTGGTTCTGGACATCAAGGGCATTCCTGACCTCATAGTGACTCCCCTCACCTTGCTCGGCAATATCACAGTCCCCGCAGCCCTGCTGATTATCGGTACGTCCATGGCGCAGATGAACCTCAAGCAGATATTTACAGGCAAGCTCGTCTGGCTGGTTTCAGCCCTGCGCCTACTCGTCCTGCCTCTGGTAATCTACCTGATCACCAAGATGATCGGCTTCAGCGGAGACATCCTCAACATCAACACGGTCCTCGCAGCCATGCCTGTGGGTACCTACGGGGCCATGTTCTGCCTGCAGTACGGCAAGGACGAGACTGTCATGGTCCAGGGCATCCTGATTTCCACCCTGCTGTCCATCATCAGCATCCCGGTCATCATGCAGATACTCTCATGATGGCGGCAAATGGAACGGAAACAGTATATTTGCATCCGTAAACGGAACAATCAACCATCATCAAATATCCTGAAGTGAAAAAAATGAGCTGGGTTATCCTGATAATAGCCGGACTTTGCGAGACCGGCTTCGCATTCTGCCTGGGCAAGATGAAAGAAGTCTCGGGGCCGGAGCACTGGCTCTGGGGAGCAGGCTTCATCCTGTTCCTGGCTGCCAGCATGATCCTTCTGGCCAAGGCCGTCCAGACCATCCCCATAGGTACCGCCTACCCGGTGTGGACAGGCATCGGAGCGGTAGGGACCGTCATCATGGGCATAATATTCCTGCACGAGCCCGCCACGTTTGCCCGCATCTTCTTTATCTGTACACTGATTATTTCGGTTATAGGACTGAAAATGGTATAGTATCCCCGCCCCTGAAGGCAAAGGATCCGACAACCTTCCCTCCTGACAGGACCGTAGCACGCAACTGCTCCTGACCTGCCTCAACGTCCCGTTCCACTACCACATCGAAATCCGAGCCGAACGCCCTCACATGCCGCAGTGCCATCCTGTCCCACCCGGCAGGAAGCCTAGGGGTGAGTTCAAACGAGCGGAACCCTGTCGGCCGTATGCCGAACAGACCTTCTGTAAAAATACGGCAGTAAAGCCCGCTCTCGGCAGAGAGATGCCTCTGGTTGCCTTCAGGCCATGCCTCTATCGGATACGGGACATGATCCCCGAGCAGTCTCTTACGTGAATAATCCCTGAGGTATTCCAGAGCCCTGTCAGTCTCTCCGCAGGCGAATACACCTCTCAGGGCATACAGTGTCGAACGGTCCCAGTAAGTCTTGTCCCCGGCTTCCGTAAGCAAGCCGTTCTCTGTCCACAGCCTCGGCGAGAACAGCGCGTCCGCCGTACCTTCAGCCCTGTCATAGATTCCGACAGTCAGCGGAATACATATCCAGGCCCTCAGCACATCATTGCCGTCGTAGTAACGGTAAGTCCTGAAACCTTCCACATCAGCGCCGAAATACCTTCCGATATCCTTACGCAGCTTCCTTGCCTGCCTGGCATAGAGTTCAATGCGACCGGAAGGCAGTCCCAGTTCCCGGCCCAGATATACCGCAGAATTGAGCGCATCGTAGTACAGGCATGATGTGCACAGGTTGGCATCCCCTGACGGGAAGCGGCCTTCCAGTTCATCGGAGTCGGAACATACCACCCCCTCGGTAGTGAAAATACCGGCGGCCTCCCTCAGCAGGAAGGGCAGATCCGGATTGGAATCATGGCCCACACTGTAAGCCGCGTGTCCGAAGTCGTGCAGCATGGTCTCCATCCACCTCTCGTTGTCGGTAAGATTGCACAGCACCCGCACGTCTCCCATGCAGTCCATATCGATGCAGAAGGCATGCTGGTTCTTGCCCTCACGCGGGTAGAGGTCACTGCGGCGCATCATGGGCTCCACGTCCAGACCGATGCTGCGGTAGTAGTCTATGGTCAGCCGCTCCAGGTCCCTGTCTTTGTAGTACTTGTCGAAGTCCACCGGATAGAGGTCCGGAGCCTCCTGGAAAAACCGTCCCTGATAGTGCCAGGGCCTCAGCTCCTCCCGGGTGATACCGCAACGCCGGGCCATCGCCTCGTCCAGTTCCGCCTTGACAGCGGCAAAACTATCCCGCGAAAGCTCATCCACCTCATTCATCAGCAGTTCCACCTCACGGGGCTTCTCCCCACTGAGCATCAGGCTCATGGAGTGATAGTTGGTAAACCCTAGCATATCCGCAAGTCGATTGCGCAGCCGCACTACATCCAGCACATCCCGGGCCACCGCCCGGCCCACCGCCTTATGCGCCTCCCAGACGCCCCCTTGGATGCAAAAACCTTTCCCAATTGCTTACTGTCTTTAACGAATTTACCTCGTGGTGCGCACGAGAGAAAAACCTCACTGTAAATCAGATTGTTATAAAACGCACTGCACATCCGCCCTCTTTTGAGATAGGTCAAATGTGCAGTAGATTTTGCAGACCACTGATTTTCAAGCGTTTGAAAACCAGAGTGCACCCCGAAGTAAATTCGTTAAAAATACACTCTGCCTTATCCCTGCGCAGTACCTCCAGAATGCGTAAAAATTCGTATTTTTGCAAATACTGATAATCCTGACCGCCATGAAACGATTCCTCTGCATCCTATCAACCTTCATCACACTCTTGTCCACCGCCAATGCCCAGCAGAGCAGGCTCTTGGGTTCGTGGAACGGCAAGCTGGAAGCCGGAGGCAGCAGCCTCACACTGGTATTGCATTTTACCGTGGACTCGCTTGGAAAGACACATTTCTTCCTCGACAGTCCGGACCAGGGAGCCGAGGGCATACCTGGAGAAATCGTGCTGCTTGACAACGACTCAGTTTCGGTGACAATACCGATGCTCGGAGCGGCCTACCAGGGCAGGCTGGTAATGGCGGAGGCGGCTGAGGGAAGCAGACCGTCCGGGGAGATCCACGGAACCTTCTCCCAGATGGGAATGCAGTTCCCGCTGAATCTTCAGATGGGCGTGCCGCTGCTGAACCGGCCGCAGGAGCCGCAGCCGCCGTATCCATACCGGACGGAGGAAGTGACATTTTCCAGCAGAGCGGACGGAGCCGTCATGGCCGGAACTCTCACCTGGCCGACGGGCTATGGGGACAATGGCTCGGAATCCGGCAACATTCCCGCAGTACTGATGAGCACCGGCAGCGGCTCGCAGAACCGGGATGAGGAAATATTCAACCACAAGCCTTTCCTTGTGCTGGCCGACTGGCTGGCCCGTCACGGCATAGCCTCCCTGCGCTACGACGACCGTGGAATGGGAGAATCCGAAAGAGGCACCGTAGAAATCACCACTGAGACCAATATGCAGGACGCTCTCGCAGGCATCAGATATCTTAGGAGCCTCGGAGAGTTCGGCCCTGTGGGAGCCATAGGGCACAGCGAAGGCGGGCAGATAGTATTCATGTTAGGTGCCGCAGACGAGGCTGACTTCATCATCAGCATGGCCGGCCCGGGAATGCGCGGCGACAGCATCCTCGTGGAGCAGAACCGCCTGATACTCACCAAATCAGGGTTCACCCCCGAATCAGCCGACAACTACGGCCGCGTCCTATCCGGCATGCTGGAAATGAAAATGGAAGGATACGCTACTGACAGTCCGGAGACATTGGTGGACAGCCTCATAACCGCACTCGAAGCGCAGAATATGCCGTTCGGCTCCGCAGCCAATCTTGCAGCCGCCTGGGAAACAATAGACAACCCCTGGATGCTGTATTTCCTGCAGTCCTCCCCCGTCCAGGACATATCCCGAACCACCTGCCCCGTATTTGCCCTCAACGGCAGTCTCGACCTGCAGGTTCCGCCGGCCAACTTAGAGCACATCCGCAGACATCTGCCCGACGGCCCTCACAACAAATTCAAGGAATACCCCGGTCTCAACCACCTCTTCCAGCCCTGCACCACCGGTATGCCCACAGAATACGGCAGCATCGAGACCACTATCTCCCCGGAAGTGCTGGACGACATCACCGGATGGATACTCACACTTTCTGATTAATTGTCATTTGCGAAGTCCATTGGCAGGATTAACGGTCGCCGCCCGCCAGCTCTGGAGGGAGATTGAGAGCATGGAGATGAGGAGTACGGCTGCTCCGGAGGCAGCGAAGAGCCACCAGTCGAGGGACGTCCTGTAGGCAAAACGTTGAAGCCAGCTGTGAAGGACAAGCCAGGACACGGGGACGGCCACTACAAAGGCGATTGCGATGTAGCGGATGAAATTGACATTCAGCAGACGTACGATGGTGCCGGCAGTGGCCCCGTTGATCTTCCGCACGGCTATCTCCTTGGTACGGCGACGGATGATGAAGGCCATGAAGACAATCAGACCGAGGTCTGCCATGACAAAGCACAGCAGGGTGAATACCAGCACCAGATTCCTGGCGTTGAGTTCATTGCGGTACATGGAGCTGTAAATGTCGCCAAGCGGTACGAAATCGCCCTGCCGGTCAGGAAACACCTCTGCCCATGCTTCGTTCAGTTCCAGTACGGCCTCATCGGCACGCGAATCGTCTATCCGCACCATAAGGCAGAACTGGAAGAGATTGCGGTGCAGCATGATAAGGGGCAGGCTCTCCTCAAAAACACCGGTATAGCTGTAGTCCTCAGAGACTCCGGCTATTACCCCGTGGTCGATATAGTCGAGAGTGCCCTGCCTTATCTCCAACGGCCGGCCGACCGCTTCCTCCGGAGCCGTGAATCCCAATGCGGTCATTGCCTTGCGGTTGATGATATACTCCTCGCTTCGTCCGGACGGTTTTCCAGTCATCATGAAATCCATCAGCATCTCCTTCTCCTCCACCGCATTGAAGGTAAGCGGAGAGAAGTCCCGCCCGGCCAGCAGCGGTATGCCGTAGAAAGGCAGGAAGCCGTCCCCGGCCACCATTACCGGTATCTGCACCCAGTCCTCAGAACCGCCGATGCGCACACTCAGATGATCCCGTATCGCCCTGCCCGGCAACTGGAAAGACGTGGTGACCTCCTTGATAAGCGGGCTCCTTTCCAGACGCCCGGACAGAAGAGGATATCTCTCCATTACCGTATCGGTAAGGCCGCTCATCACCATAACCCCGCTGCCGTCACCTCCGGTCTGTACTCCGGCTATAGTCCCGAGCTGACGGCTGATGCCCACAGCTAAAATAAGTACGGTAATCACCACTGCATACTGGACCGCAAGCATCCAGCGCACATTGCCGTAGGAGAATTGTACCGGACGGCTGTCATGCTCTGTATTCAGGAAACGGGTCAGAGTCATGTTCTGGGCTGCAGGAACAATTGCAGCTGCTATGGTTACTGCGATGAACGCCGCCAGGGTCAGTACTGTCGTCCCCAGCTCCAGACTGCCCGACACCAGTCCATAGCCGAATACCAGGGCCGCCAGCAGGAGACCGGCAACGGCTGAGCACAGTACCAGGACAAGAGCCTGCAGTGCCTCGTCCCGGAATATCACCGAGCCGGGCGCACCGTGCAGGCGCAGAAGCTGGTAGAAGCGGCGGTTGTAGGAGAATATCAGGCTGCCGTTGAGCCAGAGGTTGAACAGCACCACCACGAGCAGCAGGGCGTTTGCCCCGACTGCCAGCCAGATATAGGAAATGTTGCCGTTGACACCCAGTTCCCTGAGATTGTGGCTGTGAAGATGAATGTCTGTCAGCGGCATGAGCGTGGCCCGCAGCGGCGCCGCATTCTCCGGACTCATCCCGCTCACTACTCCGCTTATCTTTTCCTCTACCTCCTTCACATCGCTGCCTGCGCGAAGCAGGAGATAGGTATAGCAGAATGTCGCCATATCCTCAGGAAGAAGGGAAAGGGCATCGCCCCTCCAGTGGGAGGTCTCCGGGATATCCCTGAACACTCCCGATATGTGCCGCGGCATCCCCTCTACCTGCAGTTCCAGTCCTATAAGACCTTCATACAGACCGACACCCGTATCAAGTCCTGAACCCGTCTCCAGCATCCCCTTCAGCTTCTTGGCCAGACTCTCGCTGACAATCACCTGGTCCACCGCCCCGAGCGAGGTTTCCGTATCTCCCTCTATCATCTCTATATCGAAAGTTCCGAGAAAATCAGGATTGACATAGAAAACCTTCTCATCAGCCGTCAGGAAAGTCCCACGGAACTTCAGATCAGGTTCGTAGACCTCATGCAGCTTTGCCAGGGCCTCCACCTCCGGTATCTGACGGATCGGGTCGTCGGTCATATTGCCGTGAACCCTGCCGTCCACCGCCTCCCCTTCTGCTGCCAGAGTCAGCCTGACTATGCGCTCCGCATTACGGTTGAAACGGTCCCAGCTCAATTCCCTGCGGATATAATTCACCGAGACGAGCAGGGATGCAAGGACTATAGAAAGTCCTGCAAGATTGACAAACCTCAATGACAGATGACGGCGGAGCAGCCTGAAAATTATTTCCAAATTCTTCATAATGCCTGTTGTTTTAAAGGTTCAACAAGCGCAAACATAGCACGAAAAATCCCCTCCTCAAAATATCTGGCATATTAGCATCGGCTCGCTAAGTTATTGATAATCACAGCATGCTGACTTCATTTTTATTAGCATTGAGATGAAATGGACTTTCAGGCACCTTCGGGACGGCATTTATGCCCTCAAGAAAAACGCATTGCTGACATAACTTTTTGCAAATTTTTACAAACGGGCAGTTCAGGCCTGCTGCGTACAACATCAGGAAAGTCTGCCGGAAAACAGATATGACAATATGGGAAAACATACCTTCAAGGAATGGATGATTGCGGTAAGGGCCTGGTCTTTCCCGGCTTCGGCGATGCCGGTTATAGTCAGTACCGCCTATGTGTACTGGAAATTCAGGGACGGGGCCGGAGCTGTGGACGGCTTCGTGCTCTGGCCGGCAATAGCTGCGCTGGTGCTTATGGTGCTCCTGCATGCAGCCGGCAACACCTGGAGCGACTGGTTCGATTTCCGCAAGGGAGTGGATGCCAAGGACACCTTCGGAGCCATCTCACTCACCAGCGGTATGTTCACTCCGAGGGAAATCATGGTCATATCCATAGTCATCATCACAGCCTGCATCCTCGGCGGAATCGCTCTCGTTATAGCTGCCGGCCTGCCGCTGCTGTGGATAGGCCTGGGCGGACTGGCCTGCCTGCTGGTGTATCCGTTCATGAAATACCATGCGGCCGGAGACCTGGCCATCTTTCTGGCATTCGGCATACTGCCGGCTTTCGGCACAGAATACGCAACCACAGGGTCACTCAGCCCGGACATGCTCTGGCCGGCCATTCCAGTCAGCCTGATAACAGTGGCCATACTGCACGCCAACAATACCCGCGACACGGCCACCGACATCCGTTCGCACATCCGCACCATACCGATAACCTTCGGCGTGAAAGCCGCCAGAATCATCTACTACATGGAAATAGCCGTACCCTTTATATGGATTGCAGTATGTCCGGCTGTCGGCCGTCTGCCGTGGTGGAGCCTCATCGCTCTCATCGCCGTCATCCCCGCCGTCAAGGCTATCCGAGTCATGGCCGGTTCACGCACAGCGGGACTGAGCACCGTCCGCGCCCTCGACGCCATGACCGCCCGGCTGCAGGCAGTATTTTCCCTGCTGCTCACCATATCATTAGTAATCGCCGCGTTTACTGTTCGATAGACCTGAACGCCTCCCCGAGACAGTCGGCGATATCGCGGCTGTTCTGTCCGACATCCGTCAAATGTCATTTGCGGAGTCCCAGTACGACCAATTGCATGACTTCGGGGAAAAAAGCTGTGTCTGTTTCCAGACACAGCCTTTAGTATTTTATTAATTATTGAATATTTGTAACTCCTCTTATATAGGGTGCGTAATTTGTGCCAGATAAATATCCTCCCAAACCACATATGCAATTTGTGAAATTATAAGAAGAAGATGCTGCCGTTGATAAAGTATAATACTCAGAATTATCAGACATCGGGTTCCCCCCATAACTACTTATTGCACTATTTATATCTGTCCATTTGGCACTTATAATCATGCCTTGCTCGGCTGTCGGCATAATATCGCCATACAAGTCAAACGCAGTCTCTATCGTTGATATACTGCCTCTCTGAGCATTATTAAGATGAACGACAAACTTCTCGCCTCCCGCTATAACTGCGACTCCTTCAACAGTATCAATTTCTGCTTTCATTTCTTCATATTCCTGCTCATCCAGGAACTTTCGTTCGCCATTAATGATTACTGACAATTTTAAATCATTCGGATCCCTCCAATATATGGCCGCGCTGTCACTCGTCGGCCTGACACCCCGCACATAAGGCCAATTGCCAGTCGTTGTTAACGAACCTCCTGAGCCATAAATACAATTTTCAAAACCATCTGATGTCGAAGATGTGGAAGATGTATAATAAGGACTATCTGAGTTTAATGCTGATCCTCCAAAATTTTTAATTGCCGAATTAATATCTGAAAATTTTGCACTTATTATCCTGCCCTGATCCGCTGACGGCAAAATCTCTTTATATAATTTCATTGCAATTGAATCGGATCTGATATAATTTGTCTGAATATTTCGCAAGGACAGTATAAAACTTTCACCGCCTCCCACAACTGTCAGACCCTCGACTACAGCATCTGAAAGGTCTACCTTGTTATATTCCTCCTGATTGAGATAATAGCGCGTACCGCCCATCCATACTGCCAGCGAAAGGTCCTTGGGTGTAGTCGGATAAAGCATGTCATCACCTGGATTCTGGCCTAAACTGTCATCCTCGCTGATGGCTTCGTGCAAAGTATTTACAAACTCCTTGGCATTTGATTTAGCCACATCGAAATCCTCCCCAAGCGAGCTAGAGCAGTCGAGCACGAGCATTATCACTGCTGAATTACGCTCCGTCACTATCTGTGAATCTCCACCTGCATCTATTTCGGAAGATGGTTGCCATCCATTAGTTCCAAACGGCCATTCCCACTTTTCCACAAACTCATTATCAATCAACTTATTATTATCAGTCTGTACATCCTGAAACATAACTGTCACAAACGGGTCTTCAACGGATATGGGCATGACCTCCGTTCCGGACGACGATGTTAATCCCTTATATTCAACATTCTCCAATGAATTGGTTTCGCGATTGAACGTTCCTTCAATATACACTTCAGAATATTCCAGTTTGCTAGGTTTATCGAATGTAAAGCGATACTTAGAACCAGTTGCATTTCCTGTAAATTTAATGGTGATCGTCTGGACGTAGTTGCTTCTAGACAATTGCTCTGCAATTTCTTTGAATGTGGCATTTACTTCCGTCATGCTTGTCACTTCATAAGCATTTGCATTGTTCACAGTATCTGACTGGAGCTTGACAAGATTGTTCCAGAACCTTGTCTCATCGGTAACATCCTGTCCTCTCAACCCAATAGAAAATGCTGTTATCTTTTGAGTACCTGCTACGGTCTCAGTCCTTAACCTGCGATTTATAGCATCAAGGTATTCGGCTTCACTGTTGTACTTATCAGTCATCATCATTGACCCCTGATCCAGTCCATCTGTAAACGTAACAATAGCAGCCTGAGAGAGATTTGTCGGCAAAGTAATTGACTGCAGCGTATTGATTGCATTATCTACCGCATGGTACAGCAAGGTTCCATTCAGCTTATTCAAGTCATCTATGAAAGAATCAAAGCCGACTTTGTTTTCATCAGTAAGTTCTGTGACAGGATAAGGATAGAGCCGTTGGTTGAATCCCATTATGCCAAGATAGACCCCGCTGTTAATTCCGCCACCGGCAGAAGTGATGTCCGTCCATGTGGATACTTTCTCATCGGCTTTATCCAGAACGCTGAAATTGGACCTCAGTATCTCTGCCTCATTACTACCCGCAAATGTACCTTCCTTCATATCCGAAGTTCTGAATGTCATAGTGTAGCCGGAAGTAAATTTTGCAGGATAGGCGACCATATAATACTCTTTGCCCACCTCGAATGTGCCGCCTGCAGGAGCATACACCGTTATTTCGTCTTCACTTCCAACCTCTCCGCTCAGGACCGCAGGTTTTCCTGATTCATCAAAAGCGACATTTGCTGTTCCTGCCAGTATCTCTCCGCTGTTGCCCTTCAGGCTGACAGAAACGATATCCTCACGGGATACGGTGAATTTAACTCCGCCGCAGATATTATAAAATGCAAGATTAACATCTTGGGAGCGGGCCATCGTAAGGAAAAGATTGCTGGCAAAAGTGCCCTCCACGGCAGTCTGATTAGCCGGAAGAGTTACTGTCACAACCCCATTGTCAAAACTGTTTTTCAACGAGTAAGGATAGACTCCGTAAAGATATTTTCCGTCGGTAAATGCCTCACCTCCTGCAAAAACACCTTCCAGGCGCCCCTTGAACTCAGCGACAGCCGCCTGCTCGGTATTCTGGGCCGTAAATCTGCTGCCTCCGTTTTGGTCCTTGCCTTCACCATAGAAAACACTGATTTCATCTGTGGGGAGCCACTCTACCGATCCGTCCGGCATAAGCACAGTTTTCGTATCAGGAGCATATCCCTCCCTTACCGCAGTAACAGTAATCTCGATTCCTTCAGAAGAAACAGGAAGTTCTTCCTCTCGGGAACATGCCAGACTCATAAGAGCCGCACATGTAAAGATTAAAAATTTAGTACCTGTATTCATAATTCTTAAAGTTTATTTACCATTCTATTTCGCCGGTTCCTTCAGAGCCTCCTGCTCCAGGACCTTTAACGACATTTATACGACAGGACGCTGTTAATCCATTGCTCGCGGCAGCTGTAATGACAACTGAGCCGGCAGCAACTGCAGTTACCTTTCCATCAGTAACAGTCGCTACACTTGTATCGGAAGAAGACCACGCTATGTCCTTGTAGGTAGCATTCTCCGGTTCAACGGACGCTGTCAGTTCAAGAGTCTCTCCTGTGGACAGCGTTGCGAATGTCCGGCTTATCCGGATTGATGTCACATCGATAACTGTAACAGTCACTGAACATTCCGCCTTGACATTACCTGCCTGGGCCGTAATTACGGCGGAGCCGGCTGCGACTGCAGTTATTTTCCCATCAACGACGGTAGCGACTTCTGTATTTGAGGAGGACCATGTTACGGTTTTGTCCGTAGCATTTTCAGGATAAACGGCAGCTGTCAATTCCACACTCTCTCCTGGGAGCAGTTCTACAGATGTCCGGCTGAGCTCGACCGAGGTCACCTCTATAGGATTAACCGTTACGGTACATTCTGCCTTTACGTTACCGGACTGAGCCGTAACTATAGCAGAACCTACTGCTACCGCCTTCACCATGCCGTCTGCAACTATGGCAATATCCGTATCTGAAGATGACCATGTCACGGTTTTGTCCGTGGCATTCTCAGGATATACTGTCGCCGTCAGCACATAACTTTCTCCGGGCAGCAGTTCCATAGAAGTCTGGCTAAGCTCGATCGCCGTCACCTTGATAGGATTTACTGACACTGAACACTGGGCACTGAAATTACCCGCCTGCGCAGTAATTATAGCGGACCCTACAGATATTGCGGTCACCATGCCGTCTGTAACAACGGCGACATCCGTATCTGACGATGACCATGTCACAGTCTTGTCCGTGGCATCCTCAGGATATACTGTCGCCGTCAACTCTGAACTTTCTCCGGGCAGCAGTTCCATTGAAGTCTGGCTTAGTTCGACCGATGTCACATTTATCGGATTGACAGTCACTGAACATTCTGCCTTAACATTTCCAGCCTTAGCAGTTACTGTCGCTGTACCGGCATCCACTGCTGTCAATTTCCCTTCTGCTACGGTAACGATGCTTGTATCGGAGGAGGACCATGTTATTGTTTTATCTGTGGCATTTTCGGGTTGAACGGATGCCGTCAATTCAAAAATTTCCCCGGGAGACATTGTAACCGCCTTTTCACTAAGTTGAATTGAGGTCACCTCAACCGGACCGACAGTCACGGAGCACGTTGCAGTAACATTTCCGGCCTGGGCTGTAATAACCGCGGAACCGATTGCTACCGCAGTCAACGTCCCATTGTCGACAGCGACTATGTCCGGAGCACTGGACGACCATGTGACAACATTGTTCCTGGCACTTTCAGGATAAATAGTAGCAGTCAATTCAAATGTTCCGCCTATAGACAATCTGACCGACGTCTGGCTGAGTTGAATTGACGATACCGTTTCAGATTCCCTGGTACATGCGGCAGCCAAAACAAGCATTGCAAAAACAACGAGCGGCCATACTCTCGTCGCACTGATAAATTTCGATTTGATTCTTTCCATAGTACCTGTAAAATTTAACTCTTGCGTAGAGATAATCAAATAGCCAGTCGCCTGAAAATCAAATTATTCTATTAAAGAGAAGATAATAGATTTTATTTTTATGATATAATATCTGAAAATAAAAGAAAAATTCTAACTTTGCATCAGATGAATTATCTCTACGCAAGAGTTAGCGTATATCCCAAGCACACCCTCATTATAAGTCTTTAAGTATCTGGCTGTTGGCATCATCTATCCGATCGGCGTATATTATGGTAGCAAGATATATCCGTGTAGTCTCTTCACTATCGTGTCCCATACCTTCGCTAATGACACTTAACGGAACATTTTTAGATTTGGCTATACTGGCCCAGCTATGACGGCTTACGTACATGCTTAACGGTACGGTTACGCGGGCCAGCCGAGCGATTATTTTCAACTTACGGTTAATAAAAATCAGTTTGCTGAGGTATTGCTTACGCTCCGAACCGTCCTGTCTCAATATAACCGGAAGGAGATACTGCGTTGGATTTTCAGGATACTTATCAACAATATCCTGCATTGATTTTTCCCAACGGACAGTCAGCTGTTGTCCGGTTTTTTTACGGATATAACTGACATAACCGTTTGACAGGTCCTTTTTACGCAAATAGGCAATATCAATAAATGACATTCCCCGCATACAGAATGAGAACAGAAACATATCACGCGCATATTCCAAGTCCGGCTTGCCTGACAAATCCAACTCCTTGATACGTTTTATCTCTATAAACGATATTGCCCGCTTGGATGTTTTGTCCACACCGGTATAGACCCGCTTGAAGGGATCTGCCTGCACGGTCAGCCCATCTTCAACGGCGCGGTTATAAATACACCTCAGAACACGCATATAAAAAGATGTCGTGTTGCGGCAAAGATAATTTGAACGCAAATAAGACTCGTAATGCTCAATCATATCTGCATTCAGCATATCAAAATATAAATCGGCTCCGTTACGGAACCGCATAAAACTGGTCAATGTCTGCTGATAAGTCTCACTAGTCCGGACTCTTCCTAATTTCATCAAACGTTCAGCCTGAGACTTAATATACTCAAACACCGATTTTTTCTCATCAACCGATTTCTTATAGCAAATAACGATATCTTCAGCAGTATATGAATTACGTGTATCTTCCAGAGTGTTGATAATACGCTCCAACTTCCTGCGTTCCCACATTGTCTTATCCTGAATTTCTCTGAGAAAATCATTGCGATCGTCGGCTATAGGAGACACTAAAACAATATTCTCACACCGTTTGTCCCATTCCTTCTCATAGATATGATAACCCGTGGTTATCTGTTTGACCTCCCGGTTATGAATAATTTGAAAAAACAAAGTACCTTCATGCGTATTATCCGCATTAGGCCTGAATTTTAATTTGACAGATGACATAGAACTACTAATAATTTTGTTGAACGAAACTGAATATAACCCCTTGCACAGATACATGATTCTTCTGCGCATTGATGTCAGTTCTGCCAAATTTAAGATATCTTATTCCTACCGCATATAGAACTCACCGTTCTACTGCCAGGAAGGCTTCCCCGAGGCAGTCAGCGATGTCGCGGCTGTTCATGCCGTTCTGCCCGTAGCGGGAAGCGGCTATGTCCCCCGCCCTGCCGTGCAGCCATACTCCCATGCGGGCCGCCTCGAAGGCTCCGTAACCAGAAGCCAGCAGTCCTGTAAGCAGGCCGGTCAGCACATCTCCGCTGCCCCCAGTCGCCATCCCGGGATTGCCGGTGGTGTTGAATGCCGCCTGCCCGTCCGGAGAGACGACAGCCGAATGCGGCCCCTTGACCACCACACAGCTGCGCGTCCGTACGGCCAGGTCAGCAGCTTTCGCCAGCCTTTCCCCCACAGTGGCCCATTCGCCCACCAGACGGCGGAGCTCTCCGAGATGGGGTGTGAGAATTGAGCCTTCAGGCACTAGTCCAAGCAAATCAGGCCCGGCGGCAATGATGTTCAGGGCATCCGCATCCAGGACCATCGGCCGATGCCATGCACGCAGCAGGCTTCTGAGGGCCGCCTCCGTCTCAGGATGCCGTCCGAGGCCGCACCCGCATCCTACTGCTGTATACCGCTCCATATTTGAGGGCAATGCGGAAAAATGCCCCTGAGGGTCGCAGTCCACCATAGCAGAGGGGCAGGTGCAGTGAATCACCGTCCGTTCGGACTCCGGCAGATGCACCGTCACCAGGCCGCAGCCGGAGCGCAGCGCCCCCATGGCGGCCAGCACAGCCGCCCCGGCCATCCCGCGCGAACCGCACACTAAAAGCGCATGTCCGAAGTCCCCCTTGTGCGCATCCTCCCGCCTCGGCCTCAGCATCCGGGACACATCCTCCATTTCGGTGTTAATTCTTTGTAATTGTGTCATTTTTATCAATTTTTATCTTCTTCTCATCTGATTTAAGCCTTTTCTCCACTCTGTTTCAGCGAGTTTGTTCCGGGCCTGCACGCGCTCGTACTCGAGTATGCGTTTCTGGATCAACTCGGCACGTCTGGTCTGAACAGCGAAATAGCTTTGAGCGAAAGCGACTTGCGGCTTTCTGGCATCACCGTTCTGTGCGATCAGATAACATGCATAGCGGGTAAGCATCCAATCGTAAAGTTCTCTTTCTGAGCCAGATCCCAAGGAGACCATTTTGCTGACGTCAGCAAAATGGTGTGCAACGTCCTGACCGGCATTCCGGCATGCCGTCCTGGCTTTCTCCACTATATTCTCGAAATTTCGCCACTGCGTGTAGCCAAGCAACTTAGACAACTCTCTGGCACTCCAGCACTCTACGCCCTCATAGTCATTGGCGATTGACTCGAACTGTCTGAACAGCTCCATAATCTCATCAGCTTTCATATACGAATCTATTTTAAGTTAAACTCATAACTAACTACAAATGGGACGGCTGCTGAAAAGAGAATGCACAAATATAATGATTTGATGTCTTATAACAAAAAGGGCGCGACATAAAAGCGCCACGCCCTGAATAGATGATACCTGTTTAAGGTTACTTGAAAGCCTGCTCGCTGAGACCGCTGCCTCCGAGAGCCAGATCCCTGAAATACTCAGGAACCTGACGGCCGAGGAGTGTGTCGACATACAGTTTGCCGATATACTGCGAGAGCATGAAGCCGTGTCCGCGCATACCGATGAAGAGACCGAGAGAAGGGTCGACGATATAGCGTGGTTCCACGTAATAACCTGCCCACGTTGCCTGTATCCCGACATTCCTGAGGGCAGGTATCCACTCGGAGAAGACCTCGGAGGATATCTCGAGGAAGGCCTGAGTGTTGACTTTCAAATCCTTACCCGCCTCTGCCGGATCAGTGGCCGGTGAGGCACAACCTATGATCTGGCCGGTATCGGCGAGCTGCTGGCCGTAGACTGCGGAGAATCCCTTGTAGTGACGGCGGTCGATGAGCATGTCCAGAGTAGCCCCGTCCTTGCCCAACAACGGCAGACGTTTGGTTATAAAGGCCTGATGCTTTACAGGATACAGTCCGGTCTCTATACCCAGCATGTGGGCAAACTTCTCGGCCCCGTATCCGAGGGCATTGATGAATATCTCCGTGCGGAACTTCGTGTACCGGCGGGAACTGTCGCGCACCAGCACCTCATACTCTCCTCCGGTCCTGCGCACATCCACCAGTTCGGTCTCCTCCAGAATACGGCCGCCGTGGCTGCGTCCTATCAGACGGACTGCATTTACTGTCTTGCCGGGTGTGGCCTGCCAGCAGTCCTCCGTTACCTGAGCGGCAACATACAGATTCAGAGCGGGATTCATATAAGGAGATATCTCCTTCTGGAAATCCTTGGGATCCACCATATAGGCCTTCGACCAGGCCCTGGCGGCATCGAGAGACCTGTAGGTGGCCTCATCGTGAGCGAAGTTGACGTAGCGTATCAGCCGGAAATCGATATTGGTATGCTGCTGCAGGTCACGGAATATCTCCAGATTGTGGTTTGCGATATCCGCCAGAGCCGGCAGGGAGAACGCCGGACGTCCTCCGGCAATATTCCTCCACGAACTGCCGCGGTCCTTATTGACCAACACGGGAGCAAAACCGGCCTCGGCCAGATAGCGGAACACCGCAGACCCGGCCATACCGCCTCCTGCCACCAGGGCCCCCACCTTACCGCCGTCGGTAACAGAACCGGCCGGTAAGATGATTCTCTCAGATCCTGGAATATTGATGACATCCCCGAATTCCACCAGATTGGCCATTGGGGCGCGGGGAGTCAGGTCTCCCGTCACCTCTATACCATAGGAGCGCAGGGCGGATTTGGCCCTCGAAAGACATCTCTTGCCACGGCATGGTCCCATACCCATACGGGATATGTGCTTCAACTCATCGGCCGAAATAGACTTGCGGTCCCCTATGAGTTCCAGCATACGCTCGATGGTAATATCCTCACAGTGGCATATATAGGTCTTGCCGTCAGCTGCTGGAGCCGGTTTCATTTCTATCGGAGCGGGATATCTTTCCTTTACGATGAATCCGCGGGCATCAGTCAGCACGCCGCCGTCATATATCCGGGCCACTTTGACGCGGGCGACATTGGTCTTGTTAGACTTGACCAGTATCTTCTCTATGACGCCCTCTCCGACCTTGCGGCCGCTGTCATCCACCAGAAATACCTCAGAGCCTTCCTTTGCATCGTACTCAATGGGCAGAAAGAGCTTTCCGGCACGGGTATCATAACCGAAAATGGCCAGGCCCGGACACTGATACACGCACTGCATACAGCCGATACACTTGTCGTAATCTATCTTCGGGGTAGTAGAAGTAGAGATCTTGGTGATGGCTCCCTGCTTGCAGGAGAAAGAGCAGGGATTGCAGGCAAATCCGTAGAGGCAGTCCATAATCACAAAGGGAGCGGCTGCGGCTCTCTCGGCCGAAGGCATCGCGGGCTCCTGGAGGATTCTCACGGGATGCTGCTGGGAATCAATGTATTCCTTGGACACCTGCAGGTAATTGTCGTAATTGAAACGGCGTCCGAGATTCTGGAGAATCTCGTAGGCGCACTGCCGTCCGCGCAGGACAGCCGAGGTGCCCTCTCCGATACGCACCGCGTCGCCTACCCCGTGGCAGCTGCGGCCGTATATGGCATTACCCTTGACAAAGAGCTGGTTGTCAGGCATAAGACCGGTGCATATATTGATGCAGTCGATACCGTCGATCAGTCTCTCCGTCCCGGGAATGGGCTTGAAGTTCTCGCACTCGGCGATAATGGCCCCGGTAATGCCGGTATAGTCGGCATTCGGTACGGCCTCCACCAGCACGTGGGATGTCAGGATGGGGATTCCGAGACGGCGCACCCTGTTGGCCTGCACAGGGAAACCGCCCTCACGGGGCATTCCCTCGATGATCATCTTCACATTGGCTCCGGCCTGCATGGCCTGATATGATGTCAGGTATCCTATATTGCCGGCACCTACTGTCAGTATATTCTTGCCCAGAAGCGTGAACTGGGTATTCATCATCCTCTGCACCACTGCCGCCGTATAGACTCCGGGGACATCATCGTTCTTGAAGGCCGGCATGAACGGTACCGCACCTGTGGCGATGACCAGCTCATCGGCATCCACGTAGAATACCTTGTCCTGCACTATATTCTTCACAGCAAGTCGCTTGCCCTCGAGTATGTCCCAGACCACAGAATCCAGCATGATGCCCTCGTGGGAGTCTCCGGCGAGAGTCCTGGCGATATCGAATCCTCTCATACCGCCGAAGCGTTTCTCCTTCTCGAAGAAAAAGAACTGGTGGGTCTGCATCAGGAACTGGCCTCCGATCTCACTGTTGCTGTCTATCACCAGGCAGTCCACACCCTCCTTAAGCAGTTCCTCGCGGACAGCCAGACCGGCAGGACCGGCTCCTATGATGGCCACGGTGGTCCTGTAGACCTCCTTCTCTTCCACCACGCCGTCTTTCTCCGTGACCAGAACACCTTTGAAGCCGCTGTCGGCACTGAGCCTGGCGACCTCCCGTACCCCGTCCACCTTAGTGACACAGATACGGCGGATCTTGCCATCAACGAGCATCTCGCAGGCTCCGCACTTGCCGATACCGCACTCCATGGTCCTCTTGCGGTGTTCGATACTCAGACTGTGTACCGGATAACCGGCCTGATGCAGGGCGGCGGCGATGGTCTGTCCCTTTTGTCCTATGATAGTTTTCCCCTCAAAAATAAATGATACTGGATCTTCCGCAGGAACGGGAAGAATGGGATGAGTTGTTATGCGATACATACTTTCTATAGGTTAGTGTTGTTGTCACAAATTTAATATTTTTTAAAAACAAATAAATTCTCACGCGTTTTTTTTCAACGGCAACTTGAAATTTTTTATCGCCTTATTTTTGCCGCAGAATCAATCAAAAAAGGAATAATATGAAACAGAGAAAGTTGAAAGGAGCACTCCTCCTTATTATTATGGGAGCATTGTCAATCTCCTCATGCGAGGACAGAATGAACGGAGACGCCTATATCTCTTTCCTCCTGTCTTCCGATTACAGTTCCTATTCCATGGACAGGCTGACGCAGAAGCTCAAATCCGAAGGAACGGACATTGTCATACCGGACACCAGCGAGTTTATTCTGTCAGTCATCCAAGAAGACGGAGAACCAGTATACGAAGGTCCTTATGGAGACCGTCCGGATCCCATGCAGGTGGCTGCGGGCACATACGACGTAGCACTCTATTCTTCCGAATTCGACGAACCCGCATTCTCATCCCCGCAGTTCGGAGACTACCGGACAGTCGTCATCGGCAGCGGCCAGACCCTTTCCGTAGCCTTCGGCTGCACTCAGCTCAACTGCGGAATGAGGCTTCAGTTCACAGACTCATTCCGGGACCGGTTCTTCAGTTCCGACATCCTTATCAGATCGGAAGAAC
>HF990415.1:19958-35080 GCA_000432775.1 Alistipes sp. CAG:831
TCGGAAGAACATAGCCTGGCATACCCTTACACTGAAAAGCGCATCGCCTATTTCCAGCCAGGTATACTCAGGGTAATAAGCTCCGAAGACGGGCAGGAGACAGCCCTCCTGTCAAGACAGTTGAGCGCGGCGGACATACTCACAGTCAAGCTATCCGCTTCAGCCGAGTCCTCCGGAGCCTTTTCCATAGAGATCGACACATCGCGCAACTGGATCTTCGAGGACTTCACCATAGGCAGCGGAAACAATGGCTCCTCCATGGAAAATGCGCTGACAATCACCGATCTCGCGATGAATCTCGGCGCAGAGGACGTATGGGTCGGCGGATATATTGTCGGAGGAGACGTTACCACAGCCAACCTCAAGCTGGAGCCTCCGTTCACCAAAGCCAGCCATATTGCGCTGTCTGACAATGCCGGTGCCTCATCCAGGGGAGAATGCGCTGCCGCCGAACTTCCTGATGGAGATGTCAGAGAAAGCCTCAACCTTATTGAACATCCGGACATTCTGGGCAAAAGACTTTACATCAAAGGAGATGTCGAGGAGTATTTCGGCTATCCGGGAATCAAAAATATCAAGGAATTCCATATCGAATGACATGATGTCACAAAAAGGTCTATCTTTGCGCAACTTTTAAATAATATTTCGATATGAAAGAGCAGCTGCTTAAGAAAATAGAGGACAGAACAATCAGTGCGGGCGTGGTAGGACTGGGATATGTAGGACTCCCCCTGGCAGTAGAGATAGCCGAGGCAGGTTTCCGGACTGTAGGGTTTGATTTGCTGGAAGACAAGGTTGCGAAAATCAACAGAGGAGAGAATTACATCTCCGACGTAAACCACGGCCAACTGAAGGAACTGGTCTCCGACGGAATGCTTGAGGCCACCTCTGACTTCAGCAGGATACGGGAAATGGACTTCATCGCCATCTGCGTACCCACCCCTCTGGACATGCACCAGCAGCCTGATCTATCATATATAGAACACTCTTCCATTCAGATTGCCGAATACCTGAAAAAGGACACTATGGTCGTCCTGGAATCCACGACTTTCCCCGGGACCACCAACGACATAGTGAAGCCCCTTCTTGAGAAAGGCTCAGGCCTTACCTGCGGGGTGGATTTCTACCTGGCCTTCTCTCCTGAGAGAGTGGACCCCGGCAATCCTCACTACAAGACAGGAAATACCCCCAAGGTACTGGGTGCCGTTGGGGAGGATGCGAAGGAAGTCATCAGTACCATGTACAGGGCATTCCTGGATGGCGGAGTACATACTGTATCTTCCCCTGAGATTGCCGAGATGGAAAAAATCCTGGAGAACACATACAGGAATATCAACATCGGTCTGATAAACGAGATGGCCATGCTGTGCGAGAGAATGAAAATCAATATCTGGGAAGTCATAGACGCCGCACGCACCAAGCCCTACGGATTCCAGGCCTTCTATCCTGGTCCCGGCCTGGGCGGACACTGCATCCCCCTCGATCCATACTACCTGAGTTGGAAAGTGCGTGAATACGCTTTCCACACATCCATGATAGAGACATCCATGATGATCAATGACAGGATGCCTGAATATTGCGTACAGAGAGTTGCCAACATTCTGAATGACAGGTCCAAAGCCCTTAAAGGCTCAAAAGTTCTGGTACTGGGTGTGGCTTACAAGGCCGACATTGACGACTGCCGCGAGAGCCCTGCGATAAGAGTAATCAACGTACTGCGAAAAAAAGGGGCGGAAGTCCTATTCTACGATCCCCTGGTAAGAAAGTACAGAGATAAGGAAACCGTCTATTCAGGACAGCCGTCCCTGACAGAGGAACTGCTGGAAAGTGTCGACATTACGGTAATAACCACCGCCCACAGCTGCGTTGACTACGATTTTGTCCAGCAGCATTCGGACATAGTGTTCGACACCAGAAATGCAATGAGAGATGTAAAGGACAGGAGCAATATAGTCCTGCTCTGATTTCCGGACTCAGACCAGAATCATCGCGACCACTCCTATTGAGATAATTGACAATATGCTGATTATTGTCATAAGATAGCCTTTTTCGTTTTCTTTCATATCTTTTGTCATAAGCCTGCTTTCAAATTTATCCATAACTGTTGTTTTTTGATAACGACAGCCACTCAATGCTTACAAGGAAATTTTGTGACAGGCAGGCATAAAATTCACCGGCCCGCCATCCTTCAGATCGGACGCGGGCCGGCTACTTAACCTAAACTTAAACTATGAAAAACTTCGTCTTATACTATTACAAGTTTCGTGCCACAATCATATCTTTTGAAGCTTTGCATACTTCAAAAGTAAAGTTTTTTCACCTCCGGCGTCAAATTTCACCACAGCCTTGGCATCTCCACCGTTTCCGGAGACAGAAATCACAGTTCCGGAGCCGAATCTGTCATGGTGCACACGGTCCCCTCCTGCCACTGTCATGTCCCCCACCGCCACGGGCGCCGTGGAATGATGCGTACCTCCGGAAAGACCCGGCTTTCCGGATTCCGAGGGAGACAGCTTCCGTAACCTGGACATATCCGGAGTAGTACGGACCTGCGCCTGGGGTACATACTGACTGCGCTGCTGATAAGACCTGGATGAAGACCAGCCGCCTTCGTCCTCATCGTAGTCATTGCCTCCTACCGCCGAATAATCCTCCACCGCCCCGTCCAGATACTGAGAATCTATTTCCTTGAGGAATCGGCTGGGGCGACAGGCCGAAGTCTTGCCGTTCATGAAACGGCTGCCGGCGTAGGATACGGTGACAGCTTTCTCAGCCCTCGTCAATGCAACGTAGAAGAGCCGCCTCTCTTCCTCGACCGATTCCAGACTCTCGCCGGACATAAATGAGGGGAAGAGATTCTCCTCCATGCCGGAGATATAGACATAGGGAAATTCCAGTCCCTTGGAGGCGTGTACCGTCATCAGCTTGACCCTGTTGTTCTCATCCTCCTCATCGGCATTGTCCGCATCTGTAAGCAGGGCGACATTCTCCATATAAGCCTCGAGCGAGGGTATCCGGCCGTACTCTCCCCCTTCCTCCGCCGCCTCAGCCTCCTGGTCTACGAACTCCTTGACACCGTTCAGCAGCTCAGAGACATTGCCCAGAGCCGAGATACCCTCCACCGACAGGTCGGCCTTCAGCGAAGGAAGGTACCCTGAGCCTTCTGCTACCGCCACGGCCAGGGTATATGCATCATCGGAGGCTATCCTGGAAGAGTAATGGTCGATCATATCCGCGAACATCCGGAGTTTGGCGGCTGTGGACTCCTTGATATCGAAACGGTCCAGACCGCTCTGACGGCACATTTCGAGCAGCGGCATGCCGGTGGCGGCGGAGGCCTCTCCCAGCCTGTTCAAAGAAGTCTGCCCTATTCCGCGGGCTGGAAGATTGACGATACGGCGGAAAGCCTCATTGTCATTGTGATTGAGCACCAGCCGGAGGTATGCCAGCATGTTCTTGACCTCCTTCCGTTCATAGAAGGAATGACCGGCATATATAATATAGGGTATATTCCGTCGGCGGAGAGCCTCTTCCAGCACTCTCGACTGGGAATTGGTACGATACAGCACTGCAAATGAGTCATAGGAGGCCTTCGATGAATAGATGCGCCTCATGATAGAAGAGACGATGGACGAAGCCTCGTCCTGCTCATTGTAAGCCTTGATCAGCTCTATCTTCTCCCCCCTGTCGCCTTCGGAGAAACACTCCTTCTTCAGACGGTTCTGGTTATGGGCAATAACGGAATTGGCGGCATTGACGATTATCTGGGTTGAGCGGTAATTCTGCTCCAGACGAAATTCCTTCGCCTCGGGGTAATCCCTTTTGAAATTGAGAATATTCTGGATTCTGGCTCCCCGGAAAGCATAGATACTCTGGGAATCGTCGCCGACTACGGTAAGGTTGCGGCGGTCCCGGGCCAAGAGGTTGACTATCCGGTACTGCGCCATGTTGGTATCCTGATACTCGTCCACCAGGATATGTGAGATGACGCTCTTGAGATTCTCCGCCACCTCCGGATGGCGGTTCAGGAGGATATTGGTATACAGAAGGATATCGTCAAAATCCATGACCCCTTCCTTCCGGCATTTCTCCGAATACAGCCTGTAGACATCACATATACGCCCCCTGCGCATCTGGGTATCCCTGCGTATGGCCTCATGATTGTTCATATAGGCCTCTGCAGTAACCAGATAATTCTTCGCCGCAGATATGCGCGAGAGCACGTCTCCCGGCTTGTAGACCTTATCGTCCAGCTGCAGTTCCTTTATACACATCTTCACCGCATTCTTCGCATCCGTGGCGTCGTATATCGTGAACGCCTTCGGGAACCCCAGCAGATCGGCATACTCACGCAGAATACGGGCGAATATGGAATGGAATGTTCCCATCCACAGACGGCGCGAGCGGTCCCGGCCCACTATCGCCGCAATCCTTTCCTTCATTTCCTTGGCCGCCTTGTTGGTGAATGTCAGAGCCATGATCGAGGAGGGCTCCACCCCGGACTCAATCAGGCACGCTATCTTCCACGTAAGCACGCGAGTTTTCCCGGAACCGGCTCCGGCTATTATTATTGAAGCTCCGTCAGCACATCTAACTGCCTCTTGCTGAACACTGTTCAACCCCGACAAATTCATATTGCATTCTTTTTAATTTTCAGCGCAAATCTACAAAAGTTTTATCTATATTTGCACCCGAATTTTCATATATAATAATATAGGATATGGTTGACTATATAAAATTGAAACAAGGGCTCGACATTCCCGTCGAGGGTGTGCCGTCCGCCCAAATCCTCAAAACGATAGTTTCTGAGACAGTAGCAGTCAAGCCAACCGATTTCAAAGG
This sequence comes from Alistipes sp. CAG:831, assembly GCA_000432775.1. GTDB lineage: Bacteria > Bacteroidota > Bacteroidia > Bacteroidales > UBA932 > Coprenecus. The sequence continues at coordinate 24,801 of HF990415.1, forward strand.
TCTTATCCCCAAACTCGCAGTAAAGGAAGGTGACGCCGTCAAGGCCGGAACCGTCCTTTTTGTCGATAAAAAGAGACCTGAGATCAAGTTCACCTCACCGGTGAGCGGCACTGTCAGCGAAATTGTCAGAGGAGAGAAGAGAAAGCTTCTCGAAGTCAGAGTCAAGGCTGACCCGGAAACGGAGTATGCCGAGTTCAATCTTCCCAAGCCCGAAGCCATCACGGCCGAGCAGGCTGTCAGTGCCCTCCTGGAGAGCGGTCTGTGGCCCTGCATCAAGCAGCGCCCCTACGGCATCGTGCCCAACCCTGAGATACGTCCCAAAGCCGTCTACATCTCGGGATTCGACACCGCTCCACTGGCAGCGGATTACGACTACATTCTCAAGGATGAGGTTGACAACATCCAGACAGCCGTCAACGTACTCGCAAAACTTGCTCCCAAGATCCATTTCGGTCTCTGCGCAAAAACCCACGCCAGCTCTCCTTTCCACAAGCTTTCCGGAGTCGAGTTCCACATCTTCGACGGACATCACCCCGCCGGCAACGTAGGCGTGCAGATCAACCACGTCTGCCCCATCAATAAGGGTGACCTGATCTGGACCGTCAATCTCCAGATGCTGGCCATCATGGGCCGTTTCTTCAACACCGGCAAGGTGGACATGCGCAAGACAGTGGCCGTTGGAGGCCCCCGCGTAAGCACCCCCGGCTATATCAAGTGCATCAGCGGCATGTGCATCAGCGGCATAGCCGACATGGTCAACGACAATGTGGAGAAGCTCCAGCAGGGCTGCCCCGTACGCTACATCAGCGGCAACATCCTCACCGGCACCAATGTCGGCAAGGAGGGTTATCTGGGCTTCTACGACGACTGCATCTCCTTGATCACCGAAGGCACCTACTATGAGACATTCGGATGGGCCAAGCCTTTCAGGACCAAGAAGTACAGCTTCGCATCCACATACTTCTCATGGCTGACTCCCAAGAAGAAATACAAGATGGACTCCAACCTCAACGGAGGTGTGAGAGCATTCGTGATGACCAACAAGTACGCCCAGGTGTTCCCCATGAACATCTATCCCGTGTACCTGCTCAAGGCCATCATCGCCGAGGACATCGACAAGATGGAGCAGCTCGGCATCTACGAGGTTGTCGAAGAGGACTTCGCCCTCTGTGAATACATTGACCCCTCGAAGATAGACATACAGGCTATCGTTTCCAAGGGAATTGACCTCATGATTAAAGAAATGGCATAAGAATATGGAAAAGAAAGAGAAAAAAGGCTCAATATTCGACTCCACCATCGAGGCCTTCCAGTCATTCCTCAGAGTGCCCAACACCGTCACCAAGAGCGGCTCGCACGTAAGGGACTGCAACGACCTCAAGAGAGTCATGATCATCGTGGTGGTCGCCCTGATCCCCACCCTCCTCTTCGGTATCTACAATATCGGAGACCAGCACAGCATCGCAGCCGGAATCGATATGGGCTTCTGGCAGAAGGTCTGGTTCGGCATCCTCAAGATACTTCCTCTCTACCTGGTATCCTACATCGTAGGTCTGGGCATAGAGTTCGCCTCCGCACAGATCCGCGGACATGAGGTCAATGAGGGATATCTGGTAACAGGTATGATCATTCCCCTGATCGTGCCCATCACCACCCCCCTCTGGATTCTCGCCCTCGCAGTGGCCTTCGCAGTCATCATCGGCAAGGAGGTATTCGGAGGCACAGGCATGAACATCTGGAACCCGGCACTCCTCGCAAGGGCATTCCTCTTCTTCGCCTACCCCTCCAGCATGTCAGGTGACAAGGTTTGGGTCGCCGGCGTGGACGGATATTCCGGAGCCACTCCCCTCGCGGAGGCAGCTCTCGGCAATTTCAACAATATGCCCTCAGCCCTGGACATGTTCCTCGGATTCATTCCCGGATGTCCCGGTGAGACCTCTACCGTTGCAATCCTCATCGGTGCAGCCATCCTGCTGTTCTTCGGAGTGGCAAGCTGGAAAATCATGCTGTCCACCGTTGTGGGAGCTCTGGCAATCGGCTACCTCTGCAACGCCCTCGCTCCTGACACCTCGTCCTACCTCGCGCTTCCCGCATGGGAGCACCTGATTATGGGCGGCTTCGCATTCGGAGCGGTATTCATGGCCACCGACCCTGTAACCTCGGCCCAGACCGAGACAGGAAAATGGATCTACGGCTTCCTGATCGGTGCATTCACCATTATCCTCAGGGTATTCAACCCCGGATATCCGGAAGGAATGATGCTGGCCATCCTGCTTATGAACACATTCGCTCCGCTGATTGACTACTGTGTAGTTCAGAGGAACATCAAGAAACGTCTCAAGAGAGCGCAAATCAATCAATAAGGGAGAATCACACTATGAATACCAACAGTAACACATATACAATTATCTACTCCACCGTCATGGTGGTGATCGTGGCTGCTGTTCTCGCGTACGTGTCCGTATCCCTGAGCGGCAAGCAGCAGGCCAACGTGAACACCGAGACCCGCCAGAGCATTCTGTCCTCGGTCAACCTCGGCCAGGGAGCCGATGAGGCTTCTGACAAGAACGCATACGTGGAACAGGAGTTCAACAAATACATCACAGACTCCTATCTGGTCGATGCACAGGGCAATAAAGTGGATGGAGACGCATTCTCCCTCGCCCTTACAGCAGGCCTGAAATCCCAGTACGACATCATGAAGCAGGCCAATCCCGATGTGTCAAAGCTCACCCTCCCCGTTTTCGTCTGCACTCTGGACGACGGCAGCAAGGTAGAGATATTCCCCATCTACGGAGCCGGTCTGTGGGGTCCTATCTGGGGCTATGTATCCCTCAAGGACGACTACAACACCATTTACGGTGCAACCTTCCTCCACAAGGGAGAGACTCCCGGTCTGGGCGCTGAGATAGCCACGCCTAATTTCAGCAACCAGTTCATCGGCAAGTCCATCTTCGACGGAGGCAGCCTGGTATCGGTGACAGTTGTCAAGGGAGGCGCCCCTGAAGGCTCTGCCCATGAAATCGACGCCATCTCCGGCGGTACCATCACCAGCCGTGCCCTGGAGAATGCAATACGCCAGTGGCTCGAATATTATGAACCTTATCTTGAAAAACAGAAAGCTGAAAGATAATCATGAAAAAGGAAATATATCAAAACCCGTTTTTCAAGGCCAACCCGGTAACGGTCTTAGTCTTGGGTATCTGCTCCTCGCTGGCAGTTACCGTAAAGCTTGAGCCTGCCTGCGTGATGGCTCTGTCGGTTACATTCGTGACCGGATTCTCAAGCCTGTTCGCATCCCTGCTGCGCAATACGATTCCCAACCGTATACGAATCATCGTCCAGCTGGTACTCGTATCGCTGTTCGTAATCCTCATCGACCAGTTCCTCAAGGCATACGCCTATGAGGTCAGCAAGCAGCTGTCCGTATACGTCGGTCTGATCATCACCAACTGTATCATCATGGGCCGTATCGAGGCTTTCGCCCTCGGCAACAAGCCCTGGCCCTCTTTCGTGGACGGTATCGCCAACGGTCTCGGCTACGGTATGATTCTCGTGGCTCTGGCCTTCATCCGCGAGCTTTTAGGTTCCGGTACACTATTCGGACATCAGATCATTCCTGCCGGCTGGTATGAAGCCGGATACATGAACAACGGCCTGATCATCCTGCCTCCCATGGCCCTGATTCTGGTAGGTCTGTTCATCTGGCTGCAGAGAGGCATTCAGAAAGATCTTATAGAAAAATAATAAAGGCACATCACTATGGAATATTTAAGTCTATTTGTCAAGTCGATATTCGTCGACAACATGATTTTCGCATACTTCTTGGGGATGTGCTCATTCCTGGCTGTATCGAAGAATGTCAAGACAGCTTTCGGTCTGGGTATCGCAGTGATATTCGTAATCCTCGTTACCCTGCCTATCAACTACCTGCTCAACAAGTTCTTCCTCACTCCCGGAGCAATGTCCTGGATCAGCCCCGCACTTGCTGACCTCGACCTGAGCTTCCTGAGCTTCATAGTATTCATCGCGGTAATCGCCGCCATCACCCAGCTCGTGGAGATGATCGTGGAGAAATTCTCCCCCGCCCTTTACTCTTCACTGGGTATCTTCCTTCCCCTGATTGCAGTGAACTGCGCCGTAATGGGTGCCTCACTGTTCATGCAGGAAAGGGATTTCGCCAACCTCGGTTACGCGACAGTATATGCCCTCGGATCCGGAATCGGCTGGTTCCTCGCCATCGTGACCATCGCGGCCATCCGTGAGAAACTCGCATACTCCAACGTTCCCAAGCCTCTCAAGGGCCTCGGAATCTCATTCATCATCACCGGTCTCATGGGTATAGCATTCATGAGCTTCATGGGTATTCAATTATAGGAGGACTGACGTATGACTACAATACTTATCGTATCAATTATCACGTTCCTTGTAGTGACCCTGATACTGGTCGCTCTCCTGCTGGTGGCCAAGGCTAAACTGACCCCTCAGGGCAATGTCAAGATCGACATCAACAACGGCGAGAGAGTCCTCGATGTCAATCCCGGCTCCTCCCTGCTGACCACCCTCTCCAACGAGAAGATATTCCTTCCCTCTGCCTGCGGCGGCGGCGGAAGCTGCGGTATGTGCAAATGCCAGGTGCTTTCAGGCGGCGGCAGCATCCTGCCCACCGAGGTAGGTTTCTTCACCCGCAAGCAGCAGCAGAACAACTGGAGGCTCGGCTGCCAGGTCAAGGTGCGCGAGGACCTCAAGATACTCGTACCCCAGAGCATCCTCGGCATCAAGAAACTCGAGTGCGAGGTGGTAAGCAACAGGAACGTCGCCACCTTCATCAAGGAATTCGTTGTAAAGCTTCCCGCAGGCGAGCACCTCAACTTCCGCTCCGGCGGCTATATCCAGATCGACATCCCCAAGTACGATATCGACTACAAGGATATGGACATAGAGGAGCCCTACAGGGCCGACTGGGAGAAAATGGGCGTATTCAACCTGCACGCACACAACTCCGAGCCTACCTTCAAGGCATACTCCATGGCCAACCATCCTGCCGAGGGTGACATCATCATGCTGAACGTCCGTATCGCCACCCCTCCTTTCGACAAGGCCAAGGGCGGCTTCATGAACGTGCCTCCCGGAATCAGCTCGTCCTACATCTTCTCCCGCAAGCCGGGTGACAAGGTGATCATCTCGGGCCCTTACGGAGAGTTCTTCATCCCGGACAACGCACCCGCAGACCAGGAGTTCATCTTCATCGGCGGCGGTGCCGGAATGGCTCCCATGAGAAGCCACATCATGCACCTGTTCAAGACCGAGAAGACCGGCCGCAAGGTCAACTTCTTCTACGGTGCCCGCAGCCTGAAAGAGGCCTTCTACCTCGAGGACTTCCACGAGATAGAGCGCGACTTCCCCAACTTCAAGTTCCATCTGGCCCTCGACCGTCAGGATCCCGAGGCCGATGCAGCAGGAGTTGCATACAAGGTGGGATTCGTGCACAACGTCCTCTACGAGACATACCTCAAGACCCACGAGGCACCCGAGGACTGCCTCTACCTGATGTGCGGTCCTCCGATGATGACCCAGTCGGTACTCAAGATGCTCGACAGCCTCGGAGTACCTCCCGAGAACATCCTCTTCGACAACTTCGGCTCATAGTCCCTCCGCGGACATCCGCAGCCGACAGTATAGAAACCGGCCCGGACGACACGGATATCCACATCGTCCGGGCTTTTGCCATTTACGGGTGCGGCTGTACTTACCTTCAGCAACCAGACCGCATCGACGGAAATTCTGCCGTTCCCGCCCCAATTCAAGTTATAGAATATCTGCATTGATGATTAGAACAATCCCGCTATTCCAATCAAAATATGACGTGAATAATTTGCCTATTCGCGTCATTAATTTTATATTTGCGAATAAACCGAATGGACATGAGACCAATATACATCTGGCAATATCCTGAATGGCCGTCTTTTACATGGAATGATTCCAGGCTCATAGCCCTGCTCTCAGAGGTACGCAACCTCGAAGGAAAGATACAGGGAATGATGGGCGGACTGGGATTTGATGTGCAAAGCATGACTGCTCTCAATGTAATGACCGAGGATGTGCTGCGCTCAAACGAAATTGAGGGCGTAATATTGAATTCTGACAAAGTGCGGTCGTCCATCGCAAAGCATTTGGGAATTGACACCGCAGGTCTTCCACAACCAGATCACTATACCGAAGGTGTTGTGCAGATTATGATGGATGCTGTGACAAACTGCAACAAACCACTCACCACGGAACGCCTGTTCAACTGGCACGCCGCATTGTTCCCTACCGGACGGAGCGGTATGTATCCGATTACAGTCGGGGCATACCGTACAGGTGGTGAGCCGATGCAGATAGTTTCCGGAGCGATGGGCAAAGAAAAAGTACATTACGAAGCACCGCCGTCAGATGTTGTCCCTGATATGATGACTGATTTTTTAAGGTGGATAAATTCTGACAACACCGTAACCGACCCTGTACTGAAAGCGGCAGTAGCACACTTATGGTTTGTCGCCATCCACCCATTTGATGACGGAAACGGGCGTTTGACGCGGACTATAACCGATATGCAGTTGGCCAAGGCAGATGGATTCCATTTGCGTTTTTACAGTATGTCAGCAGAGATACTGCGTGAAAAAAAGACCTATTACGAGATTTTGGAGCATACTACGAGCAACTCTACAGATATTACAGAATGGCTTGAATGGTTCTTGAATACGATGAAAAGTTCCATACTCAGGGCAGAGGAAACTGTAAAGAGAGTTGTAAGCAAATCCTCTTTCTGGCAACGGCATCGTGAAATACCGATGAACGAGAGACAGGTGAAAATGGTCAATATGCTTTGGGACGGCTTTACAGGCAAGCTCACATCCTCCAAATGGGCAAAAATAACCAAGACATCACAAGCCACCGCACTTAGGGACATAACTGACCTTATAGAGAAGGGCATACTGATAGCGGCAGCCGACGGCGGACGCAGTTCCAACTATTTGCTGAAAGACAATGCAGACCAATATAGCGGCAAAGAATGTTGAAATACGTAACAACACAAAGGGCACTCCCAGAATCAGAGTTTATCCAACTCCCGCATCATGCGCGAGCGTCTTATGTATTTCTGCCGGAATAAGGCGACCAGCCCGGACACCGCCTCCGTTCCCCCGTTCAATCTGCGCATCTGCCTAAGCACCTGCACAACATAAGGATATGCCTTGACATTGACATTCTTCTCAGCATAATCCTTTATCAAAGGAAAGAACATTTCCAACAGTTGCTTAGAATACATATCCTTCAATACCTCCGAATACCGCATCAATGCTTCCAAACGGCTGTCAGGCCTCAAGTTGGCAATCAGATTCAGAAGACGGTCATATTCCTTTTCCTCCTTGAATATCTCCGCCTGAGAACAGTGAGCATAACTGGAGTAATCGCAAAGCTTAGTATGGTCAATCAGCCTGTCAAGATACTCAGGCCACTCGTCAGCACTCACCAGCTCCTTTAGCCTCCGGTATTCCTCAATCGTAGGAGAGTTCATAAACAACTTGCGGGTGATATTCATGAAACCGTCCGTATCTCCCTGTCTCTTATAAATCTCACGCTTCATCTCCAGCCACCTGTCCTCTGTTCCCCTATGTCTCATCTTTTGCGCCAGACCGATACCCTCGTCCAGCATCGCAAGAGCCTTGTGATATTCACCCGATGCAATACACCTCTCCACCTCGTCCTTGCGTATCTCCGGAAGATAAAGATAATGACGTACTGTATCTTCCGCATCTTTCACCCTGTCCAGACCGGTGAGGAGCACCACTTTCCGGCGCACCCAGTCCGCAAGACGATATTCAGAATCTGTGGTCAGATGAGCATCTATCATTTTCAGTACATCCTCCTTGGGCAGCACTCTCTCACTGACATCAGCCACCAAAGCATCCATATCGAAAATATCATAATCGGTATAAACCTCCATCCACGATATCCGGTCCAGTTCCTCCGCAATGAAGCGTTTGAGTCCGTCCCCGGTCCTGATGTCATCAATTATTTCGAGTATCAGAGCACCCGCCTTTTCACACACATCCGGGTCTACTGACTCGCTGTCTGTATAATCATAGTACTCATATTCATCCGCAAAGGACTCCAAAGTCTGAAGCGCTATAGCCGCAGCGGCATCCATCCGACCGGCCTCCAACAGCAACTGTCCCTTTTCCAGAATACCATAGATATTCGCATAACATATATGCTTCCTCACCTCCCTGCGGTAAGTATCAGGAGTCCCGGACAATTGCTTTTCCACGACAGTTCCGAGCAGTTCCTCCCTGAAAGCGGCATCCTTCTGCGCATATCTGCCGACAAAATCCCGCAACTGCCTGTATGTCAGCAAAGAGATTTTATTTGACAAATCCTCGTCACCTTCAAAAGACCTGACAGTCCTTTCTTCAGGCACCACAGGCTCAACACCGAACTCAACTTCCTCATATTCAGCAAATGACGGTCTCTCATTGCGCAGTTTGAGCAGTACCGCCACCACGTGCTTGCACATATAGCCGTCATATGGACAGTCACAATCCCATGAGACAATCTCCCCGTCCTTGATACGGACCTCCGCCTCATAATCCATTGTTCCGGCGACCACCGCGCACCAAGTGCCGGGAGCCGTCTCCTCCAGCTCCTCCACCAACCCGTCCTCATAATAGTCATCACCCCTCCGAAAAATCACCGGGGATATCCCATTTTCAAAATCATCAAGTCTCATCTCTATAATCTCAATAAAAATACAGATCGCCTTCTGCGCGTTCCCATCTGCGGCTCCTGAGGTCTCCCGGACGGATAAGGAAATAATACATGCCGCAGTCGTAGAAGCGCAGGCCCCAGCGGTCCTCCTCGTCTATCTGCAGCAGGGCCAGGCAGCCGGGGTGAGCCTGGCGGATATCGTCCTGATACGGTTCTCCAAGCAGGATATGCCCGTCACCTCGCGGAGAGTCTGCAGGAGTGAAAATCATCTCCTCTGCCGGACGGAAAACGCTCTCGTCCGTCCCCTCCCAACACAGTTCATACGGCACCAGCCCGTCCTCCCGCTCTGTATAAATCACCGCAGGAGAATCGTGATAGTCCAGAGGAGAACTGTCATCTCCGAGGAAATAGTCTATCGGCGCGAAGAAATAAAGCATCCCGCTATGCGGCAGCAGCCCGTCCGGATCCAACCCGGCGATATCCTTGCACCGTATCTGACAGACAAATGTCAACGGTTCCGGGTAAGTACCGCCGTCCCCGTCCACCACCTCTATGCATGGATATGCCATCCCCTCCGGCATGTCCGGTGCCCCCCACCAGTGACTCCGTCCGGTGAGGTCCCGGTCTGTCAATCCTGTATCAATCCGTATTGCCATAAACTAAGTATCCAGCCTGACAAAGCTACGAATTTTAGCGATACCGACCAAACATGCCGGCGGTCGGAATAATGCCGGAAGGTATTCGGATGAGACAGCAAGAGCCCTATAAACGCAAAAAGCGTGCAGTTCATGGAGCTGCACGCTTTTGCTTGCGATTTGGTATGTATTTACTTATCGGTGTTATTTCACTTCCTCATAGTCCACATCCTTGACATTGTCATCACCGGAACCTGAGTTGGAGCCGCTGTTGGAAGAGCTGCTGTCGGTCTGGCTGCCTGCTCCGGATGTGCCGGCTGAAGGACCTGACTGGGCGGCACGGGCCATATCCTCGGAAGCGGCGTGCCATGCGCTGTTCAGGGCCTCGGTTGCACGGTCGATATCGGAGATATTCTGAGACTTGTGGGCCTCCTTGAGCTGTCCGAGGGCATTCTCGATAGCACCCTTCTTGTCAGCGGGAATCTTGTCACCGTACTCCTTGAGGTTCTTCTCGCTCTGGAAGATGAGGGCATCGGCGCCGTTGATCTTGTCGATCTTCTCACGCTCCGCCTTATCGGCAGCCTCGTTGGCCTTGGCCTCGTCACGCATCCTCTTGATCTCGTCCTCGCTCAGGCCGGATGAAGCCTCGATACGTATCTTCTGCTCCTTGCCGGTAGCCTTGTCCTTGGCGGACACGTTCAGTATACCGTTGGCATCGATATCGAATGTCACCTCAATCTGAGGAACTCCACGGGGAGCGGGGGTAATGCCGTCGAGATGGAAGCGGCCGATGGTCTTGTTGTCACGGGCCATTGAACGCTCACCCTGCAGGACGTGAATCTCAACTGAAGGCTGGTTGTCGCTGGCAGTCGAGAACACTTCCGACTTACGTGTAGG
>HF990415.1:35097-48159 GCA_000432775.1 Alistipes sp. CAG:831
GTAGGGATGGTGGTGTTGGCCTCTATCAGTTTGGTCATCACGCCTCCGAGGGTCTCGATACCGAGGGACAGAGGAGTTACGTCCAGCAGGAGGACATCCTTCACGTCTCCGGCAAGCACTCCACCCTGAATGGCTGCACCAACGGCCACTACTTCATCGGGGTTGACACCCTTGTTGGGAGCCTTTCCGAAGAACTTCTCCACGATCTGCTGGATGGCAGGGATACGTGTAGAACCTCCGACGAGCAGTACCTCATCTATGTCGGATACCTTCAGGCCGGCATCGGAGACAGCCTTGCGGCAAGGCTCGATGGTCCTCTGGATCAGGTCATCGCATATCTGCTCGAACTTAGCCCTGGTAAGGGTCTTGACCAGGTGTTTGGGCACACCGTCCACAGGCATGATGTAAGGCAGGTTGATCTCAGTGGAGGTCTGGCTTGAAAGCTCGATCTTGGCCTTCTCGGCAGCCTCTTTCAGTCTCTGCAGGGCCATGGGATCCTTTCTGAGGTCCACACCCGGATTGTCATTCATGAACTCGGTTGCCATCCAGTCGATGATTCTGTGGTCGAAGTCATCACCGCCGAGGTGCGTATCACCGTTGGTGGACTTGACCTCGAAGACTCCGTCGCCGAGCTCGAGAATCGATATATCGAATGTACCGCCGCCGAGGTCGTAGACAGCCACCTTCATATCATTCTTCTTCTTGTCCATACCGTATGCCAGTGCGGCTGCGGTAGGCTCGTTGATGATACGCTTTACCTTCAGTCCGGCAATCTCACCGGCCTCCTTGGTAGCCTGCCTCTGCGAGTCGCTGAAGTAGGCGGGCACTGTGATGACAGCCTCCGAAACCTCCTGTCCGAGATAGTCCTCGGCAGTCTTCTTCATCTTCTGAAGAATCATCGCCGAAATCTCCTGAGGAGAATAGAGACGGCCGTCGATGTCTACACGTACAGTGCCGTTGTCGCCGCGCACTACCTTGTAAGGCACGCGGGATATCTCGTTCTGAACCCTGTCATAAGGCTCACCCATGAATCTCTTGATAGAGAAGATGGTCTTGTTGGGGTTGGTGATCGCCTGCCTCTTGGCGGGGTCACCGATCTTTCTTTCGCCGTTGTCTGTAAATGCCACTACCGAAGGAGTGGTCCTCTTGCCCTCGCTGTTGATGATTACCGTGGGCTCGTTACCTTCCATCACTGCTACGCAGGAGTTGGTGGTTCCAAGGTCTATACCTATAATCTTTCCCATAATTCTTATATTTTTTAATTTTTTTCTACACTTGCCGCCGCCTGATTTTCAAGCGGTCGAAACTCTCTTACTCCAAGATTATGCCAAATACTGAAAACTGACAACATGTCATATTGGAATTGTGATAATTATTCTCTTCCTTTGCAGGTCCAAACCCAATATCAAACAGGCAAAGACATGTCAACAGAAGGCAACGTAAGGGTGATGACCACCCATAGACTACTGGAAATGAAGCAGAAAGGCGAGAAAATCGCCATGCTCACAGCATACGATTTCACATCGGCCCGCATCGTCGACGAGGCGGGGATAGACGTGGTCCTCGTCGGAGACTCGGCAGCCAACGTCATGGCCGGGCACGAGACCACCATCCCGATTACCGTCGATCAGATGATCTACCACGCCCAGAGCGTGACCCGCGCCGCCAAGAACCCTCTGATAGTGGTGGACATGCCCTTCGGCTCCTATCAGGGCAATTCCAAGATGGCTGTCAGCAATGCCATCCGCATCATGAAGGAATCGGAGGCCGACGCAGTGAAAATAGAGGGCGGAATGGAAATCCTCGAGTCAGTCGAGCGCATCCTCTCGGCGGGCATCCCCGTCATGGGCCATCTGGGCCTCACTCCCCAGTCCATCCACAAGTTCGGCACCTACGCTGTCAGGGCAAAGGAAGAGGAGGAAGCTGAAAAGCTGCTGCAGGATGCAGTAGCCCTGGAAAATGCGGGATGTTTCGCTCTGGTGCTGGAGAAAATACCGGCAATGCTCGGCAAGAAGGTCGCCGAGACTCTCAAAATCCCCGTAATAGGAATAGGTGCGGGCAAATACGTCGACGGCCAGGTCCTCGTGATGCACGACATGCTCGGACTGACGACCAAGTTCTCTCCCAGGTTCCTCCGCCGCTACGCTGACCTGCACGACATCAGCCTCAAGGCATTCCGCCAGTACATCGAAGATGTCAAATCCTGCGATTTCCCCAATGACGAAGAGCAGTATTAGCAAGGAGGCTCCCGCCGGGCAGACCTACAGGACACTGTCGCAAGAGGAAACGGAGGACATCGCCTCCCGCATCCTCTATGAGGACAACCACGTACTGGTCCTGAACAAGCGTCCGGGCGAGATAGTCCAGGGCGACAAGACCGGCGACGAGCCTCTGGCAGAGAAGCTCAAGGCATTCATCGCCCTCCGTGACGGCAAGCCAGGCAACGTCTTCCTCGGAGTTCCCCACCGCCTCGACCGCCCGGTCAGCGGAGCCGTCATACTGGCCAAGACTTCCAAGGCCCTGACCCGTCTCTCGGCAGCCTTCAGAGAAGGAAATGCCCGGAAAATCTACTGGGCCCTCGTAGAGAATGCCCCCGTCCCCCCGGAAGGGGAGATCCACACCTGGCTCACCCGCAACGAGAAGCAGAACAAATCCTACAGTCATCCGCAGCCGCAGCCCGGAGCCAAGGAAGCCCTGCTGCGGTACCGTCTGCTGCGTCCTACCAGGAATTATTTTCTAGTGGAGGTAGAGCTCATGACCGGCCGCCACCATCAGATCCGGTGCCAGCTCGCTTCCATCGGCTGCCCTATCAAGGGCGACCTCAAATACGGAGCGCGGCGCTCCAACCCGGACGGCAGCATAAGCCTGCACGCCCGTCAGGTGACATTTCTCCATCCCACCCGGAAGGAGCCGGTGACTGTCACCGCTCCCACTCCCATGGAGGAGATGTAGCCCCTACCCTTCCACTACTGTACGGTATTCCTCGTATTTGGACAGAACATCCCTGACATACTGGACGGTCTCCCGCCCGCGGAACCTCCCGTGACGGAGAAAGTCCGCCTCCTCGACATACTCCTGCTCGGTCATCAGCGGGATGGTCGCCGCCACTGTCTCCCAGTCAGTGAAGTCGCGGCCCTGGTCGAGGGTAAAGTTGATGCAGTCCTCGATCCGGCTCTCCCCTGCATTGTACGCCGCGAGGGTGAATTTCACCACATTGACCGAGTCGAACCCCATATTGCGGTAACGCCTCCCGATACGCCGCAGATGCAGGGTCCCTGCCTTGATATTATCCTCAGGATTGAAGAGGTCGGTGATACCGTAGACTGCCGCCGTGGAGCGCATCACCTGCATCAGGCCCGTCGCCCCGCGTCTGGAATATGCCCCGATAGAGAAACGGGATTCCTTGAATATCACTGCCGAAAGCAGCCTCCAGTCCCAGCCCAGAAGACCGCAGTGACGCTTGACTATCTCATCGTAGGGAGAAATGCGGTCAGTACGCGTGCCGGCCTTGAGATAAGGCTCAAGGTTGTAGGAGCGGAAAAACCTACTCTCCATATCGCCGTACTCTGAGCTGTGCACCATCATGCCCAGCCATCTGTTGGTCCGGTACAGCAGTCCCTGGTCTCCGCTGCGCACCGCCCAGGCATAACCCCGGAACGGCATGGAGAGGGCTACGGCTCCGGCATGGTCCGCAGGTATGGTGTCCGATACGCTGACCGCCACCATATCCACCTGTCCGTCCTCCAGCATCTGCCAGCAGTTACGCTTCTCAGAGACACCGGAGAATCCCATACGGATATCCATTGAGTCCGCCATCGAGGTAAGCATGGTGTACTGAAAGCCTGTAAGAAATCCCCTGGAGGTATACATTCCGCTGCGGACATTGATATAGGCCGTAAGTGAGTCCACATCTTTGAACGTACTGGGGTCCAGAGCATTACGACCAGGCCTCTCACACAGTCTGAAAAGATTGCCCAGGACGAAGATTGCCGCCACGGCTACCGCTGTCTTCCATAGTCTGCCCATATCCACCTTTACTCAATATAGAAAGGCCAGTGAATTCCGAGCTTGAAGCCGCGATAAGGCCTTATGTAGTGATATGCGGAGAACATATTGCCTCCGTCAGGCCATCCCTGTCCGACATTGATGACCTTGATGAAGATATTGACCCGCTTCCACTGCATGTTGAGGAAAACGTCGATATAGGGATTGTAGCCTATGAGTTCCCGTGTCTGGAGCTGGAATGTGCCCAGAGCGGGGTTGTACGCCGGAGCGTAGTAGGGTGTGTTCATGATGGCGTCCGCACCGAGCTGGACTGTCAGCACGTTCTTGACGGCCTCCAGCTCAAGGTAGTAGCGCATGTGGAATGTCAGCATCGGCAGGGACAGTACGTTCCGGTCCGAGGAGTATTGGAACAGTATCTTGTTGTCCAAGTGGAACTTCCACAGCTTGAAATCCTTGCGCACGTATCCGCTCATCACATTGATCAGGCCGCCGTGCTGGCGGATGACGCCCAGGGTGTCGTTGTATAGCAAGTTGTTGACCAGCCCGTAACTGAACGATGCCTCCAGCCTCCATTTCGGGATCTCAAGGAATGCCTCCACCTTAGTCGTGGATGTCTTGCCGAAATCATTCTCCCAGACATAGTGGTTGGAATAATAATGCTGCGAGAACCAGTCCGGCTCCTTGAGCGAGGTGCTGAACTTGCCGCCCAGGACTATGGGCTCGGACTTGTCCTTGAACGGGTAGAACGACACGTCAATATCGGCGTCCACACTGAAGTCATTCTGCCAGTATCCCAGGAAGCTGTAGCGAGCCTGGGCTCCCCAGTTAAGATACTTGCGGTACTGGCCGCGGGCGCCGGCATAGACATAAAGGTCATGCAGGTGCACATTGCCGTTTCCGGTAAGGAACATGTCCGGATTGAAGGCATACACGCTGTTCCATTGATAACCCAGTCCTCCGCTGATCTGCGATACCACGGCATCGCGTGCCCATGGCTGAAGCTTGAAGAACAGCTTGTTGTCAACAGTCAGCATCCGGGATGAATCGGCCGATGTGGTGGGATTGATATAGAACATATTGTTGTAGAAATTACGTCCCACCTCATCCGTAAGCGCTATATTGTCCGTATAATACCGATAGTATCTGGAGACTTCCCCGATATGTCCCACCGTCAGCAGAGGACCGTCCCCGGCACTGCCGAAAAGCAGGGAATCGGCCAGGGCCGCGTAAATCTCTTCCTCCGACGGAGGCAGGAGGGTGTCCGTCACAGAGGCCCTGAGCAGGGAATCAGCCACCGGATCCACTGCAGCAAGTGCTTCCTGAACAGCAGTATCCGCCGGAACGGAAAGGGTATCCGACATCATGGCCATAAGACTGTCTGCCATCGACGGTGCCGCCAGGCTGTCAGCCGCAGCCGCATCTTGTCCTGAAGCTGCCGTACTGTCCGCCACTTCCGCCGGCATCCGCGCCGCAGCCACCGCCGCATCCACGGCTTCGGCATACCTCTGCATCCTGAGAGCCACTATGGAGTCCACCGCAGCGGCCAGCACCGAGTCCTCCTCCATGGCCTTGCGCAGCCGTCTCGACTTGGACTCCAGATGGATGTTGTACGAGTGGTCGATAAAGAACGTATTCCGGGAAAGTTTGTTCTGAGCATCCTGCAGATTGACAGCGATAGTCTTGGCATCCACCGTCGTATCCCGCACCATGTAGGAATCCTGGATACCGCCGTTCTCCTGACGGGTGATATTGTGGTGGATAAGACCTGCATGGGCGATATAATTGCGGCCCAGATAGTTGGCACTCACCTCAAGGGAGTTGTTGACCGTTTCCTCCCTTTCCAGCATGCCTAAGGCCTTCCAGCCCTGATAGAGTACCGCCAGATTGAGTTCCGGAGTTATGTTCTGGGTGTGCAGGAAACGTACGTTGGTCTCCTCCTTGTCCTTGAATGCGAAGATGGTCCCCCAGTAAGCCAGTTCCGTGTAAGGAGCCTTGACATTAAAGAAAGGCATATTCTCCGGAATATGGGAATAGGTGATATAAGGAGCGTAGGCCTTGAACCTGTCGAATTCACGCCTTCGGAAAAAATTGACATTCTGCACTGCGGAGCCCACGGTGCCCAGATAGACAGCATCGATATCCTCCTTGTAGAAAGGATATTCGGTAAACCAGTCATTGAACGTGGTATCCATGTGCATCTGCCTGTACTCGTTGACGTACGGTCCGGTGTTCCACGACAGGATTCTTTTATAATACAGGCTGTCAGGAACAAATCCCGTCTCCAGGACCCTCGGCTTGGACCAGCGGATACTGTCACGGACAGACTTCAGGCTGTCACGTACACGGCGGGCACTGTCACGGGCCATCTCCCTCAGTTCCCACGGCTCATATTCCGTCGAGTCTGCGCCGGCAGCAGTGTCTGCGGCAGCAGCGGTACTGTCCGCAGCAACAGAATCAATTCCGGAAGTCAGCGAATCCGGCAGAGTCACAGTTGAATCCGGCAGGGCAAACGTAGAATCAGCCACATCCAATGAATCCGGCAACTGCGGCGCAACTGCTGATGAATCATTCCCTTTCGTTACCGTATCCTGCGGGACACCAGGCTGAGCGATCCGTTCATAAGGCATGGACATACCTCTAATAATATATGCAGAGCACGGCAGCATCAGCATGATGACGCACGCGCACAATATGTCCCTTAACCTTTTTCTGTCCATAAGAGTGCAAATATAGGGGATTTTTGTTTTCCGCCTATTATTTTCCTACATTTGCCATCACTATGGAAAGGATACAATCACTCTTCGAGAGATACTCCGGCACAAGAGAGTACCGCATCGCTCCCTTGCCCTCGTCCGGAGGCAACCGCCAGTATTTCAGGATAATCTGGAATGGAGGCAGCTGCATCGCCGCCGTCGGCACCGACCTTCGGGAAAATGAGGCATTCTTCTACCTCGACAGGCATTTTTCACAACTCGGGCTGCCGGTACCTGAGATACTGGCAGTAAGCGAAGACAGGACAGTCTACCTGCAGGAGGACCTTGGAGACACCACCCTCTTCGATGCCGTAGCCGCAGGACGGAAAAGCGGCAGCTACTCACAGGAAGAAAAGGCGCTGCTGCGTACGGCCATTGAGACCCTGCCCGCGTTCCAGTACGTAGGAGCATCCGGGATGGATTTCTCGCAGTGCGGGCCGGTCCGGTATTTCGACAGGACATCGGTCATGTTCGACCTCAACTATTTCAAATACTGCTTCCTGAAGCCTTCAGGCCTGGAATTCGATGAAATGGAGCTGGAGGAAGACTTCCGCAGGTTATGCGACCGCCTGCTGGTATGCTGCTCGGAGAACTTCCAGTACCGTGATTTCCAAGGGCGCAACATCATGATCACACCGGAGGGCGGCATGAAGTTCATCGACTTCCAGGGAGGAAGAATGGGACCGGTACACTACGACCTGGCCTCCTTCGTCTGGCAGGCAAAGGCCCGTTACTCTCCACAGCTCAAAGAGGAACTGACCGAAGCCTACCTCGAAGCGCAGTCACACTATGCCGTAGTGCGCCGGAAGGATTTCCTGACCGACCTGAGGCAGTTCGTCCTGTTCAGGACACTTCAGGTACTGGGAGCCTACGGGTTCAGGGGGATGTTCGAACGGAAGCCGCATTTCCTCGAGAGCATCCCGTATGCCATGGACAACCTGCAGGAGCTTTTTGCCTCCGGCACATTCCCGGAGTATCCCTGTCTCTGCCGGATTCTCGAAGAACTTATTCCCCTGTACGGACACAGGCAGCCACGTCAGGACGGACGGCTGACGGTACGCATTTTCAGTTTCTCATATAAGAAAGGTATACCCGATGACAGCAGCGGAAACGGAGGAGGGTATGTCTTCGACTGCCGGGGGATACCCAATCCGGGGAGGATGCCCGAGTACCGGGGGATGACGGGACTGGATGCTCCTGTAATTGATTTTCTGAAGGGATACCCCGAGACTGAGGAATTTGCCCGGCACACGGCAGCCCTGGCCGACATGCATGTGGACAACTATCTGGAACGGGGATTCACGGACCTGATGTTCTCCTTCGGATGCACCGGAGGCCGGCACCGCTCGGTATATTTCGCAGAGAGGCTAGCAGACCACCTTGAAGAAAAATACGGGAGCACAGGGAAACTGCATGCGGCGCTCATTCACCGCGAGCAGAATCTGGAGAGGGAGGTGATACGATGAATGCCTGCTCACCCGCTCCGCGGACCGCGATGATACTGGCGGCCGGACTGGGCACACGGCTCCGTCCTCTGACTGACCGGATGCCCAAGGCCCTGGTACCGTTCGAAGGAGTGCCCATGATACAGAGGCTGATGGTCAGGCTGCGCGAAGCCGGTTTCACACGCGCAGTCATCAATGTCCATCATTTTGCAGACATGCTGGAGGACTTCGTCCGCTCGCACGGAGGCTTCGGGCTGGAAGTGGAGTTCTCGGACGAACGGGACCTGCTGCGCGACACCGGAGGCGGCATCCGCCATGCGGTCATGTCCGGCCTGATAGGCGATGAGCCAGTGCTGGTGCACAATGTGGACATTGTCACTTCCGGAATAGACCTCGGCCGCTTTTTCAGGGAAACCTCCGGCATTCCCGACGCATCCCTTCTAGTGAGCGACAGGAGAGCATCGCGATACCTCCTTGCCGATTCCGACGGGATGCTCCGCGGATGGGTACACCCTGCCAAAGGGATTTTCAAAAGTACAGGTTCTGCCTCCCGCACACCGGTGCAAGGCCCTGTTCCTGCAGACCCCCACGCCATACCCGGATGCACCCCACTTGCCTTCAGCGGCATACACGTCCTCACCCCTGCCGCCCTGCAGCTGCTCCGCTCATGGCCTGAGGCATTCTCCATCATTGACTTCTACCTGACCATAGCCGCAACCCATCCGGTGCACTGCATAAGCGCACCGCCTGACGCTGCCATTACCGACATCGGCAAGCTGTCACTGCTTCAGTGACAGTATTCCCTTCCGCAGCCGGATTTACGCACACCGCACTAACGTTTCCGCTTCGGATTGCGGGGAAACCAGCCCTTGTCCACCCTCTTCTCCTGTTCGTACAGCTCCAGAATAGACCAGAAACAGGAAAAAGCCGTTACACCCATGAGAGTGGACACGACAATATCCGCGACAAACAGCGAACCGGCAGCGGCACCCAGCCCAGCCAGCAGGAAGACCCACCAGCAACGCTTGCCGAAATAATATTCAGATTTTATGACTATCGGATGAAACAGCCCGATAATCAAGAAGGTAGAAATACCTATTACTATTCCCATGTAGTTCATGGAGACAAATGTAAGCAATTTTCCCGGCATTCGGGCTGACTCAGCTGACTTTAATCGTCCTGTCCGGAGACACGCGGGCGATAAACAGCGAGGGAATGGTCATTATCAGAATCATCAGGACAAAGGCCGCGATATCCACCAGGACTATGTGAATCAAGTTCAGCTCTACGGGAACAAAATTCACGAAATAATTCACCGGATTGAGAGTAAAAGGCTTGAGCCATTTCTGCACGAGCAGCAGCGGGACAGCCACGGCATTGCCCCAGAGCATACCCTTGAGCACTATTGCACCGCCTCTGTAGATGAATACCTTGCAGATATTGGAAGTCCTCATGCCCAGCGATTTGAGCAGGCCTATCATGGAGATGCGCTCAAAGAGGATAATCAGCAGACCGGAGATCATGTTGAAGCCGGCCACCGCCATCATAAGCACCATCACCACCAGCACATTGAGATCCAGCAGAGCCAGCCAGTCGAACAGTCCGGGATATATCTCGTCTATCCTGCGCACAACCACCGGAGCATCCGCAGTGATGTCCCTCTCCATTATTATCTCCCCTATCCCGTCATACACACGGTTTCTCATGCGCTCAGCAGCCTTGCTTCCGTCTCCGCCCAAAGATATTTCCAGACAGGACGACTCATGATCCTCCCAGCCGTTCAGCCTGCGTATCTGACGGATATCCATCAGAGCCAGCTTCTCGTCCAGATCCTCCAGCTGGATGTCGTACAGTCCTGACACAGTCAGTCTCCTCGCCCTCACCTGCTCACCGATGAAATATACCGTCATCCTCTCTCCTGTACTCAACCCCAGCATGGCTGCCAGCCGCTTCGAAATCAGCACCTCGTCACTCATCCGTTCTCCGGAGAAATCCGGGAGCGAGCCCTCAGCCAGAAAATCCGCAAAAAAGTCCAGGGAATAAGTCGAGTCCACCCCCTTGAACATCACCCCGTGCACATCCTTGCCGGACTTGATCATACCCGGCTTATACGCCGTCTCACTCACCGAACGCACTCCCGGCACAGCCTTTATCTCCGGCAGATAAGACAGATCAGCCTGCAGAGGATACACATCATTCATATAGTCCATCCCGGGCACTGTTATCAGAATCTCACCGGTAAAGCCTGCAGCCCTCTTCCCTATCTCCTTCCTGAACCCTTCTGAAATCGCTACCGCCATCAATATCACCCCGATACTGATGGCTACCGACACGCATGCAATCGCATTGCCGGTCGAACTCACCCCCCGTCCCCTGATTTTTTTGGCTATAAATAAATTTAAATTCATATATTTGCAGTCGCAATGCCGCAAAGGTAAACATTTTTCGCGGAAATAGCTCAGTTGGTAGAGCGTCGGCTTCCCAAGCCGAAGGTCGCGGGTTCGAACCCCGTTTTCCGCTCGAAAGAAAGTCCCTTAGACCCACAGACCGCAGCACACCGCCAGCGGTTTTTTTTTATTCCGCCTCACGCAACGGAGCGGGAAACGGGGTTCTCCCCAAGACCTTCTACTCCCTCCTGTGGAGGGCCGGGGAGGATACAAAAAGGCGCGGAACACTCGCGCTGATTTTGATCCCGAAGGGAGAGAAATCAGTGCGAGTTCGAACCCCGTTTTCCGCTCAATAAAGTTTCCAAAGGACTACCGACCGCAGCACCCGGCCCCCAGAACCAAAGACCGCAGCACACCACCAGCGGTCTTTTTTTATTCGCCTCACGCACCGGAGCGGGAAACGGGGGTCTCCCCAAGACCTTCTCCTCCCTCCTGTGGAGGGCCAGGGAGGATACAAAAAGGCGCGGAACACTCGCGCTGATTTTGATCCCGAAGGGAGAGAAATCAGTGCGAGTTCGAACCCCGTTTTCCGCTCAATAAAGTTTCCAAAGGACTACCGACCGCAGCACCCGAGCAGAAAACCACCCTCACAGACATCCCCAACGAGAATAAGATTCCCCACCTTCCAAAGGTGTGCATTTTCCCCGCGATATCACCCCACCTTCCGAAGGTGAGTTTCCGTACCATGTCCACCAGAGCATCTGTAGCGGCGTTTTGCCTCCATTCTGCCTTTCCACACCTCCCGAAGGTGAGCAGAAACACAAGGAAATCTACTCACCTTCCAAAGGTGGAACAGCAACAAAGCCACCGACTCCGAATATTTCGTTATTGTCCGCAGGATTTCGTACCTTTGCAGCACTATGGCAGACAATTATCTCGAAAGAAGATACGACGAATACCTGGAACGGAAGGCCGCAGCCGAGAAAGCGAAGCGTACAGCCTGGAAGAAGCGGCTGGACGCCTACCGGAAGCAAATGACGGTCGATAATCAGAGCAGCGGATGCGACCCCAGCAGAGGCCGGTAGCCGTCGCGTATCAGACCGTCGAGCATCAGATACAGCTCGCTCATCTGTCCCACGTCGATCCTGCCGGCCTCTCTCCATCCGTCGATAATCGGCTCCGAGACATCGAAGACCTGGTCCTCGACCTCCAGCAGCTGCTGCATGTAACCGCCGCCGGAAGGCCGCCACAGCAGTTCCCAGTTCATGTAACGGTCAGTACCGTCGCCCTGATGATAGGAGTACACCCTGTCCGCAAGAGTCTGGGAGAAATCGCAAAGAGGCGAAAGCTTCGTAGCCTCGTCCCTGGCCACAAGCGAGGGCAGGTACTTGTCCGCCCCCTTGACCCACAGCGGCATGGCCACGCCTGTCGGAGGATAGCCTAGGATGGTCCACATCACCGACAGCTCGGGATTTTCCCCGGGACGCACGCCCTGCACCACCGCCGAGCTGGTGGAACCGCGGCGGGAGATAAAGTCGTAGTCGATGAACCAGCCGTTGGTCCTGGGCTTGTTGAAATCCCCCGAGCGCAGGTCGATGCCCATGATCGGATTCTCGAAGCAGCGGGCCACGTCGGTCAGTATCCACTGGGGAGTGAACAGCCCCATTCCGGAAGCGGGCATCAGCAGCCCCTCCTCAATGAGGTAGCGCACCTGCCCCAGTCCCTCGTTGACATCCCCGGTAAATGAGAAATTGGTCCGCGCCACATAGCCGTGGGGGGCCACAGCCGGATCATTGGCATCATACACCACGTATTTGTAGTAGTCCACCTCCAGCATCTGCGCCCCGCCCTGGGCATCGATCACCCCAAGGCTGGCCTCGATCATACTGGGCTTCGCCAGAGTATCCAGAAAATGATGGAAATCCTCCACCGTAGCGCAGATCTCCAGGGCCCTGCGCATGATCCGTCCGTTGGCGGCACCGCGCTCCTCTCCCGGAGCCACATCCACCAGGTTGAACGACTGGGTGTTCATGATTGCAAAACCGGCCGAATTGACCCCCATCCACACATCCGTGGGATTATCCTCCACACTGTTGACGATGGCGATAAAGGAGTATTTCTCCCCTTTGAAAAACTTCACAGAGTTCTGCAGATAGTCCGAATCCCTGTGCTTCCACAGCAGCGGCCTCCCGTCCGGAGTCACCTTGCCGGAAATCACCACTGAGGAGCAGGCGTACGCAGGATATGCGGCAAACATGGCCGCAACAGCCGCCAAAAGAAAAGTTCCGAGTCTTGTCATAAATCAAATTATCAGATTGTTGCTAAAATTGTACAAATCTAAGAAAAATACGCAACAATCAAGCTCCGACCGACACAGATTCCCTCACCGCCTCAGTTCAACTGGCTGCATTGCGGACTGCTGCACTGAGCCTATGTGCAATACAACGGCACTGTCTATGGTCATCAGAGTAT
>HF990416.1:0-34069 GCA_000432775.1 Alistipes sp. CAG:831
TTTCCACACTCCTTCGGAAGGAGTGAAAACTTAGAAATGCACTGCGTTTTACAAGTCACAGAGAATGAGGATGTTGAAAAAGTGCTTGCATTTCTCGGCTTACTGATACGGCGTGTGAATTGCATGTCGTTTTTCAAAGCCCTACTAATCAGCGCATTGCAAAACCAGCTGCATTTTTCACAGTCTCAGAAACGGCCATGAATTGCAGGTCATTTTGCAGACGCCTAACAATCAAGTACTTGCAAACGAGCTTGCATTTCTCGGGCTGACAGGATCAGAAGGAGAAGTAGACGCCTGCGAGGATGTTGAGCGGGCGGATGCGGTATTCGCAGGAGAACTGCTGGAGGGCGTTGAAGATGGAGTAGGCGTAGGTGCGCTGGTTGAGCAGGTTGCGGGCGGTGAGGCTGAGCTCTACGCCGCCCTTGAGACGCCAGGCGATGGAGGCGTCGAGCAGGACAGTGTTCTTGGCCTGGTCCGAAGTGAGCATGGTGTAGTAGTGCTCGGCGGAGAGTTTGAGGTCCAGGTTTTTCAGCGGGGAGAGGTTCAGGGATAGGGTGTGGCTGAAATTGTCCTTGGCTTCGGAGGTGCCGGTGCCGGGCAGGGAGAGGATGTAATGCGAGTAGGCGAGTTCGTAGGAGAGGCTCATCCAACGAGTGAAACGGCCGTTGAAGACCGGACGCAGGGAAATGGTCTGGGACAGGTAGGGGGTGCGGACGCCGTTCTGCAGGATAGAGGTCGTGGAGAAATCCATGTAGGAGAGCGTGACGCCGACCTTGCCGTTGATACCGTAGATGCCGACATTGCCGCTGATGGAGGCGTACCAGCTCTCGCCCCGGCTGGGAGCGTACTCAGTGCCGGTGACTATGTAGTCGCCGAGGAAGTCCTGGGTGGAAGATGTCTGGTATATGTTCCAGGAGCGGTTGACGGCGCCGTCTATGTAGAACATATTGACGGGGTCCTTGAAGTTGATTCGGCCGGAGACACTGTAGGACTCGTCCTGGGCGGTATTCATGGAGCCGGAGGTGAGGTAGCGGTAGTTGTGCAGGATATAACCGCTGTAGAAATCATGGATATCCAGGCCGGAGTTGGAGGAGCTGCCGGAGACGGTCAGACTCAGGCGCGGGCCGGGCATGTACTTGACGGAGCCGGAGGCACGGTAGATGATGTGGTCCGTATCCACTCCCCAATATCTGGCCCAGCTGACGGGGACGGAAAGACGGAGCTCCCAGCTCTTCGAGTCGTATTCCAGCGAAGGGGTCAGGTAAGGACGGACAAATGCGGCGGTGAGGTCATTCCGGAAAAGTTCCGGTGTGCTTTCCGTCGGGGACATCCCGGCCTGGTCACCCTCTCCGCTTATCCCCTCCAGGCGGCTGTCGAGCCTGCGGACAGAAGCCTCGAATCCACCTCGAAGTCCGATGGTCAGACCGCGGGCCACCCGGAAGTCAGTCGAGATATAGGTGTCCGTATTGAAATCCAGGATTCCCACCCGTTGCCGCTGGATGCTGTCCGTCCCGCCGCCGGACGACAATCCCGAACCGTCTGCCTGACTGTCCTCTGCCCTGGACATGCCGGATGCCCCTCCGCTCCCGTCACGGAGCACGGTGAGCTGCTGGTCGTACTGCGTGAAGTCGTTATTCGACACGAGGGTAAAGGAACGTCCGCCCTTACGCCGGATATACCGCAGGTCATCGCTGACAGCGATATAGGGCAGCCGGGCCTTCTGTGTGTTGGGGAACTCGCCGGTCATGGTCTGCAGGGCGTCCTGGAATTCCCCCTCGGCCCGCAGCACATTGCGGAAATAATACTCGTCGCGGTTGGCCTCGGCCTCTATGCGGGCCTGGACGTTGTGCCGTCGGGTCATGGCCTCCTCGCTCTCCTCCACGGTACGCTCACCGTCCTCGAAATAGTAGGTGGTCTCCGAGAAGTTGGAGGATTCCAGGCGGTCGAACAGATAAGAGGCGGAAGCATTGAGCTTCCAGTCATTGCGGAGCTTCCATGTATTGGAGGTATTGGCCAGCGCCGAGGTATTGAACCTCACCCGCTGCGCGTCCAGAGGGGCCTCGCTCGTACTCACCGAGATGAAACCGTCACTGCCCGCACTGCCGCTACGGTCGTAAATGCTCAGGCCGCGGAGCTCGCCGGAAAGGTCCGTTCCCGTATTGTTCGTCTTGATATTGTTGACACTGTTCCACTTGCGGCCCACCCTCATCAGGAATAGATTGCCGTCCCAGAGGGCCTGCGGATCGGAGGTGACGCCGCCCGCGAGACTGGCCGAGCCGACCCATTTGCCCCGGGCATCGTCCTGCAGCACGAGGTTGATGGCCGGCTTCTGCCCGGATGTGATGCCCTTCAGCGCCCTGACCGGCTGATGTTTCTCGATGATCTCCACTTTCTTCACATCCTGGGCCGAAAGGTTCTTGGTCAGCAGGGAATAACGGCCTCCGAGCAGGTCCATGCCCTCCACGTAGAGATTGCCGACGGACTCCCCGTTGTAGTAGATGTCCCCGCTCTCGCGCACCTCCACCCCAGGCATCCGTTTGAGCACGTCAGAAATGCTCTTGTCCTGCTGCTCCACAAAGCTCTGCACATTGTACTCGACCGTATCCCCGAACAGGTTCACCTTCGGGGCCCGCACCACTACCTCCTTGATATTGAGAGCCTGCGGCTGCAGCTCCACCCGGATGTTCCGCCAGTCCGTCACCGGTCCTCCGCCATCCGTATCCTCCCTGCCGTCCCCGTCCGGCACCAGCGCAAGCGCGACATTAGCATATCCCAGCATCGACACCCTTATCGAATCCCCTGCCGATGGCCGGGCCTTCAGACTCAGCTCGAACCGTCCCTGCCCGTCTGTCAGCGCATACTCCGTCCCCTCCTGTCCTGCCGGCACATACAGCACCACCGCCCCGGACACCGGAATCCCGCTTCCGGCCTCCACCACCACGCCCCGCATCTGAGAGCTCTGCTGCCCGGCAGCACCCGCAGCGCAGACTATGCAGCACAAAAACGCTGTACAAACCAGTTTATATAACGACTTTTCTATAAACACTAATTAAAATCACAGGCAAACATACGGAAGAAAAAAGCAGGACTGACCAAACTCCAGGTTAACAATCCTTAACAAAATTTAACTTAGAATCCGGAACAGAGTCCTGGAACTCCCTTTCCTGATAATCATAATTCACCTCGCTTCTCATAACCGAAGGGTCAATCCGCTCTCCCTCGGTATTGACATACTTGACCGGCCCGCTGTAAGTGGACTCCAGGTATGCGGCAGGATCCCGCTCTGCTATCTTCTTGGTCTTGTAGAACTTCTCCAGAGTGGTTTCCAAATAGTTTTCTTCCGGAACCCCGATCGGCCTCCTCACCTGCCGCAGGCCGATAAGCACATAACGGTATTCACAAGGAATGTCATACACCTCCAGAATCAGCCCTGGCAGTCCGCTGAACTTCCACGGCCCGTCAGAGACAGGCAACCCGGGGGCAAACCACGCCTCGTAATCCCTTCCACGGAAACTGCAGACCGCTTTCCTGACTCTGTAACCGCACACTTCCTTCCATTCGTCCTCTATCCGCCAGTCGAAAACAGGGGAGGGTTCCGCAACCATAAAAGGCGTAACGCCTATGTGATCGGTCATGATTGTCCTGCCGGAAGACCTATCCTTGTAAATCATATACACCGCATTGTCCCACGGTTTCCCTATTCCTGCCCCACTCAGACTGCTGAATACCTCCAGCAGCGAATCCCTGTAGAACGTGCTGTACTCATAGTACCTGGAAGCCTGTCCGCCTATCTGAAGGAGCATGGTATCCACGATTATATGAGTGCTGTCCCCCGATACCAGCGAACCGTCAGCTGAGGACATCCTGGAGACCGTATCTTTAAGATAGCGGTAATCATACACGCACTCCAGCCAGGCGGTATCGGAAACAGCCGTCTGCCCGTCCGCCCTGAATGCCACTGAAATCATAATTACCAATAAAAAACATCTGTTACGTCCGTTCATAGCTGACATAAATTAAATCCATATTTCAATTCTCTCATATCCCGCTGCGAAACAACGCGGCAATAGGATCAAGTAGCCTCATTATGAGCCTCCTTTCCTTCGTGATTATCTCAGCCGTGCCGTCCATCTTCTGTATCAGCCTCAGTTCCCTGCCGTAGGTCGTCACCATGCCGTCCGGGAAGACTATCTCCGCCGTGTACTGAGGCTCCGTCTGTGGATCCGCCGCGGCCTCGGGCACGGAGGACAGGTACCCGATCTCGCCCACGAGCAGGCCGTACTCCATGTAGGGGTAGCCGTTCAGCCGGACATTGACCTTCTGCCCCGTGCTCACCTTGCCGAAGCTGGCCTGCGGCACCTTGACTATGCCCACCGGGCTCCGCTCCACGGAGGGGACGACGGTCACGAAGGACTCGCCCGCACCGATGAACTGGCCCGAGTCCCATTTCCTCACGAACGACACCACTCCGTCCATGGGCGAGGCCAGGATGCAGCTCAGGCTCCAGGCACGTATCCGGGCCTTCAGTCTCTCGCGGCAGCCGTCCAGCTCCCTCTCCATGGACAGCATCTCGTCGTCGCGCTGGATGGACAGCTCCGCCAGCTGCTGCTCCAGCTGCAGCACCGCCAGTTCCGTGGAGGTCATCTGCGAGCGGAAGGACTCCCGCTCCCGGCGTACCGACAGCAGGTCGCGTGTGGCCTGCTCGAACTCCACGGAAGGGATAATCTTTTCCACAAACAGCAGCGAGTCCCTGCGGAAGTCCTTCATCTCCAAGGCCAGGTCCTCCTCCATCAGTTCCGCCTGGACCTGCATCCGGGCATAGTATTCCCTCTGCTTGGCTATCTGCTCCCTCACCAGCTCCATCCTGCGCCCGACGGCGTCCCTTTCCAGATACTCGCGCAGCTGGCGGCAGGCGGTTGAGAACGCGGACCACTCGCCCTGGATGTCGCCCATGCCCCAGCCGGCGTACACCCATTCCAGCATCACGAGGGAGTCCGGCGGCATATCGGCGGTCTCACTCAGTAGACGGTCCACGGCCAGCACGTCCTCCCAGCGGGCGCTTGAGCGGATGACCCCGAGGATGTCCCCGGCGCTTACGGAGTCTCCGCTGGAGACGAATATCCGCTCCAGATTGCCGCCGCCCCCTGCCACCACGTCCACGGGGGAGTTGCCGGTGGTGATGGTGACGGTCGCAGTGACCCTCTCGGGGTACCTGATGATGCAGCAGCCGATGAATATGAGGGCGAAGACCGCGAATATCACGGTAACACCCCACCTTATGATCCACGACGGGACGCGGCCCAGTATCTGCTGCGCCTCCTCGCTGTGCTCCGTCGCTGTATGTCTTCTGTTATCAGGCATGGCTCTGTCAGTTTCCGAGTTCCAGCTGGTTCCTCACCAGCCTGTAATAGTATCCTCTCCTTTCCGTCAGCTCCCTGTGGGTGCCCTGCTCCACGACACGGCCCCTGTCCAGCACTATGATGTTGTCGGCGTTCCTCACAGTGCTCAGACGGTGGGCCACGATGACTACGGTCCTGCCGCGGAACAGGGTGTCGAGCCTCTCCATGATGACTTTCTCGTTGTTCGCGTCAAGGGAGTTGGTGGCCTCGTCCAGGAAGAGGTAGCGGGCATTGCGGTATGCGGCACGGGCTATTAGAAGACGCTGCTTCTGTCCGGTGCTGACGCCGTTGCCCTCTGCGCCTATCTTTGTATTGTACCTTAGGGGCAGGTCGTCTATGAAGTCCCCTATGTTGGCCGTCTCCACGGCCTGACGCACCCGCTCCATGTCAGGGCTCTCGTCGGACACCCCTATGTTGTCGGCTATGGTGTCGGAGAAGATGAAGCCCTCCTGCATCACGGTGCCGCACTGCTCCCTCCACACCGATGGACTGTAGTCCCCGATACGGCGTCCGCCCAGCAGCACCTCCCCCGAAACGGGCTCGTAGAAGCCCAGCATCATCTTCACCATGGTGGTCTTGCCGCTGCCCGAGGCCCCGACGATGGCCGTGACCCTGTCATGCGGTATGGTCACGCTTACCCCGTTCAGCACCTTCTCCGAGTGCGGGCCGTTGTACTGGAAATCCACGTTCCTGAACTCGATGTCCGCACCGATGGGTATCTCGCGGATATAGTCCCCCTCCGCGTCCTCCTCGTCCCTGCGTTCATGTATCTCGCCCAGGCGCTCCAGCGATATCTTCGCGTCCTGCGCCTCCTGCACGAAGCCGATGAACTGCGATATGGGGGCGTTGAGCTGGCCGATGATGTACTGCATGGCGGTCATCATACCGAGGGTCATGTCCCCGTCGATGACCGCCCTGGCCGCGAGGAACGAGATAAGCACGTTCTTGATCTGGTCTATGAAGGTACCGCCCACCTGCTGCGTCTGCCCGAGGGCGAGGCCCTTCACGCTGACATTGAACAGGCGCGCCTGGATGCGCTCCCACTCCCAGCGCTTCTGCCTCTCGCAGCCGTTGAGCTTTATGTCCTGCATCCCCGCGATGAGCTGCACGATGCTGCTCTGGTTGGCCGCCGCCTCCTGGAAGCGCATGTAGTCCAGCTTGCGCCTGCGCCTGAGGAAGAGCAGCACCCAGCCGATGTAGAGGGCGCTGCCGAGGATGAATATGCCGAGGATCCTCAGGTCGTAGCCGCCCATGACCGCGGAGTAGACCACGAACGTCACGGCGGCCATGACGATGCTCAGCAGAGAGCCCGTCAGGAAGGTCTGGATGCGGCTGTGGTCTCCGATACGCTGCATGATGTCGCCGGTCATCTTCGAGTCGAAGAACGAGATGGGCAGGCGCATCAGCTTGGCCAGGAAGTCGGAGATGAGGGAGATGCTCACGCGGGTGGTCATGTGCAGCATCAGCCAGCTGCGGATCAGCTCGTTGGCCGTCTGGCCCAGGACGAGCACCACCTGCGCGACGAGGAGCACCACGACGAAATGGAGGTCCCCGGTGCCGATGCCGGTGTCGATGACGGACTGGGTCAGGAAAGGCAGGATGAGGCTGATGATGCTGCCCGTGAGCATGGCCAGCAGGAGCTGGACGATGAACTGCCTGTAGGGGCGGAGATACTCCAGCATGCCCCGGAATCCCGGCCGCCTCTCCTCCTCCCCCTTCTCCTCGTAGAACTTCGGGGTCGGCTCCAGCAGCAGGGCGATGCCCAGGCCTTCGGCCGGACTGTCCGCGGTATCTTCTCCACGGATTGATATCCATGATTTCAGGAACTGCTCCTGAGTGTAGCGGAGCAGTCCGGAGGCCGGGTCGGAGACGTGTACCCAGGTCCTGCCGCGCCGGCGCTCTATGCGGTAGACCACGACGAAGTGGTTCTGCCTCCAGTGTACGATGCACGGCAGCACGGCCTCCTCACACAGCTGTCCGAACGTCAGCTTCACGCCCATGGTGCGGAACCCCACCGCCTCCGCCGCGTCGCTGATGCCCAGCAGCGAGACTCCCTCGCGGGAGATGTGGCATCTCTCCCGCAGGGTCTGCAGGGACCAGCTGCGCCCGTAGTGCGAGGCGATGATACGCAGGCAGGTCGGGCCGCAGTCCATACTGTCAAGCTGGCGGTAGGTAGGGAACTTCCTCATTGAATCTGAATTTACAGCCACCCCATAATCCCCTCAACTATCTTGAACGTCACCTCATCGCATTTTTTCCGCACATACTTGTACGACATCAGCTTGTCCACATCCGGGTCCCACAATTCACTGTATCCTCCGAATTTATATTCCAGTTTCCCATCCGGTCCCGTCCTGTAATGCTCCTTCCCGTCTATAGGATATATCAGGGCCAGCATCCGCCCGTTGCCTAAAAGCACATGGTCCACCAGTATGCCTGACCTGGTCCGGGCATCTCTGTCAATAGATCGGCCCTTTATACCTTCGCCGGGCTCACGGGATTTCCAGGCCGCG
This sequence comes from Alistipes sp. CAG:831, assembly GCA_000432775.1. Taxonomy (GTDB): domain Bacteria; phylum Bacteroidota; class Bacteroidia; order Bacteroidales; family UBA932; genus Coprenecus. The sequence goes on from HF990416.1 coordinate 7,913, forward strand.
CGCGGACCGTATGCCCAGTACGTTGTATCCCGTCCTACCAAGTCATTAAATGACGGGTCCACATATCCTCTGACCATCATATCTATCTGCGGGACTATATCGTCCCGCCCGGCACTGTCCTCCACACAGGCAACGACAACCCCCGGTACGGTAAAAAGGATGTAATCCGACTGGGGAGCGTACCTCGATGCGTAATATTCAGCACGCCTGTTCCATTTCAGATATTCTCCCTGAGCCTCCCCGGACACACCAGGAACCTGCACCGGATACTCCTCATCCAGCGGAAACGTGAACTGCTTGCCCTCTATATCGCAATACACCATCCTGCCGTTACATTCCACCTCCGAACCGGTGTCTGTCATATAACTGACAGGAGAACAAGAAAACACGAACATCACCGGCATCAAGGCCGGCAGCATTTTCAACAGATTGATTTTTAACAGTCTCATTTTATTATCTCTTGAAATTCATACTTCAATGTCTGCTTGGTTATTGCCGGGTCGATAGGATTGCCTTCCGTATCCTTCCAATAGACAGGACCGCTGAACGTAGCCTCCACGTACAGCGGAGGATTCTCAATAGCCCTTTTCAATGTCCGGTAGTATGTCTTCAAGTCTGTTTCCATGTAATTCTCATCGGGAATGCCTATCTCACGGACTACATTCCTCAGCCCGATAAGGCTGTAGCGGTACTCGCACGGGACATCATACACCTCGACTATCAGTCCCGGCAGTCCCGAGAACTTCCAGGGCCCGTCCGACACCGGTATCTCAGGTGCGAACCACGCCACATAGTCCCGCCCTCTGAAACTGCACTCCGCCCTGCGGACCCTGTAACCGGCAAATTCCTTCCACTCATCCTTCAGCTCCCACTGGAAATCCGGAGTCTTTTCAGTAATCATAAAGGCCGAAAAAAGAATATTGTCCGTAGTTATTACCTGACCGTTACGACGGTCCTTGTATATCATGAAAACCGCATCCGAAAAACGGTCGTTCTTCATCCTCGTTCCGGTCAGCTTCAGAAAAGCCTCCGCCAGAGAGTCCTGCAGGAATGTCTCGTACCCGTAATAGCGGGAAGCACCAGCACCGATCTGAAGCAGCATGGTGTCCCTTCTGATATGAAGGGAGTCTCCGGATATCAGCCGCCCGTCCTCCGACATCCGGGAACTGGTATCCTTGAGGTAACAGTACTCATACACACATTCTATACTCGCAGTGTCCTTTTGTAAAGCACGGGCATAAAGTCCGGTAGCCAGGAACAACAGGCAAAAAATTATTACTCCACTACGCATTTTATCTGATTTCATTTATTTTCAGGGTTTCAAGCACACTTGAAGAAATTCGGTCAAAATCGTTGTGAACAGACTGCATGGTCAGCACCCAGTTGTCTTTCTGCAGCCACCAGGTACCTAATTCATTTTTTTTAAACCTCAGCCTGTCTCCATATCCCCAGCTGTCGTTAAACACATATACTCTCTGTGCTTCATTCTGTGCTTCATAATAAGCAGTACTCGTATCAAATGGATAGATCAGGCACAGCACTTTCCCGTCACCATAAGGCAGGAAATCCGACACGACATACATCTTCAGTGACTTATCATAGGCCAGGTTACGATAGATTATGTCTCCCTCTGACAACTTGGACGGGTCTGTCCGGCTTACGAAGGAATACGACAGATCTTTCCCGGCTATATAGTACATTCTGGAAAAAGAACGCAGTTCCTCCTCCGTGAAGCCGTCCACCACACATGCAACCATCTCTCCGGGCATAGTGAACATTATACCGGCCCCTTCCGGAGCGTACGTCCGCACTACGTAATCCGCGATTCTGTTCCACCTCCTAAAATCCGACAGTTCGAATACAGCCTTGCCCATTTTTCCTGCGAAACCGTTGTATAGCCTTATCGCTTCCTCATCGTATCCGAATGTCAGCACGGGAGCATATTTGTCCATCAAGTCACTGCTGTAGGGAAAAGAAAACGACATCTCGGAATTGGCATACGTTATTATTCGGTAGTCATCATAGTCCACACTCACATCAGACACTTCGGTCCATCTGGCAGCACTGCCGCAGGAGCAGACCACTGTAAACGACAAAAGCAGCACATAGAAAATACCGCATTGAAATATTCTAGGAAAACGGACAGACATTTTATTACAGTTTTGATACAAAAAAACATTTTTTCATTAAAAAAACCAAATAAAAATGCCTCAACGACTATATTATCCGAGACACTCCGACCTTCAATAACCTGAATATCACTCTTTCTCCAGCACTACCAGATACGGCACCTCCCCTTCCGACAGGTAATAGTCCATCAGCCTGTCTCCTGACTGCCACTTCGGACAGAAAGCCGTATCCGTGCCGGGGACATTTATCACTGACCTGTAGACAGTGTTGTCACCCTTGTCTATGATATAGAGGTGCTTGGTCCAGCCCGGCTCTATGAGGGTTACATAGCGGAACGAGGCGTCCTCGGCGTAGTCGTACACCAACGAGACCTTCTGGCTTATGTCCGCAAATGACGAAAGGTCGCTCTGTCTCGCCCCGTTCTGGAGGACAAAGCAGCACCTCGGTTCCAGGGCCGGCACATCTGGACGCACGGTGAATACAGTGTCGGTGCTCATCTGATGATAGACAATCTCACCGGCTCCGTTCCGGAAAAGGGCCTTATAGTCCTGATAAGCCGTCACAGTGGCCTTGGGAGTGTAGTTGAACAGCAGATGGTTGGGGAAACGCCCGATAACGCTGCCGCCGGTATCCCTGACGCGGAGCCTGTCAGCCTCATTGCCCATCACCACCTGCACCGACTCAAGGATGTGCTGACCGTCTGAGATAGAGGTGACTATCTGCCCCGGAGTCTCCCGCGCCTGCGTCCTCTTGTACGTCCCGTCGAGTCCATAGGTGATTGTCCCCTTCATCACATCATTCAGGCAGATATATTCCCCGCCGGGTGCCAGATAGATGTCATTGACATAAATGTATTCTCCCGGGCCGTTGCCCTTTATGCCGACATAACCCTCGAACACCCCGTCCGGACTGAATCTCATGATCTTAGAATCAGCAGTAAGCAGAAACATACAACCATCCGCCAGCTCCACATCCGTCACATCGGAAATAAGCAGCCGCTCCGCCCCGTCAGCATTCCTCAAACGGACGGTATCCATCCGGTACCCCCTCTCCACAAGGTCCTGCAGGGAGATTTCCGCAGAAGTCGAGGTCAGATCGTTCTCGGAATATCGGGGCAGCAGCGCCTTGTCACCGGAGCCGGCACACGATACAGTCAGAAATCCAAGGCATAGAAGGAATGGCAGATGTCTCATAGCAATGACAGTCTTTAGGAGTTTCGTCCAAAGTTAAGAAAAATATTCTTAGGTTTAGTCGGAGGCACGGCATTTTCTGAGAAACCGCGTACATCCACGTGGCCGTACACACGCGGTCATACATGACCAGAAGCAGGAATACCCGAATACCCAATACCCGAATACCCCACAATGGCAGTGAAATGCGGGATTTGCTGCCGTTGCGGAAACACATCACCGTACACACCCGCGTCACAGACGCCTCTCGGGCCGACACCGGCCACAGCTACCAACCACAACGGCAGTGAATTGCGGGAAATGCTGCCGTTGCGGAAACACATCTTCGTACACACCCGCGTCACAGACACCTCTCGGGCCTACACCGGCCACAAGTCCCAACCACAACGGCAGTGAATTGCGGGAAATGCTGCCGTTGCGGAAGCACATCCACTGCGCACCCGCTTCACAAACACCTCTCGGGCCGACACCGGCCACAGCGCCCAACCACAACGGCAGTGAATTGCAGGAAATGCTGCCGTTGCGGAAGCACATCTCCGTACACACCCGCGTAACAGACACCTCTCGGGCCGACACCGACCACAGCACCCAGCCACAACGGCAGTGAATCGCGGGAAATGCTGCCGTTGCAGTAGCAGAAGGGAGAAAAACAGCATAACAGGCCTGCACCAATCTACAATCCTGATACTCCTTCCGAAGGAGTATCGCTTTCCCGCAAAATTCCGACTCCTTCCGAAGGGGTGCACAAGGCGCATACACGCCACAGGCACACAGAAGGCCATTTTCCCCGGACACCTTTCCATAAGGGAAAGCCTTCGCACGCAGGAAGCCGCTATTCCACTATCTCCTGGAACCGGTACCGGAGGGCATTGACCAGCTTGGGGTCGTTGGGATCCACCTCCTTGCCGCTGTCGTCGGTAATGCTGATACCGGTGACATCCAGGCCGGAAGTCACGAAACCGATCGGGTCCTCGATGTAGCGGCGCAGGGTGCGGTAGTACTTCCGCAGGTCGGTGCGGACATACTGCTCGTCCGGTATCATCACGGGCAAATCCGGAACCTGCCGTATACCGGTCATCATGTATACGTACTGGCACTCCGTGTCGTACACGTGCATGACCAGCCCGGGCAGACCGCAAAACTTCCACGGGCCCTCGGATACCGGCAGTTCCGGTGCGAACCAGGCCACGTAGTCCCTGCCCCGGAAGGAACACTCCGCACGGCGCACCCGGTAGCCCAGCATCTCCTTCCATTCATCGCACACCTTCCAGCCGAAATCCGGCACGGACTCCTCCACCTCGAACCAGTCCAGCATCTCATCTATCATCGTCATCCGCCCGGCCTTAGGCCAGTTTTTGAAGATCTGCACCGACGTGCCGCCTTTCACATCCCCGACAGAGGAGAAGTCCATGCTGCCGGCATTCACCAGCGAGGTTATCAGCGAGTCGCGGTAATAATTGCTGTAGCTGTAGAAACGCGAGACTCCCGAAGGTCCGCCGCACTGCAGCAGCATCACTTCATCGGAAATATCCGTACTGTCACCGGAGAGCAACGTCCCCTCCGGCGTCATCCTGGTTCCCGAAACCGTATCCTGCAGCCAGGCATAGCGGTAGGTGCACTCTATCAGGGCAGTCCCTATCCGCTCGTAGCCCTGGGTCTTCTCATCATCGGAAAAGACTGTCATGGTGTTCTGACCGGCAACAACAGCGGGAAACAACGTCAGTACCACGGCTACAAGAGCAATCGCTCCCACCGGCTCCCAGACGCGCCGCATCTGTCTGCCATCACCGCAACGGCACCGTTTTCCGAGATTCGCTGCCGTTGTGGTCGGACGGAAACCACGGATGCGTGCATACACAGCCTGTAAGGAGGGGGCAGACGTAACGCCCATGCCGCAACGGCACTGTTTCCCGAGATTCGCTGCCGTTGTGGCAGGAGGTGCAGAAAATACGGAAAATGCAGATAACAGGCGGGCGATAAATGTCATTTTTTCCATAAGCGATGGTTTTAAAGTATCTCCTGAAAATCGAATTTCAACTTGAACGGGTCACTCCCATCCGCTGGCTTGCTGACCCGTACGGCAGAGATGGCCGAGGCATCTATTTCGGACATTATCAGCATCGGATTCTCGGTGTAGCGGCGCAGGGTACGCAGGTACTTCTCCACATCGGTCCGGATATATTGGGCGTCGGGCATCTCCACCCGCAGGCCATCCTTCACCGTCAGACCCTCCAGCACATAGCGGTACTGCATGCGCACGTCATACACTTCGAGGATCAGCCCCGGCAGACCGCAGAACTTCCAGGGCCCGTCCGACACCGGCAGTTCCGGCGCGAACCACGCCACATAGTCCCTGCCCCGGAACGTACATTCCGCCCGGCGTACCCTGTAGCCCAGCACCTCCTTCCATTCATCGCACACTTTCCAGCCGAAATCCGGCACCTGCTCCTCAACCAGGTAATTATCCGTCCCCACTACATCGGTCGAGGTCATCCGTCCCGGCTCAGGAAAATGCTTGTAGACTGTAAATGCAGTACCGGAAGGCAGCGACCACACGTCAAAAGCCGCACCGCCACCTCCGTCAGCTGCAAGCATCAGCGAGTCCAGGTAGAACTTGTCATAGCTGTAAAAACGGGAGACTCCGGAAGGTCCGCCGCACTGCAGCAGCATCATACCCCGCTCCAGGGCAGCACTGTCCCCGGAGAGCAGACCGCCGTCAGGCGACATCCGGGCCGTAGTATCCTTCAGCCAGAAATAACCATAGCGGCATTCGAGCCGGGCCGTACCGATACTGTCCATCCTGTAAGCCTCCGGCTTGATCATGATCTGAATCGACTGGCACAGGCCGTCGGCGGGAGAAATTGCCATAGGCAGCAGGGCAACGAGGAGCCATGCCGATGCATAAATTGCAAGCGAAACTTTTCTCATATCATAAACTTTTATCGTTTCTGAAACCGTTTTCTGACTGCAAAATTACCGGCAGGACTCCTTTCATAAGGTCAACAAACACCTAACAAATGTTAACAACTCTTAACCGCCATGGGAAAGCGCCGGCAAGAATCCCCTTTCCCAGTCACCTTCCGGGACGGAGCCCGAAGCAGGCACGACAAGAAGGCACTACGGGCTGGACGGACTGTGTTAACGAATGTTAATTTCTGCAAATGTCCGGAAACCATGCGTATATTTGCAGGGCCATGCAGAGCAGACGCACATTCATCATCGTAGGCACGGCCGTAGGAGCGGCCCTTGTCACAGCCCTCACCCTTACGGTGATCTGGCTCATAGGGTCGTACCGGGACAGGCAGGATGAGTTCGCGGAAAGGGTAGAGTCGGCCCTGGACGAAGCCGTAACATCAGAGATGGATGCCCGCCAGGCTGAAGGAAGAAGCCTGGTTCTGCTCCAGACAGATACTTCGGACGGACTGGACATCTTTCAGGAATTTCTGGCGAATATCTCTGTAAATGACATCGCCTCCATCAAGGTCTACAAAAGCGGGACTGCCTACACCGACGCCATCCGCCGCATCATGGCAACTGTTCCGGATACGGACAGCCTGACCGGTTTCCGCACGTCCAACTTCCTGCTGACTTTCTACGCCATGCTGCGGTACAAGGACATATCCCGGCCCTGCTCTGTCACAGTCGGGACAGAGGCCATAGACACTGCCGGCATAAACATATCGATGGATTCCCTGATGCATTTTCTCGAAGGCTTCGGCCCGGACATAAAAATCACCGGGTCTTTCACCGTCACACCTGACAGAGACTCCGTGTCAAGGGTCCTGTACTCCGACAGCACAGTCATAGACCGGCCGCTCACATTTACCCGCACGATACACATAGGCGACTCCATACCCCGTATAGTCTGCACCGTACAGATGACCGACCCGTCCCGCGACTTCCTCCGCCAGATGGCCGGCCTCATCACCGGCATCTCCGCCATTGCCGCCATACTGTGCTTCTGCTACATCTACCTGCTGCGCACCGTATTCCGCCAGAAAGCCATCGGCGAGATGCGCCGGGACCTGACCCACAACATCACCCACGAACTCAAGACCCCCATTGCCACCGCCTCAGCCGCCAGCGAAGCCCTGCTGGAGTACTCCGCCGACGAGGATCCGGAACGCCGTCGCCGCTACCTCGGCATCATCCGGGACCAGCTCAACTCCCTGTCCGCAATGGTAGGCCGCATCCTCGACACCTCCCTGCAGGAGCGGGACGATTTTCCCCTGAACTCAACCCCCTGCGACCTGTGCGGACTGCTCCACCGCCTGTGCACGGAGCTGACCGTCAGCACAGAAGGCCGGGCGCACATATCCGAGGACTACCCTGCCGGACCTATAACCGTCGAGGCCGACACCTTCCACCTCTCCGCCGCCATCTCCAACATCCTGGACAATGCGGTCAAATATTCCACCGCCTCCCCCGAAGTCACCGTCCGCCTCCGCCACAGCCCCGACAGCCGGAACGTCCGCATCGAAATACAGGACAACGGCATCGGAATCCCTCCGTCCCAGCGCCGCCGCATCTTCGAGAAATACTACCGCATCCCCACCGGGGACGTACAGAATGTCAGGGGCTTCGGCATCGGCCTCTACTACACCCGGCTCGTAGTGGAGAAGCACGGAGGGAGAATCAGCGTCAGTCCGGCTCCCGGCGGCGGCTCGGTATTCAGCATTGTTCTGCCGGAACACTGCAGGAAGCTCGCATCAGACACCACTAAAAAACGGAAATCATGAACAATACGGACAATAAAGGAAAAATACGGCTGCTCCTGGTCGAGGACGAGCGGACCCTGGCGGGCATCATCGCCGACACCCTCTCGGAGAAGGGCTTCGAGGTGCGGTGCGCCTACAACGGGGCAGACGGGCTGAGCGCTGCGACACAGTTCCGGCCGGAAGTGGTGGTCACCGACATCATGATGCCCACGATGGACGGATTCACCTTCGTCAGGCGGCTGCGGGAAGAAGGTATCTGCAGCGACGATGTACCTGTACTCTTCCTCTCAGCCCGTTCCGGAGCGGAGGACGTGGTGCACGGCTTCGAGCTCGGGGCCCAGGACTACATCCGCAAGCCGTTCGCCATGAGCGAGCTGATAGTACGGATCCACGCCCTGCTCGGGCGGCAGAGGGCCAGGGCCGCAGCAGCACAAAGCCCCTCCCCCATCGCCCTCGGACGGTATACCTTTGATCCTGTCACCGGTTCCCTGAGTCTCGATGACGGCAGCCGCACCGTCCTGCCCTCCCGCGAGGCCGAGCTCCTCTCCCTGCTTGCCTCCCGCCTTGGAGAGACCGTCTCCAATGTCCTTATTCTCAAACAACTCTGGGGAGACGACGACTATTTCTCCACCCGCAGCCTCAACGTCCACATCACCCGTCTGCGCAAACGCCTCGCCGCCGATCCCTCCATATCCATCATCAGCCATCGGGGAGTCGGCTACTGCCTCCGGATATCCGACTGACTGCGGCAGCCGAATCACGGAAAACCGCGATATTCCGGTATGCTGGATTTTACTATCTTTGCCTGTGATTCCAACTATCTATTGAGACCACTATGCGCAGCTTACTCCTGACAGGACTTCTGCTCCTGACCATTTCCGCCGGCTGTCCTTCCACGAAGGCCGGGCCGGTAAGTGATTTCCCATACGCCCTACAGATTGACAGCCTCGCTGAGATATCTTTCGCCGAGGGAGACATGAGAGGCAGCATCAGCCTATGGCTCAAGGCGGCGGAGATTGCCGACCGTTGTGCCGCGACAGAGCAGGATTCATTGAACTACAGCGGATTCCTCCAGTCCCTCGGAGTATGCTACCGCCGCATCTCGATGATGGACTCAACCCTGTACTACTACAACCGCGCATGGGAGATCATCCGGGACAAGACATCCCCCGCCGCCTTCTCAGAGAAGACCCGCCTGCTCACCAGCATGGCCATCCTGCTGACGTTCATGGGCCGGGACGAGGAATCCATGCAGTATGCTGACCGCGCGATGGCCATGGCCGAAAACACCACCGACATGGAGATGGTCATGTACGCGGCCACCAACGCGGGAGGCATCTACGCCCGCAACGGACAGTTTGAGAAAGGGACCGAAACCCTGCGTACGGCGATGGCCAAGGCCGGAGAAAGCGGTCTGCCTGACAAACAGCTCTCTGCCCTGACCATGATTATATCCCTGCACTTTCTCTCGGGGCAACGGGACTCCGCATATTTCTACATGAACCGGGCGGAAAAGTTCGCGGAGGAGCTGCCTGAAAAATCCGTGGCAGTACTCGGCTTCCGCGAGACCCAAGCCCAGATACTCAGGCAGATGGGGCGTTATGCCGAAAGCAATGCCATCTACCGCAAGCTCCTCTCGGATGCGTACGAGAACTCATCGGTCCGGGAGGATGCCGGCTGGATCAACATTGCCCGCAACTATGCCGACATGGGACAATGGAACAATGCGGCAGAATCCTACGAAAATGCCTATTCAGCCTTGGACAGCATCTACAACGCCGACATCAACGCTGAGGTCTCCGAGTGGTCCGCCAAGTACGGAGCGGCCGAGCAAGAGCTGGAGATATCCAGGCTGGAGCAGGAATCCCTCCGGAACCGGACGGCCCTGCAGCTGTGGATTATAATTGCGGTTGTGCTGGTCGCTGTCCTGGCAGGAGTGGTGCTGACAACGGTCTTCAGGCGCAGGCATCAGAAGAAGGTGGAGGAACTGCGGCTCGCTCAGAAATACATCGACGGGCTGGAAAAAGAGAGGGCCCGCGTGGCCCGGGACCTGCATGACGGGGTGTGCAATGACCTGCTGGGCATCGGGATGCGTCTCTCCGCCATGAGGAACGGCAATACAGGAGACAGCAGCGGAAGCACCTCAGGGCAAGACACAGCCGCACAACAGGACGAGATACTGTCCATGCTGGAGGGGCTGCGGAGCGAGGTACGGACCATCTCACACGACATGATGCCGCCGCAGTTCAACCTATCCGACATCGAGGAGGTAATGGAGATGTACACCGGGCGGTTCCGCTCCCAGACCTCAGCTGAAATAGGGTTCAATGCCTCCATCACAGGTACCCGCACCTGGCAGCAGGTGCCCGAACGCATCGCCTACGAGGTCTACAGAATATTCCAGGAACAGATGGGCAATATCATCCGGCACTCCGGCGCCACCCGCATCGAGGCTGCGCTGACCCTCACCGACGACGTCCTCTCGCTGACCATCAGCAACGACGGACAGGCATTCGACCCTGCTGCGTCCAAAGAAGGCATCGGCCTGACAGTCATGTCCGAAAGAGCCAAGACCATCGGAGCAGTCATCAGCAGCTCCACTTCCGGGGGGTCGCAGGAATTCCGGCTCGATGTTCCCTTCGGCAACGATAAATAGACCATCCAGATTCCTACAGCCATGACAATACTACTCATAGACGACCACGACCTGGTACTGAAAGGCCTGCACACTGTTCTATGCGGTGCTTTCCCGGACACCTGCTTCCTGACAGCCCGCAGCGGCAAAGAGGCTATTGAAGCCGCACGCGGCAAAGACGTGGACCTTGCCGTCCTGGACCTGGAACTGCCGGACATACCTGGGTTCCGGCTCATTGAGCTTCTGCGCGGTGAGACTCCCGGAATACGCATAATCGTCAACACGGTACACGAGGAAATCTGGACTATCCGGCAACTGGAGCAGAGCGGCGTGGACGGAGTAGTCTTCAAATCCGTGGACTCATCGCAACTGATACAGACTGTCAGGCGCGTGCTCGAAGCCCCGGCAGCCTGCCACACGCAGACATCCCCTGCGCATGCACAAAGACAGCCAGGACAAATGCCGCCGCAAACCGCCCCCCACAGCCAAACCGGAACCGCATGCGCCCCCCTCTCTCCGAAAGAGCTGGAAGTGCTCCAACTGGTAGCCGCCGGCAAGGACTCCCGCGAGATAGCCACCCTTCTCTACATCACCGAGAACACCGTCGAATCCCACCGCAGCCACATCATGCGCAAGCTCGGAGCATCCAACGCCGCCGACATGGTCATGAAATCCATCGCCCTCGGCCTCATCCCCCCTGCCCGCCTCAAGTAGCCCGCCGTTCCCATTTGGCTTACCCTACCCTACGGTCTGTGCCTCCTCTCTTCTTCCTCCTACTTCTTCCGAAGGAGTAGAGTTTTCTCGATTTTCCCGACTCCTTCCGAAGGAGTAAAAATCATGGTTTTCCGTGATTGATTGGAGCCCTTATTTTTCAGAACTTTGCAGAACACATATTCTTCCTTTATGAGACACTTGACTTTTATTTCCATTTCCGCGGCAATAACGGTTCTGATGGCCGTCAGCTGCGTTGAGAAGCCCGGTTCGGACGGCAGCATTATCTTTGACGGCGACACGCAGATGACTCTGCCTGCCGCCGCGACAGACACTATTGTTTCTTTCTCCGCCACAGCGGCATGGACAGCCATTACTGATGGCAGCGAATGGATTGAAATAGAGCCCGATGGAGGTGCTGCCGGAGATTTCGAGGCCGTACTGTCCGTCCTTGACAACAACGACACCGCATCCCGCACTGCCGTCATCACATTTTTGTGCGGGACGTCCGAGACTGCCTTGACCATCACCCAGAACGGAGCAGGGCTCAATGAACCTGACAATCCGGGAAATCCCGAAACAGCCCTGATTCGGACCATGACAATTACTAACGGCGATGGCGACGATACATTTATCTACACATTTTCCTATGACAACAATTCACGGGTAAGCAACATAGAGATGGTCAACACGTTTATAGAGAGCTATCAGGAGATTACCGACCAGTATTCCTATGAGATAAAATATGTTGAAAACGGGATAGAGATTTCCGGCAAGGGAGACAGCGAAGGTGACTACGGAGAGACTTACTTTGAGAGATATGTAGCTGAGCTGGACGGGAACGGACTGGCCAAGTCCATGGAATACAGTTCTATCGAAGATGACGGGTACGGCGATACGCACGAAACGGAGGTAACGGTAACTTTCGAATACGATGGTTCCGGCCGGCTTATCAGGGAAACAGGAACGGAATATGGGTATCAGAATTATTCCGCCGATTATACCTGGACAAATGGAGACCTCACAGGCTCGTACAACAGTTCGGAGGGTTATAACGGGACATTCACTTATTCCGAGTATGACAACACCGGCAATATCGATATAAACTGGATTCTAGCCGGAGGTTACAGTTCATGGGCCGCTCCACTGGGTATAATCGGCGTACTCGGGGAACGCAGTACGCACTATGTCTGGCCGGATATATGGGATTATGCCCTTGTCGGCGGTAATTCTGACATAGGACCTGTTCACAAGGATCTCATCGGCACCACGGTCGAACGCACTTACTACGAGTCCCACTCAGGAGAGCCGGAAGTCACATACACATTCGCTTCAGGCTCAGAAGATGAGCTCCTGACCGATATTGTAAAGAGCATACCTTGGTATCAGGTAACTTACTCCCAGACTTACAGATACGTGCTGGAAGACCCTTCTGTACAGCCGGACGAGGACGGATATTATCGCTACGGCGTACGGCTTGAACCCGTCGGAGATCCCAGGGAGACCGGACGCGAGTCCCTCGACCCCGAAGTGACAAAGGTACATATCGGCTACTGACCTGACTTGAAAGACAACGACTGACAACATTAACAACATTAACAACCTGAAAACACATCATCATGAACACCGCTGAAACTAATCCCCGGCCATGGTCCCAGTACACAGGCATGATCATCAAGGCCATCTGGATCTACACCATCGCAGGCATCTTCGGAGCCATCTTCGGAGCCATTGACCGCATCCTCAATCCTGTCAGCATTCTGGCAGCCCTCTCCGGGGAGGATGCACCAGGAAGTGCATTCGGCACACTGGACACCATCTGCCAGATACTCGTCATCGCGGGATACGTACTGTTTTTCCTGAATATCAAGAAATTCGTAGACATACAGACAACAGACGCAGACCGTAAGGCGGCCAAGGACATCTATATCGCCTACATCCTCCTGATTGTCGCCATCGTGGCTGACTTCATCCCCGTCATAGGAGGTATCGCCTGGCTCGTGCTGGTAATCATCGGCTACATCAAGCTGCTGTCCGGATTCAAGTCCCTGAAGACTTCTGCCGCCTGGACTGATGAGGCCAGGAGCGGAGCCGGACTTATATTCTCCAGCACCATCTGGCTCCTTGCCGGTGCAGTCATAAGCATCATCCCCTTCGTGGGCGGCTTCCTCAATGCCCTGATTACCCTCATCATCTTCTTCACCATTCTCCGCGGCTGGAAGAAGATACAGGCCGGAGCCCCTGCCGCCTGAACCGAACAACATCATATTTAACCTGACTCATCATATTACTGGTCCGAATCCATAGATCCGTACTTTGGTGTCAGGCACTTAGACTGTGAGGATCAAACCGGTGGAGTACGCGTGCGCTCCGCCGGTTTTCTGTTAACTACTTTTCCCTTTCACTCCTTCCGAGGGAGTCGGAAGCTGTCCCGCAGACGATACCATCCATCGACAACATCACCCCTCCACTCCTTCCGAAGGAGTCGGTAATCTCCGCGTTTCAGAGACTCCTTCCGAAGGAGTAATCCGCATGTTTTCCGCCATACCCCAGCTATAAGACGTATTTCGACGTTTTCGCAGCCTGCAGATTTTTCACTCCTTCCGAAGGAGTGCCGCATTCCTGCATTTTCCCCACTCCTTCCGAAGGAGTCAAGCCATGTCCTTAGACAGACTGATACCGGAAGCCTCTACAGGGTCACCCCCAAGCACCTTTCCACTTGACGGACTGTCACGCTCCTATTCTTAAGCAGCTTTCGGGAAATCTCCAACTTTTCGGATGTAGAAAGACAGGCATAACTTTTTTTATGGTACTGCGGCACAAACTCACTGTCTACAATATTGCACAAGTCTATATCTTTAATCCGCTTCTCCTTTATCCATCCTGGGTTCTGCCGTAAAATCCTGCTGACCTCCTCAGCAGACATATATGGCTCTATTGACGCAAGCGTAACAGGGTCCGAAGATAGCTCATCATTCATCTGCTGAGTGTTCCACTGCTCATAGTCCCGCCTGCTCAGGCCGAAATCGAATGCGTTATATGAACCGAAATACCCTTCCACCAAGTCAGAACAAACTATCTGAGCCGGATTGATCCGACCGTCCGAATCAATATCAATCCACTCCGGAAGACTGTTTGTCACACTTATCAGTCTAGAATGCCCCCCTTTCTTTCCTTTAAGTTCATTCCAATGCTTCCGCTGCTCCGGAGAAACTATCATACTTTTAAAATACAAGTTGATAGAAGAAAACGGATAATCGTAGGGATTCACACAGACTTCATGACCTGACGGATTTCTCAACACATAACTGATAGCAGCTGCTATATGGTGCCGCCCCTTCAACTCCAGACTGAAAAACGACGGTTCCCCCAATGCGCCCTTTCTGTGATAACGAATATTGAACATCTGGGTATAAGACGATCTTATTCTCTGAATATAAGCCGCCGGATACCCGGTTATCACTATAAGATGAACGTGGCTGGACATAATGGCATATGCCAGCAACTGGGCATCGGTACAAATCGTTGCCTTAGCAATACAGTTGAACAGCATGCAGTAATCCAGAAACTTTCTACATAGAACCTCGCCATGGGAGGTGTAGCATAGATGGTAAATCTTTCCCTTCATAATCTGTACTCTTTAGTTGATAAACAATGTGAACATGTTCATCAAAGATACAGTTTATTCACTGAGAACCAAGGGATAAATTCACACTTGGCACTCTTCAGGTGAAGATTTTTACGTTTTTAAATTCCATCTTTTTTATAAAAACACAACTCAGCTTATAACAGCCAGGTTCTCTGATGATTACGCTTTTTTAGACAATCGAGTTCCGCTTAATCTACGGTAGGCCTGGTAGAAGACTGCGCAGACTGAATTACGGAATGATGCAGCCACAATCAGCAGATCATCATATCAACAGAGTGCAGCCACTGCCAGACGCACAGTGTCCTCATCGCTGTGGACGACTGTCTCCTCATGGGCGATGCCGGACAGCACGCGCATTCCTGACTTGTGCCGCCTGGTCGCCGACAGATGCAGCTCGCTTACTCCGGTCTGCAGGGCCAGATCACGGATATTGGTCGGATTGATCCCAGAGCCAGGCATGATTATCAGCGGCTTGCGATGGCTTCCGGTATGGTTGGCCATCATAGCCTGCATACGGGCTATCGTCTCGCGTCCCTCCCAGGCCGTCTGGCATCCCCCGGAAGTCAGCACGCGGTCGTAGCCTAACGAGGCGATATCCTCAAGAGCATCGTATATACCGTCAGCACAATCTATTGCCCTATGAAACGTCATCGACAGTCCGTGTCTGCGGGCCTCCTTCAGCCACTCGGCAGCCGCTGCCCGGTCCACTTTCGCATCTGCTGTCAATGCACCTACCACGACTCCCTGTACACCGGCCTGCGCACACAGCGCGATATCCCGCGTCACGGTCTCCACCTCGTACGACGAGTACAGAAAATCCCCCGACCTCGGGCGGACCAGTACGTTGACGGCAATAGTCAACGCAGCCCTCACCTCCTGAATCAGTCCGTATGAAGGTGTCACTCCTCCAAGATCCAGTTCGGAGCACAGCTCTATTCTCGCGGCCCCGCCTCTCTGCGCGGCCAGTGCGCTCACGTAAGACGGAGCGCAGATCTCTACAACGTATTCGTGATGCATACTCGTTACTCGTAATTTTATCATGCAAATGTATAACGTTTTCTTTCTACTCCTTCGGAAATAGTTGAACATCGCCCAACATAGCCCCATTTTTTCCACTCCTTCCGAAGGAGTATGGAAAATGCGGGAAATGCCGACTCCTTCCGAAGGAGTAAGAGAGGGTACGGAAGGATCCGAATGGACGTAAGGGATACCTCAGCCGATTGACAGATAGAATGCGGGCGAGAAAGATAGTGGACAGATAAACTTCGCAAAGAAGATGATGAGGGCGGGGATGGTGCGGTAGAGAAGATGAGGCAGGAAGATAGAAAATGAAGCTGATATGATGAGGTAGAAAAATGGCAGACAAAAACATCGCAGCCGGACCGGATGACCGATGGGCTGCGATGAGGTGTGAAGAGATTTATGAAGTATTGTGGTTGGTGTCAGAACACTTTGAAGCCCATGGCCTTGCGGGCGAGAGCGAGGGTTGCGGAGGCGGAGGCGCGGGCCTTGTCGCGGCCTTCCGAGACTACGCGGTGGAGGTAGGCATCGTCGTTGTAGATGGCGTCTATGCGCTCGCGGATAGGGAGGGTCACCTTGCAGATGTCTGCGGCAAGCTGCTTCTTGAGGTCTCCGTAGCGGATGGAGCAGTCGTTCCATTTCTCACGGAAATACTCCACGGTCGAAGGCTCGGACACGAGGGCCAGAAGGGTGAAGAGGTTGTCTATGCACTCGGGCATGGGGCTGTTAGGCTCAACAGGGCCGCTGTCGGTCAAGGCCTTCATGACCTTCTTGGTAATGGTCTTCTCGTCGTCGTAGAGGTAGATGCCGTTGCCCTGGCTCTTGCCCATCTTGCCGCTGCCGTCGAGACCGGGCACCTTGATGAGCTCTCCTCCGAAGTTGAAGCCGCGGGGCTCTACGAATACCTCCTCGCCGTACATGTTGTTGAAACGGCGGGCCAGCACCCTGGCGTATTCCAGATGCTGCTCCTGGTCCTTGCCCACGGGCACATAGTCCGCACGATGGATAAGGATGTCGGCGGCCATAAGGACGGGATAGGTCAGCAGGCCGGCGCTGATGTTGATGCCCTCGTCGTTGTGGTCATCCTCCGCCACATCCTCGAGACGCACGTTGCGGGCCTTGGCCTTAGCCAGACGCACCTTGTCCTTGAAGGTGGTTGTACGTTCCAGCTCGCCCTTGTAGGAGATCATGTTCAGAAGCACATACAGCTCGCTCACTTCCGGAACGTCGCTCTGCACGAATATCGTGACTTTCTCCGGATCCAGACCGGAAGCCAGATACTCGGCCAGGATGGTCTTGACATTCGCATGGAAATCATCCGGATGGGGATGTGTGGTGAGCGAATGAAGGTCCGCTATGAAATAGAAGCAGTTGTAGTCATCCTGTATCTTTACGAAATTGCGCAGCGCTCCGAAGTAGTTGCCGAGATGAAGATGGCCTGTGGAACGGATACCGCTTAATACTGTCTGCATATCTTATTGTCGTTTTCTTTTATCGTGGTGTAGTTTATAAAATCAAGCTCAGTCTTCCATGTTCTTCATGGTCTCGCGGATCTTTCCCTCTATCTCCTCGCAGAGCTCCGGATTGTCAATGAGCAGTTTCTTGACTGCCTCACGTCCCTGAGCCAGCTTGGACTCGCCGTAACTGAACCACGAGCCGCTCTTCTTGATGATGTCGAACTCCACGCCGAGGTCCACGATCTCTCCTATCTTGGAAATACCCTCTCCGAAGACAATGTCGAACTCGGCCTTGCGGAACGGAGGAGCCATCTTGTTCTTGACAATCTTGACACGGGTACGGTTGCCGGTGGGATCCTCCCCGTCCTTGAGTTGGGTGACCTTGCGCACGTCGATGCGGACAGAGGCATAGAACTTCAGTGCGTTTCCGCCCGTGGTGGTCTCGGGATTGCCGAACATCACGCCTATCTTCTCACGCAGCTGGTTGATGAAGATACAGCAGGTGTTGGTCTTCGAGATATTGGCGGTGAGTTTCCTCAACGCCTGGCTCATCAGTCTGGCCTGCAGGCCCATCTTCTGGTCTCCCATCTCGCCCTCAATCTCCGCCTTGGGAGTCAGGGCGGCCACGGAGTCCACCACTATGATATCTATGGCCCCGCTGCGGATCAGGTCATCGGCTATTTCAAGAGCCTGCTCGCCGTTGTCCGGCTGGGATATGAGCAGGGTATCCACATCCACTCCAAGGTTCTTCGCATAAGTGCGGTCGAAAGCATGCTCCGCATCTATAATCGCTGCGAAACCGCCGGCCTTCTGGGCCTCCGCTATGGCGTGTATGGCGAGGGTGGTCTTACCGCTGGACTCGGGTCCGAATATCTCGATTACCCTGCCCCGGGGATATCCTCCTATACCGAGGGCATGGTCCAATGCTATGGAGCCGGAGGGAATGACCGACACGTCCCCTTCCGGACGGTCTCCTAGCTTCATGATGGCTCCCTTGCCGAAATCCTTTTCAATCTTGTCCATCGTTGCCTGCAGGGCCTTGAGCTTCGCTGCGTTAGCCGCGGCAACATCAATCTGTTCGAGTTCTTTTGCCATACTTTTTCAATTAATTCGAATGCAAATATAAGCGAAAAATCAAACCTTAGCAATGTAAAAACGGCTATAAACGTTTATAGCCGTTTATAACCGTTTCGACACGCTTATGAGGTACTGGACTGTCCCTGTCTTACTCTCCGGACGGCGCATCGCCGGCAGAAGGCACCGATATGTCCCATATCCCGGCGGCAAGCTCCAGTTCCACGAGAGCAACCGCCTGTCCGTAAATCACATCGATATACCTTGCCCTCACATCATTGTAAGTGCGCTGGGCATCCAGAACCTCGAGCAGGGACACCTCTCCCTGAGAATAGCTGTAAAGCATTCCGTCCATCAGGCCCCGTGCCTCCGAAAGCAGCCTGTCCCTGCCGGAAGCCACCTGCTCCGACAGCAGGACATAGCGCCGGTAAGCCTGCAGCACCTCAGTCTCTATCTGCACTTCCACCTGTCTGGTCTGCATCCGGGCCTGTGTCTGCCTGCCGCGGGCAGCATCGAGCGCTCCCCGGTTGAAATTGGAGAATTTCAGAGGAACCGCTATTCCCGCCGAAATGCCGGTAAAAGCAGGGGCCGGGGCGATTTCATTCCGGACCTGGGAGTTGACATTGGCTCCTATGGACAGTTCCACATCCGTACCCCTCTCCTTCCGGACGAGGTTCAGGGCAGCTGCCGCCACCTCCTCATTGCACATTGCGACCATCAGGTCGGACCGTCCTTCAGAAGCGGCCGCAAGCAGCGAATCGAGGACAAAATCCCGCACGAGCGGTGTCAGGCAGGCATCCGGCAAAAAGAGGGTATCCCGCGGAGACCGTCCCATCTGTACGCTCAGGGCCGCAAGAGCCTGGTACAGGCCGGCTTCGGCCTCCGCCATCTCATTAAGCCGGATATCCGCCTCCAGACGGCTCTGCCGCGCGGCAAGTTCCGTAATCTCCCCCGCCTCGAAACGCAGGCTGTCGCTCACTGCCAGCTGCCGGATATTGTCATAGGAATCCAGCTGCACCCGGTAGAGCTCGCACTGCCTCATGGCTTCCAGATAGACCATTGTAGCCTGAGCCCGGAGGTTGCGCAGGTAATCCTCCAGCAGCGCCACAGCCAGTGCCCGCTGCCCTGAAGCCAGATCCATTCTGGCCCGACGCACCCCGAACGTTATGTTCTTGCTCAGCCCGAACTCGGCTCCCTGGCCCATGGCCATGCTCCAGTCACTGTTGTTGAAATATGATGCCGAAAAGGCGAAGTCCCCGAATACACCGGCTGCGGTCAGCTCGGCCTGGGAAATATCGACATTCAGCTTTTCGGCGGCATATTCGAGATTGCCATCAGCCACTGCCTCAAGATAGGCGTCATAACTGATTTTTACCGGAGACAGGCTTTGGGCCTGCACGTCCTGAGTCAGGGCCGGCAATACCGCTGCACAGCACAACAGGGACAGAACAACAGGCAGGACCCGCTGTGCCGCATACGTTTTTTTCTTTTCCGACAATCCGAGCCTGCGCTTTTCCACCAGATAGTACAGCACGGGCAGCACGAAAAGAGTCACCAGAGTGGCGAAGAGCAGCCCGTAGACAATCACGGTGGCAAGAGGTCTCTGCACGTCAGAACCTATGCCTGTGGCCAGGGAGGCCGGCAGCAGTCCGAAAATGGCCACTGTGGCTGTCATCATCATGGGACGAAGACGGTGCGCCGCCCCGTCGATGACCGCCTCCTTCAGCTGCCACCCTTTCTTCCGCAGGATGTTGATATGGGAGAGCATGATCACCCCGTTCTGAATAGCCAGGCCGAAAAGGGCAATGAAGCCCACTGCGGAAGAGATATTGAAGCTCATCCCCCGCACCACCAGTGCCAGCATGCCGCCGAAAACCATCAGAGGCAGCAGAGCAATCAGCAGCCCGGCCTGCCGGAAGTTGCCGAAGGAGAAAAACAGCAGCAGGAACATCACGGCGAGGGTCACCGGCACTATCAGCGCCAGACGGCTGAAAGCGCGGTTCTGGTTCTCGAGCTGACCGCCCCTGGTATAATGGAAATCGCGATGGTCGTAGAAGACATTGCGGCTTATCTCCCGGTCAGCCTCGGCCACGAAAGAAGAGAGGTCGCGGTCGCGGAGATTGACCTGTATGGTCGTGACGCGCCGGTTCATCTCCCGCGAGATTATGCTGGCTCCTATGGTAGTACGCACATCTGCCACTGACGACAGCGGAATCTTTGCACCGGAGGCGGATGTCAGCATGAGAGCCCCTATCTTCTCCGGCGTATCCCTGGACTCCTCCGTATAGCGGCAGGTCACATCGTAGACTCTGCTGCCCACAAAGACCTGGGAGACAGCCTTGCCGCCCAAGGCCACCTCGATAAGTTCCGCCACATCGGCGACATTGAGCCCGTACTGGGCTATTCTGTCCCTGTCCACCACTATCTGCAGCTGCGGCAGAAACGGCTCCTCGGCCAGCCTTACATCACCGGCACCTTCCACCCCGGAAATCACCTGCGCCATCTGCTCCGCAATCCGCCTCGCCTCATCCAGGTCCTCGCCGTATATCTTGACAGCCAGATCACTGTGCGCTCCGGCGATCTGGTCCATCACCATATCTATGATCGGCTGGGAGAATCCCGCCCCGTACCCGGGCATCGTTTCTATCATGGCCGCCATATCCTCCACCAGGTCCGCCTTCCGCCTGCCTCTATCCCACTCCTTATAGGGTTTCAGTCCTACCATCACCTCGATATGGGAGAACGAGAACGGACACACGCCCTCGTCATCGCGCCCTGTCTGGGTCATGACGTATGTCACCTCGTCGAACTCCTTCAGCCTGTGCCTCAGCTCAGTGGCCATCTCGGAAGACTTCTCGAGGGACATACCGGCCGGCAGCTGCACCTGTATCCAGATACTGCCCTCGTCCAGTTCCGGCATGAAATCCTTGCCCACATACACCGACAGTCCAATGACAGCCGCAAGCACTGCGGCAATGGGCGCAATCAGCTTCCGGGGAGCTCCGATGATGGCGGCCGTAGCAGCTTTATACCTGACCGTCAAGGCCTCCATCCATTTGTTACGGTACACCTTCTGCGGCTTGCGGTAGACCGAATAGGCCAGTCCGGGGATGAGCAGCAGGGCCGCCGCCAGAGCGCCCAGCAGGGCGAAGCTCAGGGTAAATGCCATCGGGGTAAACAGCTTGCGCTCCACCCGGTCAAATGCGAAGAGCGGCAGGTAGGCGGTGATGATGATAAGGGTAGCGAAGAAAATAGGCTTGGCCACCTCTGCCGCCCTCTGGGCTATCGTCCTGCGGTCCAGCAGCGCGGAGGGATCGTCCTCCCTTTTCTTGAGGATGGTCTCCATCATCACGATGGTGCCGTCCACTATGATTCCGAAGTCTATGGCTCCGAGCGAAAGGAGGTTGGCCGGAATGTCCGTCAGCCACATGAGGATAAATGCAATAAGCAGCGACAGGGGAATGGTGACGGTCGCCAGCAGGGCGCTCCTGGGGCTGCCGAGGAAAATCATCAATATGGCCAGCACCAGCAGGATACCGAAGGAAAGGGTATGCACTATGGTATGAAGGGTGGCGTCCACCAGATCGGTACGGTCGTAGAAGACCTTCAGCCGCACTCCCTCCGGGAGGATGTTCTCATTGAGGTCCTGCACCGCCCGCTTTACCTCCCGGAGCACCTGCGAGGGGTTCTCATAACGGAGCAGCTGGACCATGCCCTGCACTCCGTCCTCATAGTCCGTCTCATCGTCGAGATAGCCCATGATGCCCTTGCGCTCTAAGTTGCCGTACTTGAGCGTACCGACGTCCCGGAGATAGACGGGAGCTCCTCCGTCACTGCGGACCACGATGTTGCCTAAATCGTCCAGGTCCTGGACCAGACCCACCCCGCGGATCACATAGCTCAGGTCCCCGCGCATGAGGGTACTGCCTCCGGCATTGGCGTTATTGTCCTCTATCGCATCGGTCACCTCGCTCAGCGAGAGACCGTAGGCGGTCAGCCGGTCGGGGTCTATCTCGATCTGATACTGGGTAGTGATACCGCCGAAATTGGAGACGTCCGCGATTCCGTAAATCTGTTTCAGACGGGGTATAATCACCCAGTGGTTCAGGTCCGTCAGCTCTCTGAGGCTGCGGTCTCCCGTGACCACATAGCGGAATATCTCGCCCGTCGGGGAGGTCAGCGGGTCGAGTCCCGGCTGCGCCCCGAAGGGCAGCTCGATGTCCGCGATCCGCTCCATCACCCGCTGCCTGGCCCAGTAGTCGTCCACCCCGTCCTCGAAGACAAGGGTTATCTTGGATATGCCGAAAAAATTCTTGCTGCGCATCACCTTCAGACCGGGAATTCCGTTCAGTTCCCTCTCCAAAGGCACGGTAATCTGCTGTTCTATCTCGGCTACGGCGAGTCCGGGCACCTGGGTGGCCACTCCCACAGACACATCGGCGATATCGGGATAGGCGTCTATCGCCAGATGCTTCCAGGCATACATTCCGAGGGCCGCGAGCAGGATGAACACGGCCAGCACGAGCCATCTGCGCTCGAGCAGTCTGTCTATAAACTTCTCCATAGCCTACATATTCAGGTATATTCCACCACGGGTCATGACCGTCTCGCCTCCGTCCAGTCCGCCGAGTATACGCACGTTGCCGTCCCCGACAGTCTCGGAGACCACCCTGCGCCTCAGCAGGGAGCCGTCCCCGAGCCGCTGGTACACGAAGTCACTGCCGCTCTCCTGCATCAGGGCCGTGGCCGGCAGGATAATGGACTCCCGCGGAGTGCCGGAGAAGAGGACGTTGCAGAACATCCCGAGCTTGAGACTGCGGGCAGAATTGTCACACTCCACTATCACCTCCAGAGCCCGGCTGTCCGGGTCCACCATCTCGCCCACATAGTGTATCCGCCCCGTGTATATCATGTCCGGAGCCGAGGGTATATGGACCTCCGCCCTGTCCCCTTCCTGCACTGCTCCGAAATAGCGTTCCTTGACAAAGGCCCTTACCCACACCTTCGAGAGATCGGCCACCACTGCCAGCGGACCTTCTCCCTCGGAGACATAGCTGCCGATGGTCATGTCGCAGCTGAGCACCTCGCCCGCTATCGGAGAGACTGCCGTAAGCGGCTGCCCCATCCGCAGAGAGGCCGTATCAGCATTGAAAATACGCAGTACCGCGGCAGCCTGCTCCAGCTCCCGCTCCGCGATATAGGCCTCGCTCCTGGCCTGTTCCAACTCCCGGACCGCCCCCACTCCGTTGCGGGAGAGTCCGCTCTGACGGGCATAGCGCCTTGCCGCCAGTTCATTATTGGACTTTGCGGAAAAATACGTCCTCACCGCCTCGTAGAAATCCGAGGAGCCGAGGGCAAATACCGGAGTTCCCTCCTCCACCCTCTGCCCGAGACGCACGCTGCATCCCTCCACCCTGCCGGAGAAAGGGGCGGAGATCTCCGCTATCTTTCCCGCCACGGGGGTCACCTCGCCCACAGTACGGAACTGCGCCGACCAAGTCTCAGGTTCTACGGTTGTAAATTCTATCTGCTTGAGTATAGGTGAATTGTTGCTGATTATCACAGTGTCGCCGCGACGGATTACCTCAGCGGTTTCCTGTGTGGTCCTGTTGCCGGCGCATGCTGTCAGCATCAGCATGAGGCCGGGTATGAAATATCTGTACATGAATGTTCTATCTAAATAATTACAATGTAGTTACCCGACCGGACACATTGCGGCCCGCCGGGAAAGAATGGAATGGGGAAATAATTCAGACAGAACGTACGGGAGGGGCCCTGAGGCCATGGAGCAGCGGCACTCCGGCCACTGCCTCACTGCATCCGCTTTCAGAATACACCGCCACCGGAATACGGCAGACATCGTCCACGGTCACCGTCTCCGCCGCAAAGAAGACAGAGGCGTTGAACGCGGATATCACCCTCAGGTCATTGGCGGTGTGCGTATGGTCCGGAAGACCGTCGGTATTCTTGGCGTAAGGATGCGAGTGGGTTATGGAATAACCCTGATAATAATGCGTATGGACAAACAGCGTATTGCTCACGTAGAACCCTATGAACAGGGATACGAGAAGGCAGTTCAGAAAGCGGTATTTTCTCAGCCGTTTTACCATAGACATTCCAGGAATGCGCGAATATACGAAAAAATCTCCGCCCGCAGCACCGCCCCTGCAAGAAAGCTGCAAATCTGTCGAAAACCAGCTGAATCTCGGTTTTTTTTCAAGATTCAGCTGATTTCTGACAGAAATTGCTTACATTTGCATAAAACAAAATACTGACTGATATGCTGATAGGACGAAAAGAGGAATTAACTAAATTAAAAGAGGCATACGAATCCGGATACTCAGAATTCATCGCAGTGTACGGACGGCGCCGAGTAGGAAAAACTTTTCTCATAAGAGAAGCGTTCAACTACAATTTTACATTCTCGCACACAGGCATATCGCAGAAGAACACACGCGCACAGCTCAAGGAGTTCCATCAGTCGCTGAAACGTCATGGCGCTGAAAACTCACCTGTGCCCGTCAATTGGCAGGAAGCCTTTGACAGCCTGATTTCTTTGCTGGAGAGGTCCAATGACAGGAGAAAAGTTGTTTTTATCGATGAAATGCCCTGGATGGATGCGCCCCGCTCAGGATTCCTGCCTGCTCTGGAACATTTCTGGAACGGATGGGCCACGTCCCGCAGGGATATACTGCTGATAGTCTGCGGCAGTGCCACTTCATGGATCATCAACAAAATACTGAAAAACCACGGAGGCCTGCACAACCGTGTATCCATACGTCTGCACCTGAAGCCGTTTACCCTTCACGAGTGCAGCGGATACGCTGCGGCTAAAAAGCTCACAATGAGCCGCATGCAGATTGCCGAAGCATACATGGTCATGGGAGGAATTCCTTTTTACTGGTCAAAATTAGACAAATCCATGAGTCTGGCCCAGAACATCGACAATCTGTTTTTCTCCTCCGACGGAGAACTCAGACACGAATTCGGTGAACTCTACGCATCCCTGTTCAAA
Organism: Alistipes sp. CAG:831; assembly: GCA_000432775.1. Classification (GTDB taxonomy): domain Bacteria; phylum Bacteroidota; class Bacteroidia; order Bacteroidales; family UBA932; genus Coprenecus. Next base: position 33,512 of record HF990416.1, read on the forward strand.
CGCCCGGAAAAGTACTTGAAAATCATCGAGGTCCTTGCCCTCAGGAAAGCCGGCATGACCCGCGGAGAGATTGCCCTGAAAGGCAAGCTTGATGACAATGGACAGCTCAGCAGGATGCTGGAAGAACTGTCATATTGCGGATTCATCAGAAAATACTGCCACATCGGCAAGAAGGTCAAGGACGCAATATACCAACTGACCGACAATTACACCCTGTTCTATTACCAATTCATCAAAAACAACCCGTCTACAGACGACAACTTCTGGATGAAGTCCATAGGACGGCCGGCATACAACACCTGGTGCGGCCTGGCCTTCGAGCGGCTCTGCATGGCTCACTCCAGGCAGATCAAGGCCGCCCTCGGTATCTCAGGCATACTGGCGACTATCTATTCCTGGCACACCGCCCCGTCGGACGGAAAGCCTGGAGCACAGATAGACATGCTGATAGACAGGGCCGACAACGTTCTGGACATCTGCGAGATGAAATACTCCCAGACACCATACGCCATAACATCTGCTTACCGGACCACACTGCTTAATAAAGCCGGCCGCCTC
>HF990416.1:34096-39050 GCA_000432775.1 Alistipes sp. CAG:831
CCTCTCCGAGGCGGCAGCCGGAAAACGGGCCGTCCATATTGTAATGGTTACAGCCAACGGTCTGGTCCACAACCAATACTCCGATATCATCAACAACGAAATCACATTAGAGGACCTTTTCAGGGAATAAAATGTCGAAAACCAGCTGAATCTACCAAAAATTTCGAGATTCAGCTGATTTCTGACAGAAGCATCCCCCTAGAGATTAGCCTCGAGCCATGCGGCAATGGCGGCCGTATCGTCAAACTTGTCTATGATTTTTCCTTCACTGTCTAACAGGAAAATACCTCCGCCTGCGGTGGAAAGGCCGTAGAGATTCCAGATGCCCTCGGCGCCGTCCAGGTCATAGAGCTGAATCCACGGATAGCCGTCCTTCTCCACAGCTGCACGCATATCGTCCAGAGAGTCATATTCCCGGGCCACTCCGACCACGGCCATTCCGCGGTCCCGGTATTTCTCATAGAGGGGAATAAGTTCCCGCGAATGCTTCCGGCACGGGCCGCACCAGGAAGCCCAGCAGTCCAGGACAGTCACGGCATTGCCCCTGAGCAGCTCCGACAGACGGTAGCGCTGTCCGTCCAGCGACGGGGCACTGAAATCCGGGGCGGGCCTTCCCGGAGCGATTCTCTCCAGCTCCGACAGAAGAGCATCCGTCGCCAGAGTCAGTTCGTTATCCGGATACAGCCTGCGGTACTCCTCAAAAAGGTCGAGGTAAAATGAACTCAGTGTATCCTGGTGTCCCATTTTCATCTCCTGCACATCCAACCTGATACTGCTGCATATCTTCGACAGCCCGGCGAGGGTCCTGTGAGACACCAGTCTGTCCCTCTCCCACTCTTCATAACCAGAATGCTCACGGATACTGTCCCGCACAGCCCCGGCTCTGTCATACAAGGCCTGCATAGTCCGATAATCCTCCGAGCCCTCCTCCGGCCAGTCGTCCTCGCCGTAACGGGCTGTTATCCACTTTTCTATCTCATAATACATGCTGTCGGCGAGGTCATAACCTTCAGTAGATTTATTCCTGTACAGATAAAGTTCCTCATTATCCCTGCTGCCGTTGACATCGACTGTCAGTTCCCCGAACTTACTGCCGAAAGTGAAATGAAGCGGCGCTCTGTCCGAAAAGAAGTTGAAATACTGAAACTGACCGTCCATCATATCCTCCAAAAACATCAGCTCATACTGTCTGACCGCCGAGTCCCTGAATGACATATTGAAAGAGCCTTCCTCAAGATACGCAGAAGCGACCGGATGGTCAAAACGGATATCCGCTCCTTTATGGAACACCAGCACCCGGGAACTGTCCGGAAAGAGATCCACACCCTCGCCGGAAAGCCGGACATCATACACTTTAGGAGTGCTGCAGGAACATAACGCAGCCACTGCCGCTGCTGCCGCCAACAAGCGGATGAAACTTATACCCATGCTCATAAATCATTTAGTTTTCTTTTGCAATATCCAATGTTATCTTTATAAGATCCGACAATTTAAGACTTTCAGCTTCAAAATCAATGACAGAAATAACACTCACCTTTCCGCTTGGATAAGTCGACTTGCTTATCATCAGAAACTCACCGACATTCACCCCGTCAGGAGACCAATAATAAAAAACGACATTTTCATTTGACTGGCTTACCCTGAGTAATTCTTCATAATGTCTCCCGCCTCCGCTGATATATTTCTCCATATCTGCATTCAAATCACACGCCGGCTGCGACCAGTCAGAAGAGACTATATACAGGCCTTTAAGTTTGCCTATAGCTATAAGTGTTGTGATATCCGTCCCGTTTATATCCACATCGCTGAAATCCACAAAACCGTCAAGTTCGGAAGCCAGACTGAGCAGTGACTCAGAGATATAGACAGCCGAGACGTTGGGAGCCTGCTTGTATTTATCATAGATTTTGGCGAAACTGTTTTTTCCATCACCATCTGGACTGGAGGCTGCCCCATGAAATGCAGCCAGCGCCAGTAACACAATGACTGATACTATCTTTTTCATTTCCTTGAATTTGTTTTATTTTCAATTGTTTTAGCACTATTTGCCAGACTTACGTCCTGGATGACAGACTTCAGATTATCCTCTGTCGACTTTCTGACATTTCCCATACTGTTGTCCGCGCAGGATATACTCCTGCCTATATTCTGTCCTATCAGTCCGAAAGCCTCAACTACAGCCGCGTATACCTCCTCCGGAGTATCAAAGGTATCCTCCGGCTGAGACGGCTGTACAGGCACAATCAGGGCCACGGCGGCAATGGCAGCAGCGGCGGCAACCGACGAAATGGAAGCGACGAGCCTCATCCTCCCGCGGCGGCGACTGAGCTCCCGGTCCACCGTCCGCCCGATCATCCGGGAGAGGTCCTCGGGAACGGGGATGTCCTCATCGGCTACCCGCATCTGCGAGAGCCCTTTGCGGAGGATTTCCTCCGGTTCGGATGTTTTTAAATTCCTGCCCATTTTTTAAATTTTTACCTGTTTATAAATTTCGCTATTTTTTCTTTCAACATCTTTCTGCCGCGGGAGAGCGTGACCCGGATATTGCCCTGGCTCATGCCCGTAAGGGCCTCTATCTCGTTCATTTCCATCTGCTCGAGGTCCCTCAGGACCACCACCTCCCGCAGTTTCCGGGGCAATGCGGCCAGGGCCTTCCGCACCATTGCCGCCTCCTCCCGGCCCTCGACCGGAGCATCCGCCGCCTCGACCGCCGGGCCTCCCCTCACCTCCGTCACGTCCGCCGCCATCCGGAGGACATTGCGCCCGCCCCGCCGCAGGATGTCCGCACAGACATTCTGCATCATCCGCACGCAGTAGCCCTGGGGATTGGCACTCCGAAGGGCCCGGTCGCCCTCGCGGCAGAGCTTCACATAGAGCTCCTGCACTGCGTCCCGGGCGTCCTCCTCCGCTCCGAGCATGCGGTAGGCGATACGGTAGAGCATGGGACCGAGGGGGAGAAAGGCGGATTTGAATTCTTCGGCGTTCACGGGCTGGGTTTTAGGCTGAATACACTCTGCGAAGGGTCCTATTCAAGAGAAGATGCAATGTACTTGGCAGCCTCCTCCTCTGTTATTTTTCCCTCGATCTGGATAATAGCCGGGTCCACTCCAGCAGAGATCACCACCATCTCAGTGATGAGATCCCCTTCCTTGCGCACCAGCACCCTGGCGTCATCCCCGTCATCATGCACCTCTGTCAGAAGCACATAGCCACCCAGTTCACATTTTTCCACATCCTCGGCGAACTGCGCCAGCACTTTCTCGCTGCAACCGCTCAGGTCGGCCACCCGCACCGCGCTGATATGCGAGAGGGTCTTGAGCGCCACTTCGGTCTCGTCATCGGACATTTCCGTCTCTTCCTGACCAAAGGCGACGACCAGTTTGGCGAGATTGATCCAGAACTGGCCCACGGAGACGGACTCAGCCCCGGGCTTTCCGGCATAACGCTCATAAAGACTCTCGACGTTCTGTGCCCCTGCGGGCAGTACGGCCGCTGACAGAAGCAGCAGGCTTAGGAAAATGGGAGTAAAAACTCGTTTCATAACTTTTCTCTTTTTAAAAACTTCTGAACTTATGACGCCGGAACCGGGAAAAATGTTACAAAAATTTTAAGGCCGGCTGCAGTTTTTTCTCAGGATCCTCGGGAACATGATGAGGAACAGGACGGTACAGCAGACTGCAGCAGTAGCGTCGGATATGGCCTCGGCGGCAAAGACTCCTCTCACACCCATAAGACGGGGAAGGGTCAGGGCCAGCGGCACGAGGAGGATTATCTTGCGCAGCAGGGCAATGAATATCGACAGACGGGCCTGGCCCAGGGCTACGAACATGTTCTGGAAGGCCCGTTGCAGGCCGAAGATGGTCATGCCGGCCAGGAAAAGGGGCATGGCTCCTGAAACGACGGAGATAAGTTCGGGGTCGTCACTGAATATAGAGGCCACAACGGAAGGGAAGAGGATCATCAGCAAGACGACTATGAGGTTGAAGGAAAACATGGTGATGACCACCACCCGGAGGCATGAGCGGACTCTGGGCGCGTCGCCACGGCCGTAGTTGTAGCTGGCAATGGGGATAAACCCCTGGGCGAAGCCGGCCAATGGCACACTGACGAGCATCATCGCGCTCTGCATGATGGCCAGGGCACTGACATAGATGTCCCCGTAGTGCTTGAGAGTGCCGTTGAGCACGAAACCGACGATGCTCTCGGTGCTGGCCATCACGAAAGGCGACACCCCGAGGGCGAGAGTGGTGCCTATGACCTTCCAGTCCACCCGCATGGCCTTCCACTCGATGTGCAGGGAAGCCCTGCGGCGGGAGCAAAGGAAGGACAATACCCATGCGGCGCTGCATGCCTGGGAGATTACCGTGGCTATGGCCGCCCCCTTGACGCCCATTCTCAGCACGAAGATGAAGACAGGGTCCAGAGCGATGTTCATCGCCGCGCCTATTATGACCGATGTCATGGCTATCCCTGGCCGGCCCTGCGTATAGATAAAAGTGTTCAGCCCGAGGGATATCTGCACGAAGACAGTTCCGAGCAGATAGACCGAGAGGTAGTCGGAGGCATAGCCTATAGTGACGTCAGAGGCACCTACGGCATAGAGTATAGGCTCCATGAAGATGTAGACCGGCAGGGTACAGATCACGGAAAAGCACAGCAGGAGGACCAGCCCGTTGCCGAGATAGCGGCCTGCGAGGGATCTGTCACCGCGCCCGAGGGCTATGGAGGCCAGAGGTGCCGCCCCTCCGTTGACTATAGAGGCAAAAGCCGATATGAGGATAATCACCGAGCCGGTCACACCGATTCCGGCCAGGGCATCCGTGCCTATGCCGTAGATGTGGCCGATGTAGATACGGTCCACGAGATTGTAGAGCAGGTTGACGAGCTGGGCCACTACAGCCGGGACGGCCATGCGGAAGACCAGCGGGGTCATGGGCGCAGTGCCCAGACGCTC
>HF990416.1:39073-110448 GCA_000432775.1 Alistipes sp. CAG:831
CAGACGCTCTTCATATTGTAAGTTATTTGTCACTTTCTACTTATAATTTCTTATCTTCGCAGCCTAAAATCCAACGATATGTTTCTAAAATACCTGAAAGAATACGCTATCATGACCCTCGGACTGGCCGTCTTCGTCTTCGGCTGGACCGCATTCCTCAACCCCCACGAGATCACCGGCGGCGGCATCGCGGGCCTTGCCTCGGTAATCCATTACGGCATCGACAGCATACCCGTATCCTACGCCAAGTTCGCGATAGACATCCTGCTCCTCGTAGCCGGCTTCATCATCCTCGGCAAAGGATTCGGCATCAAGACCATATACTGTGTGGCCATGAGCTTCGTATTCTTCCAGTTCATGCCCATGATACCGGGCCTGACCAGTATCTCCGCCGGCATCACCGACAACCTCATCAACGCCCTCATCGGAGGAGCCATGAGCGGTATCGGCATCGCCATCATCATCACCCAGGGCGGCAGCACCGGCGGCACCGACATTATCGCACTTTCTATCAACAAATATAAGAACATTTCGCCCGGACGTATCTATCTCGTGTGCGATTCTCTCATAGTCATGTCGATTCTGCTGGTCAACGACAAGACCCTGGCCGACGTCGTCTACGGATTCGTAGAGATCATCGCCTTCTCCTACGCCGTGGACATGTTCCTGACCGGCTCGCAGCAGTCCGTCCAGACCCTCATCCTCTCCGAGCACAACGATGAGATAGCCGCCCGTCTCCAGAGCCTCAGCATCGAGGGCAGCCGCTCCGTCAAGTCCGTACAGTGGTCCACCGAGGGCAGCCGGAAGATGCTCATGGTAGTCAGCCGCAAAGGCTACTCCGGCGAGATAGTCAAAACCGCCCGCCAGATAGACCCCGACGTCATCCTGATGACCGTCCCCGTCACCGCAGTCTACGGCATAGACGGAAAGAACCAGTAGCTATATACCCTTGACCAGCCTTGCGATCTGCTCGGCCGTGCCGATGTTGTACCCCTGCGAGATGTAGACGATGCGTCCGAAGGTGTCCGCTATTATGAATACCGGGTACTCCACATCGCGGACCGGCAGTTTCAGCTCGCTGCACACCGCATCAAGTATCTTCCAGTCATAGTCCACTCCGATATGCACTCCTGCAGGAGCCTCCGGAAATCCGTCCGAGAGATACTGGCGGTACGCCCTCTCACTGCCGTACATCAGGATTACGGGACAGTCAGGTACGTCTGCAAACACCCCGCGCACAGCATGGTTGCTCGGCTCGTGCCTTGCCTGCATGAATCCGAGCACGAAGAATCCGCGGCCCGTAGTATTGAGAATGGTCGACTCCTGCAGCGTGCAGTCCGGCTGTACAGCCCCGTACACCGCCTCTGCATTCATGCTGCCAATCACCTGCAGGTCCGAAGGATCCTCCCGCATCACCAGCGTCACATCGGTGTTCTCCCCTGCCGTCACATCAAAGAACGTCATGGTAGCCAGCACCTTGCCACTGGCCATCCTCGTACCGGAAACCAGCATGTACTGCCCGCAGTCAAGGGACACAGGGCCGCCGCCGAAGATGCCTTTCCAGGTCATGGAGCCTTCACGGCCTTCGTGGTCAGTGAAATTGAGCGTCACGGGAGAGCCGCCGTCAATACGCGCGATAGTAAAATGTGTCTCATACTTAGGGTCATCGATATATTCCTGTCCGGCATAGTCCAGCGAGAGAGTGCCCTGACCCGACACAGCCGCAGCCGAGCCGCCGTCCAGGTCCACGTCCACCCAGCCATCTCCGTCGTGATACTGCACCTTGCCGCTGATCTCTTCCAGCCGCGCCGGAATTCCGAAAGTACGGCACAGAGCCACGAAGAACACATCCCGCGAATAACTGTCAGCAGCCCCGAGGCGGAAGACCCCGACTGGAGTCACCGGGATCACCAGAGGATTGTACCGGTCGCACACCCGGATTCCCGAAGCATAGTCAATCAGCGCATCAACGCTCACGGCGCCAGACTCAAAAGGTCCGAATACCCCTTCCGAGGCAGCCTTGAGGAAGACGCTGCGGTAGGGCGACAGCAGCTCCAGCCCCACCCGGGGATTAAGCACATAGTCCCTCAGTACTGGGTCAGTACCGCTATAGGCAAAATGCGAGATATGGTCCGTCAGCACCCCCTCTGGAGTATCGCGCAGATCCTTCTCGCTGAGCAGGTCCAGCATGTGCAATGCATCGCTGCCATATCCGGCTGAAGCCTCCAGGTAGGCGGCTATCTCCTTCCAGTTGCCCCGGGCCTTCGCCAGATAAGGGTCTGAAGTGTCGAATGTGGCGATATAGGCTCCGCGGAGCGAATCCTCCCGGGCGAGACGGACGGCATTGGCCTCCACCTGCTCCGCTGTCAGCTCCACCACGGCCTTGCCCTCGGCGGGCGGCACTATGTCCAGTTCCTCATACCCTCTCCAGGTGCTGTCCTTGTCCAGGGCCAATGTAAGGGAGGTCACTCCTTCTGAAAGAGCGAGTCTTCCATAGCCGAAACGGCCTCCGGAAGAGGCCCATACGAGGATATCTCCACGGCCGAATGTCGCATGGGACAATCCGTTGCGACCGGTGACATCGGTCACGGCCGTATAGAACTCGGAATAATTGTAAATCCTGTACTCGACCTTCGCCCCCTCCACCGGCACTCCGGCGGCATCGGTCACCGTCACCGAAACCCTCTCCACCGGCGCATAGTTGGAGGTCACGTTTATCTCAGTATAGCAGTCGGTCCGGGAGATGACATCCTCCGGACCGTCATAGCGTCCGAACACATTGGTGTGCATCATCACTCCGCGCAGGGCCGTGGAGCTGAACCAGGCCACGTCCAGCTCGGGCTCCGGCTCGCAGGCTCCGAGGTAGTGCCAATGACCGTCCACCCAGGCCTCGACCCAGGCATGGTTGTCATCGGTATGGGCCCAGCGCGGGGTGTAGACCTGCCGGGCAGGGATACCCACAGTACGCAGGGCAGCCACCAAAAGCACCGACTCTTCTCCGCAACGCCCATACCCGGTCTTTATGGATGCAAGCGGGGATGAGGTACGGGCATCCGAGGGAGTGTAAGTCACCCGCTCGTGGCACCAGTGGTTGACTTCCAGGACGGCATCGTGCATGGACAGGCCGCGCACCCGGCTGCTCAGATCCGCATAGCACTCCGTGCGGAACCCGTCCAGGGTCTCGTTATTGACCCGCATCGGCAGGACGAAATGCCGGAACAGTTCCTCGGGCACATCCTTTCCCCACGGCATTTCCTCCCTGGCCCTCAGCACCGTCCTAACCCCGTCCAGATACAACTGGGGACTGTAGTCGGCTATATCCCCCACCGGCATATACGCATAGAGGAATTCTATGGCCTCCCGCTCCTGCCGGTCAGCACAGCCTTCCAGCACCCTCTCTATATCAAGCCCGTTTCCTATCGCAGCCGCCTTGGCCGCCAGATCTTTACCAATCATCTGACGTTCCCCGCACGCCGTCACCAACAGAGCCAGCAGAGGGACAATACTTACCAGAACATATTTTTTCATTGTATCGGTTTTTAATTTCGCTTTAATTCCTCCATCTTGCCGCACCGTTTCAGGGCTACGAGACGCGGTTGAGTTCCTTTACCAACAGGTTTTTAACCTGCAGCAGCGTTTTGAGGCGTTGCATAATTTGCTGCGGTTCTGACTCTTCCGCAGACACCGCATCCTGCCCGGCATCAGGAGCTGCCATGCCCGGATTCTGTCCGCCGCCTGCCGTTCCGCCCTGCATCCGTCCGAGCTGAGCCATCAGCTGCGAATACTGATATTCCAGGCTCTTGAGCTGATAGACCACCACAGCCTTAGGCACGTTCTTGTCAATGGTATTGCGTTCCGGTATCTGGGACTTGAGGTACTCCTTGACGTTGAGCACGTACTTGGCCTCGGTGATGTCCACCACGGCTACGGACACCTGAGGGTCCTGGCAGTTGACGAACCGTCTGAGTATCCGGTCCTGCAGCACTTCCGGATCCCGGCCGGCCTCGGATGAGTCCTCCTCGAGGAGCTGGCCCCGCAGATCGAAATACATCTGGAATATCTTGCGGTACAATGGATTCTGAAGTGTCAGGCCATCGTCCTGCAAATGGGCTGAGATATACTCCGCAACTGTGATGCGCAGTACCGGAGCCTCTGCTCCGTAGGTCCTGTTCTCGTCAAATGTCAGACTGTACTCCCCGAATTTAAGCAGATAGTATACCAGTTCCCTTTCTACAGGATCCAGCATAGGAACAGGACTCATGGCTGCCTCTGCAAGAGACGGACTTACAGCTGCCGCATTGCCCCGGACCGCGCCATACTCCTGGCCACCGTAGACACCCTGACCGCTGTAGTCACTGCCGATATCCTCCCCGTCCGCAGCCCGCACCGCATCCTCCGCCGCCGCACGCCGGGCCGCCGCCTCTTCCCTCCGCCGCTGCTCGAACTGCCCGGACTCTATCCGCTTGCGCCGCACCCTCGCCACCTCCGCGAAGAGCACGTCCTCCTTCATCCCCAGCCGCTGGGCGCACTGCTCGATATAGACCGACCGCGCTATCTGGTCCGGAATGACCGCTATGGTATCTATGATGTCCCTGATCAGCTCCGCCTTCCGGATGGGATCGCGTTCGATGGTGGAGGAGAGCAGGTCGTATTTGAACTCTATGAAATCGGTCTCGTGCTCCGACAGGAAGTCCAGAATCTCCTGCCTCGTGTGGGAGCGGGCGAAGGAGTCGGGATCCTCCCCGTCCGGCAGCAGGACCACCTTGATGATCATCCCCTCCTCCAGCAGCATGTTGATACCGCGGAGGGAGGCCTTGATGCCGGCCGCGTCCCCGTCGTAGAGAACGGTGACATTGTTCGTGAAGCGCTTGATCAGCCGGATCTGGTCTGTTGTCAGGGACGTGCCGGATGATGCCGTGACATTCTCTATCCCAGCCTGATGCATGGAGATGACGTCGGTGTATCCCTCGACCAGATAGCATTTCTGCTCGCGGGCGATGGCCGATTTGGCGAAATAGATACCGTAGAGGGAACGGCTCTTGTGGTAGATGTCACTCTCGGGCGAATTGAGGTACTTGGCCACCGTCTTGTCCTCCCTCAGGGTCCTGCCTCCGAAGGCTATCACCCGTCCGCTGAGGGAATGTATCGGGAAAATGACCCTCTCCCGGAACTTGTCGACCAGCTCTCCCCCATGCTCGTAGCAGAGGCCGGTGGAAAGCAGGTACTCAGCCTTATACCCGTTCTGCAGGGCAGTCCGGGGCAATGTCGCGGCGGCCGGCTCTCCGGCGAAGGTCCTTCCGGACGGGGACCACCCCAGCCCGAACTTGCGGATCGTCTCATCGGAGAATCCCCTCTTCTGCCTGAAGTAGGACAATCCCACGGAATGCCCCTCGGCAGTGTTGAACAGGGCGTCCGCATAGAACTTGGAGGCAAACTCGGAAACGGCAATCATCGACTCCCGCTTGAGGCGGTCTGCCGTATCCTCGGCGCTCTCCTCCTGCTCGTGCACCTCTATCCCGTATTTGCGGGCAAGGTACTTGAGAGCCTCCGGATAAGTCATCTGCTCGTGTTCCATGACGAAGGTCACGGCACTGCCCGCCTTGCCGCATCCGAAACATTTGAATATACCCTTGCTCGGAGATACCGAGAACGAGGGGGTCTTCTCGTTGTGGAAGGGGCAGCAGGCGATATAGTTGGCTCCGCGCCTCCTGAGAGTGACGAAATCGCTGATGACGTCTACTATCTCGGTCGCGTCCAATATCTTTTCAACGGTGGCTCTGTCTATCATAGGTTACAAAAATATGGATTTTTGAAATATTCTGTCTACTTTTGTTTGATTTTGCATTTTTTCACGTCATGCCCGATTACAACGTCAAGAACATATCCGCCCTGAAGACCAGAATTCAGATTTTCGACAAGGTCATCGTGGTCGTATGGGTAGGGCTGATAGTCCTGCTGTACTACGATATAAGCTGGGCTGTCGCACTCCTGCTGGTGGCCCAGCTGACACTGTACATCATCCGCCGCAGGATGAAGAAGGAACTCAACCAGAAAGAGATACTGGCCAAAATGGTGGAAGAGCGCACCACGGACCTCCGCCAGGAAAGGGACAAGGTGGTACAGGAGTCCAAGGAATTGTCCGACGCCCTCGATGCCCTGGCAAAGGCCCAGGACGAGCTGGTACGCAAGGAGAAGATGGCCACTGTCGGCAACCTCACCTCCGGTCTGGTCGACCGTATTCTCAACCCGGTCAACTACATCAACAACTTCTCAGGCCTCACACTCAGCACCATGCAGGAACTGCGCGGGGAGATCGAATCCGTCCGGGACAGCATCCCCGCCGACAAGTATGAGGACATCTCCGAGACCCTGGCCATCATAGACACCAATCTCGGCAAGATCAATGACCACGGCTGCAACACGGTCCGTATAGTCAAGGCCATGGAGGAACTCATCAAGACCCGCCACAGCAACATAACCCTCACCGATATCCGGACCGTGTGCCGCGTGAACGTGGATCTGGCCCGCAAGCATTTCGCCCAGCAGATAGAGCTCAACGGGATAGACCTGCGCCTCAACCTGCCTGTCACCCCCGTACCGGCCGAAATCAGCATCGACGAGATGAACAAGGTACTGCACCACCTCATAAGCAACAGCATCTACGCTGTCATCAAGAAGCTCCAGAAGCAGAATTTCTCCCCCGAGATCATAATCCGCGTCATACCTCTGCCCGGAGAGCATACCGAGATATCCGTAAGGGACAACGGCATAGGCATCGAGGACACCATCAAGTCCCGCATCTTCGAGCCGTTCTTCACCACCAAGCCTACCTCAGAGGCCGCCGGAACCGGTCTCTATCTGTGCCGCGAGATGATTCTCAACCACAAGGGAACCATCGACGTGGAAAGCCGTCAGGGCGAATACACAGAATTCCGCATCACCATTCCCAACCATCAAGACACTACATCCGATGAATGAGGACTCATACCAGGAACTGGCCCGGCTGCGGGAGCAGGTGACCAAACAGGAGAAACTGGCGTCGCTTGGCATGCTCACTGCCGGCATTGCCCACGAGATACAGAACCCGCTGAACTTTGTAATCAACTTCAGCAAGATGTCCTCCAAGCTGATGGAGGACCTCGAGGACATAGTCTCCGAAGTCTCCGGCAGCCTTTCTGAGGACGACCGCGAGGAACTGGGAGAAATCATCTCCGACCTCAAGAGCAATATCACGCGCATCGGGGAGAACGGCGAGCGGGCCTCCAGCATCATCCGCAACATCCTGCTATACTCCCGCGGCAAGGAAGACGAATACCTGCCGACCGACCTCTGCCGCCTGACCAAGGAGTACGTCGCCCTCTCCTACCACGCCATGCGGGCCAACCACAAGAACTTCAACGTCACCTTCGAGGAGGATTACGACGAGACCCTCCCACAGGTCAATGTCATACCCCAGGACTTCAGCCGGGCCGTGCTCAACATCATGAACAACGCCTGCTATGCCGTATTCGCCAAGTCGCGCGGAGCCACTGACTGCGGCTACAGTCCGACGATAAGCATATCCCTGCGCAGGGACGGGGACAACGCCCGTCTGGTCATCGAGGACAACGGCACCGGCATCCCAAAGGATATCCGCAGGCATCTGTTCACCCCCTTCTTCACCACCAAGCCTGTGGGAGAGGGCACAGGACTGGGTCTGTCTATCACCAAGTCCATCATCGAGCAGAAGCACCGCGGGAAGATAGAAGTCGAGTCCGAGCCCGGACAGTACAGCCGTTTCATCATCACCATTCCACTCAATCTTAAAAAATAGAAATCCGACAATATGGCACTCAAAATACTAAGCGTAGACGACGAGGTAGATTTGGAAATCCTGCTCACACAGTATTTCCGCCGCAAAATAAAAAAGGGCGAGTACGAATTTTCCTTCGCCCACAACGGGGTCGAGGCCCTCAGGATGCTCCTGGAGCACCCTGACTTCGACATCATCCTGAGCGACATCAACATGCCCGAAATGGACGGACTGACCCTGCTCTCGAAGATCAACGAGATGCGCAACCCGGCCCTCAAGTGCATCATGGTCTCCGCCTACGGCGACATGGACAACATCCGCAGTGCCATGAACCAGGGTGCCTTCGACTTCACCACCAAGCCCATAGACCTGAACGACCTGGAACGCACCATCGAGAAAGCCGCCGAACAGATAGCCTTCGTCAAGAAGGCCCAGGAGGAGCATTCCCAGCTGGCCTCGATACAGAATGACCTGCACGTGGCCCAGGAGATCCAGGAGACCATCCTGCCCAAGGAACTGCCGGCCTTCCCAGAAGAGGTACGCCGCCGGTTCGACCTGGCCACCAGCATGAAAGCCGCAAAATATGTCGGGGGCGATTTCTACGACTATTTCAAGATCGACGACACCCGCCTCGGCATAGTCATCGGCGACGTCTCGGGCAAGGGAGTCCCCGCCGCCATCTTCATGGCCATCAGCCGGACCATCCTGCGCACCATAGCCCTATCCTGCCCGTCGTGCGCCGACTGCCTCCGTCAGACCAATAACATCCTCAGCAAAGACAGCGTAGAGGACATGTTCGTCACCGTATTCTACGGTATCCTCGACCTGAGCACCGGCCATATCAAATACTCCAACGCCGGCCACAACCCTCCCGTTCTCATCCACCGCGACGGAAAGGCCTCCCTGCTCGAGCCCACCGGAGACATCGCCCTCGGAGCCGTCCCCGACGTCCCCTACTGCGAGAAAGAGACCGTCCTGACCCCTGGAGACAGCCTGCTGCTCTACACCGACGGAGTCACCGAAGCCATGAGCCGCAGCGAAGAGCTCTTCGGAACCGCCAGGCTGCTGGAGCTCTGCACGCAGATCTCCGGAACACTGACACCCGGCATACAGACTCCCGAAAGTTCCCATGCCGCCGATGCTGATAACACAGCTGCTGCCGATGCCGCGAATACTGCCGATGCCGCCACACCTTCCGGCCAGACCAAGACCGTCTCGACCAACCCTTCCAGGCCCACCGCACCGGACCTCCTGCTGTCAGGCATAGACACATCCCTTTCCGCCTTCACCGACGGAGCCCCCCAGTCCGATGACATCACCCTGCTGGCCCTCACCTACAAGTAATCGCCCTGCCACAGAAAGTTTCACGCACCTGATTGCCCCGCCCGCACAGCCGGCAATCAGGAGGCCTACCCCTATCCCCCTGTTTTCGGAAACTATCCGGAGCCTCGCGACAATCTCCCCTTCCTGGGAAGGGGCCGGGGGTTGGGTCATGGAAGACGCCCGCCTGGGCACAAAAAAAGTGAGAATCTTTCGATTCTCACTTTTTTTGTGCCCGGAACAGGACTCGAACCTGCACAGCCTTGCGGCCACTAGTCCCTGAAACTAGCGTGTCTACCAATTTCACCATCCGGGCAGACACTTCCTTTTTTCAAAGGGACTGCAAAGATAGTGCTTTTTTTGTATATCGCAAATTATTTTTTGAGGCGGGGCTGAAGATAAAGCATACAGGCCAGGCAGGCGGCGATGCTGATGATTCCTCCGATATAGCCGACAGCACCTACGCTGATGCCTGAGCATACCATGCCGCCGATGAGGGCACCACCGCCGATGCCGACATTGAATATGCCGGAGTAAATCGACATTGCCACCGATGTCCCTTTCGGTACGTTGCGGATAACTTCGGACTGGAAGACCATCCCGAAGAAGGTGTAGGAGAGGCCCCAGAGGGCGAGCAGTGCAATGACGCTCTGTACTGACCACGCGGCGGGGCGGAGAAGGAACAGTCCGGCGCACACTCCAATGACGGCCAGGCGCATTAGCAGGATGCGGTGGCGCTCATAGTACCGGGAGAAGATGACGCTGCCCACGAGCCCCATTATGCCGAAGAGTGTGAGAAGCAAGGTGATGGTTCCTTCCTTCAGCCCTGCGGTCTGGGCCATGAACGGTTCTATGTAGCTGTAAGCCGTGAAATGGGCTGTTACCAGAAGTACTGTCACCAGATAGAGGGGAGGCAGGGCCGGTATCCTGAGGAGCTCAGGCAGCTGTTTGAACGAGAATGCCTTCTCGCTTTCAGTCCGTGGCAGCACGAAATTCAGGAATAGCAGCACGGCAAAGGAGATGAGGCCGATGATAAGGAAGGTATTTCTCCATCCGGTCGCGATGCCGATTGCGCGTCCCATGGGCAGACCTACGATCATGGCTATCGACGAGCCGGCGACAATCATGCTCAGCGCGGCGGCCTTACGGCCTTCAGGCGCAATCTTGACGGCCAGGGGAGTCACTATCGACCAGAATATGGCGTGTGCGCAGGCCACTCCGATACGCGAGGCCATCAGCATCCAGTATCCGGTGGACAGTGCCGATATGATGTGGCTGACAGCGAAAAGTGTTACTATCCCGCACATCAGCCGCTTGGACTCCACACCGGAGACGAGGAGCATCAGCGGCAGGGAGGTGAGCGCCACGACCCAGGCGTAGATGGTAATCATGAGCCCGGCGCGGGACTCTGTTATGGCGAAATCGGCCGCTATGTCGCTCAGCAGTCCGATCGGGATGAATTCGGATGTGTTGAAAATGAATGTGGAAAAGGTCAGAGCCAGCAGCGGCAACCACTCTCTCACCGCGCTCCTTCTTCCGATGGTGATATTTTGCATAAACTCTCTTTTGAAAAAATCGCGCAAATATAGTAACTTCGCGGGTTATTGCAAATCATCTGAAATTTTATATAAAATGAGAAGATTCATCCTTTCAGCAGTCTTGTCGGCATCTGTATACCTGACAGCAGCAGCTCAGCCTTATGGGGAAAACAGAACCCTGCCGGCGGATTCGGTCTGGGGCAATCCCCGAGTCAATGAGGTGAACCGTGCACCGATGCATGCGACCCTCGATATAGAGAATCTCCCGACAGTGTCTCTCCACGGGCAGTGGAAGTTCGACTGGGTGGAGAATGCCTGGGACCGCCCCGAGGACTATTACCGCACTGATTACGATGACAAGGATTGGGGAACTATCCCGGTGCCCGGTATGTGGGAACTGAATGGTTACGGAGATCCGGTCTATGTCAACAACTGCTATGTATGGCGCAATTTCTTCGAGAGCCGTCCTCCGCAGATACCCGAGCAGCAGAATCACGTGGGGACCTACCGCCGCTGGATCGAGATTCCCGCTGACTGGAAGGGACAGGATGTCTTCGCGCATTTCGGCTCGGTGACATCCAACATCACCCTCTACGTCAACGGACAGTACGTGGGATACAGCGAGGACAGCAAGATGGAGGCGGTCTTCGACATCACACGGTATATTAAGCCCGGAGAGAAAAACCTGTTTGCTTTTCAGGTATTCCGCTGGTGCGACGGTACTTATCTCGAGGACCAGGACTTCTGGAGACTCAGTGGAGTAGCCCGTGAGAGCTATCTCTATGCCCGTAATCCGGAGCGTCTCCTGACCATTGAGGCTACTCCTGACCTCGACGGGTCCTATAAGAACGGTACCTTGTCAATCAAAGGTCAGGTGACGGAAGGTGTGCAGAATGTGGGACTTACCCTTACATCTCCCGAGGGCAGGGCTGTCTGGACGGCAGTAGCCAATATTTCCTCTGACGGAGCCTTCAAGGCTACGGCCAGTCTCCGTTCGCCTGCAAAATGGACGGCCGAGACTCCCGCTCTCTACCGTCTGGATGCGGTGGTGACCGGTTCCAGGGGAGTGACGGAGAAGGCTTCTGTCAATGTGGGTTTCCGCAAGGTGGAGATCCGCGACGGTCAGCTCCTGGTCAATGGTCAGCCTATACTTATAAAAGGTACCAACCGTCATGAGATGAGTCCTAAAGGAGGCTATCTCGTGACTGAGGAGGAGATGATCCGTGATATACAGATAATGAAGAGTCTCAATATCAACGCGGTGCGCACATGCCACTATCCCAACGACCCTCGCTGGTACGATCTCTGCGACCGTTATGGCCTCTATGTGATAGACGAGGCCAATATAGAGTCCCACGGCATGGGCTATGGTGAGAAGACTCTGGCGAAGAATCCTTCCTATGCTCAGGCCCATCTCGAGAGGAATCAGAGGATGGTGCGGAGGGATTTCAACCATCCCAGCATCATTATCTGGAGTCTGGGCAACGAGGCCGGCTTCGGGGACAACTTCATAGCCTGCTACGAGTGGGTCAAGGCCTACGACCCCTCGCGTCCCGTGCACTATGAGCAGGCCATCAACCGCAAGGATTTCGAGAAGACCCGCTATACCGATATCTACTGCCCGATGTACTATAACTACGACAACTGCGAGAAGTATCTGGCTACTGATCCTTCCAAGCCTCTGATCCAGTGCGAGTACGCCCACTCCATGGGCAACTCCATGGGCGGTTTCGGCGAGTACATGGACCTCGTCCGCAAGTATCCCAAGTACCAGGGCGGTTTCATCTGGGACTTCGTGGACCAGTCGATCATACGGTTTGAGCCGGACGGCCGCTCCACGGCCACCTACGGCGGCAGCTACAACAAGTACGACGCCTCCGACGACAACTTCAACAACAACGGCTTCATCGCCTCCGACCGTACCCTCCATCCCACAGCCTATGAGGTGGGTCACGAGTACCGCTCGATCCTCACCACATCCGAGGACCCCGCGTCGGGAAGGATACAGATCTACAACGAGAATTTCTTCACCGGCCTCTCCGGCTATCTTCTCTCCTGGGAACTGATGGCTGACGGCCGTATCGTGGCCTCAGGAGTCGTGGACGACCTGCGTGTGGCACCTCAGGCTACAGAGACAGTCACCCTGCCCGTAGCGGAGCAGATTGCCGCCTGCGGGGATGCCTCTGACCTTATGATCAACGTGCGCTACAGCCTCAAGTCGGCCCAGGGTCTGCTCGATGCCGGCACAGTGCTGGCCTACGACCAGATCGCGGTACGCGAGTACGATGCGGCTGCGGCTTACAAGGAGCGTATTGACCGCAATTTTACCAAGGCTGCGGCTCCCGTGCTGTATGAGGACGCCTACCTTTATTATATAGAGGGCAACGGCTGGCGGGCTGAGTTCAGCAAGAGCGACGGCTGGCTGGAGAGACTGGTCACTACCGGCCATCAGCATGCCTCGGACCTGACCTATACCGGCGGCAATTTCATCCCCGACTATCAGCCTTCGGCCCGCACCACACAGCCTTCCTCCACCGGAGTGGACCTGCTGAGCGAGCCCCTGCGCCCCAACTTCTACCGTGCAGTCACGGACAACGATGACGGGGCCGGACTCCATTACCGCAGCGGAGTATGGCGTGATCCAGGCCTGAAACTCAAGGAAATCAAGGCTTCCCGGACAGACCGCGGAGTCTCCGTCGAGGCAGAGTACAGTATGGAGAAGGTGGGGGCAGTCCTGAAGATGTCCTACCTGCTCAACTCCGAAGGCGAGATAGCCGTCACTGAACACATGATACCCGGAAAGGACCAGGAGGTCAATCCTCTGCTGCGCTTCGGCATGACCATGGCCATGCCCGGCCGCTTCGACCGCGTGAGGTATTACGGCTACGGTCCTCACGAGAACTACGCTGACCGCAACCGCTCCGCCATGATAGGACTCTACAGCGCCGACGTGGAGGACCTCTACCAGTACGACTATGTCCGTCCTCAGGAGAGCGGTGCCCGCACCGGCCTGAGATACTGGAAAGTGGTGGACCGCATAGGCCGGGGTCTGGAGATATCTGCCTCGGTGCCCTTTACGGCCACTTCCCTGAACTATTCGACGGAGGACCTGGACCTGGCATCCCCGACATACGTCCGTCACCCGTCCGAACTCGTTCCCCGCGAGGACACCTACGTCAGCTTCGACCTCAGGCAGATGGGCCTCGGCTGCGTCACCTCCTGGGGCGCCCTGCCTCTGGAGCAGTATATGCTGCCCTACGGCGAGTACATATTTGAATTCATAATCAAAATCCTATAAATCACAGAGAAAATGAAAGAGTACAAACGTTATCTTGTCACCTCCGCTCTGCCTTACGCGAACGGACCTGTTCACATCGGTCACCTGGCGGGAGTCTACGTGCCCGCCGATATCTACGTCAGATATCTCCGAATGTGCGGCAGGGACGTGTTCTTCGTAGGCGGCTCGGACGAGCACGGGGTGCCCATCACCATCCAGGCCCGCAAGCAGGGCTGCTCGCCCCAGGATATCGTGGACAAATACCATAAGCTGATCAAGGAGTCTTTCGCAGAGCTCGGCATCAGTTTCGACATTTATTCCAGGACTACGTCCAAGACCCACTACAAGACCGCATCCGAGTTCTTCCGCAAGCTCTACGACGAGGGCAAGTTCGTCGAGAGGGAGAGCGAGCAGTACTACGATGAGGAGGCCGGACAGTTCCTGGCAGACCGCTACATCGTAGGAACCTGCCCCAAGTGCGGCAATGAGAGGGCCTACGGAGACCAGTGCGAGAAATGCGGTTGCACCCTCAGCCCCGACGAACTGATCAACCCCCATTCCGCCCTTAGCGGCAAGCCGCCCGTAAAGAGGCGTACCAAGCACTGGTACCTGCCTCTGAACGAGTACGAGCCCTGGCTCCGCCAGTGGATCCTCGAGGAGCATAAGGAGTGGAAGGTCAATGTCTACGGCCAGTGCAAGTCCTGGCTTGACGGCGGTCTCCAGCCCAGGGCGGTGAGCCGTGACCTCGACTGGGGCATCCCCGTGCCGGTGGAAGGAGCTGAGGGCAAGGTGCTCTACGTCTGGTTCGACGCCCCCATCGGCTACATTTCCAACACTATAGAAGCCCGTCCCGATGACTGGGAGAAATACTGGAAGAGCCCCGACACCAAGATGGTGCACTTCATCGGCAAGGACAACATCGTCTTCCACTGCATCGTCTTCCCCTGCATGCTCAAAGCCTACGGAGACGGTTACATCCTCCCGGACAACGTGCCTGCCAATGAGTTCCTGAATCTCGAGGGCGACAAGCTCTCTACTTCCCGCAACTGGGCCATCTGGCTGCACGAGTACCTGCGGGACTTCCCCGGCAAGCAGGACGTGCTGCGCTATGTGCTCTGCGCCAACGCTCCGGAGACCAAGGACAACGATTTTACATGGAAGGACTTCCAGACCCGCAACAACTCCGAGCTGGTGGCCATCTACGGCAACTTCGTCAACCGTGCCGTCGTTCTGACCCACAAGTATTTCGACGGAAAAGTGCCTGCGGACCTGAAGCCGGAGGCCATTGACTCCGAGACCCTTGCCCAGGTGCCTGCCATTAAGGCCGCCATCACCGATGCCCTTGAGCACTACCGTTTCCGCGAGGCCCTCAAGGAGGCCATGAACCTCGCCCGTCTCGGCAACAAGTACCTCACCGACACCGAGCCGTGGAAGGTGGCCAAGACCGACATGGACCGTACTGCCTCCATCCTCAACGTGTCCCTGAAACTCTGTGCCGACCTGGCCATAGCCTTTGCGCCCTTCATCCCGTTCTCGTCCGACAAGCTCCTGAAGATTCTCAACCTGCCGGAGGATGTCCTCAAGTGGGACAATATAGGCCGGGAGGATTTGCTGCCTGAGGGACATCAGCTGGGCAAGGCCGAGCTGCTCTTCGAGAAGATAGAGGACGAGGCGATAAACGCCCAGATGGAGCGTCTGGAGAATATCCGTAAGGCCAATGCCAAGGCTGAGGCCTCTGCGGCAGCCGCAGAGGCACAGGTCGAACCGCAGAAACCCGAGTGCACCTTTGACGAGTTCGGCAAGATGGACATCCGGACGGCTACCGTCCTGGAGGCCGAAAGGGTGCCCAAGACCGACAAGCTGCTGAAACTTACCATAGATACCGGCATAGACAAGCGCGTGATAGTTTCCGGCATAGCCGAGTACTATACCCCGGAGGAGATGGTCGGCAAGCAGATATGCATCCTGGCCAATCTGGCTCCCCGCAAGATCCGCGGTATCGAGTCCAAGGGTATGATCCTGATGGCCAAGCAGCCCGACGGCAAGATGCGTATCGTGTCTCCAGAGGAGAGGCTCTGCAACGGTGCGACGGTAGGATAATCTCTAATCTCAACGAATAAACTTCGGGATGCAAGGCGATTTGCAAGTCCCGGAATATCAGTGATATAAGAAATGGAGTGCACATTTGCCATGTTTTGAAAACGGGCAAATGTGCACTTCGTTTTTTTGTGGTCTTGATAGTCAGATGTTTACGAAGCAGACTGCACCACGAAGTTTATTCGTTGAGTGGAGTGTCCGTGATGTTCTGTACCGATATTATAGTCCGTGCTGCTCCAAAAGCTCCAGTTCTTCGTCTGAGTAGATGAGACGGTCCAGCTTGCCGCTGCGGCCCAGAGCTACGAGGATGACAGCGGCTACGATGATTGCTGCCAGTATGCCCATGATGAGGTACCAGATGCGGTAGCCGTCCCATTTCCCGCCCTGCTTCTTCTCCTTGTCAGCCGTATGCTTGCCGTCGCTTCCCTGGCCTGTTCCATCGCTGTGTTCCCTCCTGTCTTCCTGCGTTTTTCCGCCGCTCTGTCCTTTTCCGTCGCCAGTCGGACCTGCATCAGATGCTCTGCGTGTCCCGGACTCTGCAGAGGTCTGCTGCGTCCTATCCACGTCTGCTGTCTGCGCACCGGTGTTCTCCATGCCTGAGGAAAGTCCCGTGGCAACCGTCTGTCCCGTCCTTATCGGCTTGAGAGTTATCGGCTCGAATCCGAAAGCCTGGGCGAAGATGCCTCCATCCTGCTCCGCCACGAAATAGACATTGCCTTCGAGGGTGTTCCGCAACCATCCAAGTCCGGGGAACTCGATATTCTTCCTCTCTTTCAGAGTAACTTTCAACTGCTGAAGGAAAGCCTCCAGTTCGGTCGCCGCCGTCTTCCCGTCCATGCCCGTGCCTGCGGCATAGTACTTCGCTACCAGGTCTCCGACAGCCCTGTCGTCCCCTTTGAAGGAGATACGCTTTGACGGAGGGTAGATGGTCTTGCCGTCTTCGGAAAAATGTGCCGGCATAGGCTCTGTCTGGAAATATCCCATTCCAGGCAGCGGAATGCGGTCATTATCAATGATAAGTTCCTTGAGCAGGCGGGAGAGAAGAAGAACGTCCATAAGGCTTTTCTAAAAATTTCTGCACAAAGTTAAATTATTTTTTTGCAAGTTGAAAAAAATATCTATCTTTGCAGTCCCGAAAGGAAAATTCCTCTTTAGCTCAGTTGGTTAGAGCACCTGACTGTTAATCAGGGGGTCCTAGGTTCAAGTCCTAGAAGGGGAGCGAGATTTACTATGTTTTCATAATGTTATTTTTTCCTCCTTGCGCCGTGACGGTGGCAAGGAGGTTTTTTTATGGAGAAAAACAGGACAAAACTTTTTCCCCCCGGCACATTCCAGAAAATGGGGAGTGATATCGCGTCACTCTGCAGGAAGGCTCAGATGCGCTCGAATATAACCAACTAATATGACTATCCGCAAAAATACCCCCAGGCCGCAAGAACCTCTCCTAAACCCACTTCCACCGCAAATCTTTTCTACGCTCCTTCCGAAGGAGTAAGGGACGCTCACCATCGCTACAGGCACCGGAAAGCCATTTTCGCCGTAGATCTGCCCTTCACTCCTTCCGAAGGAGTCGCATTTTCCGGCATTTCCCAACTCCTTCCGAAGGAGTAGGGGACGCTCACCATCGATAGGGATACACGAAGAGCTACTTTGACGAATTTACTTCGGGGTGCACTATGATTTTTAACAAATTGAAAATCAGCGGCCTGCAAATTCCGCTGCACATTAGACCTGTCGCAAAAGAGAGCGAATGTGCAGCACGTTTTGTAACTATTTGATTAACAGAAAGGTTTTCCTTCCCTGTGCACCCCGAAGTAAATTCGTTTAAAGCAGGTTCGAATATTCTGTCCATCACTTGCCCAAAATCAAGAGATTTTCATTATGCGGCAGTTCTCAGATTGTCATACACTCCCTTAATTGCAACAATATACGGAAAGTGCAAAATATGATCGTTTCTTGTGGCAAGGGGTATTTTTGCGGACAGCCATTTCAACTAAATTTTGTAGGGGAGGAAACGCATTGACTAACCTAATGATTGTCAGGCATATAATTCTTCATCACCCCGCCGTAAGCGATTCCAAATGGCTCACGGGAATACTCTAAAATACCAATACACAGCATATCAATTACTTAACAACAATGTTTCCTCCCCGATAAAATTTAGTTCCTTTCTACTATGCATCGGCAGACAGGCAAACCGGGAACGCCCATCGGACAGACCCCATCGGGACCAGCCGAGCAAGACCGGGAAATCAACACAGAACCCGCACCGGGCAATCCGATAACCGGTTCTCTTTCTATGCCGTGGAAGGGCTCTACCAAGGCCATACGGCCTCACATGGTGCTATACAGCCGTCAAACCTTCGTGAGAGCAGCCTGAATGACGTTGTCAATCGCAGCGATGATGGGATAGAAGGCCCTGTCGTCCAAAGGAGAGTAGCGGCCTATGAGGGCCCGGAGCTGGATGAGGACGATATCTCCCGAGACGGCCCACTGACGCGAATCGACGGAAACACCGCACCGCGAAAGATATGACAGGAAGCCTTCCTCCAGATTCATGCTGTCCAGCAAGACATTCAGCTCATCCAGGTTATCTACCCCGCGCAGTTGCCGGCGGTACATGTCCGCAACCTCCGAAGAGTATTTGACTGCCAGGGCCTGACGGTTGATACGCACCAGCAGGTCCGTCACTCCGACAGTGTCCACGGGGACGAACACATCGGGGATGATGCCGCCTCCGCCGTAGACCACCTTGCCTTTGGGCGTCACATAGCGCAGGGAGTCGTTGCGCACTATGCTGTCCGCACTGGTCATCTCCCCATGCTCGTATCTTTCATAGATATCGTAGACATATCCCAGATCATCTCCGGGAACGTAAGGCTTCTGGATGCATCTGCCGGTAGCGGTATAGAAACGGGCCACAGTCAGGCGGATACCAGAGTTGTCGGTAAAGAATATAGGTTCCTGGACCATACCCTTGCCGTAGGTGCGGCGGCCGTAGATTACCGCCCGGTCATTGTCCTGCATGGCACCTGCGAATATCTCGCTGGATGAGGCACTGCCCTCGTTGACCAGCACGGAAAGCTGCACGTCCAGGCACTTACCGCTGCCGTCCGCATAGAAATTCTGTCGCGGGCGGTGCGCTCCTTCCATATAGACTATAAGGCTTCCCTCAGGCAGAAACTCGTTGGAAAGCGGCAGGGCCTGGTCCAGGTATCCTCCGGTATTGTCCCTCAGGTCGAATATCAGCCGTGTCATCCCGGCCTCAAGCATAGGAGGCAGGGCTGTGGAGAACTCCGCGTAGCTGGTACGGGTGAATTTGGAGAGTTTCATGTATCCGGTAGTATCGTCTATCATGTAGGCCACGTCGATACTCTTGACAGGTATCTTGTCCCGGATGACGTCGAACTCTACCATCTCCCTGTCCCTCATGATTCCCAGATGAACGGTAGTTCCCGAAACTCCCTTGAGCATTCCCACCAGGGAGTCCTGATTGATCTTCACCCCGGCCACAACGCGACCGTCCACCGATATGATACGGTCTCCGGATATCAGCCCTGCCCGCTCGGAGGGTCCGCCGGCTATCACACTGATGATGATGGCAGTATCTTCCGGCACGTTGAATGTCACCCCGATACCGTCGAAGTTGCCTTCCAGCTCGGCATTGGCCTCCTCGAGACTCTTGGGCGGCAGGTAGACCGAGTGCGGATCGAGTTCACGGAGTATAAGCGGCAGGATATCCTCGGTCACCTTGTCATAGTCTATGCTGTCCACATAGTTCTGCTCTATCTGCTCCAGCACCAGCTTTACCTTGTCCCAGCCGTGGCCGGACTCCAGCATGGCCTGACGCTCCGCCCTACGGTTCATGAGATTGGCCAGAATGCCTCCGGCCATGAGCAGAATCAGCGCCCAGAGGACATTCCTGAGAATCTTTAATCTATCAGGTTCAGGCATGGCTACGGCATATCATATTTGCAGACCTCGACACCTGCCCTGCGCAGCAGTTCGATACCGTCCCGCACACTGTACTCGATAAGATATACGACCCGCCTGATACCGGCCTGGATGATGAGCTTGGCGCACTCCATGCAGGGGGCGTCGGTAACATAGAGGGTCGCACCCTGGCTGTTGTTGCCGGACTTGGCCACCTTGGTGATGGCGTTGGCCTCGGCGTGCAGCACGTAGGGCTTGGTCTTGCCTGTAGCGGGATCCTCGCAGATATTCTCGAAGCCGGCGGGGGTCCCGTTGAAACCGTCCGAGATGATCATCCGGTCCTTGACCAGGAGGGCCCCCACCTTCCTGCGGGTACAGTAGGAGTTTTTCGCCCATACCCTGGCCATTTCCAGATAGCTGCGGTCAAACTGCTCTTGTTTGGTCATATTGTCCTATATAAATAAACTAATTGTTGTTTCGCTGATAGAGATATCTCTTGATGCTCTTCTTGGGGGTCTTCTCGAACTCCTCGGGGAAGAGCTCGACGGCTCCCACCTTGCAGTAATTGGGCTGATGGGTGTTCATCTCCTTGACGCTCTGCTGTATCCTGGCCAGCATCTCGTCCTTGGTAAGCCCGTCGGCGGCAGCCAGCTCGGTGTCGGCATAGACCAGGGCGCGGAGTCCGCCGTTGTCCTCTATCACGAGGGACTCGATTACGTAGGGCATATTGTTGATCTCGCCCTCAATCTCCTCGGGATAGATGTTCTGTCCGGAAGGACCGAGAATCATGCTCTTGCAGCGGCCTTTGATGAACAGGAATCCGTCGGAGTCAATCACACCCATGTCTCCGGTACGGAACCAGCCGTCTTCGGTAAATGCCTCGGCAGTAGCCTCTTCGTTCTTGTAATAGCCCAGGAAGACGTTGTCGCCCTTGACCAGAATCTCACCGGGCACGTTCTGGGGATCGGCAGAATCTATCATAATCTGCATCCTCGGGGCAGCCTTGCCGCAGGAGTAGAGCTTGGTCTGGTTCCAGCGGGCGTATGTGATGATGGGGCCGCACTCTGTCATCCCGTAGCCCACGGTGAATCGGAATCCGATACGGCGGAAGAATGCCTCGGCCTCGCGGTTGAAGGCTGCACCTCCGATAATCACCTCGTCGAACTTGCCGCCGAAGGCCTCGTCGAGCTGGTTGTTGATCTTCTTGAGTATCTTCTCGTCGATGACGGGAAGCCTGAGCAGCAGGCGGATGTCCCTGCGGTTGATGATAGGCTCGAGCTTCTTCTTGTAAATCTTCTCGATGACCAGAGGTACGGTGACGATAAGGTCGGGCTTGACGGAGCCCATGGCGTCGAGGATGATCTTGGGTGTCGGAAGTCTGGTGAGGAAATGCACGTGGCTGCCGGAGCAGAACTCCACCAGGAACTCGAACATCATACCGTACATGTGGGCGGTGGGGAGCATGGACACGCAGTTGGAGGCATTGTCCAGATGGCCGTGCACCTCGAAGCCGAAAAGGACGTTCGAGAGCAGGGAACGGTACGGCAGCATGACCCCTTTGGAGAATCCGGAAGTCCCGGAGGTATAGTTGATCATGGCCAGCTCCTCGGGGGAGTCCTCGTAGTAATTTACACAGTCCGGATGGAAGCTCCGGGGATATTTCTTGCCAAAGAGCTCGTTGAGGTGCTCCCGGGTATGGGTTATCTTCTCATTGGAAGCATAGAGCAGGGAAAAATCGTTCATCAGGATGATGGCGTCGAGGCCGGGCATCTCCGACTGGGAGAGACCTTCCCACACCATGTCACCCACAAAGAAGACGCGGGCTTCGGAGTGGTTCACCAGATGATAGATGTTTCCGCTCTTGAACTCGTGCAGCAGGGGAACGGGCACGGCTCCGTAGGTCAGGGCGGCCAGGAATGATACGGCCCA
Organism: Alistipes sp. CAG:831; assembly: GCA_000432775.1. Lineage (GTDB taxonomy): Bacteria > Bacteroidota > Bacteroidia > Bacteroidales > UBA932 > Coprenecus. Next base: position 60,960 of record HF990416.1, read on the forward strand.
GTTGGCCTGGTTCCTGGAGCAGATGGCGATCTTGTCGCCGCGCTGCAGTCCGCACATCTCGAGCATGATGTGGATCTTCTCGATCCTGCGGGCCACGTCCCGGTAGTAGAGGGTCACTCCGTTGTAGTCGGAGAGCGCGGGGCAGTCCCAGTTCTTCTTGATGCTCGCTTCGATGATCTTGTTCAGTGATTTAGGCTGTTCCATACTGTAGGTTTTAGTAGTGTTGCTGTTATTCATAATCTCAGTCTGTTTCTAGTTGAATGTCTGCATCTCGCACAGGTGGGAGTAGAGTCCGCCAGCGGCCAGGAGCGCCTGATGGGTACCTCTCTCCACGATACGGCCCTCCTTCATGACGAGTATCTCGTCGGCATGCTGAATAGTGGAAAGACGGTGGGCAATGACTATGGAAGTGCGGTTCTCCATCAGTTTGGTAAGGGCGTCCTGAACCAGACGCTCGCTCTCGGTATCGAGGGCCGAAGTGGCCTCGTCCAGGATAAGGATCGGAGGGTTCTTGAGCACCGCACGGGCTATGGCGATCCTCTGCCTCTGGCCGCCGGAAAGCTTGCCTCCGCGGTCTCCGATATTGGTGTCATAGCCGTTCTCCATCTGCGATATGAATTCGTGGGCATTGGCGATTCTGGCCGCACGGATGACATCCTCCTCGGGTACGTTCTCCATTCCGAAGGTGATGTTGTTGCGGACAGTGTCATTGAAGAGTATCGCCTCCTGGGTCACGATGCCCATAAGGGATATGAGTTCCTTGGGATAGTACTGACGGATATCCGTACCGTCTATGAAGATGCCGCCGTCAGTGACATCGTAGAACCTGGGCAACAGGTCCGCGAATGTGGACTTGCCGGCCCCGGAGGGTCCCACAATAGCGACCATCCTGCCTTTGGGAATCGTGACATCTATATCCTTGAGCACATAGTCCGTGGAATACTTGAATGATACATGGCGGTACTCGACAGCCTCCCTGAACTCGGAGATATGCACCGGATGGTCTGCCTTGCGGATTGAGGGCACTGCATCCAGTATGGCGAATATCCTGTTGCCGGAGACCAGCCCCTTCTGCACGTTGGAATAGGCTGCGGCTATGGCCTTGGACGGCTCCAGCACCCTCCAGTAGAAGGCTATGTACACGATAAAGCCGGAAAGACTCATGCCCAGCTCGCCTTTCATCTGCAGAATTCCGCCATAGAAGAGCACAGCGGCAGCCACGGATATGCCCAGGAATTCGGACAGGGGCGAGGCCAGTTCCTGGCGGGTGTACATGGACCGGCTCACATTCTTGTGTTCCTCATTAGTGCGGTCAAAGTGGTCTCTCACATATTTCTGGGCATTGAAGGCCTTGATGATTCTGGCTCCCGAAATCGCCTCCTCGAAATGGCTGATGATCTGTCCCATCAGCGCCTGTGTCCTGGTAGCTCCGCGCTTGAGCTTACGGGTGACGGCCCCGATGACGAATGCCGAGATGGGCAGGGTTATCAGCGTCAGTATAGTCAGCTTGGGCGACATGTAGAACAGACCTATCAGAAAGCCTATGATGAGCAGCGGCTCGCGGAAAAGTATGTGAAAGCTGCTGGCGACGCTGTTCTGCACCTCGTTCACGTCATTGGAGACGCTGGAGAGAATGTCCCCGGTACGCTTCTGCTTGAAATAATCGACGTTGAGCCGCGTAATCTTGTTGAACAGGTCCGTGCGGATGTTCTTCATCACGTAGGTCTTCATGTTGACCAGTATCTTCTGGGAGAGGAACCTTGTCAAGTTGGAGAGGAATGATGTGATTATCAGGACCACACACACGAACATCAGCCCCTTTAGAGGACCACTGGCCTCCAGTATCTTTGTAAGGTAATACTGGAACACGCCATAGAAATATTCCACGGTCAGGGAAAATTCCGGCATGGTTGAGAACTTCTCCACTGCATCCGGATCGAACAGTACCTCCAGCAGAGGCTTGATCAGAGCATAGTTTACTACGCCGAATATTACGGACAATATGGAAAAAGCCAGATACCCGGGCCAGAAGCGGCTGTAGGGCTTGGCGTATGAAAGAATTCGTTTGAATGCACTCATCAGTAATCTCTGCTAAATCTATTTCTTCTTCTCGTCCACTTCCTCGAAGTCCACATACTCTCCTACGTGGTCCCCGAATATCTTTTCTCCGGCAGCAGCGTCCTGGCCTGATACCGTAACCTCGCCCTCGCGGTTTTCCCTGCGGCGTCCGAAATTCCGGATCCGCCCGTGGATAATTTTGAGAAACAGGAGCGGCAGGGCGATGACAAGCACCAGCGCACCTATGATAAATGTCACTACAAGACTTAACATATCTACTATATCTCTATCGTTTCCTGAACGAACCGTCGCTCAGGTCCAGAATCACTGCACGTCCGTCAGCCGTTGTGACTCCCACCTCATGGGAGGAAAGAGGCTCGACCTGCGTATCTCTGGTCAGTTTGCGTTTCTTGCTGAAATCTGCACATATCGTGCCATCCGCACGGTAAATCAGGGTCTGATAGGAAGTCCTCACTACCCAATAGATACCGTCTCCCACCTTTACCTGCTCCGGCAGCGATACTATGCGCTCAGCCAGAGTGACCGGATTCCAACCCGGAACCGGTTTACCGTCTATGTCATACTGCATCAGAGTATTGTCCGTGTGCAGCACCATCAGGGTATAATTCTTGTTTCCCTTGAAATCGTACACGTCCGGACCGAGAAGTATCTCCTTGCCCAGGCTTATGGGGAAACGTCCTACCGTGCGTCCCAGACGGTCCAGAAGATGAATGTTCTCCCCGGCACCGAAAAGCATCTGCAGCTTATTGTTCTTAAGATAATCTATCTGCCTCACTGTTCCGCAGAGCGGCTTGTCGAACTTGACTGTCCACACCGGACGGCGGGAACTGTTGAGCAGACGTATGTCATGGTTGTCCAACTGCTCCAGGTAATTGGTGGAGCCGTCGATAAAATTCTTGACCTTAAATGGTCCTTCCGGCACTTTCACCGGTACATCCTCCACTATCGCAGGTACTTCCCCCTCAGCAGCACCCTTAGGCTGAGGCAGTGCATCCAGATTCTCCCTGTACACGGAAGATCTTATACCCAGCGAATTGCTCACTTTGAACATATTGACGGACAGGAACTCAAAATTGGAGTTGCCCATATGCCGTCTCAGAATCCCGGTATAGGGTTCCCTCAGGAATGAGGCCAGGGTATCAGCATATCTCCCCACGTTGACGATCAGCGACATATTCGAAAGTTCCCTGAGCTCGTCAGCGGCCGGTGTCTGCGCAAGATAGTCCGACAGAGAGAAAAATGTGCCCTGCGCCATGGCCTTCTGCATGGAGGTTATTTCCTCCTTGCCGCCGACTAAAATCCACTCTCCCGCCGAGCACCAGCTCTCTTCGGAGGAGGGGGCGAAGACATTGCCCAGCAGGGCCTTCACGTACCCTTTGAAACGGTACGGACTGACAGGAGTATCATAACTGCCCATCGCCTCCCTGCTCCGGACTCTCATTGCCAGAATCTTCCTCTCCCCTATCCCGTCAAAAGGAGCCGAGAACACTGCTATCTCACTAAGGCCCAACGACTCTACGAACTTGGACGTAGTCATTCCGCCGGTATCTCCCGACGGCAGCACCGAATTGATGTAGTCGTAGTCTTTCTTCTGCCCTACGGCAGCGATATATGCATCGTATGCCCTGATATAATCAGGATAGGACGTAAGGGGAATCGTAAGTACATAGGAGGAGGTATGGGGCACTACCGTAAATGCCTCGGGCTTCCTACCCCTCTGGGAAAGAAGGACATCAGAGAAATTCTCCCCGGAGCGCACACCCAGGACCCTGCCGTCGAAGGACAGCGGGGAATCCCCGTCGCCCTCACCGAACGCACCCCAGTCGGCGAAACTCTGGAAAAATGAGGCATACTTCACATATCCGGTTCCGGCTGCTCCTGAGAAGATTTTCCCGAGATTGTTGAAGCTGACATGCAGCACGCCTCTGTCGGAGGTCACCCCGGCTATTTTGGAGTACAGGGGATCGTCCTTGATTGAGGTCCCGGTCTCCAGATGACGCAGGGAAGACTCGACGATCACCAGCGAGGGGCTGGCTATAAGAAAATGGCCGTATACCGCGAAGGAAGCATCAGGCACTGCGGACTTGTGGACTGTCACCGAGCCGTAACGCTTGTCCACCACACCGCCGCACTCCCTGAGTATCCGGTCCATGAATGCCCCGGCATCCTCGTCCCCGGGCAGGGAAAGGACCAGCAGGGGCGAGACAGCATTCTTGCTGGAATAGTGCATGGAAAGAGCGGCCTCCCATTCTGACGCAGCGTCGGGAATGCATCCCAGCAGTCTGCCGAGTGCACTCCCGTCGTCGGTCAGTTTATCTATTTCTGACAATGAACCGGCTTCGAAGAGGAATATCGCATCGGACGGGACAGCCTCCACTCCGTCAGTCAGCCGGTCTGTCCTGACAGTATTCCCCTCATCTCTGAAAAACAGAGAGAAAAAGAGCCAGCCGATACCCGCGAGCAGCAGTACCGTAACTACCGTACAGATGATTATACTCCTCCTGTTCATCGTCCTGTGCGTTTACTTATTTCTTGTCATTCTCAGGTTCCTCGACAGCCTTGGAAACATTGATGAGCTCCACGTCGAAGATCAGGACGCTGTTGCCGGGAATAGGGCCCGTACCGCGCTGACCGTAACCGAGGTCAGAGGGAATGAACAGACGGATCTTACCGCCCTCCTTGATATATGTGAGGCCCTCGCCCCAGCCCTTGATCACTCTGTTGAGGGGGAATGTGGTGGTCTCGCCCCTCTCATAGGAAGAATCGAATACCGTTCCGTCAAGCAGACGGCCCTCATAATTCACCTCGACTGTATCCTTGGGACCGGGAGCCACTCCTGTACCTTCGTTCTCAATGATATACTGCAGGCCGCTCTCAGTCTCCACCACGCCTTCCTTTTCCTTGTTGGCTGCCAGGAACTCCTTGCCCTCCTCGAGGGTGCGCTCTGCCAGATATACCTGCTGCACCATAAGATGATTCTGGATAATCATGCTGAGCTTGGTCTCGTCAAGCATGGTCTCCTTGCCGTCGAGCACATCCATGAATCCTTTCCTGAGCTGCCCGAGGTCCACCTCACCGAACGGGGAGCTGGTCATCATCTTTCCATAGTACATACCGAGGGCATAGCTGACTGTGTCTATGTCCGCTGATGTAATTTCAGGGGCTTTTTTACCTTTCTGATAAGTTCCTGCGCAGGAAGAGAGCGCGAGTACTGCCGCACAGGAGGCGGCGATTACAAATGCAAATCTTTTCATTTTAAATGACATTGTTTTTATCTGTTTTCTTTGTCGTCAAATATAATGCCGCAATGCCCAGGCAGGCGGCCAGGAATGAGGTGGCGAGGATGGCCAGCTTACCGGCATTTATCATCGCCGGATCGGTAAAGGCCAGGTTGTCGATGAATATGGACATCGTAAAGCCTATACCGCCGAGTATTCCCAGAGCCAGTATCTGTATCCACCGCGTTCCCTCGGGTTTGCCGGCCAGACGCAGCTTGACCGCCAGCCAGCTGAAAACGAAGATTCCCAGAGGCTTGCCAAGCAGCAGCCCGAAGAAGACTCCGGGTATGACCGCAGGCATCGCACCATTGCCCAGGGAGGACGGATCTATCACCACTCCGGCATTTGCGAGCGCAAATATAGGCATAATAAAGAAATGGACCCACGGATGCAGGGCCGTTTCCAGTTTTCCAAGCGGAGAGTCCGGACCGGTAAAAGCCCTGATATCGTCCTTTGACGTCTTGGCGGGAATGGTCATGGCCAGAATCACACCGGCAATGGTAGCATGAACTCCCGACTTGAATACGAAAATGAAGAGCACCGCACCGAGAATGAGATAGAACAGCAGGGATCGTATCCCGGCCCTGTTGAGCACCACCAGTGCCAGCACTGTCACCGCCGCGTAGACCAAGTAGATAAGATGGAGGTCATGGGACGGATAGAACACCGCCAGGACTATGATGGCTCCTATATCGTCCACAACTGCGAGTGCCACCAGCAGGACTTTCAGGCCTATGGGGCAGCGCTTTCCCAGAAGTGACAGGACTCCTATGGCGAAGGCTATGTCTGTGGCCATGGGTATGCCCCAGCCGGCGGCGGAAGGCGTACCGGCATTGAAGTATGTGTAGATGAGGGCCGGGAACACCATCCCGCCCAGAGCCGCAAACATCGGCAGCATGGCCTTTTTCACCGTGGAGAGTTCTCCGACCAGGAGTTCCCTCTTGATCTCCAGGCCCACCGAGAAGAAGAAGACCGCCATCAGCACATCGTCCACCCACTGCCGCACGGACATGGTGAAGGAGAAATCGCCGAAGGAGAATCCCAGGCCTATATCCCAGAACCGGTGAAGCCAGCCGAGCGCCGGAATATTGGCCGCCGCCACTGCCACCACCGCGCACAGCAGGAGGAGAACACCCCCCGTCATACTGTTATGAAGAATCTTTTCGAGCAGCACTCGTCTGCGAAGCACGTACATTTTCGGATCAATCATTACTTTAATAGGTTTGTTTCAGGTTATCAAGCCTACAAATATAATCATTTTTCCCTAACGGAGAAAGTCATGGCCGCAAGGAGTCTGAAAAGCATACGGACTCCGGCATTTGCGTCCCACTCCCCTATGCCCGGAGCTACCTCGCAGAGGTCAAAACCCACAATTCTCCTGCCTGAAAGGGCCAGGCGGTACAGAAGCCAGTCGGCCTGGGCAAAAGACAGTCCTCCGGGTACAGGGGTGCCGGTTCCCGGACAATACTCCGGAGACAGCCCGTCTATGTCGAAGCTTACATATACATCCTGAGGCAGCGCCGCTACCATCCTGTCGCAGAGCTCTCTCCAGGTAACTCCGTTGTAGAGGCCGTCCTTCAGGGAAAAGTCCGTAAATGTCACGAATCTGTCAGAAGAAGATGTCAGGGAATGCTCTGCAGAGCAGAAATCCCGTATGCCGACCTGTACTATACGGCTGACACCGGGAACCTCCTTCATCACGTTGTACATGATGGAGGCATGTGAGTACCTGAATCCCTCGTACGCCTCCCTGGTATCGGAATGTGCGTCAATATGCAGTACACCCATCCCCGGGAAACGCCCGGCGAGAGCCCTTATCAGCCCTAAAGGTACACTGTGCTCGCCTCCTATCACAGCCACCTTTTTACCTTGAGAGAGATATTTCTCAGCAGTGGACTCAACATACGAGTTTACAGCCTCTGACGCCATGTCCACATGAGAACAGAGTCCGGTCAGGACCGCCGGATCAGCCCCTTGCTCCAGTGCAGAGACGACCATGGCCGATATCTTCCCGGCCTCGACATTCAGCCCGGCAATACGGTCATCCTGCGGCAGGGTCCACACTTTCATGCCGGCCACGTCGGGATACCTCTCGTCGAACAAGTCCACCTGGAGGGAGGCTCCGAGCATTGCCGCCGGTCCTTCGGCAGTCCCTTTGCCGTATGAGGCAGTAGCATCCCACGGAACCTGCACCAGCACCGTATCCGCCTCCTGCTCCGTACAAGGCAGACCGAAGAAATTGCCGTTCGCAATGCCTATGCTGTCCGGGTCAAAATCCTCCGCGCTTGTATTTCTCACACCTCCGTCTGACTGCACGACCTCCCCGAGAGTAGTCTCTGAGGCATATTTTCTCAATTTTTCAATTAGATTTTTCATTTTAATTTGCAAGAAACTGAACTTTTGGGTAATTTTAGACGCGCAAAGGTAACAAATATGAAGATTAGTTCTGAAGATTTACATTCCAATTTGAAGAAGTTTTTCGGTTTCGACACGTTCAAGGGAGACCAGGAGAAAATCATGATGCACCTCATCAATGGCGGCAACGCCTTTGTCCTCATGCCTACAGGCGGAGGCAAGTCCCTGTGTTACCAGCTTCCGGCACTTGTCATGCCCGGAACCGCCATAGTGGTCTCACCCCTCATTGCCCTGATGAAGAACCAGGTCGATGCCATAAGGGGATTCGTCGCCGGGTCGGAGGGTGTCGCACATTTCCTCAACTCGTCCCTCAACAAAAGCCAGATCCAGGAAGTCAAGGATGACCTCCTGAGCGGGGTCACCAAACTGCTGTACGTCGCTCCGGAGTCCCTGACCAAGGATGATACCATTGCGCTGCTGAAACAGATCAAAATCTCTTTCTACGCCATAGACGAGGCCCACTGTATCTCCGAATGGGGCCATGATTTCAGACCGGAATACCGCAACATCCGCAGTATCGTGGAGAAGCTGGGTATCGCGCCCATCATCGCCCTCACGGCCACTGCCACTCCGAAAGTGCAGGCTGACATCCAGAAGAACCTCAACATGATGGATGCCAAGGTCTTCAAAAGTTCCTTCAACCGTCCCAACCTCTACTACGAGGTACGGGACAAGGTCAATGTCCGCCGTGAGCTCATCAAGTTCATCAAGGAGAATCCCGGCAAGTCCGGCATCATATACTGCCTCAGCCGCAAGAAGACCGAGGAGATAGCTGAGTTCCTGACCGTCAACGGCATCAAGGCCCTGCCCTACCACGCCGGCATGGATGCGGTCACTCGGGCCAAGAACCAGGACATGTTTCTGATGGAGGAAGTGGACGTGATAGTGGCCACCATCGCCTTCGGCATGGGCATCGACAAGCCTGACGTACGTTTCGTAATCCACTACGACATCCCCAAGAGCCTGGAGGGCTATTATCAGGAGACGGGCCGTGCCGGCAGGGACGGACAGGAGGGGAAATGCATCACTTTCTACAGCTACAAGGACATCCTCAAGCTGGAAAAATTCATGCAGGGCAAGCCTCTCTCCGAACAGGAAATAGGGAAGCAGCTCCTGATGGAGACCGTCGCCTACGCGGAATCCAACCGCTGCCGGCGCAAGATTCTCCTCAACTACTTCGGGGAGGACTATCCGGAAGACAACTGCTGCAACTGCGACAACTGCCTCCATCCCAAGAAATATTTTGACGGACAGGAGGACATGGCACTGGTTCTGGAACTGGTGGCATCGATGAAGGAGAATTTCAAGACCGAGCATCTGGCCAATATTCTGGCCGGAGAGATCAACTCGATAATCAAGTCATACAACCACCACGAGAGCGAGTTCTTCGGCATGGGCAGGGACAAGGGCGTCAAGTTCTGGATAGCCATTATACGCCAGGGAGTCATCCTGCATTACCTGTACAAGGACATAGAGCAGTACGGGCTCATCTCCATCACGGACCTGGGCCGGGAGTTTCTGGAGCATCCCCACCAGCTGATGCTGACTGAAGACCGCGAGTTCGCGGACGGGGACGAGGAGGACGAGGAGGAAGCCGCAGCCGCAGCAGCCGTACGTCACGGAGGCGGAGTGGGAGACCCGGTTCTGTACGCCATGCTCAAGGACCTGCGCAAGGATATGTCCCGCAAGCTCAAACTGCCGTCTTTCGTCATCTTCTCAGATCCCTCGCTGGAGGATATGTCCATACACTACCCCATCACCCTCGACGAGCTCAAGAACTGCCAGGGTGTAGGCGAGGGCAAGGCCCGCAAGTTCGGCCGCGAGTTCATCAGCCTGATAGCCAAATACGTGGAGGAGAATGACATCCAACGGCCTGAGGACATAGTGGTCAAGTCCCTGGTGAACAAGTCCGCCAACAAGGTCTACATCATACAGAACATAGACCGCAAGATACCCCTGGAGGACATAGCCGATGCCAAGAACATGGACTATATGGAAGTGCTGGACGAGATAGAGGCCATCGTGGCATCCGGTACCCGCATCGACCTGGACTACTACATAGAGCAGACTGTGGACGAGGACAAGGTGGACGATATCTACGACTACTTCAAGGAAGAGGCGGAGACCGACTCGGTCGAGGAAGCCAAGAAGGCCCTCGGACCGGACTATCAGGAAGAGGAAATACGCCTGGTGCGCATCAAGTTCCTGTCGGAAGTGGCGAATTAAGACATGCCCTGTATCATGAAGAGCTTGCCGTTGACATAGTCGAGAGCTTCTTCTACGAATTTATAGGCTTCGCTATCCTTATTTTCAGTGCGGTCCATAAATTCCCGGTAGCACTCAGCAGCATTCTTCCAGTCCTCCAGACGCTCATAGCAATAACCGAGGGAAGGCAGCATCGTAAGACGCTCCGGAGCATAAGCCCGCGCCTCCAGATACCTGTCCCTGGCCTCCGCAAACCGCTCTTTCCGGAGCAGCCAGTCCCCGTAGGCCGAATAGATGCGGTACATCACTTTCGGATCAGGCCGCATCATGCCGATGGCTCTGTCAAACATACTGTAAGTAAGCGAATCACGTCTGGTCACACGACCCAGGATGCAGGCATACTGATACACCCCCTCTATATTCGTCGTATCGGCATTGTATGCATCCTCGAAGGCATACAGAGCCTTCAGCGGGTCAGTCTCCAGATAATTCAGACCCAGATAAAAATTCGTACTGTATGTCGAATCTCCCATCGCCCTCATCCTCTCGAACAGCCTGAGGGATTCGGGATATGTCTTCATGAGATAAAATGTCATTGCACGGATTCCGAGCACATTGAGCGAAGTATCCTGCTCGAGATACCTGCCGGTCATCTCCATCACGTCCCCGTACTGCTTCTGATCCAGTAGGATACTGGACGCCTTGTCTATGAGGTTCGCATTATAGGGGTTGAGTTCCAGTGCCTCCCTGTAGCATACCAGGGCCGAATCGGGCCGGCCGAGCATATTCCAGCTGTCTCCGGCGAGTGAGACTATCGCAGGTATACTGTCCACAGCCATTATCTTCTCCGCATTTGCAATACAGTCCTCGTACAGTCCGCAATAATAGAACAGAAGTGTCTGCTGCACCCTGAAATACAGATTCACAGGATCGAGCATGGTCACCACCCCGTACAGGTTCAGAGCCTCCGTCAGGTCTCCCTGCTGAATACGGCAGTCAGCAATCTCAGCCATCACCGGTACCGGATTGGCCGCCCGGTCCAGTGCAATCACGGCCCCCAGCGCCTCCACCGCCTCATCGAAACGGTAGAGCTTCCGCAAGCACTGCGCCCTCCTGCCCTGAACCCACTTCTGAAGGCTCCTCTCTTCAGTAGACAAAGCCGCAACTGCCAATGAGTCATTCACATCTACCGTTATCATACTGTCCAGTCCGATCAGTGCCCCGTTGAAGTCATATCCTGCCATCTGCTCATCAATCCTCTTCTGCACGCCCCCATCCTGTGCAGCAGCGGTGAACTGCCCGACAAAAAGCACTGAGACAGCAGTCAGTGCCAATATTCTCAAGTATCCCATATCCTTTGACATTTAGATTTTCAACAAAGATAACTTTTTTTCGTTATAAAACCGCGCACATATAAAAAAGATGGTGCGTCAAAAAAGAATATTTTTGCACACCACCTTCAGGACCAGTCAGCGACAACAGCCTACTTCCAAAGATGCTCCGGATAGACTCCGTCAGCTATCAGGCGGGCAATGCGCTCCACCACGTAGGGCCTGTCCTGCTTGTAGGTCACTCCGAACCACTGGGCATCGCTGTTGAGGACTTTTAAGGAAACCTTACCCTCATTGATCAGCTGATTGACGCACAGGGGGATGAAGAACTCGGCCTTGGGATTGGCCATATTCGCGGGATCGGACAGGAACTTTCTGAAAAGCGTCTCTGACTCGGCAAAGAAGTCCTGGGTGAAACCGAACAGATTCATGGAGACGACGGTATTCTCATCCAGCTGGTGCAGGCCTTCGGCATCCTTATACATGATACGCCCGTCTTCCACACGCTCTATGGCTGTGCGCTCGACAATGGAAACAAGGTTGCCTTCCGCATCGACACGGCACTCGCCTCGGGACACGCTGCCGTAATCCGAGAGAGTATTGCACAGATTGTAGCCGACCATAGAATACTTGCCGCGCATACCGTCTACCGAGCGCAGGTAATCCGCCAGTACCACATATCCCTCACGACCGTAGAAATCATCGGAGTTGATTACCGCAAAGGGTGTTTTCACAGCCGGAGCCGCCATCATTACCGCATGACAGGTACCCCAAGGCTTTTCCCTACCTTCGGGAACGCTGAATCCCTCCGGCAGATAATCCAGTTCCTGAAATACGAACTCTATCTCGACCTTGCCTCCGAAATGCTCGGGAGTGAAAATCTCCCGGAACTCCTTCTCGAAAGAATGTCTGATAATAAACACCACCTTCCCGAACCCGGCACGGACTGCATCGTAGATCGAATAGTCGATAATAGCCTCTCCGTTGGGACCTACTCCGTCCATCTGCTTCAGGGAACCATAGCGGGAACCCATACCCGCTGCCAATACTACTAAAGTCGGTTTCATATACTGTCAAATACTTAAAATGCGTAATTCAAAACAAGAAATTATATCACTAATTGAAAAAGAGGCCGTATCGAATCAACTTTCGATTACGGCCTCCTTTAACGTACTTCAAGGTGCGTCAGAATGGGTAAGATGCAAGGCACTGAGGGTGAGCGCAAAGGAGTTTACTGCTGTAAATGACTGCCGCGCTCATCCCGAAAGTAACGCAGCAGATTGCCCATTATGACGCGCCACTACCGTTCCAGCTTGTGGATAGCCAGACCGCTGCGCAGCTTGGGCTCGAACCAGGTAGTCTTGGGAGGCATGATATTGCCTGTGTCGGCTATCCTGATAAGCTGCTTCATGGATACGGGATACAGAGCGAAAGCCGCTGCCATCTCGCCTGAGTCGACTCTCTTCTTGAGCTCGCCGAGACCTCTGATACCTCCCACGAAATCAATGCGCTTCGAAGTACGGAGGTCCTTGATGTCGAGGAGCTTGTCGAAGATAAGGTTGGAGCAGATGGTCACGTCGAGGCATCCGATGGGATCGTTGTCGTCGTAGGTACCCTTCTTGGCTGTGAGGGAATACCAGTGGCCCCCGAGGTACATCGAGAAGTTGTGCAGGTTCTTGGGCTTGTAGATCTCGGTACCCATGTCCTTGATCTCGAAGTCAGCGCCCAGTTTCTCAAGGAACTGCTCTGGAGTAAGACCGTTGAGATCCTTCACAACGCGGTTGTAGTCGATAATCTTGAGGTGGCTCTCGGGGAATACCACTGCCATGAAGTAGTTGTACTCCTCTGTTCCGTTGTGATTGGGATTCTGACGGCGCTTCTCCTCGCCTACGAGAGCGGCTGCAGCCGTCCTGTGGTGACCGTCGGCAACGTAGAATGCAGGAATGGTCGAGAATATCTCGGTGATCCTCTTGATATCCTCGTCATTGTCGATTACCCAGAAATGATGTCCGAAACCGTCGTCCGGAGCCACGAAGTCGTACTCGGGCTTGCCGTCGGTGTACTTCTTCACGATGGCGTTGATCTCGGTGTTGTCAGGATAAGCGAAGAATACGGGCTCGATGTTGGCGTTCTGGATGCGGACGTGGATCATGCGGTCCTCCTCCTTGTCCTTGCGGGTGAGCTCGTGCTTCTTGATCTTGCCGGTGAGGTAGTCGTCCACATTGGCGCAGAGCACGATTCCGTACTGGGTACGGCCGTTCATCGTCTGGGCGTAAACATAGTAGCACTCCTTCTTGTCCTGTACCAGCCAGCCTTTCTCCTGCCATTTCTTGAAGTTCTCTACAGCCTTGTCGTATGCCTGCTGCGAGTGCTCGTCGATGATGGGGTCGAAGTCAATCTCGGGCTTGGTTATGTGGAGAAGGGATTTCTCGCCTGCCTCTTCCTTAGCCTCCTGGGAGTTGAGCACGTCGTAGGGACGGGCTGCCACCTCGGTTACTATGGCCTTGGGAGGGCGGATAGCTGCGAAAGGTTTTACTTTTACCATATCGTTTCTCTCCTATATGCTATTTGTTTACCTGGAACTTGCGGTTGCCTGTAGCGAAGAAGTCGCAGATCTGGTTGGCAGCGGCTACTCCGGCATTGACATTGGCCTCGGCGGTCTCGGCACCCATCTTCTTGGGGGTAGCGAAGACTCTCTTGCCGAACTTCTCGTTGAGCTCGGCCTGGTTGCCGGCAGCGATGTCGGTGATGTACTTCAGGTCCTGTCTCTCCTCGAGCACCTTTACGAGCTCGGGCTCGTTGATGACTTCCTTGCGGGCGGTGTTCACGAGGCAGCCTCCCTTGGGCATCTTCGAAAGAAGAGCATATCCGATGGAACCCTTGGTCTCGTTGTTGGCAGGGATGTGGAGGGATACGAAATCACTCTTGGCATAGAGGTCCTCGAGGGAAGCGGCAACTTCCACTCCTTCTGCCTGGATCTTCTCGGCGGGAACGAAGGGGTCAAAGGCCATGATCTTCATGCCAAAGCTCTTTGCGTGAGCGGCTACCAGACGGCCGACGTTGCCGTAAGCCTGGATACCGAGGGTCTTGCCCTTGAGCTCTGTACCTGTACCGGGGGTGAACTGGTTGCGGGAGATGTAGATCATCATGCCGATGGCCAGCTCAGCCACTGCGTTGGAGTTCTGGCCGGGAGTGTTCATGGCTACGATGCCTCTCTCGGTGCAGGCTGCCAGGTCGAGGTTGTCATAACCGGCACCGGCACGCACTACTATCTTCAGCTTGGGAGCAGCTGCGATGACCTCCTTGGTCACCTTGTCGGAACGCACGATGAGGGCGTCAGCATCAGCCACTGCTGCATAAAGCTGCTGAACATCGGTATATTTCTCGAGAGTTGCAAGCTCATGGCCGCCTTTCTCCACGATTTCGCGGATCTGGTCAACGGCTACCTTTGAGAAAGGTTTCTCGGTTGCTACTAATACTTTCATTTCGTTGTAAGTTTTAAAGGTCCTGGATTATTTGTGCATTTTCTCAAACTCCTGCATGCAGGCGATCAGAGCCTCTACGGCCTCGATGGGGCAGGCGTTGTAGATGGAGGCGCGGAATCCGCCGACTGAGCGGTGGCCCTTGATACCTACCATGCCTCTCTCTTTTGCGAAGGCGAGGAACTCGTCCTGGAGGTCCTCATGACCGGGAGCCATCACGAAGCATACGTTCATCAGGGAGCGGTCCTCCTTGGCGGCTGTACCTACGAAGAGGGAGTTGCGGTCGATCTCGTCATAGAGCATGCCGGCTTTCTTCTTGTTGAGCTCATACATGGCCTTCACGCCGCCCTGAGCCTTAACCCACTTCAGGGTCTCGGTCATAACGAAGATGGAGAATACAGGAGGGGTGTTGAACATGGACTCGCCCTCAATGTGTGTACGGTAGTCGAGCATGGTGGGCAGATAGCGGGAAACCTTGCCGAGAATCTCGTCCTTTACGATAACGAATACCACGCCGGCAGGACCTACGTTCTTCTGGGCACCACCGTAGATCAGAGCATACTTGGAAACATCCACGGGACGGCTCATGATATCGGAAGACATATCGGCTACGAGGGGCACGGGGCAGTCCATATCCTCATGGATCTCGGTACCCTTGATGGTGTTGTTGGTTGTGATGTGGAAGTAGTCGAGGTCTGTGGGGATCTCATATCCTTTGGGGATATAGGTGTAGTTCTTGTCAGCTGAGGAAGCAACTGCATAAGCATTTCCGATGCCCTTTGCCTCTTTCAGAGCCTTCTTTGCCCATACACCTGTCTCCAGGTAACCGGCCTTGTTCTCGAGGAGGTTCATGGCGACATAGAGGAACTGGAGGGATGCACCGCCACCGAGGAAGAGGACGCTGTATCCGTCGGGAATGTTGAGAAGCTCTTTCCAGAGGGCGCGGCACTCGTTCATCACGGCCTCCCACTCCTTGCTTCTGTGAGACACTTCTATTACGGACATTCCTGTTCCCTTGAAATCCTTAAGGGCTTCGATAGCCGCTTCGATAGCCGGTTTGGGCAGAACGCAGGGACCGGCGTTGAAATTGTAAGCTTTTTTCATATTGTATTAAAAATTTTAAAGGTTATGAATTTTAAATTAATTAAAGCCAAAGTTATAAAATATTTCTCACAAAATTCAAATGTCTGTGATTTTCTCACAATATGAGCACTGAAGTCTTATTTCCGAGCCTTTTACGATGGTTTTGAATCTGGTCGGGATGTTCTCATGGTTGGTGACGCACATGGGGTTGATGCACTTTACTATGCCGGTGATGGTCTCGGGGATGGTGAGCACCTTCTTCTCCACCACCTCGAAGTCGCGGATGATATTGACGCTGGCATTGGGGGCGATGAGGGCTATCTTGTTGAGCTCGTCATCCTTGAAAAATCTCTCCGATATCTTGATGATGCCCTTGCTGCCCATGGACTTGCTGTCCAGATTGACTCCGAATGTCACAGGATGGGCCGAATCATAAAGTCCCAGGATATCTATCACCTTGAACACCTGGCCCGAGGGTATGTGGTCGAGTACCGTCCCGTTCTTGATGGCACTTACCTTGAGCTGTTTCTCCTTATTGTTTTCCATTGCCTTTCCTCCTATCTTTTACCGAGTAAGTATGAGATAATGGCCATACGGACGTACATTCCGTTCTCAGCCTGTTTGAAATACCATGCGTGGGGAGTGTCGTCCACGTCCACGGCTATCTCCTGCAGCCTGGGCAGGGGATGGAGGATCTTCATGTTGGGCCGCACGCCGGAAAGCATGGAGGCATTGAGACTGTAGACATTCTTGACCTTCTCGTACTCCACCGGGTCCGTGAAGCGCTCCTGCTGGATCCTGGTCATGTAAAGGATGTCCGTGCTGTCCAGGTACTCGCGCAAGTCGGAGGTCTCCTTGTAGGGAATGCCCTTGCTGTCCATGAAGTCGCGGTACTCCTGCGGCAGCTTCAGCTCGTCGGGGGCCGTAAACTCGAACTCCGGCGAGAAATGGCTCATGGCCTGCAGCAGCGAGTGGACCGTCCGTCCGTACTTCAGGTCACCTACCATGTTGATGTTGATCCCGTCCAGACGGCCCTGGGTCTGCCTGATGGTATAGAGGTCGAGCAGGGTCTGGGTCGGATGCTGGTTGGCACCGTCACCGGCGTTGATGACAGGGACGGAAGCCACCTCGGATGCATAGCGGGCACTGCCTTCCAGCGGATGCCTCATCACTATCAGGTCCACGTAGTTGGACACCATCTTGATGGTATCCTTGAGACTCTCGCCCTTGCGGATGCTGGTGTTGGCGGCGTCCGAGAAACCGATAACCCTGGCCCCCAGCCTGTTGGCAGCCGTCTCGAAACTCAGGCGCGTCCTGGTGGAAGGCTCAAAGAAAATACAGGCCACCACCTTGTCGCTCAGGAAAGTCTGAGACTTGTTGTGCTCAAACTCCTCAGCCACGTCGAGGATGTGCAGGATCTCCTCCTTGGTGAAATCCTGAATTGAAATTAAACTCTTTTTAGCCATATCTTGTATCAAAATATTTCCTCAACCCTCGCCTCCGCATCCTCCATCCTCTGCCGGAACCGCTCCACATCACTGAGCCTCACCCTCATCTCCATCCTGCACACCTCCTCGGCAAGATACTTGGAAGGAGCTATGCCCATGTCCTTCAGGACTCTCATCACCCGGTCCATGGCTGCATAATCGAACGTAACCGCAAATCCGCCGGAGGCCACCTTCTCGAGCACCTCCGCATGGTCCAGGGCATCCGCCGCAGCTGTCCTATAGGCCCGGATCAGGCCCGGAACCCCCAGCTTTGTCCCCCCGAAATACCTCACCACGACGATCAGCACATCGCTCAGCTCCCGCGAGAGTATCTGCCCGTATATCGGACGGCCCGCCGTGGAGGAAGGCTCTCCGTCATCATTGTACCTCCACACATTCCCGCTCAGTCCCAGCCTGTAGGCATAGCAGTGATGACGGGCATCGTAGTACTCCTTGCGTATCCTTGCCAGATGCGCCTTGACCTCATCTTCCGAGACCACAGGGTATGCAAAAGCGAGAAACTTACTCCCCTTTTCCTTATACAGCCCTTCAGCTGGGCTTGAAATGCTTCTGAAAGTATCGTTTCTCTGCTCTGATTCCATGACCGGCCATTTGAGGCCCTAAGTTAGCAATTTTTTTTAACTTTGGGACCCTATTTCGGAAAAATGGAAAGGAACGATTTTATAATAAGGTATGCCGCCCTGGGCGACCGCATCAGAAGATGGGCCGGAGGCTGCGGGCAATGGCCGGAGCTGGATACGGCGGTGGAACTGTCCGCACGCGACAATGTGTTCTTCACCCCCTGGATGCAACGGCAGGCCCTGGAGGCTCTGGCAGACGGAATGCTGAGGGAGGATGTGCTGAGGAAGTGGCTGGGACAATACCCTGAGCCCGGTCCCGGGGCCGCAGGGAAGGTCTGCGGAGTGGTCGCGGCCGGCAACATCCCGGCGGTGGCGTTCCACGACATACTGACGGTGCTGGCCGCAGGATGGCGGCCCCTGGTCAAACTGTCATCAAAGGACTCCCACCTGCTGCCGGTACTTTTCCCGGACGCGGAATTCCGCAACTCGACCGATGGATGGAGAGTGGACGCCCTGCTGACGATGGGCGGGGACGCTGCGGCGGATTTTTTCCAGGAGCGGTTCAGCGGCACTCCCATGCTCATCCGCGCCGGCAGGTTCAGCGCCGCAGTCCTTACCGGAAATGAGGACGGGAGCACCCTCGAAGCCCTGGCCCGGGACATGCTCCTTTACTACGGCATGGGCTGCCGCAGCGCGACTTGCCTTCTGGTGCCGAAAGGATACGACATGTCCGGAATAATGGCTGCCGCGGAGACATTCGCACTGGCCCGCCTCGGACAACCGGCGGTGGACTTCCACCGCAAAAACAGGGCTGTACTCACACTCGCCGGAGAAAAATTCCTGGACAGCGGCACCATCATTTTCCGGGACCTCAGGGACCTGCTGCCTGGAGCAAAGGAGGACATCGGACTGTGCAGACCGTGGGGGCAGTCCCTGCACATAGGAGAGATATGGTATGCGGAATACGGTACGGAAAAGGAGCTGGAAAAATTTATCGGAGCCAATGTGGACAGAATTCAAAAAATTATCCGTAACTTTGGTTCGGTTCAGAGGCCCTCTCCGGACGACTGGCCCGACGGAGCGGACGCTCTGGACATGCTTATACGACTTTAACTTCAACGCCATGATACTAAGATACAAAGCAACTATCCCTGGGAACAGGACATTCATGCGGGAATACGATGTGGATTCCGGCATGAGTCTGTACAAGTTCCGTGAATATATGGACAGGGAACTGGGCTTCTCGCCCGATCAGATGACGGTGTTCGAGACTCTCTCGGCCGCCGGAAAGCTATCCAGAAGGATAGGCCTGTTCGACTTCGGAGACGGCTCCATGGACAGGATCACCATCGACAACACCGTCTCCCACGAGGAAACCGTCCTCCGCTACATCTACAATCTGACCCTGAATCTCTGCATCGAACTCCGGCTGGAGGGAGAGCAGGAGTTCAACCGCCGCCTCTCCTACCCCGTACTGGTAGCTGAAAAAGGCCGGAATCCGGACCAGTTTTCCGCCGTGTACGAAGACTACGAGGAATTTTCCGACCGTCATGTCTCACAGTCAGCCGCACCCGAAGAAGAGGATTCCTTCGAGGAAGACGAGCTGCCCGAGGGCGAGGAGAGCCTGTAGCTGCCCGGCATGAGCGGGAAAAAGCTGATACAGGTACTGGGGCCTACGGCTGTGGGCAAGACGGACTATGCCATACGGTTGGCCCTGAAATATTCATCCCCGGTAATATCCTGCGATTCCAGACAGATATTCAAGGAGATGCGCATCGGCACCGCCCCTCCCTCCGAGGCTCAGCTGCGGCAGGTACGGCACTACTTCATATTCAGCCACTCAGTGGCGGACTACTATTCCGCCGGGCTATACGAAGTGGAGGCCATGGAGCTGCTGGGCAGGCTGTTTCAGGAGCATGACGTACTGATAATGGTCGGTGGCTCAGGACTCTATGCCGACGCCCTCTGCTACGGACTGGACGATTTTCCTCCCGCCGATCAGGAGTTGCGCAGACTCTTGACGGAAAGGGCGTTGAAGGAAGGAGTCGCCCCCCTTGCCGAGGAGCTGCGACGGGTGGACCCCGAAAGCTGGGCCACCATCGACCACTCCAACCGGCAGCGTGTAGTCCGGGCACTGGAAGTAACCCTCTCTACCGGACGCAAATTCTCTTCATACAAATCCAACCCCCGTAAAGTCAGGCCATTTGAAATACAGAGACTCTGCCTGACCCTCCCCCGCGAGGAACTATACCGCCGGATCGACCGGCGGGCCGAAGCCATGTTTGAGGCCGGACTGGTGGAGGAAGTCCGGAGTCTTGCTCCATACCGGCAGATGCCGGCACTGCGCACAGTCGGCTACCGGGAAGTCTTCGACTGTCTGGACGGAAAGATTTCCCTGGACGAGGCGCTCGCTCTGGTGCAGCGCAACACGCGCAGATATGCCAAGAGGCAGATTACATGGTTCGCTCCCATTGAGGAGAAAATATCCCTCTGACCCTGCACGATATCCTCCATGCACCGCCGAGGGCTTTGGACTTATTTTTGCATACTGTTTTTCAATTTTTGCGTACCTTTGTAGGCAAACACCAATAGTCATCATTTAATCCGCCAAGATCCGCTTATGACCCTCACATTGCTCCTGCTGGTAGCCGCCGTCGTGATAGTGCTGTGCGTAGTGCTCAACAACGTGTCCAACAAGATAGGAATCCCTATGCTGCTGGCATTCATCCTGTTGGGCATGGCGTTCGGCTCCGAGGGGATAGTCAAGATCCCGTTTGACAACTTCGATTTCACAGAAAGCATCTGTACGGTGGCCCTGATATTCATCATGTTCTACGGCGGATTCGGAACCAGATGGAAAGAAGCCAGGCCGGTAGTGGTAAAGGCCGGCATCCTGTCCACCCTCGGAGTGGCGATGACGGCGGCCCTGACCGGACTATTCTGCCACTACGTCCTTAAGATGCCCGCTGCCCTGGGTTTCCTGATCGGGGCGGTGCTCAGCTCGACTGACGCGGCGTCGGTCTTCTCAATTCTGCGTTCCCGCAAGCTGGGTCTGAAATACAACACAGCCTCCCTCCTCGAGATCGAGAGCGGTAGCAACGACCCGTGCTCCTACATGCTGACAGTAATCATGATGTCAGTCATCGAGGGGACAGTCTCCGGCGGGGCAATAATATATAAGGTATTCGCCCAGATAGTCTACGGTGCCGCCATCGGAGCCGCCATCGCTGTCGCTGCCGTATGGCTGATGAAGAGATTCCGCGCCACCACCTCAGGGTTTGACACCCTCTTCGTACTGGCCGTGGCCATATTCTCCTACGCCATTCCCAACCTGATAGGCGGCAACGGCTACCTGAGCGCCTACATCGTGGGC
The DNA here is from genome assembly GCA_000432775.1 of Alistipes sp. CAG:831. Classification (GTDB taxonomy): domain Bacteria; phylum Bacteroidota; class Bacteroidia; order Bacteroidales; family UBA932; genus Coprenecus. The sequence continues at coordinate 82,274 of HF990416.1, forward strand.
ATTGTCCTGGGAAACGCCAACATCCGAGGCAAGAAGACCCTGGTACCCTTCTTCGACGGACTGACCAGCCTCATGCAGATTATCATCTTCTTCCTGCTGGGACTGCTCTCCTTCCCCTCACAGCTGCCGGCGATTGCCATACCGGCCATCCTGATAGCCCTGTTCATGACATTCATTGCCCGTCCCCTGTCCGTATTTGCCATCATGGCCCCCTTCCGGAGCAAATGGAGACAGCAGCTGCTGGTATCATTCGTGGGTCTCAGGGGCGCGGCATCCGTAGTATTCGCCATCATGGCCCTGCCGGCATCCCGCCAGCTCACAGGCAACGAGCACGACCTCTTCAACATAGTGCTGATGATTGTACTGCTGTCAATCTCCCTGCAGGGGTCGCTCATTCCCCTTGTGGCCAGGAAGCTGAAAATGACATCCCGGGAGGAGGATATCCTCAAGACCTTCACCGACTATTCCGACAACATGGACGTAAGCTTCGTCCAGCTGAATATCAGCGAGAAGGACTCCTGGTGCGGGAAAGTCATAAAGGACCTGCCGATACCTCAGGAAACACTTATTGCGGTAATACTCAGGAATGACAAGGCTATCGTCCCCAACGGGAAAACAAAAATACTGGCCGGAGACAAGGTCATCATGAGCGCCCGCGACTTCGATGACGAGGACCTCATGCAGCTTTCCGAAAGGCGCATCGAGAGAGGCAGCGAATGGATCGGCAAGAAGGTATTCCAGTACTCTCCTGACAGCAACGAGCTGATAGTGCTCATCAAACGCGGTGAAAGGGCAATCATCCCGCGCGGCAACACCGTGATACACAAGAACGACATCATGGTCGTAAACAAAATACGCAGGGAATCCCTCCAAACGGAGCCGGCCCGCACCGGAAAATAAGACAACATACAGCTACACAACATTATGGATAAAGCAAAAGTCTACTTCACAGACCTGCACACCTCCACCAGACTTCCGCTGGTAGAGAAGATGAAAGCCGTGGCCAAGGCCGCCGGCATCGGGCAGATCGACTTCAAGGACAAATTCACAGCCATCAAGATGCACTTCGGAGAACCCGGAAACCTGGCATTCCTCCGTCCCAACTACGCCGCCGGCATAGCCGAACTCGTCCGCTCCCTGGGCGGCAAACCGTTCCTGACTGACTCCAATACCCTGTACTCAGGAGGCCGCTCCAACGCCGTGGACCATCTCGACAGCGCGATACGCAACGGCTTCAACCGTCTGAGCGCAGGATGCGACGTAATCATCGCGGACGGACTCAAGGGCACCGAATGCCGCGAGCTGCCGATAGAGGGCGGCACCTACTGCAAGACGGCCAAGATAGGCTCAGCCATCGCGGATGCGGACGTAATCATCGCACTGAGCCACTTCAAGGGCCATGAGCAGACCGGTTTCGGAGGCGCCCTGAAGAATATGGGCATGGGCTGCGCCAGTGTGGCCGGCAAGCTCGAGCTGCATTCGTCCTCGAAGCCGGTGGTCAAGGTCGAGAACTGCCGCTGCTGCGGAATCTGCGTAAAACACTGCGCCCACGACGCCATTCATCTTGAAAAGATTGACGGCGTGAACTACTCCGGCAAGAATATCGCCGCAGTCATAGATTACTCGAAGTGCGTAGGCTGCGGACAGTGCGTGGCCCTCTGCCAGTACGAATCCGCAGTGCTGAAGGACTGGGACACCTCCGAGACCCTCAACGGCAAGATAGCCGAATACACCAAAGCCATCGTCACCGGCCATCCCTGCTTCTACATCAACCTGATAGTCAACGTATCCCCCGAGTGCGACTGCTGGAACCACAACGACGCCGCCATAGTACCCGACCTCGGCATAGCCGCCTCCTTCGACCCCGTGGCCCTCGACCAGGCCTGCGCCGACATGGTTATGGCAGCCCCTGCCCTTCCCGGCAGCAAACTGGAGAAAAACCATCCGCACGAACACCTCTGCGGCGAGGACAAATTCCATATCCTCCACCCCGACACCAACTGGCAGGCCGGCCTCGAGCACGCTGAAAAGATAGGCATCGGCACCCGGCAGTACGAGCTCGTCACCATCTGAGCAGTACCCGAACGGGGCTATTGATGTACCAGGTCGACGACCTGACTGACGACACCGCATGACTGACACGATGTGCAGGCCAAGCCGTCCGCCCCGACTGAACGGCATGAATTGCAAGGTCACAGCATAAACAGCGGCGACAGCCTGTACGGGCCCGCCACTGCCTGACCACTACCCGGATGGGACTGCGGAACAGATGCACACCTTAATCTGCACTGGTCGCACACTCTTTTCCGTTAACCACCTGACAATCAAATAATTACCACTTTACCGTGTGCTTTCGTCAGTTTTAAAACCGATATGAAAGCACATAGCAAAGTGGTATTCATCTCATTATCAAACACTTGCAACACACCTGCGTGCCGGCAATTCAAGACCGCAGAACTGATCGCAGAGCTGACCGCTGCCTGACCGCAAACTGACAGACTGCCGGAATCGACATCCCGTAGTACCTACCGCAACGGCACCGAATCGCGGAAATCGCTGCCAGTGCGGAACGAGACGGAGGGGTATAGGAAGGAGTGGAAGTGGGATTTCCGGCGAAAATGGCCTCTCAGATCTCCGTCGTGGAAATGCGCGTTTCCTACTCCTTCGGAAGGAGTGGGAAGAGTGGTAGGAGTGGTAGCGGGATGCGCGGTTATGTGGTGATATGCGGATAGAAATCTCTGCGAATCCGAATGTTTTGTGTAGATTTGCGCGCGGAATGATAGAACACGTAAGAATAAATTCGGTGAGGGCTTGGGTGCTCGCCGCCAGACCGAAGACTCTGGCCGGGGCGGCCGCGCCCGTGATTATGGGAGGAGCCTGCGCCTGGATGTGGCTGAGCGGAAATGCGGAAGTCAACATGTTCAACTGGTGGGCCTTCGCTCTGTGCATCCTGTTTGCGTGGATAATGCAGGTGGACGCCAATTTTGTCAACGACTATTTCGATTTCAAAAAGGGCGGAGACACTGAGCAGAGACTGGGGCCGAAGAGGGCCTGCGCGCAGGGCTGGATAACTCCACGGGCAATGAAGACCGGCATCATCGTCACGACTGCCCTGGCCTGCGCCGTCGGCCTGCCCCTGATATGGATTGGCGGGCTGTGGATGATAGCCGTCGGAGCTGCCTGCGTGGTGTTCTGCTTCCTGTATACCACGAAGTTCTCGAGGATGGGACTGGGCGACCTGCTGGTACTGGTGTTCTTCGGAATTGTTCCGGTAGGATTCACATTTTTCCTGCAGACCGGGACGTGGAACCTGCAGGCCACTCTCGCCGGACTCTCCTGCGGTCTGGCCGTGGACTGCCTGCTGATGGTCAACAACTACCGCGACCGTGCCGAAGACGCGCAACAGGGCAAGCGGACCATCGTCGTCCGCCTCGGAGGCAGCGCCGCCATTGTCCTGTACTACCTCCTCGGACTGTGCGCGACGATGTTCGCAGCAGCCGTCATTGTACTGAGCAAGCCGGGATGGTGCGCCGCCCCGCTGCTGCTGTACGCAGCCCTGCACCTAGCCACATCCAGACGGATAAGCGCCACCGACGGAGCCGCTCTCAATCCATTCCTGGGCAAAACCTCCCGCAATTTCTTCTTTCTTTCCGTGCTTTTTTCAGTAGGATGCCTCCTGTGACTTGTACGCGCAGGCATATTTTTCATACCTTTGTAGGTTGGATAAAATTCATTCCTCAATGAAAAGGACAACAGTATTGATAGCAGTTGCCATCCTCTGCCTTGCGGGCTACAGGGGCATGGCCCAGTCTGAGACCGTGACCCGTACAAGTTCACTGAACATATCCGAAGAGGTCCGTCCCCCTGTGCTCAGAATTACGGATATCCGGCTCGAGGATCCTTCCGGGAACAATGCCATAGATGCCGGAGAGACCTGCTGTATAGTCATGACAGTCAGGAATGAAGGCTTCGGAGACGGCATCGGACTGAGAGGGGTTGTCAGCGGTTCGGGTTCGGTCCAGGGGCTCGAATACAGTGACATCGGCATAAACGACATCCCGGTGGGAAAGACAGAGACGGTGCGGTTCCCGATAACTGCGACCACGGAAACTGAGGACGGCAGGGCCGAATTTGCACTGAAGATCGAAGAGCCCATGGGCTTCGGCACTGACGAAGTCACCATAGCCGTGGATACCAGAAAATTCGAGCACCCCATGGTGCGTCTTGTGGACTACTCCGTCACAGGACAGCAGGGGTCGCTTAAAAAGATGCAGGTATTCAATCTCCAGGTACTGGTGCAGAACACCGAACACGGACGCGCACAGGACGTCAGCGTGGATATGAAACTTCCTTCCGGTGTTTTCCTGATGGACGGTAAGGCAGACCACACATTCACCGGCCTCGGTCCCGGCGAGACCATATCCCTCGAATACGCCCTGATCGTAAACAACGACTACTCTTCCAGGGAAATCCCGATACATTTCGGCATCTCGGAAAGCTACGGGCTCTATGCTGAAAACAAAGATATCACCCTGACCATCGACCAGCAGCTCGCATCCCACATGATAGAGATTGAGTCTGTTGCAGGGAATGCCCCTGGCCGGATAGAGGTGGCGTCACTCCGTTCCGACGTGGACCGCAACATTCCTGTCACCGGCACAGTGCATCCCGACCGATTCGCCATCATAATCGGGAACGAGGACTACCATTCCTACCAGAAAGGGCTCTCGGATGAGGCCGACGTACCGTTCGCAGCCAATGACGCAGCGGTATTTGCCCGCTACTGCAACAGTGTCCTCGGCATACCTGATGACAATATAGTCCTGCTCACAAACGCACGCTGGTCTGACATGAACTGGGAAATAAACCGCATCACCGGCATCGTCAGCCTCCGGGGCAGCGACGCGGAACTGATACTTTACTATGCCGGACACGGATTCCCGGATGAGCAGTCCAGGGAGTCCTACCTCATCCCGGTGGACATTTCCGGCACGGACTACGAATCCGGATTCAGACTCTCGGACATCTATGAGCAACTCGCCTCCACCGGCGCAGGAAGAATAACCGTATTCATGGACGCCTGCTTCAGCGGCGGCGGACGGCGTGCCGGACTGCTGGCGGCCAGAGGGGTCAGGGTCGTACCCAAGGAGACACCGCTGAAAGGCAATCTGGTCGTATTCTCAGCCACCACTGACGACCAGGTGGCCCTGCCCTACACCGAGAAGCAGCACGGCATGTTCACCTATTTCCTGCTCAAGAAACTGCAGGAGACTTCCGGTGACTGCACCTACTCCGAACTGTCCGATTACCTCACATCGGAAGTATCCGAATACAGCCTCAGAGTCAACTACAAGCAACAGAATCCCGAGACCGCCTGCTCCTACGAGGTGGAGCATGAGTGGGAAGAATGGAAGTTCAACTGACAATAAATCCTCACCGAAATGAGAACAGGGAAAATACCCGCATTCGTAACTGCACTGGCAATACTGTGCGCTGCCAATTTTCAGGCCGTCGCCCAGAACGTCTCCGCCGCCACGTTCCGGCAGGACGGGAAAAAAGTCATAGTGACCTTCAGCCTCGACCGGGAGGCGGACATAAGCCTTTTCGTATCCACAGACGGGGGCAGCACGTTCCTGGGCCCGCTGGAAAAGGTATCCGGGGATGTAGGAGAAAAGGTTTCTTCCGGGAAATGCAGCATAACATGGGACCCGATAGCTGAATTCGGAGGAATCAGCGGCAGCGACATCTGTTTCAAGGTCAAGGCAGAACCGGCAAGGAAACCCGCCACAGCCGCATCCTCCCGCAGCAAAGCCGGCAAGGAACCCTTCGCCAGATTCGGTGTGGGCGCCGGCATAGGCACAATGCAGATAGGCACTGAGTCCCTGCTCACCTACCATATTCCCATAGAGCTGCTCCTGGGCCGCAACAGCCAGAGACTGAATTTCAGCATCGGAGAGACTTTTTCCTTCTTCAAGAATACCGTCCAGTTCTCCACTGCAGCGACCCTGAAGGTCAATTTTGCCGACATGTTCTACATCGGAGCCGGAGGTGGCCTCAACATCAATGTTTACACTGACGAGGAAGGTTTTCTGGAGGATTTGGACTATTTCGACCTGGACTTCGATTTCGACGATGACGGTCCGGATGATGCCGACAGCATGACCGAATCTGTCCAGTTGCCTGAGTTTACCGGATTCATACTTGCCGAAGTGGGCATACGCATATCCGGGTTTGATCTGTCGGTATTCTACAAATACGATTCCTACAGAATAAACGGCGCTCCGACCCCCGGAACCTTTGGCGGAGTTTTCAAATATTACTTTTAGATAAGCAAAAGTGCACGATTTTTGCTGCACTTAGGCGATTTGGTCTATATTTGCACCGCTATATTGCAACACTATGCAGATTAACATCCCTACAGAGAAATTTACCAGGACCGGCCGAAGGATGGCCGCAAGAATCAGAAAAATCAGACGACTGCCCAAGTGGATATGGTACGTCATTCTCGGAGTGCTCGTCGCAGGCATTACCGTATGGATAATACTGTCATGGCCGGAGCCGCCCAAACCGGTATATCCGATAGTGGAGGCTCAGCCCGTGGTTATCGATGATGTGGAAATCTACGGTGAGTACGCCGGAAAGATCAGTGCCCAGCAGTTCGTGGAAATCAGGGCCAGAGTCGAGGGCTATCTGGAAGAGATGCTCTTCGAGGAAGGCACCTACATCAAGAAGAATCAGGTGCTTTTCATCATCGACCCGAAGCCCTACAGAGCCAGCGTGGAGAAGGCCAAGGCCCAGCTCAACAAGAACAAGGCCCTGGAGCTCAAGGCTGAAAGAGACCTCGAGCGCATACGCCCGCTGTTCGAGCAGAATGCTGCCAGCCGTCTGGACCTGGACAACGCCATCGCTTCCTACGAGAGCGCAAAGGCCGAGGTGGTCATGAGTGAGGCAGACCTTACCCAGGCCGAGATAGCCCTCGGATACACCACTGTCCGCTCCCCCATTTCCGGATTTATCAGCGAGAGGAACGTGGACCTCGGAACCCTTGTCGGTCCCGGAGGCAAGTCCCTGCTGGCGACCATTGTCAAGAGCGACACCGTACAGGTGGACTTCAGCATGACCTCCCTGGACTACCTCAAGAGCCGCGAGAGGAACGTCAACCTGGGCCAGCAGGACACGGCCCGCAACTGGAATCCGTACGTGACCATCACGCTGGCCGACAATACCGAATACCCCATGAAGGGCTTCGTGGACTTCGCTGATCCGCAGGTGGACCCCAACACCGGAACATTCTCGGTAAGGGCCGAGATGGCCAATCCCGACAGGGCCCTCCTCCCGGGACAGATCACCAAGGTGCGCCTGCTCCTCGACGTGCGTGAGGACGCTATAGTCGTGCCCACCAAGGCCCTGGTCATCGAGAAGGGCGGAGCCTACGTCTACGCCTGCCGCCCGGACAGCGTGGTGGAGAAAAGATTCATCGAGCTCGGACCGGAGATAGGCAATAACGTAGTGGTGGAGCGCGGACTGGGACCGGACGAGATGATTATCGTCGAAGGCTTCCACAAGCTGAGTCATGGAGTGAAAGTGGCCCCCGTCATCGTGGAGCCCGAGAAGCCGCAGATAGATCCGGAGGACGAAGGCCGTTTCTCCTTCGGCTCTGACAGCACCGACTCGTCAGCCGCCGACACCACTGCCGCCGCCAGGACATCCGGTCCTGTATCCGCAGAACCCTCTACAGACAGCATAACAGGCACAAAGACAGAGAATACTACCGCCAATGAAAAGTGATTTCTTCATAGACCGGCCGATATTCTCCACGGTCATATCCATCGTCATCGTGCTGGTGGGCATGATAGGCCTGTTCCTGCTGCCTATCGACCAGTACCCCAACATCGTACCTCCGGTAGTGCAGGTCTCGGCCTCCTACCCCGGAGCTGACGCGGAGACCGTTTCACAGGCCGTAGCCACCCCTATAGAGCAGGAGCTCAACGGAACTCCCGGAATGCTCTACATGGAGTCGCGGAGCACCAACTCCGGCTCCTTCACCGTCACCATCACCTTCGACATCGACACTGACCCCGACCTTGCCGCCGTCGAGATTCAGAACAGGGTCAAGCAGGCCGAGGCCCGTCTCCCGGCAGAGGTCATACAGAACGGTATATCCGTGGACAAGCAGGCATCCAACAAGCTGATGACCATCACCCTGCTGTCCAACGATCCCAAGTTCGACGAGGTGTACCTCAGCAACTACGCCACCCTCAACGTACTCGACATGCTCCGCCGTATTCCCGGAGTGGGCCGCGTATCCAACGTCGGCAGCCGCTACTACGGCATGCAGATCTGGGTACAGCCCGAGCGTCTGGCCAGCCTCGGCCTGACAGTCCAGGACATCCAGAGCGCACTCAGGGAACAGAACCGCGAGTCAGCGGCCGGAGTGCTCGGCCAGCAGCCCATGAACGGGGTGGACGTGACCGTACCTATCGTAGCCCAGGGCCGTCTGTCGACTGTCAGCGAGTTCGAGGACATCGTCCTCAGGGCCAATCCGGACGGTTCCATCATCCGTCTGCGCGACGTGGCCCGCGTCTCCCTCGAGGCCCAGTCCTACAACACCGAGAGCGGTATCAACGGAGGCAATGCCGCCGTGATGGACATCCGCATGCTGCCCGGCATGAACGCCATGGAAGTATCCGAGTCCGTCAAGAAGGCCATGGACGAGATCAGCCGCAATTTCCCCGAAGGTATCTCCTACATGATACCTTTCGACATGACTGAGTACATCTCGCAGTCGATTCACGAGGTTTACAAGACTCTGTTCGAGGCCCTATTCCTCGTAATCCTAGTGGTGTTCCTCTCCCTGCAGAGCTGGAGGGCCACCCTCATCCCGGCCATAGCGGTTCCCATCTCCCTTATCGGTACATTCGGAGTGATGCTCATCTTCGGCTTCTCCCTCAACACCCTGACCCTCCTCGGTCTGGTCCTGGCGATCGGTACCGTCGTGGACGACGCGATAGTCGTGGTGGAGAACGTGGACCGCATCATGAACGAGGAGAAACTCTCGGCATACGAAGCCACCAAGAAAGCCATGAACGGACTGGGCAGCGCCCTGATAGCCATGTCGCTGGTACTCTGCGCCGTGTTCATACCCGTGAGCTTCCTTTCCGGCATCACCGGAGCCCTCTACCGCCAGTTCACCATCACCATAGCCGTTTCCGTAATCATCTCCACCATTGTGGCCCTGACGATGAGCCCCGTGATGTGCGCCCAGTTCCTCAAACCGAAAAAAGAAGGCGAAGAAGAGCGCAAGAACTTCATATTCCGGGCCATCAACCGCTGGCTCGCCAAGGGACAGACGGTATATGCCCGCATTATACGCAACTTCCTGAGCCACTCGAAACGCTCATTCGCCGCATTCGGCATAGGCATAGTAAGTATCTGGGCCATGGCCCAGCTCGTACCCCAGAGCTTCCTGCCCCAGGAAGACCAGGGATATTTCACCGTAGAGTTCGAACTTCCTGAGGGAGCCACCCTCGAGAGGACCCGCGAGGTGACGGACCGCGCCATGGCATGGCTGCTGGAACAGCCGGACGTGCGCTACGTCCTCAATGTCACCGGTTCCAGCCCCAGGGTCGGAACCAACCAGGCCCGCAGCCAGATGACCGTCATCATGAAGCCCTGGGAAGAGAGGGAGGATCCGGACCTGCCTGCCTTCATGGCCCGCGTCACCGATGAATTCTCCCAGTACCCCGAGAGCAAGGTCTACCTCAGCACTCCTCCTGTCATCCCCGGACTGGGTACCTCGGGAGGTTTCGAGATGGCCCTCGAGGCCCGCGGTGACCTGACCTACGAGGAGCTGCAGAGAGCTTCGGACACTCTCGTCTACTACGCATCACAGCGCAAGGAACTGGCCCGCGTAAGCAGCTCGATGCAGGGCGACATCCCGAAACTGTACTACGATGTGGACCGCGACCGGGCCAAGCTCCTCGGAGTCTCCGTCTCGGACCTCTTCACCACCATGAAGGCCTTCACCGGCTCCGTCTACGTCAACGACTTCAACCTCTTCAACCGAGTCTACCGAGTATACATCCAGGCCGAAGAGCCCTACCGTCAGTGGCGTGACGACATGAACATGTATTTCGTCCGCGGCAACGGAGGCGCCATGATTCCTGTAACCTCCATCGGTACCACCGAATACACCACCGGACCGGGTACCATCAAGCGCTTCAACATGTACTACGCCGCCACCATCACCGGTGAAGCCGCCCACGGCTACAGTTCCGGCCAGGCGATGGACATCATGGAGGAGATAGTGCGCGAGAAACTGCCTGCCAATGTGGGCATCGAATGGAGCGGACTGTCCTACCAGGAGAAACAGCAGAGCGGTCAGACCGGACTCGTCCTGGCCCTGGCCTTCCTCTTCGTATTCCTGTTCCTGGCCGCCCAGTACGAGAGCTGGTCAGTGCCCATAGCCGTCATCCTCTCCCTCCCCGTGGCCTGCATCGGAGCCTTCCTGTCGATTCTGGTCCTGGGCATGGAAAACAACGTCTACTTCCAGATCGGACTCGTAATGCTCATAGGCGTGGCCGCCAAGAATGCTATTCTCATCGTGGAGTTCGCCAAGGAAGAGGTGGAAAAGGGCAAGGACATAGTAGAGGCCGCCATAGCAGCATCGGAGCTGCGTTTCAGGCCCATCGTCATGACCTCCCTGACCTTCATCCTCGGTATGCTGCCCCTCGTGCTTGCCACCGGACCCGGCTCGGCCAGCCGTCAGGGTATCGGCGTCGGAGTATTCTTCGGCATGATAGCGGCCATCACCTTCGGAATAGTATTCGTACCTTTCTTCTTCGTCTGGATATACAGGCTCAAGGAGAGATTTGCCAACAGGAAAAAGAAGAGACTGAAAGCATGAGACAAAGTTTAGTAAAAATATCAGCCGCAGCAGCAGTATGCAGTGCGCTCATCCTCCTGCAGGGATGCGGGGCCGCAGTGAGAAAATGCATCGACCCCCAGCTCGACATCCCGGAGACCATCCTGCCGGGAGGCTACGCCGACTCGCTCTGCCTGGCCGACCTCGAGTGGTCTGAGCTATTCTCCGACCCTCTGCTCAAGGACCTCATAGAGAAGACTCTGGAAAATAACAGGGACATGCTTACGGCAGCCGCCAGGGTCCGCGAGCTCGAGCGTCTCCACAGGGTAGTCCGCGCCGACCAGTTCCCGTCCTTCAACGCCAGAGGCTATCTGGACCAGGAGAACTATCAGTACACTGATGCTGACCCAGTCAAGGACAATGAGTTCGGTCTGAAGGCCGGAGTCTCCTGGGAGGTGGATTTCTTCGGCCGCCTGCGCTGGACCAACCGCGGGGCTATCGCCCAGTACCTCGGCTCCATCGAGTCGCAGAGAGCCATGCAGATGACCCTCGTAGCCGCAGTGGCCACGGCATACTTCGAACTGGCCGCCCTGGACAACGAACTGGACATCGTCCTCCGCACCCGTGACACCTGGAGAGAGAACGTCAAGCAGGCCCGCCTCCGTTTCGAAGGCGGACTGACCACTGAGATACCTTACCAGCAGGCACAGGTTGAGTATGCCAGCACTGCGGCTCTCGTACCTGACCTTCAGCGGGATATTGCCATAAAGGAACATGAAATAGCTCTACTTGCCGGAGAGTTCCCTTCCTACGTGGAGCGCTCCAAGCTCAACACCCAGGACAGGTTCCCCGACCTGATGCACGTGGGAGTACCCTCCGAACTGCTTCAGCGCCGTCCCGACCTGCTGGCCGCCGGACAGGCCCTCAAGGCCGCCATGGCCGATGTGGGAATAGCCTGGGCCAACCGTTTTCCCAGACTGGAGATATCCTTCACTGCAGGTGTGGAGAACAACACCTTCACCCACTTCTTCACAGGCCCCTACTGGTATCCTGTCCTGAACCTGACATCCCCCCTCTTCGCATTCGGCAAGAACAGGGCCCGCTACCAGGCAGCCATAGAGGCCTACAACCAGGAGAGATACCAGTACGAGCAGAAAGTCCTCGAAGTCTTCAAGGAGGTCAATGACGCCGTCGCTTCCTACAACTCCGCACGCGAGAAAGTCTCCCTTCTGGGCAACCTGCAGGACGCCTCCCGCAAATACGTGGAGCTCGCCCTCTTCCAGTACCAGAACGGCTACATCAGCTACATGGATGTCCTCGACGCCCAGCGAAGCTACTTCAATGCCGAGATAGACTATTCGAATTCAGTCAGGGACGAGTTCCTGGCCATCATCGAACTCTACAAGGCCCTCGGCGGCGGCTGGTCCGACGACGCGGAATAACAAAAAACGTTGCAACGTTTTTTGTTGCAACAATTTTTGTTATATTTGCATGGAATTGTAATTTCACGCTTATGGAGGCTCCTTTTATTTTTGGGAAAATCGCGACGGACGACAATTTTACTGACCGCGAACAGGAGACCGCGCATCTGGTCGCCAATTTCAAGTCGTTGATAAACACTATCCTGATATCGCCGAGACGATGGGGGAAGAGTTCGCTCGTCAACAGGGCTGCGGAACTTGCACTCAAAAGCGACAGCCGCCTGAAAATCTGCCTCGTAGACCTGTTCAACGTGAAAAGCGAGGAACATTTCTACCAGCTGCTGGCTGAGGATGTCATCAAAGCTACATCATCCAGATTGGAGGAAGCCGTGGGGAATACAAGAAAATTCATCTCGCAGCTTATCCCCAGAATCACTGTAGGCAATGAAATCTCCGGCGACATCTCACTGGGGTTCGACTGGGAAGAACTGAAACGGACACCGGACGAGGTGCTGGACCTGGCTGAAAATATCGCGACCGCAAAGGACTTGAGAATAGTCATCTGCATCGACGAGTTTCAGAATGTGGCCGAATTCGAAGACCCGCTGTACTTCCAGCGCAGGCTCCGCTCCCACTGGCAGCGACATCAGAAAGTATCCTACTGCATCTACGGCAGCAAGCGCCACATGATGACGGACATCTTCACAAATCCACAGATGCCTTTCTACAAATTCGGAGACCTGTTCTTCCTGGAAAAAATCAAGACCGAATACTTTGCCCCCTTCATCGCGGAGCGGTTCGCCGCCACCGGGAAATCCATAGACCATGAGGCCTGCTTAGAGATAATATCGCTCGCAGACAACCATCCCTATTATGTCCAGCAGCTTGCCCAGATTTCCTGGCTGCGGGCAACTGACGGGCACTGCACCACCGGAATAGTCAGGCAGTCGCATGAAACCCTCGTCCAGCAGCTCAGTCTCCTTTTCGTCACCATAACCGAGGGACTTACCAATCAGCAGCTCGCCCTGCTCCACGCCATGACTGCCGGAGAAACAGCATTTACCTCTGCTGAGGTCATGAAAAAATACCGCATATCCTCCTCCATGTCTGTTTCCCGCTCAAAGAAATCCCTCGTCGAGAAAGACATCCTCGACATCAACGCCGGAACCATCTCATTCCAGGACCCGATCTACGCCTGGTGGCTCCGGCACTGCTATTTCATTTAGCACACTTTAGAGGATTTTGCGTAACTTTGTAAGTTGAAAACAAAAACAGATATGGTACAGTTCAAGGATAAGACCCTGCTGATCACCGGCGGGGGCACAGGAATAGGCGAGGCGATCGCCTATCAGTTCGCACAGAGAGGTACTAACGTGATACTCACCGGGCTCGGCGAGGAGCAGCTGACGAAGGTGGAGGAGCGCTGCCGGCAGTACGGCGTGAAGGCCTGGCACCGTGAGGTCAACCTGGAGGACCCTGCGTCCATCGACGCCCTGGTCGAGTACGTGGACAGCCTCGGCCTGAAACCGGACTTCTTCGTGCTCAACGCCGGCATCTCCCAGAGGGCCCTTACCCTCGACTGCGACATCTCCCTGGACCGCAAGCTGATGGAGATAAACTATTTCGGCGGCATCTACATCATCAAGAAATTCAAGGAACACCTGAAAACAGCCAAGGAAGTGCACATCGCCGTGACCACCTCGATCTCCGGCCTGTTCGGCTTCCCGCTCCGCTCGGCCTACTGCGCCTCGAAGCACGCCCTGTTCGGATTCTACGAGTCACTGGAGCTGGAGTACCCCAACATAAAGGTCACCTTTCTCATCCCCGGCCGCATCCGCACCGAGATATCCAAGAGCGCCCTGCTCGCCTCCGGAGAGAAGTTCGCCAGGATGGACCCCGGCCAGGCCAACGGCATGGACGTGACCAAATGCGCCAGGGTGGCCCTGAAGGCCATAGCAAGGGAGAAGCACAAGAAACTCATCGGCGGCAAGGAGCTGCTGATGGCTTACTTCTACAAATACACCCCCTGGCTGTTCTACATCCTGGCCCGGAAAGTATCGGCTCATTAATCATTTACGGATAAAATTCAAGGACAATATGGATAAAATCATCTGTGGCATACAGCAGGTCGGCATCGGCGTAAGGAACGTCGCCGAGTCGTGGAAATGGTACAAGGACAATTTCGGCTTCGACACCAAGATCTTCGGAGCCGAGGGCGTGGCCGAGAGGATGCTGCCCTACACCGGCGGCAAGCCCCAGCCCCGCTACGCTATCTTAGTGTACAACCTCCGCGGAGGCGCCGGCTTCGAGGTATGGGAGCCCCGCGGCAGGGAGCTGAACTACGTAAGTTTCGAGCCTGCTCTCGGAGACCTCGGCATCTACGCCTGCAAGATCAAGTCCCGCGACGTGCAGGCAGCCTACGGGCAGCTGGGCAAGGCTCCCGGCGCCCGCATCCTCACCCCCGTGACCAAGAACCCCGCCGGCAAGGAGCATTTCTTCCTCTATGACCCCTGGAACAATCTCTTCGAGGTCGAGTCCGACTCCTACGTCTTCATCGACGAGGACAAGAACCTCGGCGGCGGCAACGGAGCCGTCCTGGGAGTCACGGACATGGACCGTTCCATAAAATTCTACTCAACCCTCATGGACTACGACAAGGTCGAGTACGACGTGACCGGAGTCCAGGCAGACCTGGAAGGTGTTCCCGGCAGCCAGTACCCCCTGCGCAGGGTGATGCTCTCCCGCAGCAAGCCCATCGAAGGCCCTCTGAGCGAAGTGATGGGGACATCCCATATCGAGCTGGTGCAGCGCATTCCAGAAGGCTTCGGCGTGCCCGCCCCGAAAAAGATCTACGAAGGCCGCTACTGGGGTGACCCTGGCTTCATCCACCTGTGCTTCGACATCCGCAACATGGAGGCCATCCGCGAATGCGCCGAGGGGCTGGGACACAGTTTCGTATGCGACG
Source organism: Alistipes sp. CAG:831 (assembly GCA_000432775.1). GTDB lineage: Bacteria > Bacteroidota > Bacteroidia > Bacteroidales > UBA932 > Coprenecus. The sequence continues at coordinate 97,524 of HF990416.1, forward strand.
GAGGCCGCGACTTCAAGATGGGCGAGGCAGACGGACACTTCACCTACGTGGAAGACCCCGACGGTACCCTCATCGAGTTCGTGGAGACCTTCAAGGTGCCCATCCTCAAGAAATGGGGCATCTACCTCCACCTCGAGAAGCGCGATCCCCACAGGCAGCTTCCCCGCTACATGACCCGGGCCCTGCGCTTCCTGCGTTCAAAATAAATCTGGAATGGAAGATAACAATAAGATACTTATATATACGGATAGCGACGGTCGTACAAAGATTGACGTAAAGCTTGAGGAGGATACATTGTGGCTTACACAAGCTCAGATGTGTGAGTTGTATCAGACCAGTAAATCCAATATAAGTGAACATATTAAGCATATATTTGAGGAAGGGGAACTGCAAGAGGACTCAGTTGTTCGGAAATTCCGAACAACTGCATCTGACGGTAAGTCATATATGACAACCTTTTACAATCTGGACATGATAATTGCCCTCGGCTATCGTATCCGTTCCCTCATAGCAACCCGTTTCCGCCAATGGGCGACAAAGCGTCTGAAAGAATATATGATTAAAGGTTTCACACTTGATGATGAACGCTTGAAACAATTAGGTGGCGGAGGCTATTGGAAAGAGCTTCTGGAACGTATCCGGGATATCCGCGCCACCGAAAAAGTGTTTTATCGGCAGGTGCTTGAGATATATGCCACAAGTATAGATTACGATCCGCGAGCGTCTGTTTCGCAAGAGTTCTTCAAAAAAGTACAGAACAAGATACATTATGCAATACATGGTCACACTGCTGCAGAGTTAATCGTAGAACGTGCTGATGCCGAAAAGGATTTTATGGGATTATTTACCTTCAAAGGCAATCAACCTACTTTGGTTGAAGCCCGTACAGCTAAAAACTACCTGAATGAAAAAGAACTTCGCTCCATGGGACAATTAGTTTCAGGTTATCTGGATTTCGCGGAACGACAGGCTGAACGGGAACAAGTGATGACCATGAACGACTGGGCGAATTATCTGGACAGAATTCTTACCATGTCTGGAGAACAACTTTTGCCGGATAGTGGCAAAGTATCACATTCAGAAGCGATGGAACATGCCACAAACGAATATCGGAAATACAAGCAGCGCACACTCAGCGATGTGGAAAAAGACTATCTGGACGCTATTAAACGCATTCAGGATATAGGGAAATGAAGATTGAAAATAAATTAAACAAACATTTTCTTGCATTGTTCCCGACATATGCATATATTTGCGGGCCTTTTCTCGAGAAGATAAGGAGGTTTTAAATTATTAATTCACTAATAACCTGTAAGTACAATGGCAGTTAAAATCCGTTTGGCACGCCACGGCAAGAAGAACCACGCTTTCTTCCACATCGTAGTAACCGACATCCGCTCACCCCGTGACGGACGCTACATCGAGCAGCTCGGCATCTACAACCCCAACACCAACCCCGCAACCATCAAGATTGACTCCGAGAGAGCCCTCTACTGGCTCGGCACAGGCGCTCAGCCTTCTGACACCTGCCGCCGCATCCTCTCATACGAGGGTATCCTTCTGAGGAAACATCTCAACGGCGGTGTTGCAAAGGGCGCTATCACCCAGGAAGTAGCCGACCAGAGATGGAACGCATGGAAAGCTGAGAGAGACGCCAAGATCGAGTCCAAGAAGCAGAACCTCAAGAAGACTGACAATGAGACCCGCCGCGAGCTCCTCAACGCCGAGGCTAAGGTAAACCAGGAGAGAGCAGAGGCCATCAGCAAGCGCAAAGCTGAAGAGGCAGCCGCAAAGGCAGAGGCTGAAGCCAAGGCAAAAGCCGAGGCTGAGGCTGCAGAGGCTGCTGCAAACGCTGAGGCCGCAGAGGCCGCTCCTGCAGCAGAGTAAAGCGACAATGCTTCCCGCGGAAGACACATTGCTGCCCGTCGGCAGGATCGTCAAGTCCTACGGCACTGAGGGAGAGGTGATGATCGCCTTCCAGGAGGGCATTGCAGACTTGCTCAAGAGAGATGAACCGGTATGGCTGTTCTATGACGGCCTGCCGGTTCCTTTTTATATCACTTCGATCCAGCCGAAAGGCCCCCGCAAGGCTGTCGTCCGCTTGGAAGATATCGACACCCTCGCGGATGCGGAGGAAGCCGCCGGCAAGGATATCCGGCTCGACCCGGCCGATTATCCGGAACTCTCCGGCACTGACGCACATACCATCACCGAGGACGGACTCACTCTCGAGGACCTCATCGGATTCAGCCTGCAGGACCAGGACGGCCGCAGGGCAGGCACCATCGGGGACATCCAGGACTTCTCCGGCAACATCTGTCTGGAACTCTGCGGCTCCGGAGCCCTCATCCCCTTCCACGACGACCTTATCATCGACATCGATATCGAAAAAAAGACCCTCACCATGTCCATCAGTGAAGGTCTGCTGTAATCCTATTCGCGTTTCCTGGAAGTACAGATACTCTGAAAAGTACGCGCCTACGGCGCTATCCCTCCCACCGTGAGTATCATCTCGTTACTTCGTAACGCGGTGATACTCATGGCGGGCCCCTCCCGCTAACAGGCCGCGGGTGGCATGCTTGGCAGATCAGCGCCTGCTTCTGCCGCAGAACCGGGAGCTGGCGGAGCGTCTGGCCGAGGAGAGCATTGTCCTGCTGAAAAATGAGGGAGGCCTCCTTCCCCTTCAGGGACAGCGCACGATAGCGGTGCTCGGGCCGATAGTGGATGCGCCGGGAGAGCTTCTGGGCAGCTGGAGCGGGCACGGACGGGGAGAGGAGGTGTATCCCGTGCGGGATGCCCTGACAGAGGAATTCGGGGGAACGTCGCAGGTGATTTTCCACGCGGGCTGCCCCTTCGACGGGGATGACCGGAGCGGCTTCGCCTCCGCCCTTGAAACGGCCCGGGAGGCGGATGTGGTGGTGCTCTTCATGGGCGAGCGGCGCGGATGGAGCGGGGAGAATGCCTCGCGCTCCTGCATTGAACTGCCGGAGATTCAGGAGGAATTTATCATGGAAATGCAGAAGGCCGGGAAGCCGATGGTGCTGGTGCTGTCGAGCGGACGGCCCTTGGCGCTGCAGCGGGTGGAGCCTCTTTGCGACGCCATCGTGGAGATGTGGCAGCCGGGTGTGCCTGGAGGACGTCCTGTGGCCGGGGTATTGTCCGGAAGGGTCAACCCTTCGGGTAAGCTGAGCGTCACTTTCCCGCGCACTACCGGGCAGATACCGGTGTATTACAACCGGCGTCAGAGCTCGCGTCCCCGGCAGGGACTGTATCAGGACATTCCGTCTACGCCCCTGTATGAGTTCGGACACGGTCTGAGCTATACGTCTTTCGAATATGGGGACCTGAAACTTTCCCGCGAGTCGGTAACCGGGGGAGAGACCCTGACCGCCGAGATATCCGTGACCAATACCGGAGAGCGGGACGGAGCCGAGACCGTGCACTGGTTCATTTCCGACCCTGCATGCCGGATTACCCGTCCGCTCCGCGAGCTGAAGCATTTCGAGAAGCAGGTGATACCGGCGGGAGAGACCCGCGTCTTCCGCTTCGGGATCGACCCGGCGCGGGACCTGAGCTTCGTCGACAGTGACGGCAACCGCTTCCTGGAGCCAGGGGATTACTACATCATGGTCAAGGACCGCAAGGTGCGTCTGCAGGTTTATTGAAACTTCCGCAGGATCAGTCTGTAATGGGCTTCCGGCTCATCCGGAAGGAAGGTGGATATCAGCCAGCCGTCCCGGTAGTCGAGGATGCCGCTCATGCAATCCTCTGAACTGTCTGAATTGCTCCAGTAGACAGTCTCAGTGTCCAGATCGGCCAGAAAATACGGGTATTCCCCCTTTCTCATAGCCTGTCCGAGGATGTAGCGGTCTGTGACAGTGAATATCTTGTACAGATAGGAGCTGCTGCACAGGATTTCGATATAGCGGTCGTCATTGTCTCCAAGGCTGCTTATATCATTGTGAGTGAGTGCATCCGGGCCGAAATCCACGCGGTAGTGGCGGAGAATCTCTCCTGTGCCGTCGTCTATCAGATAGATGTCCGGGTCGATGGGGTGACAGTGCAGATATCCGTCCTGAGTCCGTATCAGGGACCCGTCCCCGAATGTGTAGACGTAGCCGGTGCGCTGGCTGTGGCTGTAGCGGAGCAGTTCTCTGCGGCCGTCATGGCGGAACATGGTGTCTGTCACGGCGATTTCTATCTGAGTGGAGTCCCATTGGGAGACATTGACCAGCACCTCGCCGTTTTCGAGAAACTCCATGTTGTCTATGTCGTACGGCATCGGATAGGTGTCGATGTACTCGAGGCTGCTGCTGTAGTGGAGCATGTTGTCCATGCCGGCGTCATTGATCCACAGACTTCCGTCCGGTGCCACCGCGAAATCGGATATCACGAAATACTCTCCAGGTCCGCGTCCCTGCCTGCCGATTTTCTGCATCAGCCTTCCGTCGCTGTCGAAAGCGAGCATCTGCCATTTCCTCGGTCCTTGGTTGTCAAGCACGTATATGCGGTCTGCCGTGAATTTTACCCGTTCAGGGTATACCGGTACAGTCAGGTCTTCTCCTGCCGAAAGTTCTATTACTCTGATTTCCTGTGCCATGCTGTCCAGCATTCTGTCCGTCAGCATTCCCCCGTCCTCGTACCCGTACAGGTCGACAATCTCAATTCCGTTGTCTTTCCCTCCGCATCCGCTGAGAAAAAGCATGCCTGCGGTGAGGAAGATGGCCGCGGCTGTCTTCAATAAACTGTATTGATGTCTCATAGGCGTTTGTATTTCTGTTCAAATATAGTAAATTTGTCGCAGATAACAGAATAGCGTATATGACAAGAAAGAAACGACCCTCTTCCCGGCCGCGCGGCAAAGGCGGGAAGAATCAGACGCCTGACCAGAAGGCAATGCAGAAAGAATTGAATCTCAAGAGAAAAGAACGCTCAGGTGGAAAGAAGAAATCAAAGGGCAAGAAAGAACATTTCAACAAGGAGGAACTGACCGGTACGGTGAGCATGACCCGGGAGGGCTATGGTTTCGTGGAAGTGCCGGACAGGGATACCGATATATTCGTGCCTCAGCACAAGATGAGGGGGGCGCTAAACGGAGATATTGTCAAGGTACTTACCACCAAGGCCAAGGGTGTCGGCAAGGACGGCAAGCCCAAGCGCATCGAGGGTGAGGTGATTACTGTCCTCGAGCGTTCCTCCAAGCCTCATATCGGGGTGTTGCAGATATCCCGCGGCGAGGCCTGGCTGATCATGGAGAGCCGCAACATGCCTTACGACATCAGCATACCGCTGAAAGAAATAGACAGGTGCTTCGGAGAAGACGGACAGCGGACCTGGAAGCCGGGCGATGTGTCCGGTCTGAAGGCAGCTGTCATAGTGACCGACTGGCCCCGCAAGGCTTCTGCTCCTACGGGCCGTATCGTGGATGTACTGGGTGAGCCCGGTGCCAATGACACCGAGATGCACGCCATTCTCGCCGAATACGGTCTGCCCTACCGTTTCGAGCCCGAGGTGGAGGCTGCAGCCGAGGCCGTGCCCGACAGGATAACTCCGAAGGATATATCCGAGCGCAGGGATTTCCGGAAGGTGACCACTTTCACCATCGACCCTGCCGATGCCAAGGACTTCGATGACGCTCTGTCGTACCGCGAGCTCGGTGACGGAAACATTGAGGTGGGAGTGCATATCGCCGATGTAACACATTACGTTACTCCCGGCTCGGTTATCGACAAGTGCGCTTACGAGCGCGGAACGTCCGTCTACCTGGTGGACCGTACCGTGCCCATGCTTCCTGAGAAACTCTCGAACAATCTTTGCTCCCTTCGCCCCGGAGAGGAAAAGCTCTGCTTCTCAGCTGTATTTGACATAGCACCTACGGGAACGGTCAAGAAGACCTGGCTGGGCCGCACCGTCATCAAGTCCGACTACCGTTTCAACTACGACGAGGCCCAGGCCATAATAGAGACCGGACAGGGTCCTCTCGCCAAGGAGATACAGACCCTGCACAAGATCGCCTCTGTCCTCAGGAAGAAGCGTTTCACGGCTGGAGCCATCGCCTTCGAGCGTCCCGAGATGAAGGTCGAGGTGGATGAGACCGGCAAGCCGATAAGGGTCTATGAGAAGATATCGAAGGAGGCCAACTGGCTCATCGAGGAGTTCATGCTGCTGGCCAACCGTGCCGTGGCCGAGTATGTGGGCAAGGTGCCCAAGACGAAGAAGGCCAAGACCTTCGTTTACCGTGTCCACGAGGATCCCAACGAGGAGAAGCTCGGAGTACTCCGCAAGTTTGTCCGTCTCTTCGGCTACGACTTCCCGATGGAGCCGGGAGCGATGGAGGACGGTCAGAAAAAAGAGGAGCCCAAGCGGTTCCCCGAAGGTGTGAAGGTAAAGGAGATAAAAGGCAAGAATGTGGCCCAGCGTATCAACAACCTGCTCGGCACCGTCAAGGGCCGTCCTGAAGAGGAGGCTGTGGTGATGATGGCCCTGCGCTCCATGGCCCGTGCCCATTACACAACCGACAATGTTGGCCATTACGGACTGGCATTCAAATACTACACCCACTTCACCTCACCTATCAGACGATATCCAGACATGATGGTGCACCGCCTGCTGGCCATGTATCTGGCCGGAGTCGAGTCCCAGAATAAGGAATACTACGAGACCTGCTGCCAGTACGCATCCCAGCGCGAGCAGATAGCCACCGAGGCCGAGCGTTCCAGCATCAAGTACAAGCTCTGCGAGTACATGCAGGACAAGGTCGGCCAGATATTCCCCGGAACTGTCTCCGGCCTGACCGAGTGGGGTCTGTATGTGGAGACCGAGCCGGACAAGGTGGAGGGTATGGTGCCTGTCAGGGACATTCCCGGAGACTTCTACCAGTTCGACGAGGAGACCTACTCCATCGTCGGCCGTTCCCGCGGACGCCGTTTCACCATGGGTGACAAGGTCTGGATCCGGGTGGTCCGTGCCTCATTGGAGCAGAAGATCATCGATTATGAATTAGTTGAAATGGAAGACGATAAAGGTCTGATCCAAAGCGATGAACCACAGTCAGTTTCCCAGCAGCCAGCAGCAGAGCAGCCGGCCCCTGCAAAGCCGGCGTCCCGTAGAACCCGTAAGCGCAGCAAGTAAGGCCGGATCGCAGACATCCGGCATCATCCTCGCTGCAGTCTCTTCACTGACATTCGGCTTCGTTCCCTTTTTTTCCGTCACCCTCATGGACGCGGGCTTCTCGCCTTTCGAGGTGCTCGCCTACCGCTGGGGTGTGGCCACTCTCATCCTGCTGGCCGTGGGCATACTCATGCACAAGTCCTTCCGCATACCGAAAGGTGCCTGGCTGCCGCTGCTTGCCGTCAGTTTTTTCTGTGCCCTTACAGCCATCAGCCTGCTGATAGCCTACAGGAACATAGCCAGCGGGGTTGCCTCGACGATACATTTCATGTATCCGCTCTTCGTGGCTGCCGTCATGATGACGGTCTTCCGCGAGCCCCGCTCATGGATCAAAATCGGTGCCATCATCCTATCCCTGATCGGGGCCGGACTTTTAGCCGGAGGGGACATACGGCTTGAAGGGGGCAATGTCACGGCAGGTGTCCTGTGGGCAGCCCTTTCCGTCATTTCCTACGGCACCTATATCGTGGGTGTGCGCAAGACCAAGGTCCAGGAGATGCCGTCCCTGCCGCTTACCGTCTATGTGATGGGGTTCGGGGCAGTGAGTTTCACCGTCCTCGGCATGATATTCGGCGGAGTCCGCCTGGTGCCCCTCTCCGACGGCTTCCTCTGGGCCAATATCCTCGGTATCGCCCTGCTCGGCACCGCAGTCTCCAACATTACCCTCGTGGCAGCCATCAAGCGTATCGGTCCGACCCTCAGTGCCATCCTCGGAGCCCTCGAACCCCTCACCGCAGTAGTCATCGGTGTCCTTGCCCTCTCCGAGGCATTTACCCTCCGCACAGCCGCCGGCATCATCCTGATCATCATAGCCGTCACCGCCGTAGTCCTCTCCGAAGGCCGGCATACAAGAAGTAGATATTTTCAGTAGTTTTGTGCAAAGAAAAAAAGGAATACAATGGAAATAGTTTTTGCAACGGGCAACCGCCACAAGGTGGAGGAGGCCGCACAGATTTTAGGTCCGGAGTTCCGTCTGAGGACTCCGGCGGAATTGGGTATAACGGAGGATATTCCGGAGACATCGGATACGTTGGAGGGCAATGCGCTCCAGAAAGCGGAATATGTCTTCAGACGCACGGGAATGCCCTGCTTCTCGGATGATACGGGACTGTTCGTGGACGCTCTAGGCGGGGCTCCCGGGGTGCTCTCGGCCCGCTATGCCGGTCCGGGGAAGAAGGCTGAGGACAATGTCCGCAAGCTCCTCTTCGAATTGAAGGACGTACCCGCAGAAGAGGAAGGCCGCAGGTTGCGTACCGCCCGTTTCCGCTGCGTGGTGGCCTATGTCAGCGGCAGCGGGGAGAAGGTGTTCGAGGGTAGGGTGGAAGGGGAGATAGCCGCAGCCCCATCCGGTAAGGACGGCTTCGGCTATGACCCGGTATTCCTTCCGGAAAAATACGGCCTGGAGAAGACTTTCGCCGAGCTTACGCATGAGCAGAAGAACGCGATATCCCACCGGGGCGATGCCATGAGGAAGTTCGCGGAGTGGATGCGGACGCAGGTAAACCGATGATGATAGTCCTTCATACCACGCGCTACGGCGACACCTCCCTGATAGTCCACGGCTATACCCGGGAGGAAGGCCGTATGAGCCTGATGCTGCGCGGGGCTTTCCGCACTTCAGGGAAACGGCGGCCCTCCCATCCCGGGGCTGTCCTGCTGCATCCGCTCAGTATTGTCAATTACGTAGCTTCCCGGAGCCCGAAAGCCGGAATGGCCTACCTGAGGGAATTTTCCCCTAAGTACCGCCTGCACTCGATAAGGGAGGATATCGGTAAGATTTCCATAGCCATGTTCATCAGCGAGCTGCTATTCCGCACTCTCCTGCATTCCGAGCGGGACGAGGACCTGTACGATTTTCTGGAGGATGCCGTGCTGAGGCTGGAGGCGCTGGAGGGCAATGCCGCGAATTTCCACCTGTGGTTTCTGGACCGGTACGCCGCTTATCTGGGATTTCCCTTTGAGCGTGGTTTCAATCTGGATTACAATCCGTTCACACCGCAGCAGACAGGACGCCTGCAGACTCTGCACGAGGCGGCGTTCGAGGAGGCCATGACGCTGCCGATGACCGGAGCTGAGCGCAAGGATCTTGTCGAGGCCGTCCTGCGCTGGCTGGAGTACCACACAGGCTCCCGTATCGACCTGCGTTCGGTGGCCGTTCTGCACCAGATATCGAAAATCCGTTGACTTTTCCGGAATTCTCGTTAACTTCGCCTGCGTTTTAAAAGCACGGTAAGTCATGTCACTAATCAACAAAACAGTGATGGCGGCGCTGAGTCCGCTGCTCAGAAGTTTCGACCGGGGTTGTGAGCATCCCGGGGCGGTGCAGGAGAATGTCTTCAGGGAGTTGCTGTCCGCAGGGTGTGAGACGGCTTTCGGCAAGGAGCACGGTTTCGGCCGGATCAAGGATTACGCGGACTACAGGCGTCTGGTGCCTGTCCGGGAATACAACGGCTTCGCCCCTTACATCGAGCGCCTGCGACGGGGAGAGAACTACGTGTTGTGGAACCAGAAGGTCAAGTGGTTCGCCAAGTCCAGCGGCACCAGCTCCGACAAGAGCAAGTACATCCCGGTGACTCCGGCCAATCTGTCAGGCTGTCACTACCGCGGCTTCAAGACCATGCTCGCAGCCTATATCCGGCGCTATCCCGATTCGCGGCTCTTCAACGGCAAGGCTCTCACCCTCGGCGGCAGTGTCAAGGTGGACGAGCTCTCGGACGGCGGGGCCAGGAACGGGGACCTCTCGGCCATCCTGTTGAGCAACAGTCCGTCGGTGGCCGAGATTGTCCGTACTCCGTCGCGGGACGTAGCCATGCTGCCGGATTTCAAGCAGAAGATAGAGGGAATCTGCCGGGTGTGCTCGAAACAGAACGTGACCAATTTCTCCGGCGTACCGTCCTGGAACCTGATTATGATAGAACGGCTGCTGGAGTATAATCATGCTCAGTATCTGACGGATATATGGCCTAACCTCGAGCTTTTCATGCATGGGGGCATCAGTTTCGAACCTTACCGGGAGCAGTACCGCCGCCTCATCCCTTCGGACCGGATGCATTATCTGGAGAACTACAATGCCTCGGAAGGCTATTTCGCCCTGCAGGACGATCCGTCGCAGAAAGGCATGGCGCTGACCCTGGACAACGGGGTGTTCTTCGAGTTCATTCCGATGAAATCGCTGGAGAAGGTGCTGGCAGGGGAGTCGGAGGAGGTCTATACTGTGGATGAGGTGCGCACAGGAGTGACGTATGCCATGGTGATAACTACCGACAGCGGTCTTTGGCGGTATCTGATAGGGGACTGTGTGGAGTTTACCTCACTCTGTCCTCACCGGATTATCATTACCGGACGCACTCAGCTTTACATCAATGCATTCGGAGAGGAACTCATGATTCATAATGCCGAGGAGGCTCTTTCGGAAGCCTGCCGGGTCTGCGGGGTGGAGGTGACCGACTATACGGTGGCTCCGGTATTCATGGACGGGGCTCATGCCAAGGGGGCGCATCAGTGGGTGGTGGAGTTCTCGGCAGGAAGTCAGGAGGCAGTGCGGGATCCTCGGAAGCTGGAACAGTTCAGGGATGAGCTGGACGCCGCTTTGTGCCGCCGCAACTCGGATTATGAGGCCAAGCGCAGCGGGGATGTGACGATGACGGTTCTGGAACTTACTCCCGTTCCGCCGGGGACATTTTACAGATGGATGGAGGGACGCGGCAAGACCGGAGGGCAGAACAAGGTGCCGCGCCTGAGCAATGACCGCCGATTCGTCGATGGAATTCTCGGAATGGTATAAAGCAACACCCGGAATGCATGTAATCCCCAAACCTTGCACTCCGGGTGTCAGAAGCTTTTCATCGTAATTTTTTTAACTGAAACAAATTTAGAGAACAGATGTGTTTCCACCAAAAAAATAATCTTAGTTTGGTGGATTGGATAAATCGTTGATAATAAGTGAAGTATGCTGATTTGCTAAGATTTTTCCATGTCGGAAAATATGGCAATTCTATCTGTAATTACCTTAAAATCATAAAAATAATTATTGTTAGTCGAGGAAAGGCCTGTTAAGATGCATTATAGTTTTGCAGGGCTTTCTGTACAAAGTCGGAGAGACTCCCGGTCTCGCCTATCTTGCGGGCAATTCTGGTCTTTTCCACGTAGAGGGAACTCTCTGTTATCCTGCGTAGTGCGCAGATAGTTCCTGTCGAGAAGCCGCAGGCAGTGAGGGCTATGATATAGATATCCTTTTCCTTGAGGGAAGGATAGGAGGTCTCCAGGCCGGATAGAAATCCAGGGTAGGTGGCATCGACTATTCTACGGACTTTTACCATTGTTCCTTCTTCATTGAAATGATGCCTGAGTATAGTTTTGACTTGCTCTGTTATTGCCTTGGTCCTTCCATACTTGTAGTAAGCCTCGATCAATTCGTCGGTTACTTTCAGCATTTCCTCGGAGATGACGGTGCTCTCTTTGCCGGCTATAGTTTGAGTATTGCTTTTGGATGAATCCTTTTCTTCATTGAGAACCCGTATGATATCCGTACATTTCTCAATCTCACGTTTAAGACGGATATTGCGGATGTATATTAATGAGAAGATTATGGATATCGTGCAAAGTAAGCCAAGCAGTATGATATACAGGGACAGGTAGCGCGCCTGCATCGATGAATACCGTTCCCTTATCCTGCCGGTCTCGAAACGTTTCTCCACTCCTCTGAGATGAAGTTTGTAGCCCTCTGCCAGAGTACTGTCAGTGAGCCTGTCCATATTGAGGTGGTGGAACAGGGCCGAATCCAGGTCTCCCTCACTGAGGGCTATCTCATATCGGAGCATGTGATAGGAGCTCCCTTCAAGTGTGTTTCCCGGGATATGTGGAAGTATGGCTCTCGCAGAGTCCGGGTATCCGCATCTGGCGTAGGCGATGCAGGCTGACATGAGGACGTTGGCTCCCGACTTGCATACGGTCTTATCCGGGTTCTGCTCCATTTTCCTGATGAGGGGGCCTGCTGTCCGTATAATCTCTCCGTACTGTCTTGTGATGAGCAGGTAGGATGTCTCCAGCTCGCGGGCTACCTTTAACATAGTGCTGTCTTTCAACTTGCGGGCGAGAACAGTTCCTGCCAGGATGTTGGAGTATGCTTCTTCCGGGGAGACTGGCAGCAGTGCTCTGGCAAGTGAGAACCGTCCCTTCATGATCAGGTCGCGGCGGTCCGATTGCAGGAAGCAATCCAGGGCCTTGCGGTACCTGTCCACGGTTATGGAGTCATTGACGAATGTCTGCTGGTACAATTCGGCTATGCGGGTATGGAGCAGGCCAGATGCGACCGGGTCCGTACCTCTGCTGTTGATGATGTGCTCGGCTTCCTTGTAGTCCTCGAGAGCCGATACGGGATTTCCCCGTTCGAATTCTACCGCCCCTCTCATGCAGAGGGCCGAGGCATAGCGGGAAGCCGGACCTTTTCTTTTGTAGTAGTCTGTCACCATGCCGATAGTTGTGTCGCTGCCTATCGGGAGACAGCATTTGTATTTTGCCTGTGTGCGCAGCAGGAAGTACTTGGTTCTCTCCTTTTTTCTGAGCGTGGGTATTATCGTGCTGTCGATGGACATCAGACTGTACAGGGCTGCATAGGGGTCGGTGTCCATGAGGGAATCTGCGGCTGAAAGCAGAGTCCTGGCCTCTCTTGAGCCCGGGGCGCAGGAGAGGACGAGCAGGCATGCGGTCAGGACTGCCGCGGATATTCTGGATATTCGGCCCATTCAGACGTGTG
>HF990416.1:110474-139760 GCA_000432775.1 Alistipes sp. CAG:831
GACGTGTGTGCGTGTAACTTTCGCTGACAAATTTACAAAAAGAATGGATAATTAGTTATTTTTGCGTCCGTTGTTTAAACAAAATTGTAACATGAACAAACAGGAAGTCCCTGTGCTGCTCCTTACCGGATATCTGGGCAGCGGGAAGACAACACTGGTGAACCGCATCCTCTCCAATGAGAGGGGCATCCGGTTCGCCGTCATCGTGAACGATATCGGAGAAGTGAATATAGATGCGGACCTGATTCAGCGCGGCGGCGTGGTCGGTACTCAGGATGACAGTCTGGTTGCTCTGCAGAACGGCTGTATCTGCTGTACCCTCAAGACTGACCTGATGAACCAGATTACGGAGCTGATACAGATGCGGCGTTTCGATTACATAGTCATAGAGGCCAGCGGTATCTGTGAACCTGAGCCTATCGCGAGGACTATATGCACCATGCCGAGGATGGATCCGAGGCTTGAGGCAGCAGGCATAGTACCCAGGCTGGACTGTGTGGTGACGGTGGTCGACGCCCTCAGATTACAGGACGAGTTTGCCTGCGGGGACAGCCTCATGCAGGAGAACCTGGACGAGGATGATATCGAGAATCTGATTCTTCAGCAGATAGAGTTCTGCAACATCGTTCTGCTCAACAAGGCCTCGGAGGTCACTCCGGACGAGAGGGCCCGTATCAGCCATATCATCGCCACTGTCCAGCCTTCGGCCCGTATCATCGAGTGCGACTACGGGGAGATAGACCTGAGCCTGATACTCAATACCCGGATGTTCGATTTCAACCGTGTGGCCGCCTCGGCCGGCTGGGTGCAGGGAATAGAGGCCGTGCCTACCGAAGATGAGGAGGCTGAGGCCCGCGGACACGGGCATCATCACGGGCATGAGCATGAAGGGCACGACGGGCACGGCGACGGGCATCATCACCATCAGCATGGACATGACCATCATGACCATGACGAGGGTGAGGCCGAGGAGTACGGTATCGGCACATTTGTCTACTACCGCCGTCCTGCATTTGATATCAATAAGTTCGACAACTTTGTCATCAAGCATTGGCCGCGGGAGGTAATCCGCGCCAAGGGTATCTGCTATTTTACCCAGGACCCGGATATGTCCTATATGTTCGAGCAGGCCGGAAGGCAGAAGCAGCTCAAGGAGGCCGGCCAGTGGTACGCCACAGCTCCGGAAGACGAGCTGGAGCAGCTCAAGGCCCAGGACCCTGGTTTCGCCCGTGACTGGGACGAATATTATGGAGACCGTATGCAGAAGATAGTTTTCATAGGCCAGCACATGGACGTGGAACAGATCAAGCGGGACCTGGATTTCTGTCTGGACACCACTGCGGAGATTTCCGGCATATAATTTGTTTTGTCTCCAGATTCAGTAAAATACAAATCAATGAAGATAGAAATCAATACATTCAGGAAGACGGCAGTGACATTGGCGGCAGCGGTTGCGGCTACCTTTTCGCTCTCAGCCCAGTCGGAGGATTTCAACACCGGCAAGTATTTGGAGATACAGTCAATGGTCCTGAGGACCCTGCAGGCGCAGTATGTGGATTCCGTGCAGTTGGACGACCTGCTGCACAAGGGTATAGATGCGATGCTGGCGACCCTCGATCCTTATACGGTATTTATTCCCGAGGAGAACGAGGAGGATCTGGATATCATGACTACTGCCAGTTATGGCGGAGTAGGGGCTCTGATACAGAAAATCCCCGACGGACACATCATCATCGCAGAACCTTATGAGAATTCCGCCGCGCTCAAGGCGGGTCTGCATCCCGGAGACACTGTCGCGGCCATCGAGGGAGTCAATACCAAGGACCTTACAGCCGAGCAGTGCAGTGAGAGGATGCGTGGACGTCCCGGCACCATTCTCAATATGACCGTGGTGCGCGGACGCGGAGGGGATACTGTCCAGGTGGCTCTGACCAGGGAACGGATTCATATTCCCGATGTTGTGTACTATGGATTTCTGAATGACTCTACCGGATACATCCAGATAGGCGGCTTTACGGTGGACGGTTCGCGCGATGTGCGCAGGGCTTTCGAGAACCTGAAGGCCGACGGCAGGATGAAGCGTCTGGTAATCGACCTGCGCGGTAACGGCGGAGGACTGATGAACGAGGCGGTGGGCATAGTGTCATTGTTCGTACCCCAGGGTACTCCGGTAGTGTCGGCCAAGGGCAAGCATCCGGCCGCCGATTTCCAGTACAGGACTGAGACAGCACCCGTGGATACCATCATGCCGCTGATGGTCATGGTCAACTCAGGCTCGGCATCGTCTTCTGAAATCGTGGCGGGAGCCCTGCAGGACATGGACCGCGCTACTATCGCCGGTGTCCGGACCTATGGAAAGGGCCTGGTGCAGACTATCCGTCCGGTGGGCTACAGCACTTCGCTTAAACTGACTACTGCCAAATACTACACTCCCAGCGGCCGATGCGTTCAGGCGATAGACTACAGCCACCGCAATGAGGACGGCAGCGTGGGTTATGTGCCGGATTCTCTGAAAAAGGCATTCAAGACCCGTCTGGGACGTACAGTCTATGACGGAGGCGGTATCACTCCGGATATCGAGGTGGAGCCCAAATATTACAGTCGTCCTGTCATATCGTTGATTTACAGCAATGTCATCAGCGATTTTGCCATAAAGTACTACAACACGCATGACAGCATAGCTCCCGCAGGGGAGTTCCTTCTGACAGATGATGAGTATGCCGATTTCGTGAAGTTCGCGGCGCAGAAGGAGTTCGATGCCAGGACAGAAGCTCAGATAGAGATGGAAAGGGTTCTGGAGGCCGCTGAGCGTGAGGGGCTCGACAGCACTCTTGATGGTCTGAAGGAGGAAATGGACGGGCTGCTTGACCGCATCTCGCTGACAAAAGAGGAATTTTTAGAGGCCAATAAATCCACAGTCAAGGCTCTTCTGGAGGATGAGATAGCCCTGAAGTTCTATCTCCGGGCCGGTGGTGTCGAGTCTGCCATCCGTCAGGACAGCCAGCTTCAGGAGGCGCTGGAGCTGTGGGACGGGACTATTCCTGCCGTTGAGGAGCAGGAGTCCGGGGCTCAGGAGTAATTCTGGAGAATACCTGTCTGCGTGCCGTGACCGTCATGTAGACGTCGCGGGCGATGAGGTGGGCGAAGTAGGCCATGTACAGGGCCTGAATGCCCATCAGGCCGCGGAAGGCGAAATAGCAGACGTAGAAGGAGGCACATGCCCAGATCATGCCGTTGCGGATGGCCTTGGCGGCGGTGGCTCCGATGAAGATGCCGTCCCACATAAAGGCCAGGCAACTGAAGGATGGCATGATTATAAGCCAGATCATATAAGGTTTCGAGGCAGCTGTCACGGCTGCCTCTGTCGTCATGAGACTTACCATCCACTGACCTCCTATGCCGTATGCAACGGTTGAGATGACGGCCAGGCCGGCGGTCCAGGTGAAGAGCAGGCGGACAGCCTTGTTCAGGGACGGTCTGTCCTGTGCTCCTATGTATCGTCCGGTGAGGGCCTCTCCGGCGTATGCGAATCCGTCCAGAATGTAGGAGTAGAGCATCAGCAGCTTCATGATAATGGTGCTTACAGCCAGCTGTACGTCTCCGTAATGGGCGGCCAGCGAGGTGAACCCGCAGTAGATGAGCATGAAGCACAGTGAGCGCAGGAAGAGGTTGGCGTTGAGGACATAGAACGACTTCATATAGCGGAATTTCACGTGCTGCCGGATATTGACGTGCCGCAGCAGTCTGCCGTAGTGCGTAAGCATCAGGACGGAGGCCAGGATAAGACCTGTGTACTGGGCGATGACAGTGCCGAGGGCCACGCCGGCGAAGCCGAGAGGGGTGTGCAGGCCGAGGAATATGCTCATGCCGAGATTGACCACATTGACCGTGATGTCCACCGCCATCGGGAAGACGGTGTTCTGCATGCCGATGAACCATCCTTTGAACACCATCAGCGAGAGGGTCGCCGGAGCGTCCCAGATGCGGATGAAGAAATATTTCCTGGCGAGTTCCTGTACTTCAGCGGAGCAGTCTATGAAGAGGAAGGCCGCCTCGACGAAGAGCCATTGGATCAGTATCAGGAATGAGGCCGAGAGCAGGGCGGTCGCCTCCCCCTGGACGAAGTAGCGCATTGCTCCCGGAAGGTCCTTGCGGCCGTATGCCTGTGCAGTGAGCCCTCCTGTGCCGACACGTAGGAATCCGAAATTCCAGTAGAGCAGGTCGAAGAGCATGGAACCGACGGCTATTGCCCCGATGGCTGCCACATTGCCCAGACGGCCTGAGACGCCGATGTCCACCATTCCTACCAGGGGAACGGTGATATTGGCCAGGATACTGGGTACCGCGAGGTGCAGGATCCTGCTGTTCATGGATCTGGACGTGCTTTTCTCCGTATGTCTTTTCATGATGTCGTACTATCTGTATTTTCCCTCCTCCTCGAGCATTCCGAGGTAGGACATGTAGCGCTCCGGGGAGATGGTTCCGTTTTCTACCGCCTCGAGGACTGCGCAGCCCGGCTCGTGGGTGTGGGTGCAGGGCTTGTAGCGGCAGTTGTCGGCGACGCGGAGCATTTCCGGGAAATAGGTGGAAATTTCTTCCGGCCCGATGTCCACCAGACCGAAACCCCTGATGCCCGGAGTGTCGATGATGAAGCCGCCTCCGCTGGTGGGGTATATCTCGTAGAATGTGGTGGTGTGGCGGCCCTGGCGGTATTTGTCCGAGATTTCGGATGTCTTCGGGTCCAGGGCGGGGTCAATGGCCTTGATCAGTGAGGATTTGCCCACTCCGGAGACTCCGCTGAAGAGGGTGATGCCTCCACGGTTGCACTCGTCCCTGAGCGTGTCGATGCCTTCGCCGGTGAGGACGGATATGTCCATTATCGGGTAACCGGCGTCGGAGTAGATGCTGTGGAACAGTCCGCTTCTGGCCGTGAGCTCTTCATTGCCACGGTACAGGTCTGTCTTGTTGAGGAGTATCGTGACGGGGACCTTGTAGGCCTCGCAGGTGACCAGAAACCGGTCGATGAAGGGCCACTTGGTCTCCGGGCAGTCCAGGGTGACTATGAGGTAGGCGGTGTCTATGTTGGAGGCGAGAATGTGGCACTGGCGGGAGAGGTTGGTGGACTTGCGGATGATGTAGTTCTTCCGCGGGAGGACTTTGGTGATGGTGGCCTCGTCCACGGGATTTCCGTCGGCATCCACCGGCACGGAGTATTCCACGCGGTCGCCTACCGCCACCGGATTGGTGGCCGTAGAGCCGCTCAGACGCAGCTTGCCTCTGACCACTGCGTTCAGCGGTTTCCACTGCGGCAGCTCCGACAGCAGGTAGTGGCTGCCGGTGTTCTTGACTACTGTCGCGGTTCCGGTATATATTCTGTTCTCGCCCATGTGCTTTGTTTTGCGCCGCGAAGATACAAATTATTTGGCTGTGTAGCTTTCAGGCAGTTATGTACACTCTGAAAAGTACGCGCCTACGGCGCTATCCCTCCCACCGTGAGTATCATCTCGTTACTTCGTAACGCGGTGATACTCATGGCGGGCCCCTCCCGCTAACAGGCCGCGGGTGGCATGCTTTTCAGAGTGTACATAACTGCCTGCGACACGAATTGTACAGGTTATGCCTGCAGCCCGATAAAAAAATCCTTGGTGCGATATTGGGGAGATTGTCGTATCTTTGCGCGAAAGGAAAATCCATAGTACCATGTACAGTTTAGCTGAAATCGACAAGATCGTCTCCAATGGGATATGCACCCTCGACCTGAAGGGTGAGCCCGCTGAGCTTTACACACCTATAGAATATATGATGTCCATCGGGGGCAAGCGGATCCGTCCGCGTCTGGCCCTGCTGGCGTGCTCGCTGTTTTCCGACAAGATCGAGCCGCAACAGGTGTATCCGGCTCTTGGTCTGGAGGTATTCCATACCTTTACCCTGATTCATGACGATATCATGGACCGGGCCGATATCCGCCGCGGGCAGCCGACGGTGTACCGCAAGTGGAACGAGAACATCGCGATTCTCTCGGGGGACGTGATGTCGATACAGGCCTACGAATATGTGTGCAAGGCTCCTGCCGACAAGCTGCAGGCAGTGCTGGCCGTGTTCAGTGACACTGCCCGGAAGGTCTGCGAGGGACAGCAGTACGACATGAACTACGAGACTATGCCTGTAGTGACGATGGACGACTACATCATGATGATAGGACTGAAGACCTCGGCACTGATAGCCGGATCGGCCAAGTTGGGCGCAGTCCTGGGAGGTGCTGACGCGAAATCCGCAGAGGCTCTGTACAAGTACGGCTATGACCTCGGTCTGGCTTTCCAGATTACAGACGACTATCTGGATACTTTCGGCGACCCGGCCGTGTTCGGGAAGCATATCGGCGGCGACATCATGAACAACAAGAAGACCTGGCTTTACGTCGAGGCTGCCCGTCTGGCCGCCGGAGGAGAACACAGGTCGCGTTTCGAGGAGATTTTCCGTCTCGGGGAAGACCGTGCCGCAGAGAAGATAGCTGCCGCCCAGCAGCTGTTCACGGAACTGGGAGTCAAGGAAAATGCAGAAAAAGCCATCGAGCAGTACTTTCACCAGGCAATGGCCAGAGTGGAGGGCCTGTCACTTGGAGCGCAGAAACTCTCCCTGCTCGAAGAGTTCGCCACCCAGATAACCTACCGCCGCAAATGAGCAAAGGACACAGGCTTGAGATAATGGCCCCGGCCGGATGTTTCGAGGCCCTTACCGCGGCAGTGCAGGCCGGAGCCGATTCGGTGTATTTCGGGGTGGAGGACCTGAACATGCGCTCGCACAGCGCTAACAATTTTACTCTGAGCGACCTCCCTGAGATTGTGCGGTACTGCTCCGAGAATGGTGTCAAGACCTATCTTGCCCTGAACATTATCCTTTACGATGAGGATGTTCCCAAGGCGTACAGCACTCTTGATGTGGCCAAGGCTGCCGGAGTGACGGCCGTCATAGCCTCCGACATCACTACCATAGAATATGCCCGCTCCATAGGTCTCGAGGTGCATATCTCCACCCAGCTCAACATCTCCAACACCGAGGCCCTGCGGTTCTACTCGCGGTATGCCGATGTGGTGGTCCTGGCCAGGGAACTCAATCTGGACCAGGTACGGGCAATCAGCGACAGGATTGCATCGGAGCATATCACAGGCCCGTCAGGCCGTCCCGTGCAGATAGAGATGTTCTGCCACGGGGCCCTGTGCATGGCTGTCTCGGGCAAATGCTATCTGAGCCTGCACGAGAACGGCAAGTCGGCCAACCGCGGCTCCTGCCTCCAGCTGTGCCGCAGGGGGTACAGGGTTACTGACCTGGAGACCGGTTACGAACTGGAGATAGACAACAAGTATATCATGTCTCCCAAGGACTTGTGCACCATAGAGTTTCTGGACAAGATGGCTGCAGCCGGCGTTTCGGTGTTCAAGATTGAGGGCCGTGCCCGTCCGGCGGAGTATGTGCAGAAGGTGGTCAGTGCGTACCGCGCCGCCGCCGATGCCGTGGAGAACGGTACGTTCACTCCGGAGTTCGGGGCCTCGTTCCGGGACCAGCTCTCGCAGGTGTTCAACCGGGGCTTCTGGGACGGCTACTACCAGGGCGCCCGTCTGGGAGAATGGAGCAGCGTCTACGGCAGCAGCGCGACCATGAAGAAGGTCTATGCCGGCAAGGTGAACAACTATTTCTCCAATCTCGGAGTGGCCGAGATCCTGGTCGAGGCCGCCCCGCTGAAAGTCGGTCAGCACATCCTCATCATCGGCCCCACCACCGGAGTAGTCGAGATGGACATCCCCGAGATCCGCGTAGACCTCGTCCCTTCGGACACCGCTCCCCAGGGCGTCGCCTGCTCCATCCCCGTACCCTCCCGCGTCCGCCGCGCCGACAAGCTCTACATCTTCGAGCGGAAGTGATGTGGATTACTGAATGTCGGCAGACAAAAAGTAATCGACAGCAGTCAGCAGGTCGTTGAGATTATTTTTGACGATGTCGAAAACTATATCTCCGTCTATATCAAAGTATCCGTGAGCTATGTGATTCCGTATGCCTATTACATCGATCCATGGAATTTCCGGACGTTCGCACAGCAATTTGGAATGTGTAAGCTTGTCGACCTGCTTAATGCCTTCGCCGATAGCTTCGATGAGCATGCAGCTGGCCGCAAGATTTTTCATTCCATCCGGTGATGAATAGTAATCTTCAGGAGAACTGACATCCTTGTTCCATTCAAGTAATTGATGGATTGCGTCTTTGATTTGCAGGAAGATACTGCGTACGCGGTTATTTGAATATGTAGATTCCGTCATTTTCGATTTCTTTAAGTAAGAAAGGGTTTATATGCCTGTGTATCCGGACTATGTCCACGGAGCATTGAAGGAGATTTTCCAGAAACCGTTTTAAAGCGGCTACCAGATAGGCTTTAGGAGCCATATCGACGCATACATCGATGTCGCTGTCCTCGCCGTGCTCGTCACGGGACACAGAACCGAACAGTCTCATGGATTTTACCCCGAAGTCTGATTTCAGCTCATCGGTGTGTGTGGTTAAAAGCGATATGTACTCTTCTTTTGTTTTCATACTTAAACAGATTCGTTTACAAAGTTAAACTTTTCAATAGAAAATGCCATGAAAAACTATACTTTTCAATAGGTGGACGGGGGAAATAGTATTACATTTGCAGACATAAATCCGAAAAATATGTCATTCGCCCACCTGCACGTACACACCCAGTATTCGATACTTGACGGTCAGTCCAAGATAGGGGACCTGATAGATACTGCCGTGGCGAACGGCCAGCCGGCCCTGGCGATAACCGACCACGGGAACATGTTCGGCGTGAAGGAGTTTCTCGATACGGTGGCTAAGAAGAATGCCCCGCTGAAGCCTATCGTGGGCTGTGAGTTCTATGTTGCGGGAGGCAGCCGCCATGAGCGCAAGGGCCGGGAGGACCAGAGTTCCTACCACCTGATCATGCTGGCCAAGAACATGCAGGGCTATCACAATCTCATAAAGCTCTCCTCGAAGGCCTATATCGAGGGCTTCTACTACAAGCCGCGTATCGACCACGAGCTGATAGAGCAGTACCACGAGGGCATCGTCTGCTGCTCGGCCTGTCTCGGAGGCGAGGTGCCTCAGGCCATCATGGAGGGCGATACGGCCAAGGCGGAGGAGGTGGCGGCCTGGTACAGGTCCATCTTCGGGGAGGACTATTATTTAGAGGTGCAGCGGCACGAGACCGATGTGCCGGGGGCCGAGAAGAGCACTTTCGCCCATCAGCAGCAGGTCAACGAGGTCATTTTCCGGATAGCGGAGAAACTGGGCATCAAGGTGGTGGCCACCAACGACGTGCATTTCGTCCGTAAGGAGGACGGCCCGGCCCACGACCGCCTGATCTGCATCAGCACCAATTCCGATTTCGACGACCCCAAGCGCCTGCGCTACACCCAGCAGGAATACCTGAAATCCACCGAGGAGATGTCGGCCATCTTCGCCGACCATCCGGAGGTGATATCCAACACGCTGGAGATCGTGGACAAGGTGGAGGTCATCAACCTGAACCACGACCCTATCCTGCCGGTATTCCCTCTGCCGGAGGGCTTTACCGATTCCAACGACTACCTGCACCACCTCACCTACGAGGGCGCCCACATCCGCTACGGGGAGGACATCCCCGAGGCCACGAGGGAGCGTATCGACTTCGAGCTGGCGACCATAAAGAAGATGGGATTTCCGGACTACTTCCTCATCGTGCAGGACTTCATCAAGGCGGCCCGCAACATGGGCGTATGGGTGGGCCCCGGACGAGGCTCGGCAGCCGGTTCGGTGGTGGCCTATTGTCTTACGATTACCAACATCGACCCCATAAAGTACGACCTTCTGTTCGAGCGTTTCCTCAATCCTGACCGAATCTCGATGCCGGATATCGACATCGACTTCGACGACGAGGGCCGCTACCGGGTGTTCAAGTACGTGGAGGACAAGTACGGCAAGGACCATGTCTCCCACGTGATTACCTTCGGCACGATGGCTACCAAGAGCGTCATCCGCGATGTGGGACGTATCCAGAAGCTTTCCCTGGATACCACCGACAGGCTGGCCAAGCTGGTGCCGCGTAAGATTACAGTGCAGAAGGAGAAAGAGATAGACGATCCCGACCATCCCGGACAGAAGAAGAAGGTGACTGAGGCCAAGGATGTGGATCCCACCATCAAGCTCTGTCTGGACAAGGTGCCGGAGTTCAAGGAGGCCTTCAACAGCGGTGACCAGCTGGTGCACGATACTCTCCTGTACGCCGAGCGTCTGGAGGGGACGGTGCGCAATACCGGTGTGCATGCCTGCGCCACCATCATCGGCCGCGACGACCTGACCAACTTCATCCCTCTGAGCACGGCCAAGGACAAGGAGACCGGCAAGGACATCCTCGTCTCGCAGTTCGAGGGCAGCCTGATCGAGTCGGCCGGTATGCTCAAGATGGACTTCTTAGGACTGAAGACCCTGACCATACTGAAAGATACTGTGGAGAATATCCGCCAGTCGAGAGGGGAGGAACTGGACATCAATTCTATACCTATCGATGATGCGGAGACTTACGCCCTTTTCTCACGGGGAGATACCGTGGGCGTGTTCCAGTTCGAGTCCGAGGGTATGCAGAAGTGGCTTATCGAGCTGCAGCCTTCCCGCTTCGAGGACCTCATAGCCATGAACGCCCTCTACCGTCCCGGCCCTATGGACTATATTCCCGACTTCGTCAACCGCAAGCACGGCCGTAGCAAGATAGAGTACGACTTGCCGGATATGGAGGAGTACCTTCATGACACCTATGGCGTGACGGTCTATCAGGAACAGGTCATGCTGCTGTCGCAGAAGCTGGCCGGATTTACCAAAGGTAAGGCCGACAAGCTGCGTAAGGCGATGGGTAAGAAGCAGATAAAAGTGATGGCCGAACTAAAGGACGAGTTCTTTGCCGGCGGTCTGGAGCACGGGCATCCCGAGGCCATCCTCAACAAGATATGGAACGACTGGGAGGCATTCGCATCCTACGCCTTCAACAAGTCCCACGCCACCTGCTATGCCTGGGTCGGCTACCAGACCGGTTATCTCAAGGCCCACTACCGGGCCGAGTACATGGCCGCCGTCCTGAGCAACAACCTCAACAACATCGACGAGATCACCAAGTTCATGGACGACTGCCGGAGGGGCGGCATGAAGATTCTCGGTCCGGATGTCAACGAGAGCTATACCAAGTTCACCGTCAACAAGGACGGCAACATCCGCTTCGGCATGGCCGGTATCAAGGGTATCGGCATAGGCGCGGTGAACAGCATAATCGAGGAGCGGCGCAACAACGGTCCTTTCAACGACATTTTCAACTTCATGGAGCGCGTCCCTTCCACATCAGTCAATAAGAAAGGCATAGAGGCCCTGGCATACTCCGGAGCATTCGACTCCTTCCCTGAGATCAACCGCGGCTCCTTTGCGATGGACGCCGGCAAGGGGGAGACCTGCCTGGACCTGCTGATACGCTACGGCTCATTGTACCAGAAGACAGCCGAGTCCATGAAGAACAGCCTCTTCGGAGGCGGGGACGAGATTGAGACGGTCCGTCCTCCGCTGCCGGTGCTGCCGGAGCTGGACCAGATAGAGATGCTCAAGAAGGAGAAGGAACTGGTGGGAATGTACATCTCGGCCCATCCCCTCGATAGATTCCGCTTTGAGATAGAGCATTTTACCACGATGGACCTTCCTTCCTGGAATGATTACGTGGACAAGGTGAGTGCGAGCCGCAACCGTGAGGATTTCGATAAGGACCAATGGATTGCGGGGCTGGTCAGCAGTGTGGAGGTCAAGCCCAAGGCCAACGGCAGCGGGGTGTTCTGCCGTCTGACGATAGAGGACTTCAAGGGCAGTACGACATTCGCCCTCTTCGACAAGGACTACGAGGCGGTCAGCGGCTATCTCCGCCCGCACGAGTTCCTGCTGATGCGGGTATACGTGGCCCCGAGGTTCAGGAATGTCGGTGACAAGGACAATAAAGTACTGGAAATCAACGGAGGACGGACTAAGGTCCGTGCCGTCTCGCTTCTGGCCAATGTCCGGGAGTCGATGGTGCGGGACCTGATTATCGACCTGCCGCTCAACAGGATTGACCCTGCCCTGAGGAAATCCCTGAAAAAGACAATAAGTCACAATAAGGGCAAGGCTCATCTGACGCTGAATGTATATGACAATGACAGCAGGGTCAATGCGGAGTTTGTCTCCCGTAAGTATAGCATAATAGCTTCGGACGAGCTGCTTGACTGGCTCGACGCCAGCGGTCTTAATTACCGTATCAACAAGTAAGTAAACCTTTTATGACAAAAGACGTAAAATATCTGGAACTGCTCTCAAAGAGTTTTCCTACTATCCAGTCGGCTGTTACTGAGATAATCAATCTCGAGGCGATTCTCAATCTGCCCAAAGGCACGGAACATTTTATGACCGACCTGCACGGCGAGTATGACTCGGTCCAGCATGTCCTGCGCAATGCTTCTGGGGCTATCAAGCGCAAGGTGGACGAACTTTTCGGTTTCCAGCTGAAGGAGGATGAGAAGAAAGAACTCTGCACCCTTATATATTATCCCGAACGCAAGCTGAAACTGGTGAAGGCCCGGGAGAAGGACATGTCGGAGTGGTACAGGGTCACCATTGTAAACCTCGTTCGGGTGCTGGTGGCCTCGGCCTCGAAATATACCCGCTCGAAGGTGAGGAAAGCCCTGCCTTCGGAATTTTCCTACATTATAGAGGAACTGATACACGAGTCCCTGACGGACAACAACAAGCATGAGTATATCTACGCTATCCTCAATACCATCATCGCCACCGGTTCGGCCGACAACTTCATCTGCGCCATGGCATACGTTATCCAGCGGCTGACAGTGGACTCGCTGCATATTATCGGTGACATCTATGACCGCGGTCCAGGGGCGCACAAGATTATGGACCTGCTCTGCGAGTACCATAATGTGGACTTCCAGTGGGGCAACCACGACCTGCTCTGGATGGGAGCCGCCGCCGGCAGTGCCGCCTGTATGGCCAATGTCCTTCGAATCAGCCTCCGCTATGCCAACCTGGAGACCCTCGAGGACGGCTACGGCATCAACCTTCTGCCCCTGGCTACATTCGCAATGGATACCTACGGGGACGATCCATGCCTGTCTTTCCAGCCCAAGCTGGATTCCGGGGCGACTTTCGATGACAAGACAGTACGGCTTATAGCCCAGATGCACAAGGCGATATCCATCATCCAGTTCAAGCTGGAGGGAGATATAATCCGCAGACGCAAGGAGTTCGGGATGGCGGACCGCAACCTGCTGGACAAGATAGATTTTACTGCAGGAACCGTGCGTATCGGGGACAAGGACTATGCGATGAAGGACATGAATTTCCCTACCGTCGACCCTGCACATCCCTACAGGCTGACGGCCGAGGAGAAAGGGGTGGTGGCCAAGCTGCTGGGTAGCTTTACCAACAACGCTTTGCTGGACAGGCATATCCGCTGTCTGTACTCCAAAGGTTCCCTCTATCTGGTGCGCAACTCCAACCTTCTTTTCCACGGAGCCATGCCGCTCAACGAGGACGGCTCCTTCCACGAGATCAACATCCTCGGTAAGCTGTACAAGGGCAAGGCCCTCTTCGATATGGTGGACAAGGTGGTGCGTGCCGCTTATTATGAGGACAAGGACGAGAAATACCGCACTTATGCGCGGGACTTCATGTGGTTCCTCTGGTGCGGACCCTATGCCCCCCCTTTCGACAAGAACCGGATGACCACCTTCGAGCGGTATTTCATCGCCGAGAAGGAGACGCACAAGGAAAAGCACGGCTGGTACCTGCAGTACCGGGACGACCGGGAGATATGCGGGAAGATTCTGGAAGAATTCGGTCTTACCGGTGAGCATGCCCACATCATCAACGGGCATGTGCCGGTCAAGGCGTCCAAGGGAGAGTCCCCGATCAAGGCCGGAGGCCGGCTGCTGGTCATCGACGGCGGCTACTCCAAGGCGTATCAGTCGACCACGGGCATTGCCGGCTATACCCTGATTTTCAATTCACATGGTCTGACACTGGCCCAGCACGAGCCCTTCAAGTCCATTGACCGTGCCGTGCGCGACGGGGTGGACATCAAGTCCATGACGACAGTCGTGGACTACCTGGGCAATAGAATGAAAGTCGGTGATACAGATGTAGGTAAGGTGCTCAAGGAACAGATAAGGGACCTGACGGCCCTGCTCGAGGCCTACCGCGAGGGAGTCGTTTTTGAGAAAAATATTCCTGCCAATCGCAAATAAAGTGCTACATTTGCGCTCCATTTTGTTTGAGAATTAGACATGAACTGGTTGGATTCCCTTCTGTTCTCAGATAGCGTGGCACATGCGATTCTGATAATAGCCATTGTAATTGCGCTCGGGATCATGCTCGGCAAGATCAAGGTCTTCGGCATATCCCTCGGAGTGACGTGGATACTGTTCGTCGGTATCATCCTCTCCCATTTCGGCTTTACCATCAATCCGGCCGTCCGCAGCTTTGTCAGTGACTTCGGCCTTATACTTTTCGTGTTTTCCCTCGGCCTTCAGGTAGGACCGGGATTCTTCGCCTCATTCAAGGAGGGAGGACTGAGACTCAATATGCTGGCTGTGCTGATAGTCGTGCTGGGTGTGGGCATTACCATCGCGATACATTTCATTACCGGAACGCCCATGTCCACAATGGTGGGCGTGATGTCCGGTGCGGTGACCAATACCCCCGGCCTGGGTGCAGCGCAGCAGACCGTGACCGACATGACCGGATCGCTCGACCAGACCATTGCCATGGGTTATGCGGTGGCCTATCCGCTCGGAGTTGTGGGAGTGATTCTCACCCTGCTCGGAGTGCGTGCGTTCTTCCGCATCAATATAAACAATGAGAAAGAGAAGGTGCACAATCAGGAGACCAATCCCGACAGCGCCTGCAAGATAGCTGTGGAGGTCAGGAACGAGGCCATCTGCGGCAGGACCATCCGAGAGGTGGATGAACTCCTGGCGAGACATTTTGTGGTCTCGCGCCAGTACCATCCTGACGGCCGCATGGAGATTCCTACATCTGACTCGGTCATCGGGCTTGGGGACAAGCTTCTGGTGATAACCTCTGCGGCCAACACGGAAGTGGTCGGAGCATTCATCGGGAAGCGTCTCGAGATGGATCAGAAGACATGGGAAAAACTGGATACCAATCTTGTTTCCCGTCGCCTTGTGGTGACTAACAGTTCTGTTAACGGCAAGAGCCTCGGGGAGTTGAATATCAGGGCACAGTTCGGTCTGAATATTACCCGTGTCAACCGCGCGGGAATAGATATTACAGCCAGTCCCAGCCTGCATCTTCAATTAGGCGACCGCATCATGGTCGTGGGAGCGCAAAGCGCTATCGACAAGGTGGCCCGTCTCGTGGGCAATCAGGCGAAAAAACTCCGCGAGCCCAAGCTCATACCCATTTTCATTGGTATATTCTTCGGCATCATCGTAGGCTCCATACCCATTATGCTGCCCGGTCTCGGCCAGCCCCTGAAGCTCGGTCTGGCGGGAGGCTCCCTGGTAGTGGCCATTCTGATTGCACGCTTCGGCCCTGACTTCGGCATGGTTACTTACACCACTGCCAGCTCCAATATGATGCTGCGTGAGGTAGGTATAGCCTTGTTCCTGGCCGCCGTGGGACTCGGAGCCGGTGAAGGTTTCGTGGATGCGGTGCTCGGAGGCGGCTACATGTGGATACTCTACGGCTTCCTTATCACCGTGGTACCTCTGATTATCGTCTGTATTCTGGCCCGTCTGGTCTTCAAATTCGACTACTTCTCCATCTCGGGTCTGGTCTGCGGCTCTCATACCAATCCTACCGCCCTGGCATTCATGAACACCACCTTCGATGAATCCAGGATAGCGGTGGCCTATGCGACGGTCTATCCCCTGGCGATGTTCCTGCGTGTGATAGTGGCGCAACTGATGGTTTTGTAAAATATTAAATTGTACAGATATGTCTCTCAAATGCGGTATAGTAGGACTCCCCAACGTGGGCAAGTCGACACTTTTCAACTGTATAAGCTCCGGCAAGGCCCAGGCTGCGAATTTCCCTTTCTGCACCATTGAGCCCAATATCGGCTCCACAACTGTTCCCGATCCCAGGCTTCAGGTACTGGAGTCGCTGGTGCATCCCAAACGGGTTGTCCCTGCCACGGTCGAGATAGTCGATATCGCCGGCCTCGTCAAGGGGGCCAGCAAGGGTGAGGGCCTAGGCAACCAGTTTCTGGCCAATATCCGCGAGACTGACGCTATCCTGCACGTACTCCGCTGTTTCGATGACCCCAATGTCACCCATGTAGATGGCAGTGTGGACCCGGTGAGGGACAAGGAGATCATCGACCTCGAGCTGCAGCTCAAGGACCTGGAGACCGTCGAGAGCCGTCTGGGCAAGCTCCAGAAACAGGCCACAGGAGGAGACAAGCACGCCAAGAAGGCCTGTGAGATACTGACCCGGTACCGGGAGGCCCTGCTGGCCGGCAAGTCTGCCCGTACCGTGGTGCTGGAGAACCCGGAGGAGGAGAAGATCGCACATGAGTTCTTCCTGCTCACCGCCAAGCCTGTACTGTATGTCTGCAATGTGGACGAGGCATCCGCAGCCTCCGGGAACGCCTATGTGGACCGCTTGCGGGAGGCTGTCGCCGGAGAGAATGCCGGAGTCTTGGTCATAGCCGCCAAGATCGAGTCAGAGATAGCCGAGCTGGAAAGCTACGAGGAGCGTCAGATGTTCCTCGAGGAGCTGGGCCTGGAGCACTCGGGCATAGAGCGTCTGGTCCGCGCCGCCTACGACCTGCTCGGTCTGCGCACCTATTTCACCGCCGGAGAACCTGAGGTCCGCGCCTGGACCATCAACAAGGGCGACAAGGCTCCCCGTGCCGCCGGAGTCATCCATTCCGACTTCGAGAAAGGCTTCATCCGCGCCGAAGTCATCAAGTACGACGATTTCGTCAAGTACGGCTCCGAAGCCGAATGCCGCGCCGCCGGCAAGCTCGCCATCCAGGGCAAGGACTACGTCGTCGAGGACGGAGACATCATGCACTTTCTCTTCAACGTGTAGCCACTTCAGCCCCTTCCCACTCCTTCCGAAGGAGTAGTCGAAATCCCTGTCCCACCTTCCGAAGGTGCGCGCATTTCCCGCGTTTCCGTCTCACCTTCCGAAGGTGCGCAATCACCTTGGGCCCTCTGTAGCGCCTGTACCCGCGTTTCCGTTTCCATCCGCCTCTTCCCACCTTCCGAAGGTGTGCAGATTTCCTGCGTTTCCGTCTCACCTTCCGAAGGTGCGCAATCACCTGGGACCATCTGTCGCACCTGTACCCGCGTTTTCGTTTCCATCCGCCTCTTCCCACCTTCCGAAGGTGTGCAGATTTCCCGCATTTTCGCCTCACCTTCCGAAGGTGCGCAAATCCCGAATCGCCTCCAGACGTTCTGTCGTAGCCTTTGTGCCGTTTATGACATCCTCCCCATCAGAAGGTGCCGGGCGAAACGGTATATTGCCACCACCTTCTCATTTTCGTTATGTGCCAATCTGCATCAGAGGTGGCTCTCGGCGGTCCTGCCATGGTTCCCTGCCGAGAAGGTGACGGTGAAAAGCCACATCCGTCGGCACCTTTTCTGCAGCATCGGAGACAGAGCGCATATACAGGCCTTTTCACAGGGGAAAGTGAACCGCTTCCACGGTGAATCCGGCCACTTTCTCACTTTTCACCCCTTCCGAAGGAGTTATCGGGTCATGAAGGGCCGTTTTCCCGAGATTTTAGTAGGAAGATGACCCGATTCCGGCCAGCGGTGTTATTCCTTCCGCAGCGCATCGACCGGACTGGTGTCGGCGGCGCGGATGCTCTGCCACAGGACGGTGAGGGTGGAGACGGTCAGGGTGAGCAGGCAGGCGATGGCGAAGATCCACCAGTACAGGTCGATGTGGTAGAGGTAGTCCTGGAGCCAGGCGTACATCAGCAGCCAGGATACGGGTATGGCAATGAGGAAGGCCAGGGCCACTAACTTGACGTAGTGCATGATCAGTTCGTTCAGGATGCGCTGTCTCTCTCCGCCGAAGATCTTCTTGACGGCCACGTTCCTGCGCTCCTGCAGCATGTAGTAGGTGCTCATGGCCAGCAGGCCCAGGGAGGAGAGCAGTACGGCTATCACCGTGAATATCAGCACGACTTTGAGTGTCTGCTTCTGGTCGCTGAAATACTCCTCTATCTCATCCCCGATGTATTTGGCCTCGAACTGACGGTCCGGGCGAATCTCATGGAACGCTGCTGCTATCTGCCCGTATGCCTCGCGTGGGTCTCCGTTTATCTTTACCAGGACAGTCCATGGGAACTCGTCTCTGGGGTAGGTGTGGTAATTGTAAATCATCGCGGAGGACTGGGCGTAGAGCAGGGGGCGGATCTTGAAGTCATAGTAAACACCGCCGATAGGGAACTTGTCGCTGTTTTCAAAGACCACTTCCGGGGCGGACTCGTCCAGCCCGAGCTCGCGGAAGGCGTACTCGTTGAGCCACCAGGAGGCCTCGGCGGTGTGGTTGTCCTGCTTTTCCCTGATGCCCAATATCTCGAAATATGCGTCATCCCCTTTGAACTGCTGGAAGGAAACCAGTCCTCCGTTGTAGTTCATGGTGCTGTTGTTGGTGCCGTACAGGGGCGTGCCCTCGCCCAGCCCTACAGCATCCACGCAGCTGAGCTCCAGTAGTTTGTCCCTGAATACGAACGGCCCTGAGGACTCGTCGAAGAGGTCTGTGCTGACATTCAGGATATTCTCCGTATTGTAGCCGAGAGGGGCATGGATCATCGCCCTTATCTGCAGGGCCATGGTCAGCACAGCCACCAGCATCACGGCTGTGACCGTGTTCTGCAGCACTATCATCACTTTGCTGTAGACCGAGCGGGTCTTGGTCCGGAAGGTGCCGCGAACCACGTCGATGGGCTTGGAGGCGGATATGAGTGTGGCCGGAACGATGCCGGATACCACGCTGAGCAGGATGGTCAGAAGCACCACTGCGCCCGCGCTTGCCGCCGATATTTCCTCGAATATCGAGAAATCATAGCCTAAGAGCCGGGATGCAGCCGGAGAGAGGGCCTCCGCCAGAAGGACTGCCAGCGCCATTGCCGTGACGCACAGGATGCCGGTCTCCCCGAGCATCCGCCCGATGACCTGCCCGCGGGAGTCGCCGAGCAGCCGCCGCGTAGCCATTTCCTTGGCCCTGAAACCCGCCTGGGCCGTCGTCAGATTGATATAGTTGAGCACCGCGAAGAGCAGCAGCACGATGCAGACCGAGAGCAGCAGCATGACTAAGGACTTGTCCCCGAAATTCAGCCCGCTCCAGGTCGTGCCGCCATAGAAATAAAGCTCGTCAAGCGGAATCAGTTCCACATCCTTGCTGGCCCCGCCCTTGTACGTCCACCATATCTCCTTGAAGTATTCCAGCATGTCTCCGGTCTTGGATACGATGTCGGCCCCTGGCCATGTCATGATGAAGGTGATGACCGAGCCGCTGTTGCCCAGGTGCATGTTGTGGGACCGGTTGAGTTTGGGAAGCCATTCGCCCCTGACGATGATGTCGCAGTAGGGGATGGTGGAGTTGTCGATGTCCTCCATCACGGCCGCCACATTGACCTCGATGTCGTGTCCCATCAGTATCAGGCCTACGGGCTGTCCGATGGGATCCTGGCCGTGGAAAAGCGTGTTGGCCATCTTCCGGCTGATGACCGCGCTGTTGGCATCTCCCTTCCATGCCTCGTTGCTGCCCTCGGTTATCCTGAACGAGAACATGTCGAAGAAAGAGGTGTCCGCTATGCCCAAAGTGCCGAGCACCATGTTCTCTCCCGAACTTATTTCCATGGACTGTTGGCTGGAGAATGCCGTGGACGCCTCTATCTCCGGATACCTCTGCTTCAGGTAGGTCTGCAGATAGTAGGCGCTTTCGTACTGCCGGTCGCTGGCTACCACGTAGATACGGTCAGCGTTCTGCTGGAAGTTGTCGGTGCGCAGCTGTTTGGTCACGTAGCAGGCCAGCAGGAGCACGAATGCCATCGATACGGTCAGTCCGGTGATGTTGATGGCCGTGTAAAGCTTGTTTTTCTTCAGGAAGTTAAGGAATGAGTGCATGGTAAGTGATGCTATAAGTCAGTTCTCGATTAAATAACGCTAAAATAGTGGAAATGTTGCATCGGCGTCCACAAAATCTGGGCAGCAATGGTAAGCAGGGAGGCGGGGGTGTTTTGTAAGCGCTCGGGGATCAGGCTCTTGCAAATCAAGGTGTGCTTTGCGAAGGCTCAGAAAGCTGCGAAAAGAACTCGTTATAGTTGCAAATACTTGTTTTGCAGGTGTTTGTGAAACAACCCCGCTGCACTGCTTACCGTTGGCGGAAGAGCGGGCCTGGGTAATTAACCAAATCAGATCAGAACCCGTTGAGCGGCAGCAGCACTGTCGGCAGCAGCAGAAGGAAGCCCAGGACAATGAGCACGAGGATGAACTTCCAGACCCAGCGGACCCACTTTGCGTAGGGTATGCCGGCAATGCCGAGGACGGCGATGAGGACGCCTGAGACGGGGGTAATCATGTTGGTGAAGCCGTCGCCGAACTGGAAGGCGAGGACGGTGGCCTGGCGGGAGAGTCCGATCAGGTCCGAGAAGGGGGCCATGATGGGCATGGTGAGGGCGGCTTTGGCAGTGGCCGAGGGCATGAAGAGGTTGATGCCGGTCTGGATGCCGTACATGGCCGAGAGCGAGCCGATCTTGCTGCCCTCTCCGAGACCGGAGGCCATCGAATAGAGGATGGTATCGATCACCCGGCCGTTCTCGAGGATGTGG
The DNA here is from genome assembly GCA_000432775.1 of Alistipes sp. CAG:831. Taxonomy (GTDB): domain Bacteria; phylum Bacteroidota; class Bacteroidia; order Bacteroidales; family UBA932; genus Coprenecus. The sequence continues at coordinate 131,380 of HF990416.1, forward strand.
ATGATGCCGGCTGCCAGACCCACGACGAGGGCCGCGGAGAAAATGTCCTTAGCCCCTTCGAGGAATTCCCGGGCAATGCGGTTGGCATTGTACCCGGCAGCGATGCCCGAAAGGATGCCGAGGGCAAGGAACAGGGCCGCTATCTCCTCTATGTACCAGGAATATCCGAGAGCTCCGATAATCAGGAACAGAACGGAGAACAGCAGCATGGTCAGGATAAAATATCTCACGTTGCGCCTCAGGGCAAAGAATGCGAGGACAATGTAGCAGAATGAGGCGGCGGGCAGAAGCCACGCGGCACGGTAGGAGCCGTTGCCGATGCTGATCTCGCAGTCCCCGGCGTAGAAAACGGAGAACAGCACCGCTGCCGCCGAGGAGATGGCGAAAGCCACCCAGGAGGAACGGGTCCGGAGCACTTCCGGCTTCGAGGAGGCATCAGCTGTCTTTTCCCTCCACTTGGCATCCGCCTCGTACATGACTGACCGCTTGGGATCGCGGTGTATCCTGTGCGCATAGTGCAGCACGAAGATGATCATCGCCAGATTGAGCACGGCCCAGCAGACCAGCCGGTACTCGAAACCCGAGAACATGGGCAGGCCTGAGAGGTTCTGCGCCACCCCGACCGTGAACGGATTGAGGACTGCCCCGGCGAAACCCACGTGTGCCGCCACATAGACCATACACACCCCGACTATAGAGTCGTAGCCCATCGATATCGCCAGCGGCACTATCAGCACCGTGAACGCAATCGTCTCCTCGCTCATTCCGAACACCGCTCCGAATATCGAGAACATCAGCATGATAAGCACTAAAACGATATTGTTTACCCCGACAGCCCGCAGCACCCTGAACCTCTCGAGCCGCGAAGTGAAGGCCAGAAACGAGTGTATCCCGGCATCCACGGCCTTGGCCGAATTGACGATCCAGAATGCTCCGCCGATAATCAGCAGGAAGACGATGATGCCCGCCTGGGCCGTAAATCCCTCGTAGAGCGAGGTCATGATCTGCCAGGTCTGCGGCACGGACTCCTGCGGGACGAAGGTCACCCCGTCGTCTCCGGTCACGTATTCCCCTCCGGGTATGAACCACGTGGCAGCCGCGGCGATGAGGGTCACGGCGAAGATTATCACATAGGTGCTCGGAAATTCCAGCTTTCGGTTCAGTAGTTTCATTTCACAAAAATAATATTAAATTTGCGGAAAATAAAAATCCCTGTCCTATGAATATATCACCCAAAGCACAGCATTACATCGATCTTGAAGAACGTTATGGAGCCCACAACTATCATCCCCTGCCTGTAGTCCTCTCCCGTGGAGAAGGTGTCTACGTGTGGGACGTGGACGGCAAGCGTTACTATGACTTTCTATCAGCCTATTCGGCAGTCAACCAGGGACACTGCCATCCCAAGATAGTAAAGGCCCTGTGCGACCAGGCCCAGAGACTCTGCCTGACTTCCAGGGCATTCTACAACGATTGCCTCGGCCCCTACGAGGAGATGGCCACCAAGTTCTTCGTCTACGACAAGCTCCTGCCCATGAACTCCGGAGCAGAGGCCGTTGAGACCGCCCTCAAGCTGGCCCGCCGCTGGGGATATATCAAGAAGGGCATTCCCGAGAACGAAGCCCTCATCATCACCTGTGAGGGCAACTTCCACGGACGTACCATTACGATAGTATCCATATCCACCGACCCGGACAGCTATTCCCAGTACGGACCATTTACCCCCGGTTTCATCTCCATCCCCTACGATGACAGCGAGGCCCTGCGCAAGGTGCTCGAGGAGAAGGGCGACAAGGTTGCGGCTTTCCTGGCTGAGCCTATTCAGGGCGAGGCCGGAGTCTATGTGCCGCATGACGGCTACCTGAAGGAGTGCTACGACCTTTGCAAGAAGTACAATGTGCTGTTCGTAGCCGACGAGGTGCAGACTGGTATCGGACGTACCGGACGCATGTTTGCCTGCGACCATGAGGACATCCGTCCCGACATGATAACCATAGGCAAGGCCCTTTCCGGCGGCGTCCTGCCCATTTCGGCTGTGCTGGCCGACGATGAGATCATGCTGACCATCAAGCCCGGAGAGCACGGCTCCACTTTCGGAGGCTTCCCCCTGGCGGCCAAGGTAGCTGTAGCCGCCCTCGAGGTCATCCGCGACGAGCATCTGACGGAGAATGCGGAGAGGCTCGGAAAGATTTTCAGGGAGGAGATCGCTAAGATCAACTCGCCTTTCTTCAAGTCCGTGCGCGGCAAGGGTCTGCTCAATGCGGTCATCACCGAGCCGCAGAAGGGTCTCGAGGCCTGGGACATCTGTCTGGCTATGGCAGAGGAAGGCCTGATAGCCAAGCCCACCCACCGCCACATCATCCGCTTCGCTCCCCCTCTGGTCATCAACGAGGAGCAGCTGCGCGAGGCCACTGGCATTATCAAGGACGTATTTGAACATCTCTAAAGACAATAATTCACCATGCAGACGACATCCAAGGTACTGATGGTCAAGCCCGCCCGTTTCGCATTCAACCCGCAGACGGGCGGCAACAACGCGTTTTCCCGTCCCGGACGCGAGTCCTCATCCCAGGAAAACGCCCTGCGCGAGTTCACCTCCTACGTATCCCTTCTCAGGGCCAATAAGATAGACGTGGTCATCGCAGAGGACACCCCGCATCCGCATACCCCCGACTCCATTTTCCCCAACAACTGGTTCAGCACCCATGAGGACGGCACCCTCGTCCTCTATCCCATGTCCGCAGTCAACCGGAGGAATGAGCGCAAGCCGGAGGTTCTGGAGGTCATCCGTAAGAATTTCGAGGTGCGGCGGGTCATCGACCTGACCTGGTGGGAAAACGACAATCTCTTCCTCGAAGGGACCGGAAGCATGGTTCTCGACCGGGATAACAAAATTGTTTACGCCTGCAAGTCCTACCGCACATCTGAGCAGGTGCTCGCGGATTTCTGCAAACAGATGAGTTATACTCCCGTATTTTTCGAGGCTTACGACCGCAATGGCGTTGCTGTCTACCATACCAATGTGCTGATGAGCCTCGGCACGGCCTATTGCATTGTCTGTACCGAATCCATCCGCCCGGAGGACCGGGAGAGAGTCCTGAGTTCCATCACCGCCAGCGGCAGGAAGATAATGGACATCTCATTTGACCAGCTGGAGAGCTTTGCCGGCAATATGCTCGAGCTCAGCAGCCCCTCCGGCCGCCCCGTCCTCGTGATGTCGGCCACTGCCCGCAAGAGCCTCACCACCGAGCAGAGCCGCGAGCTCAGCGCACACTACAAGCTCCTCTCCCCCCAGCTCGACTACATCGAGACCCACGGAGGAGGCTCCGCCCGCTGCATGCTCGCAGAACTGTTCTGATCTGCGGTGTTAGAAATTGACAGCCAGCCCCAGACCCCCTGAAGGCGGAGTAAACGAAAGCGTAGCCGCCTTTTTTAGTTTTACTGTGCCGACCCAGTAAAGCGGGATACTGGCTACGAGCAGCGTTCCTCCGACAATAGCCCCAGTCAGGCTTACCACAGGCAGGTAATATGTCTCGATATGGATGTCACCGGTCGCCTGATTATTTTGCGTAGAAGAGTAGATTACATCGAAGAGGACACTGCCGGCTATGATTCCCGCACCTGTGGCACTCAGCACTATTCCGGATGTGAACAGCCTCCTTCCTTTGAGATAGAAGTTCTCATAATCACTCTGTGACATGTAGGTCATGGCGGTAGACTTGTTGAGCCTTGCGCCATCTGCGGTGTACAGATGGCCGTTTCTGTAGGATATGTGCTGACGGGTGCCGATAAATTGTGCCCATGCGGTACTGGCAGTGATAATAACTAAAAATATGGTGAACAGGAATTTCCTCATAATTAAACAATTATCTTATTACGAAATAGCAGCTGCCCCGCAGGTTTCAGTGCTGTCGGAGTCATAGGCGCAGATGGATATGTTGTAACGGCCCGGAGTCTGAGGGATTCGAGTGGTTTCCAGTTTGAACAGTCCGGTTATGCTGAGAAGTTTTAAATCATCTTGTTCAAGTTCTGTCAGGGGTTTTGTGACGGGTAGAGCTTCATTTGAGTCTGATTCAAGGTGTGTAGTGTTGTAATGGCTTTTAATAAAGGGCCAGTAGGCGTAGTATGTGATGTCAAATAAATCATTTAAGTTACTTTTGGCGGGATGATTCTGATCCCAGTCATTGTCGCAGGTTATCTCAATATAGGCAGGATGATTGACGACTGCTCCCGGAGTATTGTAGAAATGTGGACCGGCCGGTCCCATAGGAGTCATCCGCCATGGCTTATATGAGTTGTCGTTGTTTGCGTTTGCAAGGCTGTCAAAAAGAAAAGCTTTTTTATTGTCGGAACCTGATAAAAAGTTAAGACTTGTGACTTGCAAGGGCGAAACTGTCTCGAAGAAAGGCTCTATCTGAATAGCGGTAATGTTATTATTGCCGTCAAGTGTGGTGTCACAGACATATGTGGCAATATCACCGAACTCGTAGTAGGCGCAGATGAAATGGGATACCATTCGGGAGTCCTTAATCCAGCAGGATTGAGCAAGTATCAATAACGAGCATGAAAGTACTATTCTGTAAAGTCCTTTTCTCATAGTAAGATGCTTTTGATTTGAGGTTGATGTCCCAAATATAATGAATTTGCTCCGTCTTAACAAAGTTTTAACATTAAAAATCTCCGAAAAATTAGGCATTTATGGATTTTTATGTATCTTTGCAGCCCGTCTAATTTGACGGGAATAATGTAAAGTTAAGATTAACAAACATTTATGCCAACAATTCAACAGTTAGTTCGCAAAGGACGCGAGGTTATCGTCGAGAAGAGCAAATCTCGCGCGCTGGATGCTTGCCCTCAGAAGAGAGGTGTGTGCGTGCGTGTCTACACCACCACTCCCAAGAAGCCTAACTCGGCTATGCGTAAGGTAGCCCGTGTAAGACTTACCAATCAGAAAGAGGTCAACGCATACATCCCCGGCGAGGGTCACAACCTTCAGGAACACTCCATCGTGCTGGTGCGCGGCGGTCGTGTGAAGGACCTCCCCGGTGTACGCTACCACATCCTTAGGGGCGCTTTGGATACAGCTGGCGTGGAGGGACGTACTCAGAGCCGTTCACTCTACGGAGCCAAGAGACCGAAGAAGACAGCCGCTAAGAAGTAAACATTTATTAATTTTTCCTAAAGTATCAAGAAATGAGAAAATCGAAGCCTAAAAAGAGGATTCTACTTCCTGATCCCAAGTATCATGAAGTTCTGGTCACACAGTTTGTGAACAACCTCATGCTCCAGGGTAAGAAGAGTATCGCGTATTCTATTTTTTACGACGCCATCGACATGGTGGGCGAGAAGATGAAAGATTCTGACAAGGCTCCTCTCGACATTTGGAAAAAAGCGTTGGAAAACATCACCCCTCAGGTGGAGGTAAAGAGCCGCAGGGTTGGTGGAGCGAACTTCCAAGTTCCGACCGAGGTGCGTCCGGAAAGAAAAGTCTCTCTCGCGATTAAGAATATGATAGTCTTCTCGCGCAAACGTTCCGGTCACTCCATGGCGGAAAAGTTGGCCGCAGAAATCATGGCAGCCTATAACTGTGAAGGTGCTGCCTACAAGAGAAAAGAAGATATGCACAAGATGGCAGAGGCTAACAAGGCCTTCGCCCATTTCAGATTTTAGCGTTTAAAGATTAGCTGATGGCAAGGGATTTAAAATACACCAGAAATATCGGTATCATGGCTCACATCGATGCCGGAAAGACAACCACGTCCGAGAGAATCCTGTACTATACGGGAAAGACTCATAAGATAGGTGAGGTGCATGACGGAGCAGCTACCATGGACTGGATGGTCCAGGAGCAGGAAAGGGGTATAACCATTACTTCCGCTGCCACCACAGCCTTCTGGCATTACAACGGAGAGACCTATCAGATCAACCTGATAGACACTCCGGGCCACGTGGACTTTACCGTGGAGGTCGAGAGATCTCTGCGCGTACTTGACGGAACTGTTGCGACATTCTGCGCAGTAGGCCGCGTACAGCCTCAGTCTGAGACCGTATGGCGTCAGGCTGACAAGTACCATGTACCCAAGATAGCCTACGTCAACAAGATGGACCGCGTAGGAGCTGATTTCTTCGCCGTTGTGGATGAGATCCGCGAGAAGCTGGGCGCCAACCCTCTCCCCATCTGCATCCCCATCGGATCGGAGGACAAATTCGCAGGTATCGTAGACCTGATAGCCATGAAGGCCATCTACTACGATCAGGACAGCAAGGAGCTCGTCAATTACGAGATAAAGGATATTCCGGCAGACCTTCAGTCAGACGCCGAGGAGTGGAGGAACAAGTTGCTGGAGACTGTCGCCGAGTATGACGACCGTATTCTCCAGAAATTCTTCGATGATCCTGCCACCATTACCGAGGATGAGATTATCGCCGCTATCCGCAAGGCTACCATCGAGATGGCAGTCGTGCCCATGTGCTGCGGCTCCTCATTCAAGAACAAAGGTGTACAGTTCCTCCTGGATGCTGTCATGAGGTATCTGCCCTCCCCCCTGGATGTTCCCGAGGTGGAAGGCACCAACCCCACGAATGACAAGCCGGAGGTGCGCCGTCCCGATGCCAAGGAGCCTTTCTGCGCCCTGGTCTTCAAGATTGCCACAGACCCCTTCGTAGGCCGTCTGGCATTCCTCAGGGCTTATTCTGGAAGGCTGGATGCAGGTACATACGTGCTCAACACCCGTTCCGGCAAGAAGGAGCGTGTGGCCCGTCTGTATCAGATGCACTCCAACAAGCAGAACCCCATCGATTTCGTAGAGGCCGGCGACATCTGCGCCGCAGTCGGCTTCAAGGAGCTGCGTACCGGTGATACCATCTGCGATGAGAATCATCCTATCGTCCTGGAATCCATGACATTCCCTGATCCTGTGATCGGACTGGCAGTGGAGCCTAAGACCCAGAAGGACCTCGACAAGCTCGGTATCGCTCTCGGCAAGCTCTCCGAGGAGGACCCTACATTCACAGTGCGCTCAGATCATGAGACCGGACAGACCGTCATCAGCGGTATGGGTGAGCTCCATCTGGAGATCATCGTGGACCGTCTGAAACGCGAGTTCGGAGTGGAGATCAACCAGGGTGCGCCTCAGGTCAACTACAAAGAGGCTATCCGCTCCACCGTACAGCATCGTGAGGTATTCAAGAAGCAGACCGGTGGCCGCGGTAAGTTCGCCGACATCATCGTCGAGATCGGACCCGCCGACGAAGGAGTTACCGGACTTCAGTTCATCGATCAGGTCAAGGGAGGAAACGTTCCCCGCGAGTACATACCTGCAGTGGAGAAGGGCTTCAAGTCCGCAATGGCCAACGGTGTCCTTGCCGGATTCGAGGTACCCTCGCTCAAGGTCACTCTGCTCGACGGTTCGTTCCACCCCGTGGACTCCGACGCCCTGTCCTTCGAGATCTGCGCCCGTATGGCATTCAGGCATGCCCTGCCCAAAGCTAATCCTATTCTTCTGGAACCTATCATGTCATTGGAAGTCGTTACTCCCGAGGAGTACATGGGAGACGTCATCGGCGACCTCAACAAGCGCCGCGGACAGATCACCAACATGGACTCAAAGGGCAACGCGAGGATCGTCAAGGCCAAAGTGCCCCTTGCAGAGCAGTTCGGCTATGTCACCATCCTCCGTACCATCACTTCGGGACGTGCGACCAGTACTATGGAGTTCTCGCACTATGCAGAGCTTCCTGCCAACCTCGCCAAGGAGGTTATCGAAAAGGCAGGCGGAGCCCGCAAGTATGACGAGGATGAAGAATAACCAGATTAAAATTAAAAGCAATGAGCCAAAAAATAAGAATAAAACTGAAATCTTTCGATCATGCCCTCGTGGACAAGTCCGCGGACAAGATCGTGAAAACGGTGAAGGCTACCGGTGCTGTCGTGAATGGTCCCATACCTCTTCCTACAGACAAGAAGATATTCACCGTCAACCGCTCTACTTTCGTCAACAAGAAGTCACGCGAGCAGTTCGAGCTTAATTCCTACCGTCGTCTCCTCGACATCTACAGCTCGACACCCAGCACCGTTGACGCTCTGATGAAACTCGAGCTTCCCAGCGGAGTCGAAGTTGAAATCAAAGTTTGACGTTAAGAAAAAAACACTATCTTTGCAGCTCTGATTCAAAGATAGTGATTAGGACCCGTAGCTCAGTCGGTTAGTAGCACCTGACTCATAATCAGGGGGTCGCTGGTTCAAGCCCAGCCGGGTCCACAGCCTTAAAGAGCCCAGAATGAAGCACTTGCAACGATTTGCAGGTGCTTTTTTCATGCCTTGACCTGTCTGTAATGTTATGCGCATCCATTTAAAGAAAGATTATTTGCTTCCAGATAAA
>HF990416.1:139819-140019 GCA_000432775.1 Alistipes sp. CAG:831
CAGATAAAAGCGTTATATTTGCCATAAAAGCCACGGAGTTATGAAGTCGAGTGAGATATTAAATGAGATAAAGCGGATAGCCAAGGAGGTTCTCCCGAAAGGAGGGCAGCTGATACTGTACGGCTCACGGGCTAGGAATGAGGCTGACGAGGACTCCGACTGGGATTTGCTGATACTTCTGGACAAGCCGGAGATAGACA
>HF990416.1:140104-140462 GCA_000432775.1 Alistipes sp. CAG:831
CTGATAAATCCTATTATCTACACAAAGGATAACTGGAGGAAGATGTCATTCACTCCATTTTACAAGAATGTTGAACAGGACGGAATAGTATTGGTATGAGACTACAGGATACAGAACGCCAGATAATGGTAAATCTGGAATATGAGAGGGCCTGCACATGTTTCAAACAGGCTGAGGGCAATGCTTCGATGGGTTTCTGGGATGTCGTTGCCAACCGGCTTTACTATGCAGTATTCCATGCTGTATCCGCACTCCTTATAAAGGATGGATATAAAGTCGGAACGCATAAAGGAGCCATGCTGATGTTCGGGCAGCACTATGTAAAGACAGGCATATTTACTGCCGAGGATTCCAAACT
>HF990416.1:140522-140730 GCA_000432775.1 Alistipes sp. CAG:831
AAAGTGACTACAACTGCGTCTATGTTACAACGTCAGAAGAAATGCAGCCGCTTTTTGAGCCAGTACGGGAGTTCATAGACAAAGTCAGCAATCTGATAGAGGAGTAAACCATAGGATAAACAATACACTCCGGCAACAACTGGAGGGTTTTCTGTATACAGACGCATCCAAAATTGATTTGGAGACACCTGCGTTTAACTATGCCTTT
>HF990416.1:140764-141200 GCA_000432775.1 Alistipes sp. CAG:831
CTATACCTGCTCTCATTAAGTATAGGTAAAGGAATTAAAGAATAATGCTCTAAATATAAATGGCTATCCGCAAAAATACCCTTGTGGTCGCAGGGAACTCCCCTAAACCACTATACATTTTAGTTAAATCGAAAAGTATTGATAATCAAAATATTTGTAAAATAGAAAAATGTTAGAAGCCCTTAAAATGCCCCCTTTTAGCGATATTTACGTCCTTCTTACATTTCTATGATTTGGAAAATTATTGACAGTCAGCGGGATGCGATACAACGAAAATGTATAGTGACAAATTGGGCCAGGGAATTTTACAGAAAGACTGATTTTGTGCCTTCTCGACGTTATTCAATTTATAGGGGGTAGGGGGTAAGTTTGCGGATAATCATAAAATATAATGATAAGCAATCAAGAGAATCTTATCAAAGGCATACGGGAGCAG
>HF990417.1:0-30908 GCA_000432775.1 Alistipes sp. CAG:831
GAAGACGGACCGCCACCACCAGTGCCGACATGAACATCTGCTGGTCCTCCAGCGGCAAGAGTGAACGCTGCTCCCAGCAGTTCCGCCTGCTTTCCGTTTACTTGTTCCTGTGGCTCGAACACGGCATTGACAAACTCCTCATCCGTGATATGGCCGTTGAAATTGTGGAGCCGTTTGTCGCGAAAATGCCGCTGCAACCCCTTCGGAAGGAGTCGCTGAAAGGCCTGTTTTCCTCACTCCTTCGGAAGGAGTAGACTCGGCCTGCCTCCGTTACTGCCGCAGTGGTGGCATCTGACATGTACCTTGCCCAAATACTCTTTCGGTGGTGCCGGCAAAATGGAGGAAGATAGAAGAGAAGGCAATCGATGGGAGCTTGCTGCATCGGAGGACATCGAAGTATGTGCACATATCGTATTGCAGATTTTTGCAGATATTGCAGAATCACTATATTCGCGGAACAAATTTTCAAAATGGCGTGTATGGGAAGAATGTCGCTGGATATCCTGGCCCTGGTCATGGTTGCTGCTGGGGTGCTCATGTCTGTTCCATGCAGCGGGGCTGTCCCCTGCGATGGAGCTGGCCTCCGGTATGCCGAAGTCCGGTGTGCAGACTGCCGTGAGGTTTATGGCTGGAAAGATTACAGCCGCAGGGAGTCTGCTCAGGTGGATTCTGGTCGACCAGACAGCGTCCCGGAAGATTCCCTGGCCGCGCTGGTCATTCAGTATGAGGGGGATGTGAGGGCTGCAATGGTCCGGGCCATCAGGACTGGGCTGCTGGATGCGCGGGCGGCGGACTCGGTCGCGGATGTGGCCCGTCGGATTGTGTACGGAGAGCTTCCGCTTCAGGTGAGGGCGGATCGCCTGAAGGAGATGAGGCAGGAGTGGTCCGACCGGCTGAGTGCATTTTACAATGAGCATCTTGGGGATGTTCAGGCAGGAGGCGGCACCCTGTCTCCATCGGCCCTGCTGCCGGCCAGGCTGCCCGTACCGGACATGGGAACGGGAAGGCGAATGGGAACGGGAGCAGGTAGTGGTACTGGTACGGAATGGGGTACGCAGAGGCAGCTTTCTGTCGAGGAAATATTGGCGCGGGACAGGAGGCTGATACTGACCCGCATGATCAATGAGACTCCGGAGTTTGTCCGTGAGCTGCAGCGCAACCCTTCCATCGCCGTCCGGATTCTTACCCTTATGCTCGGATTGTTCAATTTCGGGACGGTGGGGACATGGGAGTCGCTGGTGCCGCCCGTGGAGGTAGGCGGAAGGCCGGAGTTCGATGACATGATATTTCTCGACCCTAATTTCGACCCCAGGGTTTACCAGGTGTCAAGACCCGTCCCGCAGTATGATCCTCTCAATCCCTCAGAACCTTACAAGGCTTCGATAAGGGCCGGGGAGACTTCGGGTGCGGCCTCCGGACCACCTCCTGTGCAAAAGTCCCGATACGTTGTCCCGTAATCGTGGCACGCGGTTTGCATATGGTGGAAGTGATAGTTTTTTCATAGGTTAAGTTTAGGTTAATAAGGAAAAAAGGACATCAGTTTCTGTGGCTGATGTCCTTTTCTCTTTTGCGCATCTCAGGCGCCCGTCCCGGTTCCTATCCGCAGTGATAGTACTTTCTCACGAGTTCCATCATCAGTCCCTTGTCGCGGGCGGTCTCCTCGCGGATATTGGCGTCGTTGTAGGCGCGCAGCATGGCGATGCGGCCGTCGATCATGCTCGGTGAGAATACGCCTTTGGCCTCATAGAGGGCGCGGTTTTTCTCGAGTTCGTCGGCTGACTCGGCGCAGGAGGTGGGCAGCTGGGCCAGGGAGTTGAGGATGGCTGCGTTCTTGTCGTCGTGGATGTTTACGTCCACGTAGGTCTTCTTGGCGATTTCCAGTGCGTCGGGCAGCTCGAAGCCGATGCGGGCGGCTGTCACCAGTCCGGCGAGCATCAGGTGGATGTCGGCCGATCCGTCGCCGGAGCGCAGCTCTACGGTCTGCTTGTCAGGCATTACGATATCGGGGTTCTGGGGCAGGCCGTTGGCGATGGCGGACATGTCGCTCTTGCCGGTCCAGCCGAGGGGTACGCGCACGAGCACGGAGCGGTTGCGGTCTCCCCAGCAGATGCTGGTGGGTGCCTCCTGGTGGGGTACGAGACGGAAGTAGGAGGTAGGGTTGGCGTTGCCGAATGCTGTCAGCGAGGAGGCGCAGGTCATGTAGCCGGCGATAGCCTTGCGGGCCTCGTCGGAGAGGCGGCCGTCCTTGAGCATTACCGAATGCTCTCCGTTCATCATGCGGGTGTGGAAGTGCAGTCCGCTTCCGGCCTTTCCCTCGGTGATCTTGGGGGCGAAGGTGATGTCGAAGCCGTACTGCCATGCGAGGGTGCGGAGGATCCACTTGGCCATCACCAGCTGGTCGGCGGCCGACTCCACGGGCGATACGAGGAACTCGATCTCGTTCTGCTCGTACACCTTGCCGTCGAGGGTGAAGTTTCCGACTTCGGAGTGGGCGTACTTGATGTTGCCGCCTACCTGGGAAATCAGTTTCATCGCCTCGGTGCGGAAGGCCTCTACCTTGGTGAACGGAGTGGATTCGTGGTAGCCACGCTGGTTCTCCGAAGGGAAGCAGCAGTCATCATCGTAGATCACGTAGAACTCCAGCTCGCCCATAGCCTCGAAGGTGTAGCCGGTAGTCTTCTTGAACTCCTCGTGAGCCTTGTGCAGGGTGTACTCGGGAGAGCTCTCCAGGGGCAGTCCGTCCTTGGTAAAATAGGAGCAGAGCAGTCCGAGGGTGGGAATCTCAGCGAAGGGGTCGAGGTAGGCCGTTGAGAAACGGGGAATGACGTAGAGGTCGCTCGAGCCGGCCTGGATGTAGGAGAAGAGGCTGGAGCCGTCTACTCTCTCTCCGAACGAGAGGATCAGGTCGAGATACTGGAGGCTGCTGACCGGGAAGTTGAGGGTCTTGAGCCTGCCGTCGCCCGCGATGTAGCGGAAGTTGACGACGCGGATGTCGTTGGCGGTGATGAAATTGATTATGTCCTCCTTGGTGAACTGGTCGGGGGTCTTCCCGATGGCGCTGACCAGGGGATTGATGTTGTACTTCAGGATGTTGTTGTCCATAAAAATGAAGGTTAGTGTTTGTTTCAAATTTTAAGCAAATAAGCGTAAAATAATTGGGATTTGCAACTATTCCCGGCAGAATATTTTATCTCTTTCAGTCGGAAGGGAAGTTCCTCCGGAAAGTTATGCCCTCGGTGGATGAAAAATGCTATATTTGTAAATATTTTTAGAAAATTTCAGATATGAATCTCAGAGGGAAAAAGACAATGCTCCTGATTCTCGCCGCAGCAGCGGTGTCAGGCCTCTCCGCACCGGCCGCTTCTGCTGGACAGGCGGGAGCCGCAGAGGAGTCAGTGAAGGAGGCCAGGCGCCTCAACCCCACCTCGGCCGAGCTCATTCTCAGCGACGGCCACTGCATGACAGTGGATTTCTATGCTCCGGATATCTTCCGTCTCTTCCGGGACGACAACGGCGGCATCGTCCGCAACCCGGAGGCGGAGCCCCATGCCGACATTCTCGTGCAGAATCCCCGCAAGGGCGTGTACTATACCATAGAGGAGGCCGACGGCTCATGGAACCTGTCCACCGGCGTGATATCGGTATCTTTCGACAAGGAGTACGGGACCATGTCCGTCAAGGACCTGCGGAGCGGCGGCTCCGGAGGTCCGCGATGCCGTGACCGTCAGCCCTGCACTTGAGTATCGTTATATGACAATCGAATAAAGTACAGAATATGAATTGTTTCAGAAAAATCTCACTGCTGCTGGTATCTCTCCTGCTTTCGGTGTCCCTTCGGGCAGCCGGGGCTGAGTCCGCAGCTCCGGTAATCAACCCTACTCCCCACGTCATTGAGATGCATCCTCAGGAAGGGACGGTGGACGTTTCCGGAGGCGTGCGCGTCATTGACCGGCAGGAGGCATTTGTCCATGATGTGGACTTTCTTGTCCACGGTGACAAGAAGTCCCTGAGACTCGAAATCGACTTTCATCCCAGAAAGGCCGTCAAGGCCGGGGCAAAGGCAGTATCGGGCGCCTATCTGCTCAACATAGATGAGGACGCCATATCCATCATGGGATACGACGGTCTGGGCGCGTACTACGGCCTGCAGACCCTGCGCCAGATAGTGGAGCAGAATCCTGACGGACAGCTGCCCTGCCTCAGCATAAATGACTGGCCTGACCTGCCCGCCCGCGGAGTGGTCGAGGGGTTCTACGGCACACCCTGGTCCCACCAGGCCCGTCTGTCCCTGATTGACTTCTTCGGCCGCTACAAGATGAACACCTATATCTACGGGCCCAAGGACGACCCGTATCACAGCTCGCCCTACTGGCGCGACCCCTATCCGGCCGCTGAGGCCAGGGAGATATCGGAACTGGTGCGTGCCTGCGAGCGCAACCGCGTGGATTTCGTCTGGGCAGTACATCCCGGTCAGGATATCCAGTGGAACGAGGAGGACTACGGCCGTCTGGTGGCAAAGTTCGAGGCAATGTACGACCTGGGTGTCAGGGCATTCGCCATCTTCTTCGATGATATCTCCGGAGAGGGCACCGATCCTATGCGGCAGGTGGAACTGCTCAACCGGCTTACAGCCGAGTTCGTGGCTGTCAAGGAGGACGTGGCCCCTCTGATTATCTGCCCTACAGACTACAACCGTTCCTGGGCCAATCCTACTGACAGCGGCAGCCTGGCTGTCTACGGCCGCGAGCTCAATCCCTCTGTCCGTGTATTCTGGACAGGTGACGCGGTGTGCAGCGACGTGACCTCCTCGACCCTCAAATGGGTGGGGGATAGGATACAGCGTCCTGCGCTGGTATGGTGGAACTTCCCCGTGACCGATTACTGCCGCAATATCGTGATGCAGGGACCGGCCTATGGTATGGACAACAGCTTGAGTTCCAAGAATCTCTGTGGTCTGGTAAGCAATCCGATGGAACATGCCGAGGCTTCCAGGCTGGCCCTCTACGGAGTGGCCGACTATGCCTGGAATATCAAGGACTACGATCCCCTGGCCAACTGGGAGAGAGCTCTGACCATGCTGGCAGGAGCCGAAGCCCGGGATGCATACCGCACCTTTGCGATTCACTCCTGTGACACCGAGTCCGGCTACCGCCGTGAGGAGTCATGGGAGACAGAGACATTCCGTCTCGGGGAAGACTGGACGGAGCAGCAGTATGCGGCTCTGATGGAGGATTTCGAGGAGGTGGAGAAAGCCCATGCCCGGATGTCGGAGAAATGCCGGAACGATGCCCTCATGCGCGAGTTGGATCCCTGGCTGGAGGAGTTCACAAAGCTTGGGGAGAGAGGGCGCAGGGCTCTCGACCTCATGAGGATGTATGAGGCAGGGGACAATGCGTCTTTCTGGGCGGCATACGTGGCCAATCTTATGGACCCTGCTGACAGGGCTGCATACGAGGCCCACAAGTCCGGAACTCTCAAGCTTCAGCCTTTCTACGAGCACGCCATGGACGATATGGTGGACGGCTTCTACCGCCGTCTGGCCGGACGCGGACCTTTCTCCTATACGGCCATAGGCTCCTTCCCCAACTCCGGGACCGTATCCGGAAAACTGATGTTCGACGATGACTCCACCACCTATTATACGTCGGCCTACGGGCAGAAGACAGGGGACTGGATCGGAGTGGATCTCGGTATCGTCCGGGGTCTGAGGGAGGTGGATATCCTCCAGGGCCGCAACTCGACTGACGATGTGGACTACTTCGACCTGGCCACTCTCGAGGCTTCCAAGGACGGCCGCCTGTGGTATCCGCTCATCGACACCATAGACCATCAGTATGTTATCAAGTGGCAGGGCCGTGGCGTGGACGCCCGTTACGTCCGTCTGCGCAAGCTCGAGTCCGACAAGACCAACTGGTGCGCAATCCGTACATTCAGCGTCAACCCCCGCCGGACCCAGGACCTGGACTTCGGAGTACAGGCCCCCGACATCGTAAGGGCCGTGTATGCCTTCGACCGTGACCCCCGTTCCTACTATACTCTTGACGGTACGCTTTCGATGCAGATTCCCTTCGGGGAAGAGCGCCGTAACCTCCGGATCCTGCTGCTCAGGCCCCACGGCAGTATTGTCATCCAGCAGTACAGCTCCGACGGAATACGTCTCGGAGAGACGGTGACCGACGAGTCCTATCTGGAGCTGAGCCTGGACCCGCGAACCGCCAGAGTGAGTGTCGAGGGGATTGCCGATATATTCGAGATACTGTAATCCTCTTATCCTGACCGTATGAAGAAGACCATAACCATCCTGCTGGCTCTGACCGTAGCCGCCTCGTTGCTGGGTGCCCGGACCTACAGCAGTATTGTCCCACGTCCCCTGAGTATTGAGCCTGGAGAGGGACAGCTGCTGCTTCAGAGGGGGGCGGCCCTGTATGCCTCTCCCGGCCTGGATTTCGAGGCAGCTTATCTGAGGGATCGCCTCGCCGTTGTATTTGCATTCGACATCCCCGTGGCGGATACTCCTTCTGAGGGAGGCATCAGCCTGATTCTGACCGAAGGGTACGGCCCGGAGGCATATTCCCTGAGTGTGGATACGGAGGGGGTGCGCATCGAGGCCTCGGCCTCGGCCGGAATATTCTACGGAGTGCAGACCCTGCTGCAGATGCTGCCTCCCGCCGTGTACGGAGAGACCTCCCTGGAACTCACCCGCTATGCTCTGGATGCGGTGACTGTCGATGACTCACCCCGATACGGCTACCGCGGGACGATGCTGGATGTCTCCCGCACATTCTTTGACACTGAACATGTGCTCAGGCTTATCGACTGGATGGCGGCTCATAAGCTCAATCGTTTCCACTGGCATCTGGCCGACGACAACGGCTGGAGGATAGAAATACGCAAATATCCGGAACTCACTGAGAAAGGAGCCTGGAGGGGAGACGGGGAGGTGAGTCCCGCCGCCTATGGTCAGGGACACGGCCGCTATGGAGGATACTACACTCAGAAAGAGATACGTCAGGTGGTTGAGTACGCTGCCGAACGTCATATAGAAATCATCCCGGAGATAGACCTGCCGGGTCACAGCCGTTCTCTGGTGGGAGTGTTCCCGGATATGGCCTGTCCTGTGGATGTGCCGTATATCAGTGCCAACGGGGAGACCGACAACGTGCTCTGCGTGGCCAGGGAGGAAAATTACCGGATACTGCGGGATATCTTCAAGGAGATAGCCTCGCTTTTCCCCTCGGAGTACATCCACATCGGAGGGGACGAGGTGGACCATACACCGTGGAACAACTGCCCGCACTGTCAGGCTCTGGCCCGGGAGAAGGGACTGGACGGGGCGCAGGAACTTCACAGCTATTTCGTGTACCGTCTTGAGGAGATTATCCACGGACTGGGCCGTAAGATGGCCGGCTGGGACGAGATAGTCATATCCGATGCCCGCTACGATACTTCCTCGATGGTCTATGCCTGGAGGAGCGTGGAAAGCGGACGTATGTCGGTGGACAAGGGCTACCGGACAGTAGTCCAGATAGGGGAGTACTGCTATCTGGACATGAAGCAGTCGCGTGCCGAGAGAGGGCACAGCTGGGCCGGGATAGTGCCGCTGTCCAAGACCTATTCGCTTGAGCCGGACGAGATTCTGACGGGGGCTCCGGCCGACAGTGCCCTGATAGTAGGAGTGCAGGCCGGTCTGTGGGCAGAGCTGATGGCATGGCCGCCAAGGCTTATGGAATATCAGCTCTTTCCGCGTCTGTGCGCTCTGGCCGAGGTGGGCTGGAGCAGCAGGGATAACCGGGATTTCGCCGATTTTGAGAGGAGGCTGTACGAAGGGCATCTCTCCCGTCTGTACATGAGCGGCATTGCCTTCCGCGTGGCGCCTCCCGAGGTGGTCTATGACAGCCTCAGCGGAAGTCTGCGGGTGAGACCTCCCCATCCTTCGGCGGTGGTAAGGTATGCGGTGGACGGCACTCCGACGGCGTCCTCTCCGGTATGCCGCGGGGAGATTGTGACGGATGCTCCTGAACGGATGCGGTTCGCGACTTTCTTCGGGGACGGGCTGAGCAGTATTGCCGTGGGAGCCTCCAATATTGACCTTTGTCACTACATCGACCCTGAGATGACGGTCGGGAGCAATTTCCCCCTGCTTGAGGGCAATCTGGAGAGTCTGGCCCGTCGGGGCGGTACCGGATATTCGGACCGGGTGCTCCGGGAGGGGGATGTGCTGACCTACACGATGGCATCGCCGGTGGAGTGCAGCCGGATTACGGTATCCAGCGGAGCTCCCTCGTCGGGGATGTTCTATGTGACAGATGCTTATGTGGAATATACAGTGGAGGACGGCTCTGTGGTGCGGGCAGGAGAACTGTATCACGGCGAGCTGAGTTTCACGCCGTCCGCGCCCGTGACGCAGGTGCGTATCGTGGTGACGGATTCCAATGACGGTTATACGGCTGTCTTCCACGGACTGAAGATTGAGAAATAATTGAACATATGAAAGGATATAAACTGAGACTGATTCTACTCAGCTTCCTGCAGTTCGCTGTATGGGGAGCTTATCTGACCAGCCAGGGACGGTACCTGGCCGGAGTGGGGTTCGGCGAGAGGATAGGTATGTTCTACGCTATCCAGGGCATAGTGTCGATATTTATGCCCGCCATAATGGGTATCATAGCGGATAAATGGATTCCGGCACAGAGGCTGCTGGGAATATGCCACGGTCTGGCAGGTGCGGCCATGATAGGGGCCGGTATCTACGGTGTGGCGGCCGGGGAGGCGGTGCAGTACGGCACTCTGTTCGGACTGTACGCGGTAAGTATCGCCTTCTTCATGCCGACTATCGCTATTTCCAACTCGGTGGCCTACACCATTCTCGAGAACGCAGGAAAAGATCCCGTCAAGGACTTTCCGCCGATCAGGGTCTGGGGTACGGTGGGCTTTATCTGCTCGATGTGGTTCGTGGACCTGGTGCATTTCCGCGGCGCGGCGATGCAGGAGACATCCATGCAGTATGTGGTGTCTGGAGCATTGAGTATCGTGCTGGCCCTCTATACGCTTACCCTGCCGGAATGTCCCGTGAACCGCTCTAAGGAGAAGAAATCTCTGGTGGACGCTATGGGCCTGCGGGCATTTACCCTCTTCAAGCAGAGGAAGATGGCCGTATTCTTCATCTTCTCGATGCTGCTAGGAGTTGCCCTGCAGATTACCAACGGTTTCGCCAATCCCTTCCTGGCCGATTTCGGTAACCTGACCGAATATCAGGGTACTTTCGGCGTCGAGCATTCCAACATGCTGATATCCCTCTCCCAGGTTTCCGAGACCTTGTGTATTCTGCTGATTCCCTTCTTCCTGAAGCGGTACGGCATCAAGAACGTGATGCTCATAGCCATGCTGGCCTGGGTGCTCCGTTTCGCTTTCTTTGCCGCGGGTAATCCCGGCAGCGGAGTATGGCTCATCATCCTCTCGATGATAGTCTACGGGGTAGCCTTTGACTTCTTCAACATCTCCGGCTCGCTCTTCGTCAACGAGACCACCGACAAGTCGATACGCTCCAGCGCTCAGGGCCTGTTCATGCTGATGACCAATGGCATAGGGGCAGCTGCCGGCACTATCGGGGCACAGGCAGTGGTCAATGCCCTGGTCAACTCGCACCGCGTACCCGGGGCCGACGGAGTCATCGACTGGAACGCCGTTATGACCGGATGGAGCAATGCCTGGTGGATGTTCGCCGCCTACGCCCTCGTAGTCGCCATCCTCTTTGCGCTGCTTTTCCGCTACAAGTATCAGCGGCCCAAGGAGGTATGAGAATGAGGACAATTAATTCCGCTGCCGTGGCAGTGACGCTGGCCCTGGCCGTCGTATCCTGTCATTTGCCTGAGTCCGGTTCCGGTACGCTCCAAGGCCGGGTGACTGACGCCTCCGGGCTGGGCCTGGCATCTGTGGCAGTAATATATGGAGACTCAGCCGTGTACACGGCCGAGACAGGCACTTATATATATGAAGGCCTTCCAGACGGACTGCAAGGGGTCCGTTTCTCATTGGATGGATATTACGGGGTGGTGCGTCAGGTCAGCATTCCAGACGGAGGTTCTGTCACCTGCGATGTGACGATGGATATCCTCACCTCCGGCTGGGCAGTGGGGATGGAGGACAGCGGTTACGGAACCATACTCCGGACCCTGGATGCCGGCATGACATGGGTAAGGCAGGGCAGCACCGGAACGATTCCGGCCGTAAATCTCAATGATGTATGCGCAGTCGACGATTCAGTGTGCTGGGTAGTGGGTGATGCTGATACCGTCAACAATGTGTCGGTGATACTGCATACCGAGGACGGAGGCGCTACCTGGGGCAATCAGGCCGGTACTCTGCCTCTGATGAATATCCGGGCCGTAATGTCCAGGGACGGCGTGAATGCCTGGGCAGTAGCGGACAGCTGTCTGATTCTCCGGACTACAGACGGAGGGGACTCTTGGGAAATCTGCCGTACATCCTCCGATGTGGTCCGTTTCACTGCCGTTACTACTCCGGACGGGGTAAATGTCTGGTGCTGCGGTACGGATGAGGCAGGGGGGACTGTTGTGGAATATTCTCCTGACGCAGGTACCACCTGGAATGTGCTTCCGGTCGCAGCGGCATATTCCGGTCAGGTTCCCGAAGACATCCTGGCGGTGGATTCCGGCACTGTTTATCTGACTGGCAGCGGTGCTATGGGTGTCCTGCGTTCCACTGACTGGGGAAGCTCCTGGGCGGCAGTGAGCATGATTCCGGGCGATATGTCTGCCATGGATGCCTGTGGAGAAGAAACCGTGTGGGTATGTGGAGACAGAGGCATGCTTTACAGGACCGGAGACGGTTTCTATACCCGTCGGGATGTGACTCTCGCTGCAGACTCCTATCCTGGAGGGACTGTCTCCTCTGTCTCGTTTCTCCGTGATGCGCTCAGGGGGGCAGTGGCAGTCAAGTCTTCCACCGGTGCTACCGGAACTATTCTGTATACGACTGACGGTGGGGATGTTTGGAATGTAAGTTCGGTGCCATTCAGCTTCAGTATCGAAGCTTTGGATTTTGTGGGAGGGAATAATTAAAGTTTGGCACGGAGTTTGTATATGAATTAGTCGATAGTTTTTTCATAGGTTAAGTTTTAGGTTAAGTTAAGCAGTGCGGTCTAAGTCGTGAGATTTGGACCGCATTATTTTTGCGTCATAGCGGGTGAACTGCTGCAGATTTATCGGCATCGCGGCTCGGTCATTTGTGGGATTGTCTGCGAAGTGCCATGTCCGGGGATATGAACGAAAATGAATCGTCGGCACGGGGCGGGCCGGGAACTGCCAGATCGTCAGTCAGTTAGCAAATCGTGCTGTGGACGCTAAGGATTTCAGACTTGAGGCGTCCACGGGGCTTATTTGCAAGTGCTTGGTGTATAGTGTTTTAGCAAAATGGGCTGTGCGGCCATTTCCGGTTTCCCGATCCGATTATACCGATTACCGGATTCAGACTCACCGGAAGATGACAACTTCGGACAGGGGGCGCTTGGGGACGTGGTGGATACCGTCGGGAGTGCGCCAGTACTTGAACTGGCCGTCAGTCATCTCCTCGATAACTACTGTCTCCTTAGGCTTGCCGAGAGCTATAACGTTGATAATCCTCAGATGTTCTGGCAGTTCCAGTATCTCATGCAGCTCCTGGCGTTTGACAGCGGCTATGATGCAGCCCCCATAGCCGAGCTCCACTGCCTGCAGCAGCATGCTCTGAGCAGTGATGCCCTCGTCGCACATAGTGCCGGACGCTATCGAGGTGTCAAGCAGCTGTACGATGTACGCCGCAGGTCTCTCCCCTTCTTCGGGACCCGGCCATTCTGGCAGATATCCCGCCCAGGCGAGGGTGGGGAAGATTCTGGAGTTGAGTTCCCGGTTGTTGGTAATCAGAAATTTAAGGGCCTGAATATTCCGTCCTGAGGGTGACAGGCGGGCCGCGTCTGCGATGATTTTCAGATCAGCCTCAGGTACCGCCGTCTCTTGATAAAAACGGCGGTAGCTGCGGCTGCGGTGCAGTGCTTCTCTTACGTCCATGGCCTTACAGCACCGGGGTTATGGAGATGATCCGGACATCCTTGAGCGGACGGTCCATGGCGTTGGTTCTCAGTGAGGCTATCCTGTCGATGACTTCAAATCCGTCCAGTGTCTCGCCGAATACGGTGTAGGCTCCGTTGAGGTGACTGCAGCCTTCCTCGCTCTGTACGATGTAGAATTGCGAGCCGGATGACTCTCTCCTGGGATTGGCGGTGTCGCCCAGGCGGGCTGCGGCCACGGCTCCTTTCTTATGGGTGTGTGCGGGAATGATCTCGGCGGGAATGGTGTAGTCCGGACCGCCGTTGCCGTATTCATCTTCCTTCGACGGATCCTTGGTGTTCGGGTCTCCGGTCTGGATCATGAAATTGTAGATGACGCGGTGGAAGAGTACGCTGTCGTAGTAGTGCTGCGATGCGAGCTTTACGAAATTGTCCCTGTGAAGAGGGGTGTCGGCGTAGAGCAGGATGGTGATGGTGCCCTCTGTAGTGTGTATCTCGAAGATGGGCTCCTCCGGCAGTGAGGCCGGGTCGAATGCGAGGTTGCTGTCCATGGTCTTGGTGTTTTCTGTGGTGTCTGTGGTGGCCTCTGAGGCGGCAGTACCGTCTGAGGATGTTTTCTGACTGTTGCGGTTGCCGCAGGAGGCGGCTGTCAGCGATACGAGGAGTATCAGGGCAAAAATTTTTGATTTCATAGCGATGTTTCCTTATCTTTGAGTGATTTTACAAAGATAATAATGCGCTCCCGAATATTGCCAATATTTTTTCTTTTATTGTGCCTGACAGTGGCTGCCGTGCCTGTCAGAGCCCAGTCCGTAGGCCTGGTGCTCAGTGGCGGAGGAGCCAAGGGACTCTCGCATATCGGCGTAATCAAGGCGCTGGAGGACAACGGGGTGCCTATTGACTACATCTGCGGTACTTCCATAGGTTCGATAGTCGGAGGCCTGTATGCCATAGGCATGTCTCCGGATGAGATGGTGGCACTGATGAAGACCCCCCAGTTCCAGTCCTGGTACACAGGCGAAGGAGAGAGGGAGTTCTTTACTTATCTGTATTCGGGCTATCCCACGCCTTCGATGGTCAATCTCAATATCAAATGGGATGAGAAGGAACTGGCCAGGGGACGGAGGAAAGTCAAGATATCCCTCCCGACCAGTCTGGTATCCCCTTATCCGATGGATATAGCCTTCGTCCAGATGTTCGCCAATGCCTCGGCGGCGGCCGGAAATGACTTCGACCGTCTGATGCTGCCCTTCTTCTGCGTGTCTGCCGATGTGCTCCATAAGGAACCGTACATCTCGGACAGCGGGGACCTGGGCTCGGCCATAAGGGCGTCCATGACCTTTCCGGCCTATTTCAAGCCGGTGATGATAGACTCAGTGCTGCTCTTCGACGGAGGGTTCTACAACAATTTTCCGTGGAAGATCATGCAGGAAAAATACGACCCCGACTTTATTATCGGAGCCAAATGTGTCAAGGGAGAGCCTATAGGAGCCGATCAGGATGACCTGTACAAGCAGCTGGAGACCATCATGACGGTGGATACGGACTACGATATTCCGGAGGAAGATGGCGTGCTGATTTCCGGTATATATGATTATTCGCTGCTGGAGTTCGACAAGATAGACGAACTGGTGAGCAAGGGATACGACACAGCGATGCTGTACATGGACAGGATTCTGTCCAGGGTGACCAGACGCCGTGCCAAGAGTGAGGTGGACTCCATGCGTATCGCTTTCAGAAGCAGATGTCAGGAACTGAAGTTTGACTCAGTGGAGGTGAACGGACCTCTCACTGACGCCCAGAGAAGGTATATCTCGGCCACCATCACAGACAAGAGAGATACATTCTCCTTTACGGAGGCCAAGCGGGGGTATTACAGGGTGCTGTCGACCAATGCCATACAGTCCTTCTATCCCACCGCCGTCATGAACCGGGACTCGCTCTTCACTCTGCGGCTTCAGACTGTCCCCAAGAATGTGCTGTCAATCTCCATGGGCGGCAACATCTCGTCCTCCTCCCTTATGCAGGGATTCGTGGGACTGTCCCACACTCATTTCTCCCAGCATCCGTGGAATGTGGCGCTGAATCTGGACATCGGACAGTTCTTTACAGGTGCGGGACTGTATTACCGGCAGCATATAGGCATACGCCCTCTTTTCCTGTACGAGGTGATGCTCAATACCCAGCAGCTCGACTATTTCGGCAGCAGTCAGGGACTGCTTTTCTCCAAGTCCCTGGCAAGTAACATCAGGGAGAACGAGACCTACCTGACGCTCAACATGGGAACTCCCATTTCCTATAGCAGCAGCATCCTGGCAGAGTTCGGCATTACGGCCGGAACCAACCAGTACGTGTATTTCCCCGCTGACAATTACACTCAGTACGACAGGGAAGACCACACCCGCCTGAATTATCTGACCGCAAGGCTCAAAATGGCCCAGACCACTCTGGATTACAATATGTATCCCACCTCCGGCAGGCGGCGTCTCCTGGAATTCAGGTACATTTTCAGTCACGAAAGCCATACCGAAGGCACCATGTTCGCAGACGGTACTACTGTCGCGACGCCGCTCAAGCATACTTTCCTGGCTCGTCTGAACCTGGAGGACTATTACGATCTCGGCCGCTGGTTCTCACTGGGATACAACATAGATCTGACCGTATCCACGGCATTGAACCTCTGCGACTACACGTCCACCATGATAGCTATGCCGGCCTTTCAGCCTACGGTGCACAGCAGGACCCTGATGATAGGGGGATACAGGGCCCCCATATACCTGGGAGCCATGATTACTCCGATAATAAAGTTCTCCAAGAGCTTTTTCCTGCAGCTGTCCGGAGGGTATTTCCAGCCGTACAAGGCACTTGAGCAGACCGCATCCGGAGGCTACAGCTATTCCGCGCCTTTCCCCAAGGGAGGCTTTCTGGGCAATGCGGCCCTGGTCTGGCAGTCCCCCATAGGGCCTGTCTCCCTCTCCTGCGCATATTACGAGAAGGCAGAGAAGGCCAAGTGGTACCCTTCATTCAATATCGGTTTCCTGATATTCAGGGAGCACGGACTGAAGAACTAAAATGCGTTGAAGACTATGGGAATGAAACAGATACTCGGCAAGCTGGCCGGACAGACGGCAATCTACGGGACCAGTACGATCGTCGCCCGTTTCCTCAACTACATGCTCCTGCCCCTGTACACCTACACCCTTTCCACGTCGGACTACGGTGTGCTTACGGAGTTCATGTCCTACATAGCCGTCCTCCAGGTGCTGCTGACCATGGGACTGGAGACGGGCTGCTTCCGTTTCGCCAACAAGGAGGGTTATGAGCCGCGGAAGGTATTCTCCGGAGCTCTGGCAGCCGTGGCAGCGGTCTCGGCCGTATTTCTCCTGCTGATGATATTCTTCGGCAGGGGACTGTCGGAAAGGATGGGCTACGGCGGATACTGGAACGTCTATATTTATATAGGTATCATCCTTTTCTCGGACTGCTTCACCGCAATCCTGTTCGCCAGGCTGCGGCAGATGGACAAAGCCTGGAGGTTCGCCGCATTCAAGGTGCTGAAAATCCTTACGGAGGCCGGAAGCAACCTGCTGCTCTTCCTCTGGTATCCCGGGTATGCCGCCGCGCATCCGGACAACCTGCTCTCGGGACTGATACCGGCCGTACCGGATTTCTCCTACCCGATATTTTCCATACTGGTCAGCTGCGTGCTCTGCTTCATACTCTTCATACCTGACCTGCTGCGGATAGGTCTCGGGGCGGACCGCAGGACACTGAAAGGCCTGCTGCGCTACTCCCTGCCCCTGATGGTGGCCGGACTTCCCGGGGTCATGAACGATTTTCTGGACCGTATCCTCTTCCGCTTCTTCAATGTGGACGACAGTCTGTGGAGGGCCGACCTGGGCGTCTACCAGGCCGCAGTCAAGGTGGCCGTCATCATGAGCCTCTTCGTGCAGATGTTCCGCTTCGCCGCCGAGCCGTTCTTCTTCTCCAATACCCGGCAGAAGGATTTCAAGCGCATCTACGCCTCGGTGATGGAGTACTTCGTGATGTTCTGCATGCTGATATTCCTGGGAGTGACATTCTATCTGGATATCATCCAGCTCATAGTGGGAAGTGACTTCCGGGAGGGCATGGATATCGTGCCGATAATGCTGGCGGCCTATATGTTCATGGGCATGCTTTTCAACGTGTCGATGTGGTACAAGCTCTCCGACCGCCCCGTCTACGCCATATACATCACCTTGGCCGGACTTGCCGTCACCGCCGTCATCAATATCGTGTTCCTGCCCGTATATTCATATCACGCCGCTGCCTGGGCTCATTTCGCCAGCTATCTCACCATGTTTGTAATCAGTGCTCTGCTTGGACAGAAGCACTATCCCATACCTTACCGCTGGGGCAAGATCAACAGCATACTCATCTTCGGAGGGCTCCTCTACACCCTCGCCATGGCTGTCCCGGACACCCTGCCTTACGGCTGGATCCTGGCCATACGCACCCTGATGCTGGGAATCTACCTCGCCGGCCTCTACGTCATAGAGAAATATTTCAGACGACATAAAACACCAGTAAATGAAAGTCAAGATAGTCAATAAGTCTCATTTCGAGGCACCTTCCTATGCCACCGGCCAGTCTGCCGGGATGGATCTCCGGGCTGACATCACGGAGCCCGTAACGCTCGGCCCCCTGCAGCGGGAGCTTATCCCTACCGGTCTTCATATTGAACTGCCGGCGGGATTCGAGGCTCAGATACGTCCCCGCAGCGGTCTGGCAGTCAAGCACGGAATTTCTTTGGTCAACACCCCCGGTACGATAGATGCGGACTACCGCGGGGAGATCAAGGTGATTCTGGTCAATCTTTCTTCCGAGCCGTTCACCGTGAATCCCGGCGAGCGCATAGCCCAGATGGTCGTGGCCCGTCACGAGCGTGTGGAGTGGGAGGAGGTCGAGGTTCTGGAGGAAAGCGCCAGGGGAGAGGGAGGCTTCGGCTCCACAGGACGGAAGTAACAAGGTGAGAATTTCTTAAGACAATGGACAGGACAATAGAGAACAGGCTCTATGACGCATTTCTCTCCTCTGCGGGAGTGTCGACCGACAGCCGCAGGATAGAGCCCGGGGTGATGTTCTTCGCCCTGAGGGGGGACAATTTCGACGGCAACCTCTTTGCCGCCGCGGCACTGGAATCGGGGGCCGCATGGGCAGTGGTCTCCAGGGACAGCGGCATCCCGGACGGAGGAAGATATATCGCTGTGGATGATACCCTGGAGGCCCTTCAGGCACTCGCCCGCCGTCACCGCTCCGGCTTCCGCATACCGGTGCTGGGACTTACCGGCACCAACGGCAAGACCACGACCAAGGAACTTATCTGCGCCGTCCTCTCTGCCAGATACCGTGTGACGGCCACCATAGGCAATCTGAACAACCATATCGGAGTGCCCCTTACCCTGCTGCGCATAACTCCGGAGACGGAAATAGCCGTGATAGAGATGGGGGCCAACCATCCCGGGGAGATAGCGGCCCTGGCGGCCATTGCCCTTCCGGACTACGGACTGATCACCAATGTGGGCAAGGCTCATCTCGAGGGTTTCGGCTCTTTCGAGGGGGTAAAGCGGGCAAAGGGCGAGCTGTACGATTACCTGCAGCGCACCGGAGATACCGTATTCCTCAATGCCGATGACCCGGATCTCTGTTCCATGGCTTCCATGAGGCCGGATCTGAAGACGGTCCGTTACGGGGTGGAGGCGGCCGGAGCATCCATACTGCCGGTGACAGCTGAGGAACCCTACCTCCGTCTGAGGCTTCCCGAGGGGCTTACGGTGTCCACTCACCTGGTCGGTTCCTACAATGCGCCGAACGTGATGGCGGCCCTCTGTACCGGACGTTATTTCGGAGTGTCCCTGGAGGATGCCGCCGCCGCTGTGGAGGCATACGTGCCGTCGAATCTCCGTTCTCAACTGGAACGTACCGCCCGCAACCTGCTGGTTCTGGACACATACAACGCCAATCCCTCCAGCATGAGGGCTTCCCTGAGCAATTTCGCCGCATCGAAATTCCATGATAAAATGCTGATTCTGGGAGAAATGCTCGAGCTGGGGCAGGACTCTGTCCGGGAACACGTCAGGGTGATGGAGACTGCCGCCGGCATACAGGACTGTTCCAGGATCCTGCTGGTAGGCGGGGAGTTTCTCCGTGCAGCAAGGGAGTGCCCTTCTGCTGCAGTGGACAGTCGCTTTACTTTCTGCCGGGACGTGGAGGAGGCCCGCAAGGTGCTGGAAGAGAAGCCTGCGGAAGGATGCACCGTCCTTCTGAAAGGCTCCAACGCAGTGCATCTGCCTCTGCTCAAGAATATCCTATAATCCCTTTCTGCCATGTCACGGACTGCTGTCGTAATACTTAACTGGAACGGAAAGGATTTTCTCGGACAGTTCATCCCCTCCGTGCTGGAGTGCATGCCTGAGGGAGATGTGCTGTATGTGGCGGACAACGGCTCGGAGGACGGGTCGGTGAGCCTGCTGCGGGAAAGGTGGCCGGAGCAGGTCAGACTGATACTGCTGGACCGCAACTATGGATTTACCGGAGGGTACAACAGGGCATTGGGATATCTGGACAGAGAACATGCGGGGGAGTTTGACTACTATCTGCTGCTCAATTCGGACATAGAGGTGACTCCTGGATGGCTCTCGGAACTGGAGGAGTTCATGGACAGCCGTCCCCGATGTGCCGTATGTGCACCCAAGATATTGAGCTTCAGTCGCAGGAGCTGGTTCGAGCATGCCGGGGCCTCCGGAGGTTTCGTGGACAGGTGGTATTTCCCCTATTGCAGGGGGAGGATTCTGGACAGGATAGAGGAGGACAGGGGGCAGTACGATACTCCGTGCCGGGTGTTCTGGGCTTCGGGAGCGGCATGTATGGTGAGGGCGGAAGTATGGCGGCAGCTGGGCGGTCTGGATGAGAGCTTTTTCGCGCACATGGAGGAGATTGACATGTGCTGGAGGGCGCAGCTTGCCGGCTGGGAGGTATGGGTGGATCCCGCCTCGAAGGTCTATCATGTCGGAGGCGGCACTCTGCCCAACAACTCTCCCCGCAAGCTCTACCTCAATTTCCGTAACAATCTTCTGATGATGTACAAGAACCTGCCCGCGGAGAGCCGCCGGAGGATAATATTCACGCGCATGTGTGTGGACGGTCTCATCGGCTGTGTCTACCTGCTTACCGGCAGGACCGCTTTCTTCAAGGCCGTACTGAGGGCGCACAGGGACTTCCGGAGCATGCGCGGGGCAGCCGTCCTGTCATCTCAGGAATACAGTGTGCCCCGCCCTAAAGTGTCTATAATCAGGCTTGCTGTTGGAGGTTTCAGATATCCTTCAGGAAAAGTTGGAGATTAGGGATAAAGTGTTACATTTGCAGCATTTTTCTAACGAATTCTAAGTAATTGTATGGCTTTTACTAACAATGTGATGATTGTCCGCCACAAGCTGCTGGCGATGATGGTTAATAAATGGAAAGAGGACCGGCTCGTAGCCGATATCGACAGACTGCCTATCCAGCTCAGTCCCCGCAAGGCCGAGGTGCTCGGAAGGTGCTGCGTGCATAAGGAGAGGGCTGTGTGGAAATACAAGATGTTCCCCCTCCTCGGTTACGACATGAATGACGAGAAGGATGAACTCACTCCTCTGTCGGAGTATGCCCGCCGGGCTATAAGCGGTGAGAGAGAGCAGAAGGACAATATCATGTGCGTCATAGACGAGGCATGCTCCTCCTGCGTGAAGACAAACTACGAGATTACCAACCTCTGCCGTGGGTGCGTGGCCCGCAGCTGTTCCATGAACTGCCCCAAGGGCGCCATCAGCCATGACATCAAGCGTCACGGCCAGGCGGTGATAGACCACGATCTCTGCATCAACTGCGGCAAGTGCTATCAGAGCTGTCCCTACCATGCCATCGTGTACATCCCGGTACCGTGCGAGGAGGCCTGCCCGGTGAAAGCCATATCCAAGGACCAGTACGGAGTGGAGCATATCGATGAGAACAAGTGCATCTACTGCGGCAAGTGCTTGAACGCCTGTCCTTTCGGAGCTATCTTCGAGATATCGCAGGTATTTGACGTGCTCAACAATATATGGGAGGGCCGTCCCGTAGTGGCTATGGTCGCTCCTTCTATCCTGGGTCAGTTCAGCACCTCCAAGGAAAAGCTTTACGGTGCCATCAAGGCGATAGGTTTTTCGGCAGTGGTGGAGGTGGCCGAAGGTGCTATGATGACAGTGACCAACGAGGCGCATGAGCTGAAGGAGAAGTTGGCCGAAGGTCAGCCGTTCATGACCACGAGCTGCTGCCCTTCATGGATAGAGCTGGTGCGCAAGCACATCCCCGACATGGCTCCCTATGTCTCGTCCACAGGTTCGCCCATGTATTACAGTGCGCAGATAGTCAAGGAAAAATATCCCGCAGCCAAGCAGGTGTTCATAGGGCCCTGCATTGCCAAGCGCAAGGAAGCCAGGAACAACCCCAATGTGGACTATGTCATGACCTTCGAGGAGCTGGGCAGTGTTCTCTCGGGTTATGAGATAGACTTCGACAAGGTCGAGCCCTATCAGGTGGAGACTCTCTCGGTCAAGGAGGCTCATGCCTTCGGTCAGAGCGGCGGAGTCGCAGGCGCCGTGAAGGCCTTCCTGGGCGAGGATATCAACTCCCTCCGCGTTGCCGGCATGGACAAGAAGAATATCGCTCTTATGAAGAGCTATGCCAAGACCAAGAAGGCTCCGGCCAAGTTCCTGGAGATGATGGTATGTCCTGACGGATGTATCTCCGGTCCATGCACCTACAATGACGCTGTGTCCGGCAAGAAACTGTACAACACGGAACTGGATACTATCGACGATACATACGCCTCCCGCCGCGAGTCGTAGTTGGAATATTCGATATTTTTTTGCAAATTTGCAGTATTAACGACTACTAGGTTATGCCGGAGTAATCCGCTCTCCATTTCACCTCCTCACCGCCCGGTGTTCATAGTAGGTAATACTAAATATAAATGATCTGCGATTTCAGACTAAAAGTATTTCACACGGTGGCGATGAAAGGCTCTTTTACCGCCGCGGCCAAGGAGCTCGGCATAACCCAGCCGGCTGTAAGCAACCACATTTCAGAACTTGAGGGATCCGTCGGAGACATGCTCTTCTACAGGAGCCGCAAGGAGACCGTACTGACGCCCAAGGGCAAGATTCTCTTCGAATATGCCGAGAAGATACTCAATCTCTACCGCTGTGCTGACCGCGAGCTGATGCCTCCGCGCAGGGAAGACCGGAGAAGACTGGTGGTGGCTGCCATTCCGGAGGCTGCGAAATTTGTCCTCAGGCCATTGATTGACAGCTATCTCCGAATTTATCCCGGAGCAGAGATCTCTGTGCTTGAGCGCACCAGGGAGGAGGCTGTGGCCATGCTGGCTGACTCGGAGGCTGACCTGGCTGTTACTGAATCCCCTGTAGAAGGGTACGACAGCACCGTTTTCGCGGTTCTCAACATCTCGGGAGCCTCACGTCCGATGGCTACATGGTATCTCAGCAGGACCGCCGGTACCGGCAATGAGGAGGTCATCAATGATTTCCTGTTGTGCTGCAGGACTTTTAAATGAGAAGTGTCTGGAAGATATCGGCCGCTCTCCTGCTGCTTGCAGCGGCAGTGACATTTACTGTCCTGACAGTGGCGGGCAGATCCGGAAACACAGCGGAAGTTGCGGATGAGAGTCTTTCGGAACAGGACTATGTCTCTATAAACGAATTTCTTACCAACGACCTGAGCGGTTCGGCCAAGGCTGCCGCCCTCGACTCCTATATCGAACAGTTCATGAGAAGATGGGAGATCAAGGGCGGCAGTCTCGCTGTCATGAAGGACGGCCGCCTGGTATATTCAAAGGGTTACGGCTGGGCCGACGAGGAGGAGGGCGTGCCGATGTCCCCTGGGCATATAATGCGTATCGCCTCGCTCTCCAAGTTGGTGACGGCCACGGCTGTCATGCAGCTGTGTGAGCGCAGGGTCCTGAGTCTGGACGACCGGGTCTTCGGCAAGGGAGGGATTCTGGACTGTCCCCGGTTCAGCGATATCCGCGACCGGAGAGCGAAGGATATAACGGTCGGGCAGCTGCTTCGCCATGAAGCCGGATTCACCATGCATAAGGGCGACCCGCTTTTCACTACCCGCGAGATTATCATCTGGGAGGACCTGGACACGGTGCCGGACATGGACCGTGTCATAGAATATGCGCTGGGGGAGAGGCTGGGCTACACGCCGGGTACCGGCTTCCGGTATTCCAATCTGGGATACCTCATTCTGACAAAGGTCATAGAGGTGTGCAGCGGAATGGATTATGAGGAATATTGTCAGGAGAATATCCTTCATCCGGCAGGATGCTATGACATGCACCTGGCCCATAATTTCTACGAGGACCGCTATCCCAATGAAGTCCGCTATTACGAGACGCATGATGCGGAGCCGGTGCCCGCATTCGACAACAGCGGAGATACCCTGTGGCGCCGTTACGGAGGCAGCAATATAGAGGGACTGCGCGGAGCGGGAGCCTGGGTCGCCTCGCCCTCCGAGTTTGTACGTTTTGTAGCCTCCATTGACGGAGACCCTTCCGTTCCGGACGTCATATCTCCGGAAAGTGTCCGTGCCATGACCGCTGATCCGGAACACCCTTACCGTCCTGTCGGATGGGTGCGCGCGGGAGCGTCTTCGGACTGGTCCCGTACGGGCACGCTTGCCGGCACCAGTGCTCTGGTCAAGAAGCAGGCCAACGGATATATCTGGATGTTCGTAACCAATACCAGTTCGTGGAAAGGCTCGAAGTTCACCCGGTATATAGACCGGATGTACCGTACTGCTTCCTCCCGCGTCGAGTCATGGCCTTCGCAGGATCTCTATTCGGCTGTGGACATAAAAAAAGGCGGTCCCGAAGGATCGCCCTTGTCCTGAGTGCCGGATCAGCTTACTCGGCTGCGGGAGTCTCCTCTGCAGTCTCAGTGCCGTCACCGGTTACCTCTACCTTGAAGTCAGCCTTGATGTCCTTGTAGAACTTGGCGCTGGCGTCGTAGATACCGGCTTCCTTGATGTTGTCCATGCCGGCAATGGTGATGTTGCGGCGGTCAACCTCCACTCCGAGAGCGGCGATGGCCTCGGCAATCTGGATATTGCCTACAGAACCGAAGATCTTGCCCTTGGAGCTCATCTTGGCGGTGAGCTTTATGGTCAGACCATTGATCTTGGCTGCGAGAGCGCTGGCCTCCTCGCGGAGCTTGGCCTCTTTGTGTGCCCTCTGGCGGATGTTCTCGGCAAGCACCTTCTTTGCAGACTCGGTGGCGAGAATAGCCATGCCCTGGGGAATGAGGTAGTTGACAGCGTAGCCGTTTCTTACCTTTACGATATCGTCTTTATGCCCGAGATTGGCAACGTCCTGTTTCAGAATGATTTCCATACACTGTCCTCCTTATTTCAATAAGTCTGTTACGTAAGGGAGCAGGGCGAGATGCCTTGCACGTTTAACTGCCTGGGCTACTTTGCGCTGGAACTTCAGGGAAGTACCGGTCAGACGGCGGGGGAGAATCTTTCCCTGCTCGTTGAGGAACCTCTTGAGGAACTCAGCGTCCTTGTAATCCACGTATTTGATGTGCGCTTTCTTGAAGCGGCAGTATTTTTTCTTCTTAACCTCTACTGTAGGAGGGTTGAGAAATCTGATTTCGTTGTTTGCGGCCATGGTTTATTCCTCCTTTGCTGTGTTGGCTGTTGTTGATTCTTTCTTGTTGGAGCGTCTGCGCTCGGAGTAGGCGATAGAGTCCTTGTCCATCACGAATGTGAGGAAACGGATGATGCGCTCGTCACGTCTGTACTGTGTCTCGAGCTTCTCGATGAACTGAGAGTCGGCCTTGAACTCGAACAGGTGGTAGAACCCTGTGGTCTTCTTCTGGATGGGGTAGGCCAGTTTCCTGAGGCCCCAGTCCTCGTCGTTCACGATCTCACCACCCTCGGAGAGGATGTAGCCGCGATACTTTTCTACCGCTTCCTTTATCTGTTCCTCAGATAAAACGGGAGTTGCAATGAAAACGGTTTCGTACTGTTTTAACATTTTGATTGTTATTAAATTAGTAATTAAAAAGCCCTTCCCCCTGTACGGGAAAGGGCTGCAAATATACGAATTATCCGTTAATTACCAAAATTACTTCGCGGGAATGTTCTTGAGGACTTCCTTGATGAAGTTCCAGAACTTCTCCACGGTGGGTATGAGCAGGCGCTCGTCGGGAGAGTGGGGAGACATCAGGGTCGGTCCGCAGGAGATCATGTCCCAGTGAGGGTAGTTGGTGGAGAGGATACCGCACTCGAGGCCGGCGTGGATGGCCTTTACCTCAGGCTCCTTGCCGTAGAGGGCCTTGTAGGTCTCCCTCATGGTCCTGAGGATATCGGATTCCATGTTGGGCTGCCAGCCGGAGTATCCGCCGGAGAACTTGACCTTGGCGCCGCCGAGCTCGAGGGCGCTCTGAATCGCGTCTCTCAGGGCATATTTTGCGGAGTCTGTCGAGCCTCTCATGAGGGTCTTGACGTTGATCTTCTTGTTGTCGGATTTCACGATTGCGAGGTTGTTGGATGTCTCCACGAGGCCGGGCATAACGAGGCTCATGCGGTCCACGTTGCAGGGGCAGGCGAGGAGGGCCTTCACTACGTTCAGGGCGACGTCGGTGGGGATAATCTTCTTGGCTCCCTTGGTCTTCTCCACGAGGACCTCGATGCCGGGATCTATGGGAGCGTACTCGTGCTCGATGTCGGCTACTGCTGCGTCCAGGGCCTTGAGGGCCTTGGCAGCTTTTTTCTCGGGCAGGGCGACTGTGGCCTGTGCCTCGCGCGGTATTGCGTTGCGCATGTTGCCGCCCTCGATGGAGATGAGCTCTCCCTTGAAGTCCCTGAGCAGGGGAAGGAGGAGACGGGCCATCAGTTTATTGGAGTTGGCGCGTCCCTCATTGATCTCCATGCCGGAGTGACCTCCGCGGAGTCCCTTGATGATGATGCGGTACTGGTCGGTGTCCTTGCTTACCGGCTCGGACTTGTAGCTGAACTCTGCATCGGTGTCCAGACCTCCGGCGCAGCCCACGTAGAGCTCTCCTTCGGTCTCGGAGTCGAGGTTGACCAGTATGTCGCCCTTGAGGATGCCTCCCTTGAGGGCCTTGGCACCGGTCATGCCGGTCTCCTCATCGATGGTGAAGAGGGCCTCGATGGGACCGTGTACCAGGTCGTTGGACTCAAGCACTGCCATGGCAACGGCGCAGCCGAGACCGTTGTCGGCTCCCAGGGTGGTGCCTTTGGCCTTCACCCACTCGCCGTCAATCCATGTCTCCACGGGGTCGTTCTCCCAGTCGTGCTGTACGTCATTGTTGTTCTGGGGCACCATGTCGAGGTGGCCCTGAAGGATTACGCCCTTGCGGTTCTCCATGCCGGGGGTGGCGGGCTTGCGGATGATGATGTTGCCCACCTCGTCGCGGATGGTCTCCAGTCCGAGGTTCCTGCCGAAATTCTCCATGAAGTCCACTGCCCTCCACTCTTTCTTCGAGGGACGGGGAATCTGTGTCAGCGCATAGAAATTTTTCCACACGCATTTGGGATCTAGATTGTCGATTGTCATACGTCGTTAGTGTTTATAAGTTGTTAACAGTTATTTTACGAGAACATGGACGGGGAAGGTGAGGTCCTCACCCTTCTGATATACCGGTATCCGGCTTTTGAGGATGAGGTCCTGTCCGTCAATAATGCGTACCGTGCATATCGCGGGGATACGGTAAAATATATTGCCGCGGAGGGCAGCCTCGTGCTTGGCCCTCGGTTTGCGGGCCTCCACCTCTCCGATTACCTGTTCGGAGTAGAAGTCCTCTGCATCCTCAGGGCTTATCTCCATCACGATGGGACGTCCCGAGACATTGTCCGGAGGAAGCAGTCCGTGGGTGTCAGAGATGCGGAATGCTATGACCAGCTCCTCCTCCTTGCCTGCCTGCGGTACTACCTCGAAACTCATCTCCTGGACGGAGGAAACTGTGGTGCCTGTGAAGAGTGCCATGTATTCGTTCTCCAGGCGTCCGATCTCTTCTACAGCTGCCCTGAGGGCGTCTCCACTGAACGTGGCGTCAGTATTTCCGGTGATGATGTTGATGCGGTTCTCCCTTAGGGAGAGAATCATGGCCGCTGCTTCCTGAGCTTTCTTCTCAGGACTTTTCTCCACTACCTGGCTCTGGCGGACGGCCACACGGTCGTATCCGCCCTGGTCGTTGCGGACAGTCCGGTACAGAGTGGTCTCGGTGGAGGTCAGATTGGCTGTCGCCTCTGATGACAGGACTTCGGTTCCGGGTGCAATGGAAGGGAATCTCCAGGAATTGCCGCTGCCCTTGTTCTCGTCGGACAGAAGCAGGAGGCCCTGTGAGGAAAATTCGAAGAAGGAAGCCGGAGAAGCTTCTCCCAGCAGGCCGTCGAGATTGACGATATAGCTGCACGAGCGGTCAGCCTCCAGGTATGGCGTCATCCTGACGTTGCTGAGGGTGTATGTGGTGCTGGCTTCCTGAGGTACGTCGATGCCGAGATACTTCTTGGCATATCCGCTGTAGGGACCGGGGGTATAGGTCTCGCAGACAGTTTCTACTGTGAGATGCACGGAAGTCTGCGGCAGGGAGTAGATGACTACTCCGTCCGGAGGGGTCTGACCTTTCTCCAGTCGGTTGACATTCTGTCCTGTGGCTGTCAGTGCCATGATGCCGGCCAGTACCGGCACGGTGATGATTCTGAGTTTCATGATATGCGTTTTTTCCATCTTTTGTGGCTCCACAGCCACGTTGACTTATGTTCTATTATGTCGGCTTCCAGCAGGCGTGCGAACCTCTCCGTGATGAAACCCTCGGGACATTCCGCAGCGTTCTCCGCTATCAGCTCGAAATGCGCCTCGTTGTCCTTCCGTCCGTGTCGGATCAGACCGCAGTAGAGGACCGGCATGCCCATTTTGGCAGCGACGGTCTCTGGCCCCTCGATCATGTAGGTCTTCTGGTTCAGGAAGTCCGCGATGAATCGGCTCATGCAGTGGGGCGGATTCTGGTCACAGATAAAGAAAAATGCCTGTCTGCCCTCGCGGTGGCGGACGATGTGCCTGATGATCTGGTGCGACTCGATAAGGGAGCAGGAGCCGTGCCTGGTCCTGATGCGTGTGATGACTTTGTCCGCCAGCTTGCTTTTGGGTCTTTTGTACACGTAGAGGAAGTCCTTGTTGTCGATGTCGATGCCGTAGTGGCTCCTAAGATCGGGCAGACCGGTGAAGATCTCCCAGTTGCCCAGATGTCCGACCATTATCACGGCATTGCGGTTCAGGGACAGAGCCTTGTTCAGGGCATCCTGGCCGGTTATGCGTACCTGCCTGCCCACGGCTTCCGTCGATGCCGTGAGCATCCATACCGACTCTACGACAGTGTCCGCGAGATGGTGGTAGAAATCGTCCACCACCTCTCTGATCTCCTTGTAGTTGAGTTCCGGAAATGATCGTGCTATATTGATGTTGACTGTCTGGACGCGGTAGTGCAGGACTTTCTGCAGCAGCCATGCCAAAAATGATGAGAATGCGTAGTGCACTCTCAGCGGCAGCCGTGACAGCAGGGTCATGAAAAACAGTACTACTCTATCCATATTCCAGTATACATTCTACAAAGATATCTTTTTTCGGCAAAAAAGCAAAACAGTGCCCGGTCTTTCTGACTCCGCTCCTTCGGTTCGCGGTCAGGCTCTTTTTTCCGCAGCCGCACACTCTTGTTCTGGAACTAGTTGATAACCAAGTGATAACAAAGATGGGGCGTGCTTTCCTCCGATTTAAAATCTCTTGCTTCCACCACTTCTTGAGATAAGTCGCTTATTGTCAGGTGGTTCTGAATTCGCCCCGTGCCAGCGATTCTTTTTAGTTGTAACTTAAAACAGCGCAGCGGTTGCGTCGGCCGCTGCGCTGTTCGTGGCTCAGTGGATATCGCTTGCGATGTCGTTTGTAGTGGGAATCCAGTTCTTCCGGACTGCCTCAGAGTTGTCGGCATTGGTGGCCCCGGGATTGCCCGATAGCCGGTAGTTCGCCTGGTCTCTCAGCTCACGCTCCGGCAGCTGGATGAAGAGGTTCAGGACGGCCTCCGTGCTCAGATTGCATTCCGCCAGGTCGACTTTCAGCAGGCTGGGGCATCCGGAGATGTCCAGAGTATTGAGATAGTAGCAGTTGTCTAGATTGAGGAGAGTCAGTTCCTGGCAGCCGGAGACATTGATGGACTTGACCTGATAGGTGTTCATTACAGCGAGTGTGTCCAGTACTGCATGGCCCGTAAGGTTTAGAACCAGACTGGAGTCGCTCAGCTGGGAAGAGTTGCCGATCAGGCGCAAGTCGGTCAGGGTCTGTTCGGCATTGAACCGGCTTGCCGCTATGTCGAGATTTGAGTTGCTCTTCATGATGACACGTCTCAGCTGGTTGCCTTCAGCTATCTGGACACTGGTAATGTTGTTGTTGTTCTCCATTCGCAGTGTTTCCAGTGCCGGCCATGTGAAATTCAGGGCTCCGCTCAGACTGGTGTAGTTGATTACTGCCGAGCGCAGGCTGGTAAGGCCGTCGGCGTGGAGTACCTTTAGTCTTCTGGATGACTGTCCGTCGATAGTCAGTCCGGAGAGTGAGGAGCAGTTGCTCAGATTGAGGGTGTCGGAAGGGACAGAAGCCGAGAGTGAGATGGAACTGAGTCTGTTGAGGTTCGCGCAATTGACTGTCTTAAGATTCATGTTGGATAGTTCGAGACTTTCCAGCTGCGGCAGAATTGTCAGATTGAGGCTGGATAGTTCAGGGAGACTCTTAAGGGCAAGTGTTTTAAGCAGGGGGAAGCCGCTGAGGCTCAGGGTCGGAAGAATGGCGCTGGAGGAGTAGTTGTTCCATATTCTCAGATTTTCCAGATTTCCGCAGTTCTCGGTATTGAAAAGGTATAGCTGGCTGCAGCTCCATATTTCAAGATTTCTGAGAGCTGTGCAGCCGTTGACCGAGAGGGCGCCCAAGTGCTCATGTCCTATATTACCGCTGGAATTGCCTATGACCAGTTCTTCCAGCGAAGGACAGTTCTCGGCCGTAAGCAGTGCCAGCTGGTCGTTGTTGGAGGTTGTTCCGATATAGGCGTGGCGGATGTTCATGTTGCTGATGTCAAGTTGCTCTATATTGTCGCAGTAGTCCATATAGAACCGGTCGATGGAGGCTCCGTCATTTATGGACAGGGTCGTGAATGCTGGAAGGCTGGAGAGTCTCAGCGATCCGACATCAGGGCATCCGTCCAGGATGATAGTGGAGAACTGAGCGCTTTGGCTGCCGTCCACATTTACTGAGTCCAGGTCAGTGCATCCTGAAAAATCGAGGGAATCCTGGGTGAGGGAATGATTGCCGCTGTAGTAGTAGAATGTCCTCAGGCTGGAACTGTCCACTTGAATTGTCTGCAGGTTGGTGGCTCTGTTCATCTCCAGTTCGACTTCCTGTATGCCCGACTTGCGTATGTTCAGATCCGTGAGGTTGCTGTTCCAGATGTATGGAAGTTCGGTCAGGGATGTACATCCAGAGAAGTCCGCGCTGGTCAAGTATACTGAAGACATATCTATGGAGGTGACTGAGGAACAACCTGCAAGGGACAGACGTCTGAGTTGGTCCAGATATCTCAGACTGATGCTTGAGAGTGTGCTGATCCCGGACATGTCGAGTTCAGATAGAGCATTGATGTCTTCCAGGTTTACAGTCTTCAGCATTGAGCACCCGGTCAATTCCAGTTCAGCCAGATTATAGCAGTCGTACAGTGCCAGTTCGGTCAGCCTTGAATTGGATGTCAGGTCCACTGTGCTCAGTGAGTCTGCGTATCTTATTTCCAGACTGGCGATTGATGCATTGGATGCATCCAGATAGCTTAGTTTTCTCAGATACTGCAGATTCATGGTCTCAATGCCTGTGCATCCGTATAGATTAATGGATTTGAGATTGTTGCCGTCTGAGTAATTCTCGCTTGAAAGGTTCACCTCCCTCAGTGTCGGGCTGGTGGAGAAGTCTATAGCCTCGAGGGTGGAGTTGTTGCCCAGTTTCAGGGTTACCTCCTGCAGCGAGGAGCATCCGTTCAGGTTCAGGGTCTGGAGTGGCAGAATGGTCTGATTGTAGTCGTGGGTCAGTGTTCTGAGGGAACTGCACCCGGAAAGATTTAGGTCGGTGATGGAAGATATGTTGTTGAGATCCAAGGAAGCAAGGCTCGAGGCGTTCGGCAGGGACAGCTGGGTCAAGCTGGAACAGTACCAGAGGGTAATACTCTCAAGCTGTGTCAGTGCGGTCTCTCCGCTGTGGATGGAAGTCAGATTCGGGACATTTTGCAGGTACACTTTCTGAAGTTTTCCGTTGCCGGACAGGTCGAGGGTCTGTGGTCCGGGAGTCTGGTAGATTCTGAGATTTCTCAAGTTGGAAAGTCCTGTGAGGTCTATCTCGTAGACTGCATCAGAAGTTATTACCAGTTCAGTGAGTGATGTGCAGTTCTCGAATTGCAGGTTCTCCACACTTCCATTGAAGTCGACGGAACTGATGTGCTCTCCGATGATGGCGTAGGAGCCATTGTCGACGGAGGTTGCATTGGGACTGCCTTCTGCTTGCAGCATCAGGGTGGAATCGCCGTCATGGAGCTTGTACAGGGAGCAGTATCCGTCTACAGTGACAGTCGGATAATAGCCGTTGTTCTCAAATGTCAGTCTCTGCGTCCCGCCGTCGGACTGGAGGAGGGGCAGGGTGTAGGAGTTGTGCTCTTCG
>HF990417.1:30924-96577 GCA_000432775.1 Alistipes sp. CAG:831
TGCTCTTCGGCCCTGAAAGTTACATCCAGGCAGGTGCTTCCGTTGGCGGAAATGTCCCTGAGGGTAGTGAATCTGAGGGTGTCGCCGGATTGTCCGGAGAGGGTGGGCTGGATGGCGCTGGCGGTCTCACCAGTCCTCAGATTCTCCACGCTGTAGGAACTCAGAACTTCTGACGGGAAACTGGCGGACCAGGTCTTCAGCTTGCTGGTCACGCTCACGTCTCTGGAAACTCCGCTTTCAGGGGGAAATAGCAGGGCGGAGGTGGAGAAGCCGATCAGGTCGAATCTGTCCTGGTCGTAGTCATTGAAATGCACATTTTCGATAAAATCTTCTCCGAATGTGACATCCTCGAGGGTGAAGCCAGCCTCACTGTTGTCCTTATGCAGGTAGATGGTGACGGTGTAGTCGCGGCCGGCCTCAAGCGGGGTGGGCAGGGCAGTGCTGAAAGTCGTCTCTCCGCCTTCGAAGAGGAGGGTCCGCAGCTCCAGTGTGGAGCCGGCTTCAGTGGAGGGGAAGGTGTAGATGTAGTCGGAGTAGCAGGCGGTCTCCGTGATATGCAGCGGGGTAGAGACTTTTGCGGTGCCGAAGTACGAGTAGGTGAAATCCGGTTTGAAGGCGATACCGGAGTACACGCCGCTTACCGATACGTAGACGCTGTCAAAGTGGGCTCCTACCGAGCTTACCGTGTCCTCTCCTA
Source organism: Alistipes sp. CAG:831 (assembly GCA_000432775.1). GTDB lineage: Bacteria > Bacteroidota > Bacteroidia > Bacteroidales > UBA932 > Coprenecus. The sequence goes on from HF990417.1 coordinate 31,622, forward strand.
CGATGAGCTTCAGTACCGGCCTGAGCCTGGCCACGCTCCTGGTCATTGCTATGCTCTCTTCTCCGGCACCGGAGTAGCCGTGGATGCCGCCGAATAGGATGTCTTGGGTGGTACCGTGCTCTCCCTTGACGGAGATGGACAGCAGAGTGTCGGGCATGGACGAGCGCGTTGTGAGGCTGGCGTCGGACTCCCAGGAAACATTGGTGAAGAAGATGTCCGTGGCTTCTGCTGGCAGGGTGAAGTAGTAGAGGCCGTCCGATTTGCTGTCCTGCCGTACCGGACTCATTAAAGTGCCGTCAATACCGTTGAGCGGATATGCGAAGAGTGAGTCCGTGCTGACTTCCTCCTGGGCCTTGGTGGTCTCTATGTCGAAGGAGGGGTACTGTACGTTCAGGACCAGGGATTCAGTCCTGGAGCCGGGCAATACCTGCTCTTCCATCCTGTGGCATCCGGACAGTGCCATAGTGAGAATAAAGGCAGCGCCGGTTATGTATATGATGCTTTTTCTTTCCATGGTATATCAGTTAGAATAGCTCTTTGGCATTTACAGTTATTACGATAGTGTTCAATTGGTTCTGCAGGGCATCGAAGTTGCAGGCTATTTCTTTCTCGGTTCCTCCTGTATTCGTGAGAGAAAAGAGGTCGAGAACCATACTGTCTCCATCGGCGCGTATTACGTGCAGATAATCAGGAGTAAGTTCCCAAAGAGTACGGCCGTCGTAGTCGATGCTTGTCAGTCCTGATGTGCTGATCGGACCGAATTCGGAAATTCCGGGATTGAGCCAGTTGTAATACTCTCCGGAGAATGGCAGGTATGCATTGTAAACCTCATTGCATACGCTGATCCAGAAATACCGGATGAACTGATCGGGAGAGTAGACTTGGTCCTCCTCACCGGTGATTTCCAGCAGAAACCTCAGTCCGGTGCTGCGCCGCTGCAGTTCGATGCTGAGCGTTGCCCCAGCTTCATCTAGGGTGAGCTCCTCGCTGAGTCCCAGAATCAGGGGCCTCACGGCTATTCCGTTGTAGTCCTTGTTGATGCTGATATAGAGATTGTCAGTTGTCAGGTTGCTGTACTCGAATTCGCCCTCGACTGAGGTGGCCCAGTAGTCTGATTCGGGCTTGCACATGTTCAGGTTGGAGAACATCATGGTCTGGGTACCCTCGGGTACAGAATAGGTGTAGCGGCCGCTGATTATGGCTTTCTGGGCCTGGGGATAGCCCTCCGCCAGTGTGCTGATGCCTTCATCTCCTTTTATAAAAGGGTATACCCAGACAGTGTCAGTACCCAGCGTGAAATCCTTGTAGGTGGTGTCGCTGATGGACGCCTTAGTGCTGATGTCCAGGCTCATCATGCTGGGCTCTACTACGATGTCGGTATAGTCCAGGTCGATGACCATCTCCTCCTGGATGAAGCTGTCTACGACAAAGCCCAGGCCGTCGCTCTTCTGTCTGAGGGTGAGAGTGAGGTTGTAGTGCATGTTTGGCTCGATGGCAGAGTCAAGACTGGACTGAAGGGTCTGGATGTTGCCCGAAGTAGAGACCAGCGTCAGGGTGAATATAGCATTGGCCCCTGGTGCTGAGGGAAATACGAACATCTCTTGAGTCAGGGCGACACTCTGTGCCGCCGGTATGTCGGAGCAGCTCCAGCGGTTGGTTACCTCTCCGTAGTAGGTACCGACGGTATCCCCGATGGAGGGTATGCAGAATGTGGACATAGTCGGCACGCTCACGCTTACTTCTGAGAAGAACTCGGACAGGTCGGCAATCAGCTCGTCGCTGTCTTTCTTTTTCACTCTAAATGTGAGGGATATCTGAGCCACCCTGCGCTTGAGGGATATCTGTGGAATAGTCGGACTCTCCGGATCAACGTCGCTCTTCGTCAGATTGCCGGTAACGAGGTCTATGGTGCTGCCCGGAGTCCCGTCGGCTACAGTGATTGTCATGAGTGTGTCCCCGTCGGCCGGGGCTGTCAGGCTGTAGCCTCCGTTGCCGTCCGTGATGTTGGTGAATACCACGTCCTGTGAAGCCTGCGGCATATAGAAGGTGTACTCGTTGCCGATTATGGAACTGGCTGTGATGGGGACACCGTTCAGCCCTGCCAGGTTCTCGTCCAGAGCGAAGGGATAGGCGTAAAGCATGTCCGAACCGAGATTGACCGGGCTTTTGGTATACGGAGCCGAAGCTGTGATCTTAAGTATGTTACCATCTTCCGGCCCCGAAACCTTCTTCTCTGCCGTACAGGAAGTTATGGTAACAGCTGCCGTCAGCAGCGGTATGGTCAGGATGTATATGGAAGCTTTCATGATTAAAATTCGATTTCTTTGTCAATATTCTCTATGATGTCGATCTTGAACTGTCCTCCTGTCTCGTTGGAGAAGTTGTAGAGATTGATGGTCAGGTCGTATGCATGGTTGGCTTCGAGAGCCTTGAATACCGCTGTCCGGGAGACGGTGCTGCCGTCTTCGGCAAGTGTCAGTTCCACTGTGATGTTGAAGGACTGCCTGTTTGCTGACGGCAGGACATGGAGGCCCTGGCAGAGAATCTGCTCCTGGGTATTGGAAATTACGTCGGTATCCAGGGCAAGAGTCCCGTTTCCGGAGTATCTGCCGCTTCCGTCGCTGGCAATGGTGTACGACGAGGAGATGCCTTTGGCCGTAATCCTTATCGAGGATATGACAGATGAGAGGTCCGAGCACTGTGTCCCGTTTGCGTCGAAGTATGCGAAGCGGATGATGGAAAGCGCGGCGCTCACTCTCTCCGGAGTCGCCTTGAGATTGATGCTGGCATCCTGGAGGTCTGTATCGGTCTGGCTGTAGATGAGCAGGTCTTGCGGCAGGGTACTTTCTGCTGAAGTGTTCCACTGGAGGTAATCGCTGCCTCCGGAGAGTGGCTGGCCTTCGGTGTTGGAGAAGACAATGTCCTGAATGCCTTGGAAGAAGGAGAATTCGAACAGACCCTCGGCCTCCTTTGTCCCGTAGACGGTCTCTCCGCTGCCGACTATGTCATCCCGGAAGTAGTATCCGTAGAAATTCTTGGGAGGTTCCACCTCAGCGTCCGCAGGAGAGGCCCAGGCGGGCAGGCTCAGGTTCAGATGGACAGTCGAGGTAGACTCGGGCCTGCCTTCGGTTTCCGCTTTTACGGGGTCGCCGTAGGTGATGTCGTACCCTTCTACGCGGGCATATGTCCTGACGTAGTATATGGAGCCTGTCTCTCCGGTGTAGGTGTCCTGCCAGGTGTACGGTATCTCCGTGAGGGGACCGTTCTCATTGCGGTGGGAGATGATGTCGAGGTAATTGTCGATGCTGACCTCGGGGGATCTGCCGATCAGGGTGCCGAATTCTACGGATGCCGGGTTGCCGGGATGGCTCATCGTGGCTTTGATGCTCAGCGTGGAACCGCTTACTGTCACTTCTGTGTTGCCTTCGAGCACGGGCCTTCCAATGGTGTACACAGTGGTATCCGCAGTAGCCGTGCCGAGCTCGTTCTGCGCATAGGCGCGGACATAGTAGAATGAGGATGAGTCCAGGTCCTCAACGGTGACGGTAATCTCACTCTGGCTTTCAGAACCGTCGATGTATTTGCTGAGATTGTCCATGGACGGGCCGAAATAGAAGCCTTTCTCGATTAGACCGGACGAGCCTACGTCCGCAATGCTGCATGAGAGGACTATGCTGTTGACGGAAGGCGTGAACAGGATGTCCCCAAGCTCGGGAATGTCGTTCGGCATGTTCTGGGATGTTATCTCGCAGTCGGGTATACTGCTTTGCAGTTCGTCAATCTGTTCCTGGGGTATGGGCAGACCGCTGATGACCAGACTGCGGAGGGTAGTCATGCTGTGGAGGACGGAGATGTCCCGGATGGTATTGCTCTCGCCCTGTGCGCTCCCTAGGACGAGGGTCTCCAGCTGGAGTCCTTCGAGGAAGGAGATGTCCTCAATGCCGTTTTTGGAGATGTCCAGATAAGTAAGTCCGCTCATTCCAGATATGCTCTCAAAATCCTGTATCATAGGAGAATGTTTGATGGTGAGGGAACGGATTCCGGACTGGTCCGCAAGGGCCTGGACGGAGGTGAGGTTGTCATTGCCGACAAGTGTCCACTCGGAGATACCGTAGGACAGCAGTGGCCTGATGTCGCTGACAGCAGTGTTGAGGATGAGGTAGATACCGCCGTCCTGCACCTCCCGTATGTATTCGGAGAAGGAGGCAAGGTCGGTGTTCGAGATAGATGCCGAGCGGTAGAATGTATAGCTGGTGCCGCCTATGGACGTTGTGTACTCATCGGTCTCGGACGCAGGAACTGTGCTGCTTCTGACGTTTCCGCCTGTGGATCCGAAAATCAGATTGCCGGAAACTCTGGTGTATTCCTGAATGAAGTGTGTAATCTCCTCACTGGACTGGAGCAGTGTGTTGCCGGTGCTGGTCTTTATGCCGGATTCTTCCTGTGTTACCGCGAACTGAGCTTCTACGGTGTTGTTCTTGTCGTACAGCCTTACCGTTGTTGTTCGCGGGTTCTCCTCGTCATTGGGCTCGGCGGAGAGTACCAGATTGTCCCTTGATATGGAATTTACTCTCAGCCATGAGTCGCTGCAGCTTGCCGTGAGGTCCCTGTTCGTGCTGAGAGGGATGGTGAGCGTGCCTCCGTCCTTGCCTATGGTAGTTATGCTATCTTCGGTTACGGTCAGAAAAGGAAAGCTTCCATAGATTCCATCGACTGAGGATGTGCAGGATGCAGCTCCTGTCAGGACAGAGAAGATGATGATCAGTGGAAGCAGATATGCTGTGATATGACTCTTCATATTCATGTATGCCGTGTTGAGATGTTATTTGAATGCGGATTTTCTGTAGGAGTAGACCCTGAAGCCGAGGCCTACAGAGGCTGTGATGACGGGGGCTCCGTGGCCGGTTACTACGTAAGCCGGGCTGAGTCCGTATGTTCCCTCTACATTGATGTAGACAACTCTTCCTAAATTGAACTTGAAGCCGGCCATGATGCTTGTATAGTATTTGAGCGCTCCTTCATCGGGGGAGATGGACTCTGCCATGCCCTCCTCGCTGTATCTGGAACTCAGCAGTATCGATTGCTGGAAGCCAGCCTGGAACAGTGCGGAGCGTCCCATCCAGAGTTGGATACCTAATGGTATGTGCATGTACTGGCGGGTGATGCCGGCACGGATTCCGCTGGAGAATCCATCATCTGTAAGTAGTGTCTGCATGCCGGTCTGATAAGAGTAGACGGCCTCTCCGAATACTCCGAATATGCGGCCGATACGAACTTCAATATTGGCTCCGCCGTAGCCTCCGTAATCAAATCCGGGGGACAGTCTCGATTCGGTCATCATGTAGCCTCCGAGAGCTCCGGCTTCGATTCCGACGTTGAATCTCACCAGTTGTGCGCGGGTAACCTGGCCTGCACAGATTAATATGATGATTGATGCAAGTAGTCTAAGATGTTTCATATTCATAAATTAAGGTTTCCACTGTCTCCATCCTTCCGCTATGCCGGGGCCGCTGAGGAGTTCTGGAGTCTGCTCCATGTTGTTTATCCACACGGAATTGGTCTGGACGTTGGTTTTCACTGACTTGTAGAGATCCTCCAGAGTGATGTCTCCGTAGGAGTCCTTGAGCTGCTTGAGCAGGAAGTAGGTGAACATGCCGTGCTGTTTCTCCTGGTAGGGCATGGACCTCTGGGTAGCGGAAGACGCTGTCATCACCACCAGATTGCCTTTGATGGGAGTCTCCTTGGGCTGTATGATGATACCGCGGCCCACTCCGCTGTAGCATGCGTCGAGGAATACCATCGTTCTCCTGGCACCGCTCTCACTGAGAGTGGCGTACATGTCCTCGAGCTTGATGCCCTCGGCGGGAGATGTGGTGCTGACATCCACGGGGATCAGGTAGCTGTCCTTGGACGTTCCGTCCACCTGGCCGTGTCCTGCGTAGTAGACATATATTTCGGTCTCACCCGGATGTAGGTTGGCGATGCGGGCTATCTTGTTGATGTTGAAGTTCATCTGAGAGTAAGTGGCGTTCTTGAGCAGGATGATGTTGCTCTCAGGCACGCCAAGGATATTCTTGGCATACTCGCTGAATGTCTCGGCGTCGGATACGGCGAAGTCCACATTGGGCTCATAGAGGGTCTGCTGCTTGAAGGAGTTGTAGTCCTCGTTGCCGATGATCAGGGCGTATTTATTGTTGTCGGGCTCCTTGATGCGGGTAAGGCCGGAGAGGAGCTCGGACTGGGGTGCTGCAGGCTGAGGTGCGGCTGGAGCAGCCTCGGCACCAGTCGCGGATGCTGTCTGAGTCTGGGCCTGAGCCATGTATGCGGGCATGGCGACCTGAGTGGCTCCGCCTCCGAGGAGATTGACGGCCAGATTCATCTTGCCGGTCTCGAACATCAGGTACTTGACGTCGGTATGCTTCTTGGTGAAGTCGGTGAGGGTGGCTACTATGGAGAGCTGTCCGGATTCGGCTACCGATGTGTCCATGACGAAGGTCTGCTTGTATTCCTTCGTGTCCCCGGGATTGATGTCTCCCAGGCGGATGACGGATGCAGAGGAGTTGACTCCTGAGGGCCATCTCATCGCTATGCTCACGTCCTTGGCAATGTCGGTTCCCTCATTCACTACCGAGAATTCGAGGACTGCGCTCTTGCCGGGGGCCATCACGGAATGGTCGGGAGTATGAATCCAGTACGATGCCAGCAGAGGCTTGCACTGATTGATACCCATGGCGGGGAAGGTGAGGGAGGACTGGACGGCCAGCAGCTGGTTGTCAGCCAGGGCGGTGAAGTTGACCTGGATATCCTCGGAGACCAAGTCCATATTGGCCTTTCCCTCGAATGTCACGGTTGTGGATTGGCCGGGAGCGATGCCGATGACATTGTTCTTGTTGCTCTCGTATGTGAACCATTCGGCCTGTCCAGCCTGTCCGGTAAGAGTGACGTTGGTATTGGTGACGGGGTCCTTGCCGTAGTTTTTCAGCAGGACGTTCAGCTGGAATTTCTCACCGGACTCCACCTGACCGTTGTTGTTCACGTCGACCAGAGTGACCTTCTCGATTCTGAGGTCAGGCCATGTGTCATTGGGACCGGAGGGACGTATGATGCCCTGGCGGTCTCCGTAGGCTACGTATGCAATACCGTCGTGGAAGTTGGACGCGTAAGAGAAGATGGTGTCTATAGCAATGCCTCCGGTCGGATTGATGTATCCGTATTTGCCGCCCATGCATACCCAGGCTTTTCCCTCCGAGAAATTTCCGGCTGCAGTGCAGTTGGCGGGGAGGTTGAGGGCCGTGGTTCCGTCAGGCTTGATGTATTTGAGGCGGCCGGTATTGGTCTTCACCAGGGCGAGTCCCTCGGAGAACTCGTTGACCTCGCTGTAGCTGGTGGGCAGGAGGTAATAGCGGCCTTTCTCGTATTTGATGAAAAGGTATTTTTCGCCCTGTTTCAGGAATCCGCTGCCGTAGGTGCTGGAGAGGAAGGTGTTCTCGGATGTGAAGGGAAAGTCGAGTGCTGTCCTCTTGCCCTTGGCATTGATGGAAAAATGGCGGCCGTTGAGGGTCACGAAGGCGTTCTCTCCGAAGAAGTCGCTGGCCTGTTCGAAGATAGGCTCTATGACGAAGAAACCCTTGGCGTCCACGTATCCGTAACGGGCATGTCCGCGGGTCATTTTCATGACTTTGGCCAGACCGTTGTGATAGGAGTAGAATGTCATGTCGGAGGGGAGGCTCTGCACCTTGCCGTTGGAATTGAGATAGTACCAGTTCCTGTCGATGGCAGCCAGTGCTATGTTGTTGTCGGCGAAGGGGGCGATGGTGTCGTAGATGCACTTGTACACTTCCTTGCCGGTGGGAGTTATGACTCCGAACTTACCATCCTTCTTGACGATGGCAAGACCCTTGATGAAATCCCCTGCCTCATCGTACTCAGCGGGTATGATGATGTTGCCGTCTCTGTCCTCGTATCCCCATTTGCCTGCCTCATAGAAAGCGGCGAAGTTGTCGGAATAGGGACGCTGGCTTTGTCCGTAGACTGTCCTCAGCCATTTGAATGACCGGGTATCCTGGGCTGTGCCATAGGTGGTGATGCAGAGCAGGAGCAGCGACATCAGGATGATGGTGTTTGTAGCTCTTTTCATTGGTATGGTGATTTTATTGTATATTTCAGGTGAAGCATACTGGAAGTTTACTGGATGACGATAGCTTCCCTCCATGCCGCCCTCTCGTCCGCAGGGATGGCGTAGATCCACTTGAGTACTGATTCGAAAGTGATGCTGCTTTCGATGAACGGTATGTCTCTCTTGGTCGCGACCAGGATGAGGTTGATGGTCTCGAATTTTTTGGACTTGTCCTGCTTTTCCATGATGTAGTCCATATTCTCGTTGGTCGGGAACTTGTAGTCGGCCTCCTTGTGGAATATCTTCTTGGCCTCGTACTGGTTGGGATAGACTACCGAACCGCTGGTCCCGTCGAACCAGAACAGATGCAGGTAAGCGTCGTGCCCGTAGATTTTGGCGTTGAATTTCAGGGTCTCGCCGTCCTTGTAGATGGTTTCCAGATTATTCACGTCCAGGACAAATGTCGGGTCTATCTCTCCGCCTTTCTTGACGTCGGCGTCTATCACTGCTACGGCGTAGCGCTTGCCGTCAGTCACCTCCTCGGAGTACTGTACGTCGCGGATGTTGATGAAACCGTCCACCTGAAGGGTGGTCATGCGGGAGAGGACCTGACTGAACTCACTGCCGTCGTCCTGGCTGATCAGACCTGTCACGGTCCACAGTTTCTCGGGAACCCCGGCTTTGCGGAGGGCGTTGGTCTTGGCGTCCTGGAGGGCTTTCTGCTCGGCCTCCTCGAGGGTGATGTGGCGGGAGATCTCGCATCTGCCGGTGATGCCGCGCACCCGCTTTGTCTGGGACTGTGCACTGGCCTGAAACACAGAGCATACAGCCACGAAAATCATTAAAACAGGGACGATTTTAAAGAATTTCATAATTTGCCAATAATATTCCGCAAATATGGGCAAATTTTATTAGAAAATCAAAAATTGTCCTCTTCAATTTTGCTACAATTTTCCTGTTGATTTCATGTATCTGGTGCATGCCAGTCTGTAGTCCGCAACAGCCTCTATCCATGAACTGCTGCAGCGGCTCCATTGGGTCTGGGCCTCCAGTACGTTGACGAGGGTTTCCATTCCCAGCTCGTACTGGTCGCGGCAGACTTTCAGGTTGGTTTCAGCGCTTTCGAGCGCGGTTCTGGCCATTTGTGCCTGCAGGGCGGCTTCGGTGACAGCGTACCGGCATTTGGCCATCTCGAGTTCCATCAGTCCTGAGAGCTGCTCCAGTTCAGTTACGGCCATCTCGTGCTCCTTCTTCGCGGCCTGTACCTTCAGCCAGCCCTCTCCCCAAGCGAAGATGGGAATCCTGAGCGTGGCCAGAACCGTGAAACCGGCCTGGTTCAGGAGCACTTCGTCCTGCAGTTTCAGCCCGTAGGTGTAGCCGTAGCTGGCCATGACTCCCAGCTGCGGCAGAAAATCCGAGCGGACGTAATCCACGTTCCTGCGCTTCAACTCTGCCTGTTGCTCCAGCAGCATATAGTCGGGACGGTTGGCGATGGAGTCTGTCCCTTCGGAAAGGTCCCCGGCGGGAATTATCCCGGTGCTGTCCAGGTCAAATCCGCTCTGGTCCACTTCTATCTCCGTGGTGAGCGGCAGCCCGAGGATGTGGCATAGGTTCATCATCGCCAGCCGCTGTCCGTTGCGGGCTTTGGCCAGGGCAAGGGCCGCGTTGTTGCGCTGCACCTCGACCTTGATCAGGTCGGTGGATGTGGCCATGCCCACATCCATGGCATTCTGCACGAATGCGTACATGCTGTCAACAGTGCTGCAGAAGCTTCCTGCCGTCTCCAGCAGCCGGCAGGTCTTGACATACATCCAGTAGGCCTCGTCTACGGATACTATGACTTCCGAGGCTTTGAGCCTGGAGTTGAGACCTGCCATCTCTGTTCCTATGTCGGCCATCCTGTAGCCGGAGATTATTTTGCCTCCCATGAACACCGGCTGCGTGACGGAAACTCCTGCGGTGAAGGTGTTGGCAAGGTCGACGGAAAGGGTCATCGGCGGGATTACGGCGTACTGGTTGAAGACAGGTATGCCGTTGTTGTAGATGATGTTGCCGGCCGCATCCTTCATCAGGTCGGGGACCAGGTTGCCGTAGACATTCTTGTATATCGGCAGGGCTCCGCCGCTGAAGTCGTAGTCAAATGTACTGGAGGTCCAGAGGTAGAGGCCGTAGGCGGAGAATTTGGGCAGGAAGTTGGTTATGACGGCCTTGCGGTCGAGGGCAGTCTTCTCCTCCATCATCCTGGCGCTGCGCAGTACGGTGCTGCTGTCCAGGGCAATACTCCGGCACTGCTCCAGGGTAAGGAAGCGCTTCTGCGGCTGGGCCGCCGCATCGGCAGTCTGCAGGAGAAGGACAGCTGCAAGAAGAATCAGAATCCGGGTATATGTGGTAATATGTCTCATGGTTACGCCTTTTTAATCTTGAAGAACAATGAGTACAGCACCGGCAGGAACACCAGGGTAATCAGGGTGCCTACAGTCAGTCCGCCCATGATGGTCACGGCCAGCGAGCCGAAGAGCGGGTCGGACAGCAGGGGCGCCATGCCGAGAACGGTGGTCATCGAGGCCATCATTACGGGACGCAGACGTGAGAGCGTGGAGTCTACGACGGCCTTGTAAGGCTCCGTCCCGAGGCTGAGCTGCCGGTCTATCTCGTCGATGAGGACGATGCCGTTCTTGATCATCATGCCGATGATGCCGAGGCAGCCGACCATGGCCACGAAGCCGAAGCTCATACCGGCGGCCAGCATGCCGAAGACTATGCCGATGGCCACCAGCGGCAGGCAGCAGACGATGATCAGCGGCTTTTTCAGGTCTTTGAACAGGGCTATCATGATCAGCAGCATGATGACTATCGCGTGCGGGAAGTACTTGAACAGATACCGGGTGGACTGCCGGCTGGCGTCGTACTCGCCGAGCCATGTCAGGGTATATCCCTCCGGCAGCTCTATGGCCTCTATCTGCTCCTTTATGGCGTCGCGGGCCTGGGCGGCAGTATAGCCGGCGGTGTTGTTGCACTGGGCCTTGATGGCTCTCTGTCCGTCGTAGTGACAGATTTTCGGCTCGTTCCACTCAATCCCTATGCCGGAGGTTATGGCGTTGAGCGGCAGGGGGCTTGTCAGTGCGTCCACGATGTCCTCCCTGCCGGTGGTTCCGGTCATCAGACCCTGCACGGTCTCCATGTTAGCTACTGAGGAAATGGAGGGCAGCAGGCCCCAGACGGGGGTGTTGCGGATGCTCTCCACCGGATCTCCGTCCATGCCCGTGCTGCGGATGTAGATGCCGAGTCTGTCGCCTCCTTCATTGAGGGTGCCGCAGGGGATGCCCTCGGCCGCTGCCATCACGGAGATACCGGCGGAGCTGCGGGATATCCCGGCCTGGCGGGCAGCCGCCTGGTCATAGTCCACCTTGACGGCGGGCACTTTGGGAGACCAGTCGTCGGTCACCAGCCAGGTGGCGTCGCTCTCCTCCATTATTGCCTGAGCCTGGGCGCAGAGGTCCTTCAGCACGGCGGGGTCAGGCCCCTGGAACATGGCCTCGATGGGGTAGGGATGGTACATGAGATTGTACTGCTTGACTCTGACGTATGCCTCGGGATAGGCGGCCATCAGCTCCCTCTGCATGCGGGGGATGCTCTCCACCATTCTGTCATAATCCTTATAATCGACAATCAGCTCGCCGTAGCTCAGCGAGGGGTCTGCGACCGCCCTTACCAGACAGTATCGTCCGGGGGTGCCGCCGAGAGAGGTGACAACGTGATTGACATTGTCATCCTGACGGATATAGGCTTCCATTTCTTCCAGATCCTGCTCTACCTTCTCCGGGGATGTGCCCTCGGGCATACGGTACTCGATGTAGAGCTGGTTGTAGGCCATGTCCGGGAAGAACATCTGAGGTATGTACTGATAGCACCATACGCTGCCGAGCACCAGGATGACGGCTATTGCCACTGCGGTCAGCCTGTGGGCCAGGACATGGTCCAGTACGCGGCGGAACCAGCGGTATATCCTGGAGTCGAAGGGGTCGACATCCCCGGAGGCGGTGCCGCTGCCCTTGGGGTAGCGCAGGGTGAGGTCGCAGTGTACCGGGACGTGGGTCAGGGCCAGTACCCAGCTCAGCAGCAGGGAGACGGCCAGGACAATAAAGAGATCCCTCACGTACGTTCCTGCCATGTCCGGGGACATGAATATGGGGAAAAATGCCAGTATGGCGATGACAGTGGCTCCCAGCAGGGGCATTGCCGTCTTCCGGCAGATGTTGGTCAGGCACTGGGGCTTGGGTACTCCGCGCTTCATGTCTACAAGAATGCCGTCCACTATTACTATGGCGTTGTCCACCAGGATGCCCATCGCCACGATGAAGGAACCGAGGGATACCCTCTGGAGCGTTCCGTCCATCATGTCCAGAATGAAGAACGAGCCGAAGACTATCACTACCAGACTGGTGGCTATGATGACTCCGCTGCGGAAGCCCATGGTGAACATCAGCAGGAGGATCACGATGAGGATGGATTCTATCAGGTTGACGATGAATGTGTTGATGGAACTGCTTACGATTTCCGGCTGGAAGAACACCTTGTGGAACTCCATGCCGGCAGGAATCGTTTCGTCCTGTATCTCCTGCAGTCGCTGCTCTACTTCCTTGCCTATCTTGATGATGTCGGTACCGGACTCGGCGGAGAAGAGCAGACCGATGGCCGGCTGGCCGTCGTATTTCATGGAGTTGCGTACTGGCGTCTGGTATCCGTAGGTGACGTCGGCTACGTCGGAGAGTTTCAGCTGGTCGTCCTCATGGCCCTGTATTATGAGATTGCGGATGTCGTCTATACTCTCATAGGCATCGCCCATCTCTATCTTCATCCTCCTGTCAGGGGTGTCGAAGTAACCGGAGTAGATGATGGAATTCTGGGAGTTGAGGGTGGTGAGCAGCTCAGTGGGATGCACTCCGAGGTTGGCCATGCGGTCGGCCTTCATGTCGATGTTCACGCAGCGGGTGCGCTCTCCATACGTTATGGCTTTGGCTACGCCCTCGATATTGCTTATCTCCCTGCAGACCATGTCGGCGTAGCGGTCCACTTCGTTGTAGTCATATCCGTCGAAGGTTATGGCGTAGAACATGCCGTAGACATCACCGTAGTCGTCCAGAACCATTACCTGGGCCGACGCGGGCAGGGAGGCCTTGGCGTCATTGACCTTGCGGCGCAGCATATCCCATTCCTGCTGGGTGGCTGCGTCGGGAGTGGTGGTTTTCAGGGTGACGGTGATGATGGCCATGTCGTCATAGGACTGCGAGGTGAGAGCCCCGACCTCGTTCATTTTCCGAATGGCCTCCTCCAGCGGTTTTGTCACTTCCAGTTCCGTCTCATAGGCGGTTGCTCCCGGGTAGACGGCAGCAACCACGGCTACCTTTACCTTTATCTCGGGATCCTCGAGCTTGCTCATGCTGTTGTAGGCAAATGCTCCGCCCACAACCAGACAGATGAGCACGGCTACTACCAGGATCTTGTTTTTCAGAGCGTATTCTGCGATATTCATGGCTGGTCGGCTTACAGAAGATTACCGGGGTTGGTGGAGGACTTGCCGGGAAGCACCCTGACCTGCGCTCCGTCCTTGAGAGAGTTGACTCCGGCTGTCACTACCGTCTCACCGTCGTCCAGACCGGAAGTTATGTAGGCGTAGCCGTCGCGGTCGATGTCAATGGCCGTTACGGCCCGTTTCCGGACAATGTTCCCGGAGCCTACGACCCACAGGCAGGTCTGTCCATTCTCCTCGAAAAGTGCGGTTGCGGGGATTTTCACCGATGATGCGTCCCCGGTGGGGTATTCTATGCAGACTCCGGTACTGATACCGGAGTTCGGTATGGTTCCGTCAGAAGCCGGCATCAAGGCGTAGCGGGCAGTGAACAGTTGGTTGAGGTTGGCCTTCTTGGTGATGTCGATGAGCCTGAGGCCGAATGTCCTGCCTGGCAATACGTCTACTGTGCACCAGCTGCGGACGGCCCTGTCTATGTTGACGAAGTCAGCAGCGGGGATGTCCACCTTCACTATAGGCGCACCGTCACTGATGAGGGATATTACCGGCATTCCTGCCCCGACTGTCTCCCCGGCCTCGAAAAGCACCTGCTGGACATATCCGTCGAAAGGCGCGAGCATCTTGGTGTCGTTCAATGCGTTCTGGTGCGCATGATAGAGGGCCGCTATCTGCTCCAGGCCGTATCTGGCCTTGTCGTAGTCATTCTGAGTCGCGCTGCCCCTGTCCGACAGCTCGATGACCCTTCCGGCCTCGGCCTTGACCTGCTCGTACTGGGCGGTGGTGGCGGCCAGCTGAATGGCGTAGTCCCTCTCCTCTATCTCCGCCAGAGTGTCCCCCGCACATACGTGCTGCCCCTCGCGGAAATGAATTGCAGCAACCGGCCCCGCGACCCTGAAAGACAGATTTACTTCCTTTGCGGGCTGTATCCTGCCCGGGTATGTCACGGTCCGGGTCTCGCCTGTGCTCTGCGCAACTGCCGTCCTGACATTGGGCTCAGCAGTCTCCTTGTGCCCGGCCTTATCGGTTCTACATCCTGTTACCATGACAGTTGCCAGTACTGCCGTTGCTGACAGAACGATTGTGCCTACTATACGGTGTTTCATATTTCAGTGATTTTTTCGGTATTTAATAGCCTTATTAATACAAAGAGGCAGGTGCTGCAAAAAATATACCACTGTCCATTATCTTCCGCCAGTATGAACACTGTCGCCATGTTGTCCGTATCATCATCGCGGCAGCGGTTCTTCCAGACCTGCACCCTGATTGGCAGGGATGTCAGGACAGTCAGTGTCTGTAAAAGTATAGGTGTAAACCCGCAGCCGCTCCTTTTTCACCTCAGAAAGCACGTAGCTGTTCTTGTCGCAGATATTGTGTCCGGATGGTTGGAAAACTGCATTGCCATCATTGCTGTCGTACGTATGTACTACCTCCGTCCCGTTGCCGAAAAGCAAAATCTGGGCATCGACAAAATAGGTGATATAGCCGTCCTTGTATGGAAACTCCATAATCTGTGTAGGAGGCTCATAGCAGCTCCCGTCGGTTAAGAAGAATAATGAGAACTCCTCTCCCGGCTCTATCGTGGCGATCAGCAAGGTGTCCTCTTCCGACGGGGATGGGTGGTCAGTGGAAATATGGTATATGCTGACACTTGTGTTGCTGTCATTTACATAACGGTACTCCGTTGTGTAGACCCATTCGACTATACGGCATCCGGTAAGAAGCACTCCGCTTATTACCAGGAGTAAAAAAAGGATTCGCTTATTCATAGGACTCAAATAATGTATTTATACTGGATGTGGATACGTTTTTCAAAGATCCGTCTGTTATTTTTTGCAATAATTTTGTCTTTACTTCAGAAAAAGATTTGCTGTTGATAGCAATGTTTTCTATTAGTGGAGCATTGTTTATATGAACGTTATCATTAGGATATGAAGAGATATCAATATTAGTGTTATGATTTTCATTGTAATAGTAATAATAATCTCGTTGATTTATGTCGTCATATAAGTCAATGAAAAGTGGTGTATATTCGTTACTGTTCTTTCTCCATTGCTGACGATTGATATTATTTGGTATAATCATAGATATTATAGTGGATATTCCACCCCTGATAGGTACCTTAAAGTTTTCACTTGGGAAAACCACATCAATGACGTCCAGTTCAGTGTACTCTTTCTCTGTAAGAATGAATGCTGTGCAGTTTGCCCAACTTTCGATGAGTTCTAAATCACTTCCACAGAATTTAAGAAAACTGTTTGTATAATGCGATGCATGTCCGAGTTCGTGGCACATAGTTCTGAAAAGTTCGGATTCTTCTCGAAAATCACCTGTTCCCGAACTTTTTCCATAGATTCTTATGTCCGGCAAGACGCCAGCCCCTAATTGACGCCAGTAATCTCCATTTATTTCATTACCGGCTTTATGTAAATATGCTATCTTTTCTTTTCTTTGATTGGATGGACGTAATAGCCCTAGGTTGTCTCCATAATAGTATCTATAAAGGGCACGGTGTATGACAGAGTATCGTAAAGTTTTATTGTCTCCATTGGGAATTGCCAGATACCACGGACTATTACGTTTTTGTCCATCATTGTAATAGGCCTGTATGAGCCATCCGTCGCGAATATCCCATCTGGTGCTTTCCCATATAATCTTATAGTGAACTTTGTTTTTATATGATTTGCTGCAAGTGAAGTAACCCTGCTCATCAGTATAAGCGACAGATTTATTGCAGAACGTGTTGGTTACTACTTTTACTCCTTTTATGGGAATTTGTCCACCTACTGCTCTGTCGTATGCTGTTATGCGTCCGCTGGGAGTCCATTTGTTTGAACTTCTAGTCATGGGTGTTTCCTCAGCGTTTCCTGTAATTTCGAATGATTTCTCTACTATCATATCAAAGTCGGTCATAAAATCGTCAGTTGTGCTTAAAGCAAATGTACCGACATGACGGACTGGGTCAATACATAACTCATCTAGTATTTCGTATTCAATATTTAGATTCTTTTTTATTTTTGACCATTCAGCAATGGTTAATGACGTGTATTGTGGAGTAGGCACACTATCTGCCAAACCAGGCTCACGATAATAACTTCCTGGTGTAATTATTTCACAATCAAGAGGGTGGTCGAATAAATCTAAATTTTCTATTTCTTCAAGGTCGTTAAATTCATCAGCATTCTTAGGAGTAAACTTAATATGGTAGTGTGTTGTTGTAATAATAGTTATAGGAACATTTATTGGTTCTCCACTCTTTACTAAAGAATCATAAGCGGCCCGCATATTATTTACATTATATGGATTGTCCAATCTTTGTCCAATCATCATTGGCCCCTCGTTGAATGTGCTGGAACTACTGGCTTTAGTATTTTCTAATGGTGTGTAAAAAGTCTCCGTTAGCACCTCTTTTGTGCATGAAGATATCAATACATAGCAAGTGCAAAGTAGAGCAATAGTTGTAATTTTTTTCAAGGTTTGATATGTTAAGTTATTTAAAATGGTTTATTCTTGGTTAAAAATCAAGTAGTATGGTTAAGGTATTTTTTCACAACATGCTAAATCATTAAAAGTTATGAGTTGGCATGTTATAAAAAATACATTGAATCTCAAAATTATTTTTAATCATAGTAATTGTCCAACTTGTATCTATGGCTGTAATCATGAGGATTGCAGGTGTAATCAACTTTTCCATTCCTCCAAAGTTCCGGTCTCCGAGGAGAAGGAAGCTCCGACACGTATAACCTGGCGTGCATCGGCCGCATACGGACGGGCGTAGCCCTTCTCCTCTATCTGGGCCAGGGCCTCGTCAGCCGTACCGTCCAGCTTGAATTCGAAGATGTAGACGTGCTTCGGGGTCTCTACGATGCAATCCACGCGGCCCTGGCTCTGCGGCTGCTCGATGGCGGTGTGGTAGGCATTGATCATCTTGAATATCAGGTATAGCGTGTACTGGAAGTAGCGTTCTCTTTCCCTCTCATTCTCCTTGCGTCTGGCCGTGTAGGGTGTAGACGTATTTCGGTGTCTCCACCACGCAGTCGGCCCTACCCCGGCTGGAGTGATGCTCGGCGCGGACTGTGTAGGTGCCCAGCAGGCGGAATATCAGGTAGAATGTGTACTGGAAGTAGCGTTCCCGCTCCCGTTCGTTCTCCTTGCGCCTAGCTGTGTAGGGGATGTCCGCGAGAAATGCGGTCAGTATGTCCTTCAGTCTGTCCGTGTCACCGTCCCTCATGGCGATCACCATGCTTCTGACAGTGCTGTCGGCATCCTCCCTGGAGGCAAAGTATCCTGACGCTGCGAGGGACAGGAATCCCTGCTGTACCTCCCTGTTGGGGAAGTCGAGGAGGAAAGAGCCGAAGTCCCTGTCGAAGTCCTTGATGGTGAGGTATCCACAGCTGCCCCATGCGGTCGGGCTTTCCGTCCTCCATGGCATCCAGGAGGTCCTGAAGCCAGAAGTCGACCTTACCGTTCCTACTCTTGAAGTATTCAGACGCGGCCAGGGAGATGAAACCGTTCTGCACTTCCATGTTGGGATAGTCGAGCAGGAAGGTGTCGCGGCTCTGCCTGTAGTCCTTGATGGTAAGGTAACCGCTCTGGTAGATTATGGGCAGGGGCATGTCAGGAGTGGCCTTGTACTCTATGAACATGCGCGGGGGGTAGTATCTTCCGACAAGTTCGTTGAGATTCTCACTGGAGCGTGCCATCAGCCGCATGAGGTATTCAGGGGAGCCGGTGGCGAACCAGTAGCTGTCGATTCTCAGTTCATCGAAGGCGCGGAGCAGGCTGAAGGGGTTGTAGATGTCCTTCATGGCGATGCTGAAATGGTAGCCGTCGTACTGCGCCTTGAGACGCTGCAGAACCTCATCATGCGTGATGCCCAGTTTTTCGGCCATTGCATCTATGGGCTCGGCGAAGTACCTCTCCAGCTCTTCCTGGGTGATGCCGCACAGAGCCTCATACTTCTCGCTCATGCTGATGTCATTGGCCTGGTTGAAGCCGCTGAACACGCTGACCTGGGCGAACTTGGTGACACCGGTCAGGAGGACGAACTGCAGGTCGTTGTCGGCGGCCTTGAATACGGAGTAGAATCCTCTCAGCACCTCCCTGTTCCAGTCCTCCAGCCGTCTGCGCTGTCCGCTCACCTCTATCGTGTAGTCCGTGTCCATCACATCCAGCAGGGGCTTGTCGTACTCGTCGATGAGGACCACGCACCGCCGGTATCCGTCATAGTTCCGCTTAAGCATGGCAAGCATACCTTCCCTGTCGGTCTTGAACTTTACCGCCATTTCCTCTATCGGTTCTGCGAAATACCTCTCCATCTCCTCCTGTGTGATGCCGCACAGGGCCTCGTACCGCGCGTCCATGCTTATGTCCTGCGGCTGGTTGAAACCGCTGAACACGCTGACCTGGGCGAATTTGGTGACACCTGTGAGGAGTACGAACTGGAGGTCGTTGTCGGCGGCCTTGAAGACGGAATAGAAGCCCTTCAGCACCTCCCTGTTCCAGTCCTCCAGAGGTCTGCGCTGTCCGCCGACATCGATAGTGTAGTCGGTATCCAGCACGTCCAGCAGCGGCTTGTCGTACTCGTCGATGAGGACCACGCACCGCCGTCCGGTGGCCTCGTGGGCCTTGCGCAGCACGTGTGCGAATCTTCTGCCCACGTCAGTGAAATCCTCGCTGCGGCCGTATTCCCTTTCCCATGAACTTACTGTTTCTTCTATCACCCTGTCCAATGTCCCAGCCTTTGTAAAGTTGCTGGAATTGAAGTCGATGCTGAATACCGGATACTCAGCCCACTCCTTCTCCAGTGCGTTTATAGCCAGCCCCTCGAACAGCTCGCGCCGTCCCAGGAAATAGTTCCTGAGCGTGGAGAGCAGCAGACTCTTGCCGAAACGCCGGGGGCGGCTCAGGAAATAGATTCTGCCTGTCGTGACCAGCCTGTAAATCAAGGCGGTCTTGTCCACATAGACATAGCCGTCCTTGCGAAGCTGCTCGAAACTTTGTGTGCCGATAGGATATTTCATCATAACAATGCAAATTTAGGTAAAATCCTCGGGATTCCGCTCAGGCAGAATAAAGGGAAATGATTTTTCTGTAGAAAAAAGTACTTACTGAGCGACGAACCGGTAGACGATCTCGCCGGCCTGACGTTCCGCCGCGTCCTGTGAGGCGGTGAAGCGGGAGGCGGAGGCGGCCCTCAGGGCGTAGTCCCGCAGGCACTGGTCGGGAGATGATACGGACTCGATGATTTTGACACCCACGACATAGCCCTTGCGGTTGACGATGATGCTGACCGATACATCGCCGCCGCCCATGCATTTGTAGGCCGGGACGGGCAGACTCATGGCCTTGCGGCCGTCGAGGGAGTAGGAGATAACGGACGGACCCTGATAGGCTTCGGTCTTCCGGGTGTCGTCCTCTTTGTAGACGGATACCTGGTCCTCGGATGTGGAGGCCTCCTCCATTTCCCTTCTGGACTGGTCCAGGCGCTCCTGCAGCTCGCGGGCCTCGCGGTAGATGTCCTCGGGGTTGTCATAGCGGTCGTCCCTGAGAGGCTCGGAGGCGTCCACGGCCACATTGCGTATGGACTGGGCGCTCTGGCTGCGGGAAGCATTGAGCAGGGCATCCAGTTCGGCATCCAGTTCCTCGCTCACGCTCTCCTGCATCCGCTCTCTGGCTTCCACTGCTTCTCTGGCATCCTGTTCGGAAAAATCGATGAGGAATGAGGTGTCCTTGACCAGCTGCGTGTGTATGGACCAGCTCAGCAGGACGATAATCAGGAGCAGGTGGACGATGAGTGTGAGGTACAGGCCGGCCTTGTCATCGGTATCTATGCGGAGATACTTCCGCAGGGGCCTGAGCCAGGTATTGAACCTGGACAGCGGGCCCCTGCGCAGCTTCTCCATGAGCGGCCGGATGCGGTCAGCTATGTTTGAGATGATTTTCAATGGTGGCTATAAGCATGTCTATACCTACCCGGTTATGTCCGCCCTGCGGCAGTATGAGGTCGGCGTATCTTTTCGAAGGCTCGATGAACTGCAGGTGCATGGGCTTGAGCACCCTTTCGTAGCGCTCGATCACCTTGCCGACATCCCTCCCTCTCTCGAGGATGTCCCGGGAAATTACACGGACCAGGCGGTCATCCGGATCCGCATCCACGTAGACGAGGATGTCCAGCATCTCCCGCAGCCTGGCGTCCGTGAAGATAAGAATACCTTCTACAAGAATGATGTGGGCGGGATGTACGGTGACAGTTTCGGTGGCCGAGCGGGTACAGGTGAGATAGGAGTAGACGGGCTGCTGTACAGTCTTGCCGTGCTGTAGGTCTCCGAGCTGCTGTATGAGCAGGTCGAAGTCGATGGCGTCCGGATGGTCGAAGTTGATCTTCTGCCGGTCCTCCAGTAGGGGAATGTCGCTGTTGTCCTTGTAGTAGGAGTCCTGGGGGACAACGACGACCTCTCCCTGCTTGAAGTGTTCCGTTATTTTCTGGACGACTGTGGTCTTTCCTGAGCCGGTGCCTCCGGCTATTCCTATCGTTAGCATGGCCGGTGGGATTAGAATTCAGCAGATTTGGGAGTTCTCGGGAAGGGAATCACGTCGCGGATGTTGCTCATGCCGGTAACGAAGAGCAGCAGGCGCTCGAATCCCAGTCCGAAGCCGCTGTGGGGAGCGGTACCGAAACGTCTGGTATCCAGATACCACCACAGGTTGGTCATGTCCATATGCAGTTCGTTGATGCGGGCCATCAGTTTCTCGTAGGACTCCTCTCTCTGGGAGCCTCCGATGATTTCCCCTATCTTGGGGAAGAGGACGTCCATGCCGCGGACAGTCTTTCCGTCATCGTTCTGCTTCATGTAGAAGGCCTTGATGTCCTTCGGGTAGTCGGTGAGAATTACAGGCTTGCCGTAATGCTGCTCGACCAGGTAGCGCTCGTGCTCACTCTGCAGGTCCACGCCCCATGATACAGGATACTCGAACTTGACCCCGGACTTGGTGAGTATGTCCACTGCCTCAGTGTAGGTAGTGCGGACGAAATCGGTGTTGACCACACCCTTCAGCCTCTCAATGAGTCCCTTGTCTATCATGTTGTTGAGGAAGATAAGATCGTCCATGCAGTTCTCCAGCGCATATCGTACGAGGTACTTGATGAAGTCCTCTGCCAGGTCCATGTTATCATCTATCTCGTAGAAAGCCATCTCGGGCTCCACCATCCAGAACTCGGCCAGATGCCTGGGAGTGTTGGAGTTCTCAGCCCTGAACGTGGGGCCGAAAGTGTAGATCTCGCCCAGGGCCATTGCTCCCAGCTCACCCTCCAGCTGTCCGCTGACTGTCAGGTTGGTGTGGCGGCCGAAGAAGTCCTGCGACCAGTCCACCTTCCCATCCTGGGTGCGGGGCGGGTTGCTCACGTCCAGGGTCGTTACCTGGAACATCGCACCTGCCCCCTCCGCGTCCGAAGCTGTGATTAGAGGGGTGTGAAGATAGTAGAATCCCTTGTCGTTAAAATATTTGTGAATGGCGTATGCCATGGCGTGACGGATTCTCAGAACGGCGCCGAAAGTGTTGGTGCGGGGACGCAGGTGAGCGATCTCACGCAGGAATTCCATGCTGTGACCCTTCTTCTGCAGAGGGTATTTCTCGGGATCTGCAGTACCGTAGACCTGGATTGAGGATGCCTGTATCTCAACTTTCTGTCCGCTGCCTATCGACTCGACGAGTTTCCCCGTTACGGCTATGCATGCGCCGGTGGTGATGTCCTTGAAGGACTCATCGGGAGTGAAAGTCGCCATGTCGCAGACGATCTGTATGTTGTTGATGGTGGAACCGTCGTTAAGAGCTATGAAT
Source organism: Alistipes sp. CAG:831 (assembly GCA_000432775.1). GTDB lineage: Bacteria > Bacteroidota > Bacteroidia > Bacteroidales > UBA932 > Coprenecus. The sequence goes on from HF990417.1 coordinate 54,106, forward strand.
GTGATGTTCTTGTTGCCTCTCTTGGTCCTGACCCATCCTTTTGCCAGCACTTCCTGTCCCGGGGTCTCCTTTAGAAGCGCTGCTATTTTCTGTCTTTTCAGTGTCATTGTCGTATTGTGTCTTTTATTAGAATTCAACTCCCATTGCCTCGCATATCCTCTTGGGTATGTCGGTGTTGTCCATCCTGCCGGAGAAAAGGGTGCTGCCGGCACCGATAGCGAAGACCGGAACATTGGCGGCAGAGTGATCGCCGGTAGTCCAGCCTATATGCGCTTCGTGCGATATCTCGTTCATGTGTTCCCTCTCTTCCTCGGAGACCTTGTCCTTCGAGCAGGTTATTTCCTCCAGTCTGTCAAAATAGAGCTCGTAGCCTTTCTCCCAGCTGAGTGTCAGGCCTCCGGTCTCATGGTCTGCAGTAACGACTATGAGCGTCTCGTCCGGATGTTCATTGTAGAATTTTACCGCCTCGGCCACTGCTTCAGAGAAGCTGAGTGTCTCGAGGATTACAGTCTTGGTGTCGTTGCCGTGGCTGGCCCAGTCAATCTTGCCGCCCTCGGACATTACGAAGAAGCCCTGGCCGTCCTCCTCGTAGAGGAAGTCGATGGAGGCTCTCACCAGGTCCGCCTGGGTCATGTCTTCCTCTTCCATGTCTATTGCGTAGGGAAGTTCGGTCCTGAGGCGTCCGTCTTCCTGCAGGAGCATCATTTTCTGCGCTCCGTCTTTCCTGACTTCGAAGTCGTCCATGCCTTCAGCTATGACGTAGCCGCCTTTCTCGATGGCCTCGTAAGCTGAAATCTTGTCCTCATCATCTCCGGTGCTCTCAATCACGCCGCCTCCTGCAAAGAACTCGAATTCGGAGGCCGGTATTTCTGAAGCGATGTCGTAGTAGTTGCCTCTGTTCACGTTATGGCCGTAGAAGGCCCCCGGTGTCGCGTGGTTGATGCCCACGGTGGAGGAAATACCCACCTTGTATCCGGCGTCATGAATCTTGTAGGATATGCTTCTGAGGGCTGTGGAGTCCGGGCCTGTTCCGAGCATGCCGTTTTTTGTCTTGCTGCCTGTAGAGAGGGCTGTTCCTGCGGCTGCCGAGTCAGTAATCAGATTGGACTCGGAGTGTGTCACCGCCCAGCCGAGGACGGGGAACTGTGAGAAGGACAGCGGTCTGCTGTCGAATACGTCCTGGGTATATCCGAGCCAGTACTCAGTGAGCGATACATGGTTGAAGCCCATGCCGTCTCCGATAAAGTAGAACACGTACTTTGCCCTTTGCTGCTGAGCAGATGCCAGCAGGGGAAGCAAGAGGATGATGGTAACAAGTGAGATTTTTTTCATTTATCTGAGTTACAATAAGTTATTTAGTTAAAAATGGGTGTCCCACTATGCATGAGGCACCCATTTTTCAATCCAAGCAGTAAGATTTAGTATGTTGCTGCGGGAGCACTTTTTCTTGCTGCGTACATTATCTTCAGTGCAGAGCAGCGGCGGAGCTCCTGCTTAACCTCGGTGACGATACCCATACGGGTACCCTCGTCGATTTTAAGAGAGATGCTCATCAGCTCGCGGTCCACCTCACTCAGGGCCTCACGCTCAGCGGCAACGAAGTCACTGATGTCCTTTACGGTCCTGAAAGAGTCATTGAGCTGGATACGGGAGTCTGTACCGTACTCTTTCTGATACTGCATTGAGGGAGTACCTATGAAGATGTAGGAGGCGAGGTCCTTTCTCTCGAGTTTGGTAGCCTCGGTAGCCTCAGGCAGCTTCACATTCACCATACGGTCTGTCTGACGCATACTGGTGGAGACCATGAAGAACATGAGGATCATGAACACGATATCCGGGAGGGATGCTGTGTTGATACCGGGTGTTCCCTTGTCTCCTTTTCTCAGGAATTTTGCCATTGTATAGTCCTCCTTATTGTTTAGTTACATCCAAAGGTTCTGCCTCGGAGAGACGGTTGGGGATAGCCTCGCGGACGATGTCCTGCTTGTCAACAGGAAGGTCGTTGTAGACGGCACCGAAATGTGCCATTGCGAAATCATCCCTGACCTTATTGATAGCTCTCACAATCACGTCTGTAACCTCAATATATTTGCTGTAGAGACTCTGACGGTCGTTCTGGAGGGATATCACACCTTCAGATACCGGGTATTCTCCAAAGCCTTCGATATTCTTGACGGTCTTCGAGGGAAGATCCGAACGGTCATTGGGATTAGTGAGGAACTCAATAATAATCTCTTCAAGCTGTGCATCCGAAAGAATAACTTGTCCGCCTGCCATAACGCCGTTCCTGGAGTTGATCTTCACGTCGAGCATGTTTCGACGGTTCACCTTCAAGTCCTCCAGCTGAGCGTTCTCGGGAGGCATAGGGGGGAGACGGCGGGCCAGACCTGTTTCGGGGTCCATCGTACTCACCATCAGGAAGAAGATCAGCATGAGGAACGAGATGTCCGCCATGGAACCTCCGTTTATTTCAGGTGTTTTCTTAGATGCCATAATTGATTAACCTCTATTTTTAATAAGATTTCTTACGCTGCCCCATACTAAAGCAAGTAATGCGATAACAACCAGTGCATAACTCAGGTTGAGCAGTGTGTCGGTCATTTTCAGGGTAGCATGTGTAGGCTGTACTTCCATGTTGACAGCGATGGGGTCACCGCTTGCCAGCAGGTAGGAAAGGCCGATGAGCACAACGGCTATCAGCAGTAGAAAACCTGTCTTCTTGAGGGACTTCTTGTTTCCCGCCATATTGATGAGCGAGAGTACCACTACAAGCACGATGGCTGCGATAACCAGCGCGTATGCCCAGAAGAGCACTACATCGAGCATGCCGGTGGTGGCAAGTGCCTCGGCCTCGTTTGCTACTGTGTAGAGTCCGGTGTTCGCATTGTAGATGAAGAATGCAACCAGACCTACCAGAGAGAGTACCAGCAGACAGATCTCTAATATTTTTGTGAATTTGCTAGTCATGAGATTGTTAAATTACTTGTTCTGATATTTTACGATCATATCCACGAGGGAGATGGAAGCGTCTTCCATGGAGAGGACGATGCCGTCAACCTTGGCGATAAGATAGTTGTAAAGTATCTGGAGAATGATGGCGACGATAAGACCGCCGACGGTGGTAATCAGAGCGACTTTCATACCTCCTGCAACGAGGGTCGGGCTGATGTCACCTGCTCTCTGAATCTCGTCGAATGCCTGAATCATACCGATCACAGTTCCCATAAATCCGAGCATAGGTGCGATAGCGATGAAGAGGGTAACCCAGGAGAGACCGCCCTCAAGCTGTCCCATCTGAACAGAGCCGTAGGATGTGATGGATTTCTCAACTTCCTCTACTCCCTTGTCGTAGCGGAGCAGACCCTGATAGAAGATGGATGCAACAGGACCGCGGGTGTTGCGGCAAACGTCCTTAGCTGCTTCTACACCACCGTTGTTCAGAGCGTCCTCAACTTTCTTGAGAAGCTTCTCGGTGTTGGTGCTGGCCAAGTTCAGGTAAATAATCCTCTCGATGGCAACGGCAAGACCGAATACGAGGCAGGCGATGATGGTGGCCATGAAGCCGGCGCCACCCTCGATGAAGAGCCTCTTGATTTCCTGATGCATGGGAGCCTCAGCGGGAGCCTCCTCTGCGGCAGCCTCGTCAACGGGCTCGAAGGCTACCAGTTCGGATGAATCAGCAGTGGTGAGAGAGTCTCCGTCCTGCGCAGATGCGTATTGTGCAGTGAAAGTCATGAGACCCATAACTGCCAAAAACATGAAGATTTTTTTCATACAATTTTTGATTAGTTATTAAACAAGTTTTTAATGAGTTTTTTCAATCAGCTAATTTGCGGAGAGGGCGGGATTCGAACCCGCGAAACCCTTTTGGAGTTTACGCACTTTCCAGGCGCGCGCCTTCGACCACTCGGCCACCTCTCCGTTAAAAACACCGCCAAAATTAGAAATTATTTTTCATAAAATCTACATTTCAGTGAGTTCTCCGCGCATATTTTTTTCAAGAAAATAAACAATATCCTTATTATCAGCGTATTGGCCTAGTAAAAAAAATAACTTGGCCACTGCGGCTTCCGTGGTGCAGTCTCCACCTCCGACGACTCCGATATTTTTCAGCGATTTTCCGGTCGAGTAGGTGTCCATGTCGACCCTGCCGGCCTGGCATTGGGTGATATTGAGGACGATTACTCCGCGGTCGACGGCTTTCTTTATGCAGTCAGTGAACCATTTGCCGGAAGGCGCGTTTCCGGAGCCGTAAGTTTCCAGTATGATGGCCCTGATGCCGGGTGTGGATACAAGGCAGTCGAGAACTTCTCTTTTCATCCCTGGAATTACCTTTATAATAAGTACGGACGGATCCAGGTCGTATGAGGGGTGCAGCGGCTGTTCCCAGTCGGCCGGGTAGCGGATGAAGGCGGTGTTGAACTTGATGTGTATGCCGACTTCGGCCAGTACGGGGTAGTTGGCGGACCGGAAGGCCCGGAAGTTCTCGGCGGTGTATTTGGTGGTGCGGTTGCCCCTGTAGAGCTGGCTCTCGAAGTAGATGCAGACCTCGGGAACCATGGGCCGGCCGCATGAGTCCTTGGATGCGGCGATCTCAATCGATGATATGAGGTTCTCCTTTCCGTCCGTGCGCAGCATGCCGATAGGCAGCTGGCTGCCTGTGAAGACTACCGGTTTGGCGATGTCCCCCAGCATGAAGCTCAGGGCCGATGCCGAGAAGGACATCGTGTCGGTGCCGTGCAGGATGACGAAGCCGTCGTACTTGCTGTAATTGTCCTCGACGAGGCGGGTGAGTCTTTTCCAGAACTCAATGTCCACGTCGGAAGAGTCGATGACGGGGTCGAAGGAGTATGTGTCGATCCTGTAGCCGAATTTCTTGAGCTCAGGGACCTCTTCCAGTATCTGGGAGAAATCGAACGGTCTGAGGTCGAACGATACCGGATCCTGTTTCATGCCTATGGTGCCTCCGGTGTACACGAGTAGAATGGATGTCTTGTTCTGCATTATGCTGTGGTTGTCAGGTTAAACAATTCTCTGGCCCCTTTGGAGGTGACCGCATCGACGGTCTCCACGGGGATGCCCTGCAGCATGGCGATCTTCTCCGCTATCAGCCGCAGGTAGGAGGACTCGTTGCGGTGTCCTCTGTGCGGTACCGGCGTCAGCCACGGAGAGTCGGTCTCCAGGAGAATCTCCCCGAGCGGTATCTCCTGTACCGTGGAGGCTATGCCGGCATTCTTATATGTGACCACACCGCCTATGCCTATGCGGAAATCCCCGTATCTGCGTATCCTGCGGTATGTCTCTATGCTGCCCGAAAAGGCGTGAAAGACTCCTTTCATGCTTATGCCGGTCTCGGCCAGTCCGTCCAGCACCTCGAATACCGTATCGTGTGCGTCGCGCACATGTATGATGACAGGCAGGCCGGCCTCTGCTGCCCAGATCATCTGCTGCCGGAACACCTCCACCTGTTCCCGGATATACGTGTCCGACCAGTGTCTGTCCAGGCCTATCTCTCCTATGGCGACCCATCCGCCCTCTGCCAGTCTTGCCTCTACGAAGTCCAGTTCCTGCTTCCAGTTCTCTCCGACGGACGTGGGGTGAAGTCCTACGGCCACGCTTGCTCTTCCTCCGGCTGCTGCTGCGCACTCCACCATCCTTCCGTGTACGGACGAGTCGATGCCTGGAAAGATCAGATGCTCCACTCCTGCGGCAACGGCCCTTTCCAGAGCCTGCCGGAAATCATTCTTGAATGCCTCGTCGTAGAGGTGTGAGTGAGTATCTATCATTGTACCTTTAATATATAGCGGCCGAATATGTCGGAACCTATTATGCCGTCCAGTTCCAGTCGGGTCAGCCTGTCCAGCACCAGGGCCGGATCGGCTCCGCTTTTCCGGATCAGGTCGTTCCGCTCTACGGCCGAATCAGCCGATAAAGTTAATAAGATATTCCGTTGGATGTAGTCGCTGCTGTCGAAAAGTTTTTGAAAAATATTTTTCCTGCTTTCTGCGGCCCTGTCCGTCCATCCCATAGCGGACGCGACACTGCCCGGGGATGATATCAGGCCCGCGCAGTTGGATTCGATCAGACGGTTGCAGCCCTCTGACCAACGGTCTCCCACACGTCCGGGCAGGGCCAGGACTTCCCTGGAATAGGAGAAGGCTGTACGGGCGGTAATGAGCCCTCCGCCCTTTTCGGCTGATTCGACCAGTACTACGGCGTCGGACATGCCGGCTATGATGCGGTTGCGCCGGAGGAAGGTTGCTGCCATGGGGGAGGAGCCTTTGGGGAAATCCGTCACGACAGCACCGGCGCGGGTAATTCTTGCCGCGTGTCCACGGTGAGGCGGAGGGTAGATGCTGTCGATACCGGTAGGCAGGACGGCAATAGTATCGAGTCCGAATTCCAGGGCCGCCAGGTGTGCAGAGATGTCTATGCCGTATGCCAGACCGCTGATGACGATGGGCCTGTCGCGGAGAGCAGCCAGGTCCTCTACTATCAGGCGGCTCTGCCTCAGGCCGTATGGAGTGGCTTTCCTAGTGCCGACAATGGCCACTGCTCTGGATGGGTTGAGGCTGCAAGTTCCTTTATAGAAGAGAATAACAGGCGCGTCGGGACATTCTCTGAGGCGCCGCGGGTATTCCTGGTCCCGGATGTAGATTATTCCTACGCCCCTCTCTCTTGCCCACCGTACTTCCTCTTCGGCCGCTTTAAGCGTGCTGGGGTCTGACAGGGCGTCGCTATAGCGTCCGTTGTCCTGGAGCAGGCCCCGCAGCTCTTTCCCGGCAATGGCAAAAATCTCCCCTGGCGAGGAGAAGCGCTCTGTCAGCATCCGGGCATCCCGGCAGTTATAGTTGAAGACCCTGTTGATGGCACAGGCGTAAACTGTTTCGTCGTATTCCATGCAGCGAAGATATGGAAAGCAGGGTGGACTGGCGGTAAAATAAAAAAAACGGACAAGAAATATCCGTTTTTAATTTTTTGAAGATTTATAAAATCATTTGCCGTTGAGGAAGTCGTCTCCGTATTTCTCCTGATAGTAAAGAGAATCCTCGGTGTCGAAGGTGTCTATTGCGAAGACTTCGTTCTCAATGTTGCGGACGTCCTGAATCTGATGCTGCTCCAGCACGTTGCTTCTGTTGCGGACTGTATCGTAGGTGAATATGCCGATGCCGCAGGCAATGATGACGGCCGCGGCGGCCTTGGTCCATCCTGAACGGACAATCCGGAAGAATACAGGGAGGCGTTCCACGCTGGTCTCCTCTTCCCCGAACATCCCCCGCTGCAGACGGCGCATGGCTTCCAGCCTGGCCCTGCATTCGGCACATACAGAAAGATGTTCCTGAACAGCGGTCTCCTCTTCTGAGGTGAGCCGGTTCAGGAAGTAATCCGAAAGTGTCCTTATGTCTATATGTCCGCTCATCTGTATTTCTCAATCATTTTCTTATACCTGTCGTACAGGCTGGTCTTAAGCCTTTTTATCTCCTGTCTGACTCTGGCGCATTCCTTTACCAGCTCTTTCCCCTTCATGTCACCGAAATGCCTTGCGACTATCTCCTCATACGAAAGTCCGTCAATATAGTGCTCGAACATCCTCTGAACCTTGTCCTCATAGCCCTTGACCAGTTCGTCGTGGAGCGGGTGCTCCTTATTATATAATATGACGACAAAATACCCTTGGACAGAGTCCTTGTCCGAAAAGTCGATATAACTGGAAAGGCTCCCCGCGTGTGACGGAAAATTTTCAGGTTTTGTGACGGGATTGTTGAAATATTTTTCCTCATCCTCTGAAGTGAGCCTGTACTGAATGAGATCTATATCTGTGGGGGCCTTGGCCCTGCTGCGTGCAATCTCCTTGTTCTTGTTCTTCAGAACTCCTACCGAATAGGATATTACGGCCTTCGAGTCCACCGGCTCCTTGAGACGCCGTTCCACTACTGCGCGGTTGACCGAGATACAGGTGTCACTCCAGATGTCGTGGATGTTGTTGTCCCCTGCCAGTCCTGACATCTGGTAGCAGAAGGCAGCTGTGATGGGCTTGAGCTTGAGGTAGAATTTTTCCCAGTAGAATCCCTTGTTGTCCTTCATGCCGTCGATGATGCGGGGCTCGTCCACGGGGAAATTGTCGGCGGCCAGCCCTCTGCAGTAGCTGTCCAGTTCCCTGGTATTGCCAAAAGACGGCATCTGGGAGAAACTGAGGGTGTACAGTTCCTGAAAGTGCTCAGGCTCGAGGGCGTAGGAGACAGTGTCGGAGTCAGGAGCCAGATAGCGGTCCGTTTCCGTGCGCTCCGAGCTCTCGAACATCCTGCGCAGGTACATTTTCAGGAGGGATGCCGTTACGGCCTCGAACTGAGGATTGCGGACATTGTTCCGGCAGAATGTGCTGAATCCTTTCTCCCTGTAGAATTCTCTCAAGCAGCGGTTTTTCCAGTCATAGAACGTCTCGTCCTCCAGTGGAGGGAACTTGGCTGCGAGCGCGGCGGCCTCCTCCCTTACGTCCCGGAAGAGTCCGAGGCGTTCGAGACGGTACCGCTCGTTTTCCTTGGTGAGCAGTTCCAGGACATCCTTTTCTATGCTGCGGCCCATCCGGATTCCGGATTACTTAATGCCCCTGACTTTTTTCTCCCATTTCCATGCTGAGCGGAGGACGTCGTCAATGGGGGTGTCTGCCTTCCATCCGAGTACCTCATTGGCCTTCTTGGGGTCTGCCCACACCTTGATGATGTCTCCGGCGCGGCGGGGAGCGAAACTGTAGGGCAGGTTGACTCCGGTGGCGGAGATGAAATGGTTGACCAGCTCGAGGACGGAGAGTCCAGTGCCGGTGCCGAGGTTGAAGATCTCGTAACGGTCTGAGCCGGCTACGCCGAGCATTCTGTCTACCGCAGCCACATGGGCCTTGGCCAGGTCTACGACGTATATGTAGTCACGGATGCAGGTGCCGTCAGGGGTGGGGTAGTCGTCGCCGAATATCTTGAGCTCCTTGCGGATGCCGGCTGCCGTCTGGGTGATGTAGGGCACCAGGTTCTGGGGTACGCCTACGGGCATCTCTCCGATGAGGGCTGAAGGATGGGCTCCGATGGGGTTGAAATATCTGAGGGCTATGACTTTCAGGGAAGGATAGGCTGTCACGCAGTCGCGGAGAATCTCCTCGCACATCTGCTTGGTGCGGCCGTAGGGAGAGGTGGCCGGCTTGACCGGTGCGCTCTCGCTGATAGGCAGGTTCTCGGGGTCGGGCTCTCCGTAGACGGTGCAGGAGGATGAGAATACGATGCCTCGCTGACGTCCGTCGCAGGTGGACAGCTCTATGAGGTAGAGGAGAGAACGGAGATTGTTCTCAAAATACTTGAGTGGCTGCTGGACACTTTCGCCTACAGCCTTGTGGGCTGCGAAATGAATCGCTGCGGCAATGTCGGGATATTTCTCGAAGACCTGTGCGAACTGAGCCTTGTCGCTGCAGTCCAGTTCCATGAAGGGAAGGGGCCTGCCTGTTATCTGCTCTATGCCCTTGAGCATCTCGGGAGAAGAGTTGGAGAAATTATCCACGCCTACGACTTCGTATCCGGCGTTTACCAGTTCGACAACTGTGTGGGAGCCGATGTATCCTGCGGCTCCGGTTACGAGTACCCTGCCTTTGTTGTTCATTTTCTTAAAATTTTGTCTGCAAATATACTCAAATTTTCTAATTTTGCGGCCGCTAAATACAAATGTCGCTATGCTGTTAGGAATCGCATCAGACCATGCCGGCTTCGAGATGAAGGAAGCCCTGAAGAAATATCTGACCTCTATGGGTCATGAAGTTAAGGATTTCGGAACTCACTCGTCAGAGAGTATGGACTATCCGGATGTAGCCCATCCGCTGGCCGCAAGTGTCGAGAAGGGAGAGGTGGACCTCGGTATCGCCCTCTGCGGTTCCGGCAACGGCATAAGCATGACTCTGAACAAGCATCAGGGTATCAGGGCCGCATTGTGCTGGAACGAGGAACTGGCCGCCCTGGCCCGTCAGCACAATGATGCCAATATCCTTTCGCTTCCCGCCCGCTTCATCTCCGTGGACCTCGCCGAGAAAATTGTCCGGAAGTTCCTGGAGAGTTCCTTCGAGGGAGGCCGTCACCAGAGAAGAGTGGAGAAAATCCCCTGCAGGTAATGTACGCGGTCATAGACAGGAATACTCCTGCCGGGACATCCCTTTCTCCGGAACTGTATCCGGAGGGCTACGTCATGGTTCTCGACAAGCCCTACAGATGGACTTCCGCAGATGCGGTGCGCAAGATCAAGTTCTCGCTCAAGAAGCTGTATCATCAGAACAATGTGAAGGTGGGACATGCCGGGACTCTGGACCCTCTTGCCACCGGCGTGCTGCTGGTCTGCGTGGGTAAGGCGACCAAGGTGTCCGAGGCCCTGCAGGCGGAGCGCAAGGAGTACATCGCCGAGGTGACATTCGGGGCGACGACTCCATCCTTCGACATGGAACACGGGGTGGATGCCTATTATCCCTGGGAGCATATCACCCTGGATGCCATAGCCGGGGCGCTCAAGTCCATGGAAGGGGAACAGATGCAGCTGCCTCCCGTGTACTCCGCCAAGTACGTGGACGGTGTCAGGGCCTATGAGATGGCCCGTCAGGGGGAGGAAGTGGAGCTGAAGGCTGCCAGGATCCATATTTACGGGACGCGGATCATAGAATACACTCCGCCGGTGCTGAAGGTGGCGGTGCAGTGCAGCAAGGGGACCTATATCCGGGCCTTTGCCCGTGACCTGGGCGTGGCGCTGGGCAGCGGTGCCCATCTGTCCGGTCTGGTGAGGACCGCCTCAGGTGGCTTTCTGATAGAAAACGCTCTGACAATGGATGATTTTCAGGGAAGATTTTGAAACTTTTACCGGCGTGAGCCGTAAATATTATAGTATGAAACTTTCGCAATTTAGCTTCGACCTGGATTACAGGAAAAACATCGCGCCCTATCCCTCGGAGTACAGGGATGAGTGCCGGATGCTGGTTCTCCACCGTTCTACCGGAGACATAGAGCATAAGATATTCAAGGACATCATCAACTACTGCGACGAGGGAGACGTGTTCGTCTTCAATGACACCAAAGTCTTTCCGGCCCGTCTGAAAGGCAACAAGGAGAAGACCGGGGCGGAGATTGTGGTCTTCCTGCTGCGGGAGCTGAACAGGGATCAGCGCCTGTGGGACGTGCTGGTGGATCCCGCCCGCAAGATCCGTATAGGCAACAAGCTCTATTTCGGTGAGAACGACTCCTTGGTGGCCGAGGTGATCGACAATACCACCTCAAGGGGCAGGACCCTGCGTTTCCTTTTTGACGGCTCTTACGAGGAGTTCAAGTCCACCCTGTATTCCATGGGTGAGATACCGGTGCCCGAGTATGTGTATATAGCAAGGCAGGCGCAGCGCGAAAGGGACGGACTGCCGTCGGTGAAGCAGTCCGGTCCGTTTATCTTCTCCGAGCCTTTCGACATAGAACGCTTTCAGACCATATATGCTTCCCAGGAGGGAGCGGTGGCTTCTCCTGCGGCAGGTCTGCATTTCAGCAGGGAGGTCTTCAAGAGGATGGAAATCAAGGGCGTCGAGGCCCGTTTCATCACCCTGCACATGGGACTGGGACACTTCCGCAATGTGGATGTCGAGGACCTGTCCAAGCATAAGATTGACTCCGAGAGGATGATTATCCCGGAGGAGACAGCGGATGCAGTGAATGCCGCCAAGGCTGCCGGTCATAAGGTATTCGCGGTAGGGGCTACTGTGGTAAGAGCCATCGAGACCCCCGTGACCACCACATGTCAGCTCAAGCCCTTTGACGGCTGGACCAACAAGTTCATATTCCCTCCCTATAAGTTCTCCATACCCGACGCAGTGGTGACGAACTTCCATCTTCCCAACTCCACCATGCTGATGTCAGCCTGCTCTTTCGGCGGTTATGACAACGTCATGCGAGCATACCGCGAGGCCCTGAAGGAGGGCTATCAGTTCGGTATGTACGGTGACGCCATGCTGATGGTGGACTAGGCTGCCCCTCAGATCTTCCCTTCCTTTCTGAGTCTTTCGCGTCGGGCCAGGGCTGTTTCGTTCTCCATGTCGGAGATATTGCAGTCAGGTCCGTACGAGAAGATATTCCTGGTGTCCAGCTCGCGTATGCTGCCTTCCTGGAAGTCTCCGGTAATGCCGGTGGACAGGGTTATGGTGCCGCTCCCGTCGGCAGTGCTGTCGATGAGTTCTACGGTATCGGCGTTGCTGTAGCTGCGGGTCCGGGCCGGTGGAGTGTTGTTCACCTTGAATCCGGTGGCCAGAATGGTGACGGATATCTCTCCTTCCTCAAGGCTGTTGTCTACAGTAAGGCCGCGTTTCTGCTTTATCACGCCACCCCCTGTGCTTTCACGGATAAGATCCAGGATGAGTGTGTCCTCGGCAGCCAGCAGGGAGGAGTTGTTGTTGTACACTATGTTGATAAGCAGATTTTTGGCGGTATTGAGATCGAAGTCCTTGAGCAGGGGGGAGGTCAGGGCTTTCTCGACGGCTTCCCTCGCCCTGTTCTCACCTGAGGCGCGGCCCGTCCCGACAAGTGCCATGCCGCTGTCGCGCATCACTACCTTCACGTCGTTCAGGTCCACACCGATGAATCCGGTGCTGGTAATGATTTCGGATATGCCCTTGACGGCAGTACTGAGTATGTCGTCGGCTTTCTTGTAGGCCTCCTGTATGGTGAGGTCTCCATAGTAGTCATACATTTTCTGATTGTCCACTATGGTTATCGAGTCAGTGTATCTGCTCAGTTCCTCGATTCCTTCGTATGCTTTCTGAAGAAACTCCAGGCCTTCGTTGTTGGTCGGGTAGGTGACAATTCCCAGGGTAAGAAGTCCCGCTTCCTTGGCGGCTTTGGCTATTACCGGCGCTGCTCCTGTGCCTGTTCCTCCGCCCATGCCGGCAGTGATGAATACCACCTTTATATTGTCCCCTATGTACTTTTTGATCTCTTCCAGGGATTCGAGAGCAGCGTTGCGTCCCTTTTCAGGGTCCATTCCTGTTCCAAGTCCGCTGGTAAGGGCGGAGCCCAGCTGTATCTTGTCCGGGACGGGAGATGCCATGAGGTTTTTCCTGTCCGTATTGCAGATCAGGTATTCCACGTCCTTGATACCTTCGTTGTAGAGGCGGGTTACGGCGTTGCATCCGCATCCGCCCACTCCTATTATCTTGATGTTGGACATATTGTCGAGTATGCCCTCGGGTATGAAGTCTGTAACTGTCATGATTCTGGATTGTTATACGTTATGCATCGTCATCTGTGGAGTCGAACAGACCCTTGATGCGTTCGGAAAATGGTTTTTTGGGCTGTTTGGGGGGCTTTGGAGGTTTCTGGCCGCTATTGGAATGACTCGTCTCACCGTGTCCGGCTGTCTCCTCTGGAGCGGGAGCCCCGAAGAGGGTGGCGTTCTCCTCCGGCTGTGGCGTTGCCGTACTCTGACGGGCAGATTCCGGCAAGGTCTCTTCGTATTCGAAACCCTTGATGACCAGACCTACGGCTACAGATGCCTCCGGACGGAACACCTCTTCTGCAGAATTGCCGATGACAGTATTGCTGTCCGGCAGTCCGATGCGGACGTCCATGCCGAGAATACTGCGGGCCAGAATCTGGATATGGTTAAGACCGGCTGTTCCTCCGGTTATGACGGCACCGCTGCGGATCCGGTCCTTGTAGCCGGACTCCTCCACTATTCTGCGCACTGTCGCGAGTATCTCGCAGGTACGGGCCTCGATGGCCTGGAAGAGGAGCTTGAAGGGTACATCCTTGACAGGTATGCTGTTCTTGTCCCTTATGGAGATTATCTTGTTCTCCGGTGCATATTCGCTTACGCAGGAGCCGTGCTGGATTTTCATCAGTTCGGCGTTGCGCAGGGATACGCCGCAGACCTGACTGACATCCTCGCTGATGCTGTTGCCGGCGAAGGGTATGACTGCGGCATGGCGGATGATGTTGCCCTGGAAGATGAGCACATCCGTAGTTCCGGCCCCTATGTCTATCAGAACTGCTCCCAGCTCTTTCTCATCTTCAGTGAGCAGGGCGGAAGCGGCGGCGACCGGGGACAGGATCAGCTTCCGTGTAGACAGTCCGCTCATGGAGATGGTCTGCCCGCATTTCTTTACCGTGCCTGCTCCTCCTACGAAGAGGCGGTAGTCGCCGCTGATTTCCTTGCCGATCATTCCCACTGGATCGCCTACGTCGATGAACTCATCCACGTTGTAGTACTGCGGCACTACGTACATTATGTTCTCAGATGGATCGACTTTGGTCAGATACATCTCATTCAGCATGGAGGCCACCTCTTCGGTGCTGATCATCGAGTCGGGGTCCTGGCGGTTGCGGCGCAGGTTCTCGGTGCAGCATCTGAGGCTCTGGCCGGAGATGTTGACGAAAACGTCCCGGACGCTGTAGTGCTCGGTATCCGGCAGGGAGTGTACCTGCTCCAGGACTTTCTGCATGGTGGTCTTGATGACGGAGATGACGTTCTTGGGATTCATGATCTCGCTCCGGCGTACTCCGTTGGCGGGTATGGGGGCCTCGCTGTAGCCGATGATCTTGATGCCGGTAGAGGTTTTCTCCCCGACGATGGCGGCCAGTTTGGAAGTCCCTATGTCTATGGCTGTAACGTATCTGCTGTTCATATCTTTATACTTTTTTTGATTTCAGTTCTGTCCCTCAGAGTGCAGACTATCTGGTCCGAAAACTTGAGGTTGACCGCCGAATACCGCTCCCAGCCGTAGACGGGAACGATCTGGCGGTAGAATGTCCTGAGTTTTGCAAATTTATAATCAATATTGTCTGTTGATCCAAAAATTATCTTCTGATCGCCTACGGCGGTGTAGAAGACTATGTCCCCGTTCTTCTCCACATTGATCTGCTGTATCTGGGAGTTCCATACCGGATGGCGGTCCAGATAGTGGGCAAGTTCGGTGATTCCGTCCACCCAGCCGCGGTCCTCCTGGTCCGGAACCCCTCTGTAGCCTTCTTCAAGTTTCACCGGAATGTTCCCTGATACCACCGGGACATACGAGGTGAATGTGCTGACCCACGGGAAGATGTACCCCGTGTCGTCGATGTAGAAAGCTCCGCTGGCGCTCTGTATTCTCAGCAGTGGCCTGCGCTGGGTGATGCTTACCCGCAGTATGCCGTCCCTGGAAATCGATACATCGCTGTGGCGGATGGCGCTGCGGCTCTCCAGCAGGTCCTCTATGCCGGTCAGCCTGGCTTCCTCCCGTGGCTTGCCTACGGGATTGACGTCCGAAGAAGTGATGATGGCCTCTATCTCGGCGGGGGAAACGAAGCGGTTTGACGCGCTGTCGAGGATTCTTACGGCGATGCCCGTGCACAGTTCTCCCTGCCTTCCTCTGGCTGACAGGAAGGAGGCCGCTGCGAAATACCCGCAGAAGAGCAGGACGGCCAGGGCGGCAAGGCAGTATGTGACGGTCTTTTTAAGCATATTTCTCTCTGAGCAGGTTTTCTATGGGCTGGACTAGGCGGTCGATGTCCCCGGCTCCGAAGGTGACCAGTATGTCTATGTCCCGTGAGGCAACCTCTTCCAGCACTTCCTTCTTCTGGATTATCCGTTTGTCCTTCAGGGTGCAATATTCGTAAATGAGACTGGAGGACACTCCGGGCAGGGGCTCTTCCCTCGCAGGGTAAACGGGCAGCAGCAGCAGGGAATCCAGCAGACTCAGGCTCTCTCCGAACTCCCGGTGGAAATCCCGGGTACGGGTGAAGAGGTGAGGCTGGAATATGCCGCAGATCTTCCTTCCGGGCCATACCTGGCGGATGGAGGCTATGGTGGCGGCCAGTTCGGCGGGATGGTGGGCGTAGTCGTCAATATAGGTGTGTCCGGGTACGTTGAGCCGGATGTCGAAGCGGCGGGCCACTCCCCGGAAGGAGGCGATGCCTTCCCTGACACTCTCCGCGGAAGTTCCGTGCAGCAGGGCCAGGGCGGCTGCGGCAGTCGCATTCTCAATGTAGACTTTCCCCGGCACTCCGGCCCTGCAGCGCTCTATCTTTCCGTCAGGGGTGTTGAGGGTAAAATGCATTGTGCCCTGTCCGTCGGAGACAATGTCCGAGGCGCTGAAGTCTCCTCCCTCGCCGTAGGTCCATATCCTGGCGCGGAGATCTCCGTTGCGGAAATATTCCTCCAGCCCTTTCTTCACTACCAGGATGTCGGAGCACTGACGGCCGAACTGGACGAAGGCTCCCCGGAGGTCGTCGATGTCCCTGTATATGTCCATGTGGTCTGCGTCCATGGCCGTGACTACGGCACCTTCGGGATGCAGCCGCAGGAAGGAGCGGTCGAACTCATCGGCCTCGGCGACCATCAGCCCGCTGTCGGAGAGCAGGAGGTTGGAGCCGTAGTTGCGGGAAATGCCTCCGAGGAAGGCGGTGCAGCCTTCTCCCGAGACTGTGAGGATGTGGGCCAGCATGGTGCTGGTCGTAGTTTTTCCGTGGGTGCCGGCTACTGCCAGGCAGCGGTGTCCGTCTGTGATCTCCTCAAGGGCCTCCGAGCGCTTGACGGTGCGGTAACCGTGGCTGCGGGCGTAGGTCAGCTCTCCCATTTCCGCAGGGATGGCCGGGGTGTAGATGACCAGGGTGTCCTCCTGCGAAGGGGGCAGGAGGGAGGCATTGTCCTCGAAATGAATCGGTATGCCCTCCTCCTCCAGTGCCTTGGTGACGGGAGAGGGTGTGCGGTCGTAGCCGCTGACCCTGCAGCCGGAGTGATGGTACCAGCGGGCGAGGGCGCTCATGCCGATGCCGCCGATACCGATAAGGTAGATGTTATTGTATGTCTTCATGTTTACTCTCGTCTATAAGTTTCAGGACTTCACGCGCAATATCCTCCGCTGCGTGGGGGCGGGCCATTTTCAGAATGTTGTCCTCGAGAACGGAGCGCCGCTCACTGTCTTTCAGGAGTTCCTCAATGGCCGGGAAAAGGTCGGTCGAGGCACGGCTGTCGCAGACCATGGCGGCGGCGTCCACGTCCACCAGGGACATGGCGTTGTGGGTCTGGTGGTCTTCGGCAACATTGGGAGAGGGCACGAAGATGGTGGCCTTGCCTATGGCGCACAGCTCCGAAATGGTACCGGCTCCGGCTCTGGAAACAACTATGTCAGCAGCTGCGAACGCCAGGTCCATCCTGCTGATAAAGTCGCAGTTGCGGATATTGCCCCAGATGTGCACTCCGTTGTTGTTCTGACTTACCCCTCCGAGCCTGGAGAACATTTCCCGGACCTGTCCCGAGTAGCCCTTGCCGCTCTGCCAGATAATCTGGTAAGGGAAGGCTCCTCCGTTGGTGCGGCAGGCCACTCTCATTACGGAATTGAAGGTGCCGCACCCGCCGCTGCCTCCTACCATCAGGACGGTTGGAAGGGTGGGGTCGAGGCTGAAGAAACGCTGTCCCTCGGCCTTTTCCTCAGGGGTGGACGGCCGCATATTGTCCCGGATGGGATTGCCGGTGAGTATGATTTTGGCGGCAGGGAAGAATCTTTCCATACCTGGATAGGCGGTACATATCTTCCGTGCCCTGCGGCTGAGTATCTTGTTGGTAAGGCCGGCGTAGGAGTTCTGTTCCTGAATCAGGGTGGGGATACCCTTGGAAGCGGCTTTCCACAGCATGGGGGCGCTGGCATACCCTCCCACGCCCACTACCACGTCCGGCTTGAAGCTGCGGATGATCTCTCCGGCCTTGCGCAGGCTCCGTATGACTTTTGCCGGCAGTGCCAGGTTGGATGCTGACAGGTTTCTCTGGAGACCCGCTACGGGCAGGCCGATGATGCGGTATCCGGCCGCGGGGACCCGTTCCATTTCCATCTTGCCTTCGGCTCCCACGAAGAGAATGTCTGCCTCAGGCTCTATTTTCCTGATAGCCTCCGCTATCGAGAGGGCGGGGAAGATGTGGCCTCCCGTACCGCCTCCGCTGATTATGATTCTGTGCTGCATGGTGTTTCCTCCTTTTCGGCTTTAAGTTTCAAGTCTTTGATTTCGATAGTCCTGTTGACGGACAGTATGATGCCGAAGGCGCAGCTCATGATGACCAGGGCCGAGCCTCCGCGGCTGATCATCGGCAGGGTCTGACCGGTGACGGGCAGGATGCCGATGTTGACGAAGATGTGCAGGAAGGCCTGCATGATGATGAGTGTTGACAGCCCCAGGACTGTCAGGATCGAGAACTTGCGGGTGCATGCCCGGGCTATCTTCATGCACCGGTAGAAGAACCACAGATACAGTACGATGACAGCCAGGCCGCCGATCAGACCGTATTCCTCTATGATGATCGAGTAGATGTAGTCGTCGTAGGCGTTGGGCAGGATGTCGCGCTTGATGCTGTTGCCCGGACCACGTCCGAATATGCCGCCGAGCTGTATGGCCTCCCGGGCCTGGTCGGACTGGAACGTCATCTCGTTGAATTCCGCCAGTTCGGCCGCGCTCATTTCCGCAGTATCGTTTCCCGAGAAGTGCCTTTCGATGCGCTCTCCGAAGGTGCTGAAGCGTGAGAATACCTTGCCTCCGCTGATTACGCTGATGGCGAATGCGACGGCCACTACCCCCACTCCTATGGGTATGGTCCATAAAATGAACTGCTTGCGGATGCCGGAGCAGACGAGGATTACCAGAGTGAGGATGCCGATGATGAGGGCGGCGGACATACTTCCCAGCATGGCCAGGGCGCAGACGGCTCCGACCGGAATCAGGATTTTCAGGGCGTATTCCTTGAAAGTGTCGATAGGCGAGGCCTCTATGACGCGGGCCAGGTACAGGACGGTCGCCACTTTGGCTACCTCTGACGGGTGCACCTGTATTCCCAACAGGGAGAAACTTCTGAGCTCGCCCAGACAGATGGGGACTATGAGCAGTGCTATGGCAAGGCCCATGGCCGCGTATGAGAGAAACCGGTACCACTTCAAGGGTATCTTGTAGCATATCAGGAGGATGATGAAGCCGATGATGTAGTAGACGGCCTGGTCCATCAGGTAGTTGAATGGAGTGGTGGCCTTCCTGTATGCCAGAGAGCTGGTGGCGGAGTACACCACGGCCATGGAAATCATGGCGAAGAACAGTATCAGCAGCCAGATTACCCTGTCGCCCCGGAGTTTCACCTTACCCTTGAATATGTCGGTTGTTATTGCCATAGTGTTGTCTTACAATTCTCTTACTGCGGCCTTGAACTGACGGCCGCGGTCCTCATAGTTCTTGAACAGGTCGAAGCTCGCGCAGCAGGGCGAGAGCAGTACCACGTCACCATCCTCGGCCAGTTCATAGGCTTTCCGCACGGCTTCCTGTGCTGAGGATGCGTCGGTGACTGTGCTGACGATAGGTCCGAAGAAGTCGTGCAGCTTGCGGTTGTCCTTGCCCATGCAGATGAGGGCCTTGACCTTCTCGCGCACCAGCGGCTCTATCTCGGAGTAGTCGTTGCCCTTGTCGGTACCGCCGGCTATCCATACCACCGGGCGGTTCATGCACTCGAGGGCGTACCAGGTGGAATTGACGTTGGTCGCCTTGGAATCGTTGATATAGAGTACGCCGCGGACACTCATCACCTTCTCGAGGCGGTGCTCGATGTTCTCGAATGTGGCCAGGCTCCGGCGGATAATGTCGTTGGTGATATTCATTATCTTACCGGTGATGGCAGCCGCCATGGAGTTGTAGATGTTGTGCTTGCCTTTGAGTGAAAGCTCTTCTGTGGGCACGCTCCATTCCTCGCCTTCGTAGCGGACTGTAATCCTCCCGTCGTCGGCGAAGGCTCCCTCGGCCACCTCGTGTTTCTCGGAGAAGGGGAGCATCTTGGCCCTGAGCACTATCTCGTTGATGTGTCCGACCGTCACACTGTCGTCGTCGCAGAAGATGAAGCAGTCTTTCTCCGACATGTTGCGGGTGATGCGGAACTTCGCCCGGACGTAGTTCTGCATCTTGTGGTCGTAGCGGTCCAGATGGTCCGGGGTAATGTTGAGGATAATCGCGATATCCGCCTTGAAATCGTACATGCCGTCGAGCTGGAAGCTGCTCAGCTCCAGGACGTAGATGTCGAAGTCCTCGGTGGCCACCTGGTATGCGTAGCTCTTGCCGATGTTGCCTCCGAGTCCGACGTTGAGTCCCGCGTTGCGCAGCATGTAGTAGATCAGCGATGTGGTCGTGGTCTTGCCGTTGCTGCCGGTAATGCAGATTTTCTTGGCCCGGTCGTAGCGGCCGGCGAACTCAATCTCCGATATGACGGGAATGCCGGCCTTCCGGGCCTCGCTGACCAGCGGGGCGGTGTCAGGGATGCCGGGGCTCTTGATGATCTCGTCGGCGTTGAGAATTTTCTCCGGGGTATGATGACCTTCCTCGTAGGGAATGCCGTATTTCTCCAATGTGGCCTTGCCTTCGGCCGGGATGCTGCCGTTGTCAGAGAGGAATGTGTCGAAACCCTTGACTTTTGCGAGGACGGCTGCTCCGACTCCGCTCTCGCCGCCTCCCAGTGCTACGATCCGTTTCATGGTGATTAACGTATTTTGAGTGTTATTATTGTCGCTATTGCCAGCAGTATGCTTACTATCCAGAAGCGCATGACGATCTTCGCCTCCGGAATGGCCCTGACCGGCTTGGTGATCAGGGCGGGAACACCTTCTTTCTGGTAGTGGTGGTGCAGGGGGGCCATCTTGAAGATGCGGCGCCCGGCCCCGTATTTCTTCTTGGTGTATTTGAAATAGAGCCTCTGGGCTATCACAGAGAGGGATTCCGCGAAGAATACCCCGCACAGCACAGGTATCAGCAGCTCCTTTCGGATGAGGACGGCCACCACTCCTATGATGCCGCCGAGGGCCAGGCTGCCGGTGTCGCCCATGAAGACCTGGGCAGGATAGGAGTTGAACCACAGGAAGCCGAGCAGGGCACCGATCAGGGCTGAGAGATAGACTGTTATCTCGCCCGAATCGGGAATGTACATGATGTTGAGGTAGTCGGCATAGATCACGTTGCCGGAGAGATACGCCAGGACTCCGAGCGTGGCTCCGACTATGGCGGTGATGCCGGCGGCCAGCCCGTCCATGCCGTCGGTGAGGTTGACGGCGTTGGACATGGCCGTGATGATGAATATGATGACCGCCACGTAGATGACTACCTGCAGCAGCTCCTTGATCTTGCCGCTGCCGGGAGCCAGCCAGGCGTAGTCGAACTCGTTGTTTTTCACGAACGGGATGGTGGTCAGGGTGCTCACCGTGTCCTCATGGACGCAGATGATGATGCCTACGGCCAGGGCCAGGATGACCTGACCGAGGATCTTGTATTTCCCGGACATTCCCTCCTTGTTCTTTTTGAAGACCTTGATGTAGTCGTCGGTGAAGCCGAGGGCGCCCAGCCATACCAGGGTGACCAGCAGCAGCTGGATGTACATGTTGGTCAGGTCTCCGAAGAGGAGCACGGCCACAAGGATAGAACCGAGTATCATGATGCCGCCCATGGTGGGAGTGCCCTTTTTGGCCAGCTGGCCTTCCAGCCCCAGGTCTCGGATTTCCTCTCCGATCTGCAGCTTCTGGAGTCTGCGTATGACCTTGCCTCCGAAGCAGAGCATCAGGGCGATGGCGGTCACGCTGGCCAGGATTGAGCGGACCGAGATGTACTGCAGCAGGCCGGATCCCGGAAAATCGAGGTGCTGGAGATGTTCGAACAGGTGGTATATCATAGCATTATCTCCTTTAATATTTCTTTGTCGTCGAAGTGGGACTTGACTCCGTTCACTATCTGATAGTCCTCATGTCCTTTTCCGGCCACGAGGATGATGGCTCCGTCGGGCGCCGTCATCACGGCAGTGCGTATGGCTTCCCGCCTGTCGGTGATGAACAGGGACTTGGCCATGCCTTCCGCGTCCAGGCCCTGTTTCATGTCCTCGATGATGGCGTTGGGGTCCTCGAAGCGTGGATTGTCGGACGTGATGACCGTGCGGTCGGCGTAGCGGGCTCCGATGGCGGCCATTTCAGGACGCTTGGTCCTGTCGCGGTTGCCTCCGCAGCCGAATACGGCTATGAGCTGCGAGCCTCCCTTGAGTTCCAGCAGGGTCTTGAGCACGTTCTCCAGGGCGTCGGGGGTGTGGGCGTAGTCGACTACGGCAGTGATGCCGCGTCTGCCCTTGATATATTCCATGCGTCCGGTTACCGGCCCCATCGCGCTGATCTGCTTCAGAGTCTCCTCCTTGCCGGCTCCCAGCAGTCTGGCCGCAGCATAGACTGCGCAGATGTTATGGGCGTTGTAGTCTCCGATGAAGCGGGTCCAGACCTCGGTACCGTCCAGACTCAGCAGGTAGCCTTCCAGGCTGCGCTCCACGATGCGGACCTTGAACTCGGCCATACTGCCCTCGCTGTAGCGGTAGACCTTTGCGGCCGTGTTCTGCACCATGACGGAAGCATTGCGGTCATCCGAGTTGATGAGGGCAAATGCGTTGCGGTCGAGGGAGTCGAAGAGCAGTTTCTTGCAGCGGATGTATTCGGAGAATGTCTTGTGGTAGTCGAGGTGGTCGTGGGTTATGTTGGTGAATATGGCTCCCCGGAAAGTAAGGCCCGCCACCCGGCCCTGATGCAGGGCGTGGGAGCTCACCTCCATGAAACAGTACTGGCAGCCTCTGTCGGCCATCATCCGCATCAGCCGGTTGAGGGTGACGGGATCCTGGGTGGTGTTCGTGGTCTCGAATCTCTCCCCGCAGATGTAGTTGGCAATCGTGGAGAGCAGGCCGCAGCAATAGCCGAGGGAGGTGAAGAGACGGTAGAGCAGGGTGGCAATGGTGGTCTTGCCGTTGGTCCCGGTGACGCCCACCAGATGCAGCTCCCGGCTGGGATGGGAGAAAAAATTGCCGGCAATTCCGGGGGTCGCGGCGCGGGAGTCCTTCACGCGGACAGCGGTCATGCCTCTGCCGGTGATGCCCTCCAGGGCTTCGGGTTTCTGGTATACCACGGCGGCGGCACCTGCATCGGCGGCCTTGAGGATATAGTCGTGTCCGTCGCTGTCGAATCCCTCGATGGCGATGAACAGGCAGCCCGGGCGGCACTGTCTGGAATCGGAGGTGATGTCGGATATCTCCAAATCCAGAGTACCGACGGTACTTTCAGTCTTTATACCTTTTAATATATGTTCAAGCTTCATATCGTATCTGTCATTTCAGCGTAAGTGTTATTTTCTGTCCGCGTCCCAGGGCCGTGCCTGCTGCCGGAGTCTGTGAGGACACCCTCCCTGAACCGCTGAACGATACCTTGTAACCTTCATTCTCGAGCAGGTACAGGGCGTCCTTGAGCCCCATGTCAGTGACGTCCGGGACTATTCCTTTCTCTATTTTCAGGTCGGAGACTACAGGCAGTTCCCCGTTGCTGCCCCCGTCTATTCTCACCCAGCTCTTCCCCTTGAGATACGGCCTGGAACTCATGGGCAGGAAGTCTACGGGCATCCCGTTGCTGCCGCCCAGGCCGGAGGCAATGGAAGGGTTGTCCGGAGGAGTCATTCCACCGGCGTAGACAGGAGGATTCCACTCGGGATGGGACGCATATATCTTATCGGCTATGCGCTTGAATACCGGTGCCGCCCATGTCGCTCCGTAGAAGTCTCCCCTCGTCTTGCCGGTGTAAAGAACCACGATGCAGGAATATTTGGGGTCATCTGCCGGGAAGTATCCTGCGAAGGAGGCCTGGAACTGCCGGTAGCCGTTCTCGTCATCGTAGCGCCCGTTCACAGCCACTTTGGCCGTGCCGGTCTTGCCGGCTATCCCGTAGCGGGGGTCATTGCATATTTTGGCCGTACCGTTCTCCACCACTCCGCGCAGGGCTTTGCGCACATCTGCCAGCGTGCTTTTGGAGCATATCGAACCGCTTACGACCGAGGGACCGAATTTCTCGACCGCTATGCCGTCCCTCTCGAAGTCCTCGATGAAGTAGGGACGCATCATCTTGCCTCCGTTTGCCACTGCATTGTAGAATGTGAGGATATGCAGCGGGGTCAGGGTCAGGGCGTATCCGTAGCCGAGACTGGCGAGGGACGGTACGGACCAGTCCTTGTCCCCGGGACTGACGATGTAGGCGTAGCCCTCTCCGTCGATATCGAGATTGAGCTTCTCGACCAGTTTCATGTTGTGCAGGCGGGAGATGTAGACCGAGGGGTCGTCTCCGTAGGACTCGGTTATCATCTTGGCAAAAGCTATGTTGGAGGACTTCTCGAAGGCCTCCAGTGCTGTAAGTTTGCCGTATCCGCCCCTATGCGTGTCGGTTATCCTGACTCCTCCGTAGTACCATATTCCATTGCCTGCGTCCACCTCGGTGTCCAGGGTTATGTGTCTGTCCTCGATCATGGCCATCAGGGCCGCGAGCTTGAGGGTGGAACCGGGTTCGGTGGCGTGGGAAGTAGCGTAGTTGTACGATTCGTCGAATGAGCCGTCACGGCGCTTGTACATGTTGGCTATGCCGCGTATGGCCCCGGTAGCCACGTCCATGACTACAGCTGTTCCGCCTTCCAGGACATCGCTCATGGCCAGCTGGCGGCGCAGCTCTGTCTCGGCAGCCTCCTGGATACGGACATCGATGGTGGTACGGATGTCCACTCCGTCCACGGCCGGAACCGAGGGAGCTCCGTTGACAGGCAGCCACTCTCCTCCGAGAGCCCTGTGGACAGTCTGATGGCCTTTCTCGCCCCTGAGTCTGTAATCGTAAGTGTATTCGATGCCGGCTCCTTCCCCTACGGCGTTGATGGAGCCTATGGTGCGGTTGGCCAGACTTCCGTAGGGATGGTCCCTCTCGCTGTCCTTGATAATGATCAGGCCTCCTTCGAACTGCCCCAGACGGAAAATAGGCAGGCTTTCTATCTCACTCAATTCTCCGTAATCTACCGTTCTGTTGCCTATCTGCTTGTAGCGGTTGCCGCTGCGTCTGGCCGCTGAAAGTTCCCTGCGCCATGCTTCGGCAGGCTTGTCCCGGAAGATGCCGGCCAGGCCCTCGGCGAGGGAGTCCAGTCCGCTGCTCCATACCGAGTCTGCCGCTACCTTCGAGTCCCAGCGCAGCTCATACACCGGGATGGATACGGCGAGGGGTCTGCCGTCCCAGGACAGGATGCTGCCCCTGACCGGCTCAAGCACCTGCTCCTTGTAGAGGTCGTCGACAGTGATCCGGTCCTTGGTCAGAAACTGTTCCTTGATGATGCCGAACACTGCCAGCGCGCCCATCAGCAGAAAGAACAGGTAGACGAAGAAGAATTTGACGAATATCTTATTTGTTCCTTCCTCCTCCATATCAGTCCTCCTCTATTTTTACTCTGACCGGCGGGTTTACGGGTGCGGTCAGATCAAGTGAATTGTCTTGCAGAAGCTGCTCTATCTCTCCCCTTTTGCCGGTGTACAGCAGCCGGGTGTACTTGCCCATATATTCGGAACGCAGGTTCCTCAGCGTGTCCTCGTTGCTGATCATCCGCTGCATGGTGTTGCGGATGCCGAAGTGGATGCTGATGTAGAGAATTACCAGTGCGAAGATATACAGGATGAATTTCCAATGTCGGGAGAATGCTCCCCCTGCCAGTATCTGTCCTCCCAGTATGTTCTGTAAAAGCCCTTTTTTCATAATCCTACCTTCCTTGCAGCCCTGAGCTTGGCACTGCGCGCCCTGGTGTTCTGCGAGATCTCGGCTTCGGAGGGGAGGACTGGTTTCCGGGTGATCACGGAGAACGGGGCGTATCTGCGGCCGTAAATGTCGGTTTCCTGACGGCCGGAGGGGTTGCCGCAGCGGAAAAAATTCTTGACCATGCGGTCTTCCAGAGAGTGGTAGGTGATAATGGCGGCAATGCCTCCGGGCTTGAGGCTGCGGGCAATGCCTTTGAGCAGATGCTCCAGACTGCGCATCTCGCCGTTGACCTCGATTCTCAGGGCCTGGTAAATGCGGGCGAGGGTCTTGTGCGGGGCTACGGGCGGAAGAATGTTCTGGACAGCGGTGTTGAGATCGGTGGTGGTGCGGAGCTGGCCTTTCTGGCGGGCAGAGCAGATCAGCGCGGCCACTTTCCGGCTGTTCTCCACCTCTCCGTAGATGTGCAGAATGTCGGCCAGGCGGTCCTGGTCGCAGGTGTTCAGCAGGTCTGCGGCGCTCTCTCCGGCGCTGGCGTTCATCCTCATGTCCAGCGGCGCGTCGAAGCGGAAGGAGAATCCCCTTTCCGGAGTGTCGAACTGGTGGGAGGATACTCCCAGATCCGCCAGGATGCCGTCTACGCCATAATCGTGTCCCAGAAGGCGGACGTAGTTATGGATGAAGCGGAAATTGGTCTTGATTGCCGTGACCCTTTCGTCCCGGGGCGCGTTGGATATCGCATCCCGGTCCCTGTCCAGGCAGATGAGCCTGCCCTCAGGGCTCAGGCGGGACAGAATGGCACGGCTGTGCCCTCCTCCGCCCAGTGTCGCGTCGACATAGACACCGCAGGGGTTCACCTCGAGAATGTCCACACTCTCCCGGAGCATAACCGGTATGTGATATGTTGTGTCGCTCATTATTTCCTGACGTGGCTCCTTATCCCAGTATTTCCTCTGCCAGCGCCGTGAATTCCTCGTCCGGCATGGCTGATGCCTCGTATTTGTCACGGGCCCAGAGTTCTATCTTATGGTCGTTGCCGGCGAAGACCACTTCCTTCTCCACTCCTATGCTGTCGAGAAGATGGCGGGGAATGGAGATGCGGCCCAGCTTGCCGTCCGGCTCCACCATTGCGCGACCGCTCATGTAGCCTCTCCAGAGGGCTGCGTGATTGCGGTTGAAGAAATTGAGTCTGGACTTTATTTCCTCGGACTCGCGCTCCCATTCCTGGTAGGTGTAAATATCGAGGCAGGGGGCGAAGAGATTCTTCTTCACCACCAGGCGCAACGGCTGAGTGTTGTCCATGAGGGACTTGAAGGCTGACGGAAATACCAGTCGGCCTTTGTCGTCGGTCTTTGCCCTATATTCTCCTACGAACTTAGTCATGGGTGCAAAATTAACAAAAGATTTTACATATTTTTCCACTTTATTACAATTTTTTCCACAATTTGAAAATATTTTCTAATTTTGTTACATGAAACTTCGTGAATTCAAGGATAAATTATTGACGGACAGACTATTCAAGGGTGTGATGTACGGCATCGTCGGGACATTGGCCGTCGAATTCGTAATCTTGCTGATAATCTTTGCCTTCTGGGCTCTGCCCGACCGCAGTGAGAGAGATATCCGGAAAGAGGAAAGACAGGAGCTTCGGGAAGAACGGCGGAGGGTGAGGGAGCAGAAAATGCCGGTATCCGCCGCTGAAAGTCCGGCTGAGGAGACATCTGAATGTGCTCCGGCGGATTCGGCTCAGGAAGTCTACGAGTACAATATTCCTATCTCCCGTTACCGCAAGGTGGAGGGCTCCATCCGTCGCGGAGAGTTCTTCTCCACTCTGATGACCCGTCTGGGGGCATCGCAGGGCGATATCTATGCCCTGGACACCAAGTCCAAGGGGGTCTTCGACATGCGTCAGATCAAGGTCGGCTACCACTATCACGCCTACTACGCTCCGGGTGAGCCGGATACGCTGGCGTATGTGGTCTACGAGAAGGACAATGCGTCCTATGTGGTATTCTCTCTGCGGGACTCCCTTTCGGTGCAGGTGTTTGAGAAGGATATCTCAAAGGTGGTGGACTATGTCGAGGTGGAGATACAGTACTCCCTGTGGCAGGATATCATTGACGCCGGAGCTCCGGCCCTGCTGGCTGTCTCCCTGGCGGACATCTACGCCTGGAGCATCGACTTCTTCGGCCTGCAGAAGGGTGACTCCTTCAAGGCCGTGTATGAGAAGACCATGTGCGACGGAGAGATACTGGATGTGGAGCGGGTGCTCTATGCCGAGTTCCGGCACGGAGGGGATTCCTTCAAGGCCTACTGGTTTGACAACGGCACCGGAAACTATTACTGGAACGAGAAGGGAGAGAGCATGCGCAAGGCCTTTCTCCGCGCTCCTCTCAGCTATACCCGCATCAGCTCCGGCTTCACCTACAGCCGCAGGCATCCCATTACACGTAAGGTCCGTTCGCATACCGGCATAGACTATGCAGCCCCTACAGGTACCGAGGTCATGAGCATAGGTGACGGAGTGGTGGTCTACAAGGGATACAAGAGGGCTGAGGGCAATATGGTGAAGATAAAGCACAACTCTGTGTACACTTCAGCCTATCTGCATCTGTCCCGCTATGGCAAGGGACTGAATGTGGGAGACCGGGTGCGTCAGGGTCAGGTCATCGGCTACGTGGGCAGCACCGGCTACTCCACCGGTCCGCACCTGGATTTCCGTATCTGGAAGAACGGCACGCCCATCAATCCTCTCAAGATGGAGTCTCCTCCTGCTGAGCCTCTTGCAGAAGCCGATATGCCGGCCTTCAAGGACTCCATGAGCGAATCCGAGCATGCCGCGGCCCGTTTCCTGGCACGGGAAGCTGTACGCGAGGCTGCCTCGCGTCTGACCCGTAAGTAATCTGTATCTACTTGTCGGAGATAGCGGCAGCTACCTTTTCGAGTTGCCAGCGGGTGGTGGAGGTGGCTCCGCAGATGCCGACGGTGTCGTCCGGCCTGAAGATGCTCTCAGGAATCTCGTCAGCACTCTCTACCTTGTACGAACGGGGATTGACCGACCGGCAGAGCTCGAAGAGGACCTTGCCGTTGGAACTCTCGCGGCCGCATACGAAGATGATGACTGAGCATGATGCGGCGAAATCCCGGAGTGCCCTGTGTCGTGAGGAGACGTGCCGGCAGATGGTGTCGTAAACCTCAACATCCGGATTGCCGGCAGCATCGGCTGCCTCCCGCAGCCTCTTGGCCAGAACGGCGAATTCCTCGGGGTCCTTTGTCGTCTGGGAGAAAAGCGCCAGCGGACGGGAGGGTATGACTGCCCGGGAGCTGAGCTTCAGGTCGAGGTCGGCAATATCCTCCACCACAACGGCGTGCCCGTCAGTCTGTCCTGTCAGTCCGTTGACCTCGGCGTGTCCGCGTTTCCCGAAAATCAGTACCTGCCCTCCAAGGGAGGATAGTTCCGCATATTTGGAGGCGATTTTTTTCTGTAGGGCGAGGACTACCGGGCACGTGCAGTCTATGATCGATACCCCGGCATCGCGGGCCAGGGCATAGGTCGTAGGCGGCTCTCCGTGCGCCCGGATGAGAACGGTGGAACCGCGCAGGGACGGCAGGTCCGAGTAGCCCACGGTCCGAAGGCCGAGGCCTGCCAGACGCTGGATTTCCGCGTCATTGTGGACTATTGCCCCCAGGGAAAAAAGCCGCTCGTGGCTGCTCAGGTATTTTTCGGCTGTGGAGATGGCCCGGCCGACTCCGTTGCAACAGCCTGAGCCGCTGTCTATCAGAACCCGCATAGGTGCCTCCGCTTTAATAGATCCCTGAACCACTGTACCTGCTCTCCGACAGTCATGTCGCTGTTGTCCAGCAGTTCCGCATCGGCAGCGCGTGTGAGGGGTGCTGTCTTCCGGTGCTCGTCGATGTAGTCCCGTTCCCTGATATTGTTCAGAACTTCCTCATAGGGGGTCTCCTGTCCCTTGGAGCGCATCTCCTCGAACCGTCTCATGGCCCTCACTTCCGGTCTGGCCGTCATGAATATCTTGATTTCTGCGTCCGGAAATACAGCGGTTCCGATATCCCGGCCATCCATCACCACTCCCTTCCCGGCCCCTATCTCATGCAGGCTCCTGTCCACGAACTCCCTTACCATGGGTACTGCCGCGATGTGGCTCACCACTCTGGAAATCTCTATGGAGCGGATGTCGCGCTCGACATTTTCCCCGTTCAGCCATGTCTCACTGCCCCCTCCTGGTCCTGATGCCCTGAAGGTTATCTCTGCCTGCCCTGGATTCGACAGGACTGTGCGCAGCGCGGCCTCATCTATGGTATTATTTTTGGATACACAGCCCTTTCTGAGAGCCAGAAGAGTAACGGCCCGGTACATGGCACCGGTGTCTATGTAGATATAGCCCAGCTCTTTCGCTATAGCTTTGGCGAATGTGCTCTTGCCGGTGGAAGAGTAACCGTCGACGGCTATGATAACAGGTGATGACATGAGTACAAAAATACACATATTTTATCTACTTTTGCAGAAAATTAAAGAAGACTGAAATGAAAAAAGCATTTGCCATCCTGCTGCCCCTGCTGGCGGCCATGAATATGACGGCCCAGGAAAGCCGTCCCGATATGGAGATCAAACAGTTCGAGGAGCAGAAAGTCGAATCCGGCAGAGAATACTACGGAGACCTTCCGGCCCGCATGACCAAAGTCGTCATCGCCGGTGACAACTCCATGACTGACCTGATATTCAAGAATGCAGTGGAGAAGAGCTGGAATATCTCCCCCTTCGAGTTCTGCGACTACGAGGAGTTCGACCGGATCAAGAGCGACACCAATTACTATTTCCTGATGCGTCTGGACAAGATGCACCGCAGCGAGAACGACCCTGTCATGGAGTTCGTATGCTTCCTCAAGGGGAATGAGAAGGCCGCTGGCAATATCTCCGCTATGCCGGAACTGATATCTCTTCCGCTTTTCCCTGCGGATAACGGCAGCGACCGCATCTACTCCTACCTTCCCGCCTATATGAATATCATCCAGAACTATCTGCAGAAGATAGTCGACGGCCGCATCTATCCATCCAGGAACGGTACGGTCCAGACAGGGGTCTTCGAGAAGAGCCGCGATACCAAAGTGCTCTTCCGCAAGGGAGACCTCGTATACATTCCGGCCATGCAGGAATTCGAGCGCATGTTCAGAGGCCGTGCCGAGGAAGTGGAGCAGGACGTCATCGACCAGGCCCTGAAGGACGGTACACCCCGCACCATGGTGTCTCTGGTGGTCGCACCTTCGGAGATTTACGGCAAGGCATACTGCTACAAGATGATTATCAGCGCCGATACTTACGAACTTCTCTACTGGAAACGCCACAGGATCTCTGAGAAGAAAGGCCCCGGATTCCTGAAATCCGACCTCAAGCGTATATCGAAGCTCATTACCCCTGAGTTCAAAACGGTAGTGGCAGCCAAAGAGGAAAAATGAGATTTGCCTTCAAGCGCAGCCTGTCCCCTGTAGCCTACTGCGCCCTGCATGTCAGGACCGGCACCAGATATGAGGATGCCGGACGGGGAGGACTTGCCCATTTCACCGAGCACCTGCTCTTCAAGGGTACCGAGACCCGCAGCGCCGGGACAGTCAACTCCTATATCGAGAAACTGGGAGGCGAGCTCAACGCCTATACCACTAAGGAAGAAACCGTCATCCACGCCACTGTCCTCAAGGAGGACCTGCGCAGGGCCGTGGACCTGCTGATGGACATAGCTTTCAGATGTACGTTCCCGGAGAAGGAAATAGACAAGGAGCGGAGTGTGGTGCTGGAGGAGATAAACACATACAGGGACTCTCCCGCCGAGCAGATATACGACGACTTCGAGGAGATAATCTTCGAAGGCACCCCGCTGTCCATGCCGGTTCTGGGCAAGGCAAAATATCTCCGCAAGGCTGACAGGGAGGTCGTGGCAGACTATTATAGGAAAATGTTCAGGGATGAGAACATGTATTTCACGGCAGTGGCGGATATGGACGAAGGCAGGGTGCGGGAGATGGTGGAAAGGTCCCTGGAAAAATACTCGTGGCAGGAGGAGGCCGCTCTGACGGAGACGGACAGTCCGTCCGGTACAACCGCCGGTGAACCGGAACTGCTGAAGGTCAATCCTCCCTTCGTCCGCACTGTCAGCAGGCGCAATCATCAGACGCACTGCATTCTCGGCGCCAGGGCATACTCTGCCTACGACAGCCGGCGCATTTCACTTAGTCTGCTGGTCAATATTCTGGGAGGTCCGGTTGCGAACTCCAGGCTCAACCTGCTGCTGCGCGAGCGCTACGGCCTTGTCTACAGCGTGGATGCATCCTACGGTCTGTATTCGGATGCCGGTATTGCCACGATATATTTCGGCTGCGACCGTTCCAACCTGGACCGGTGCCTGTCCCTGACCGGGCGTGTGCTGACCTCCCTGCGTGAGGACCTGCTCTCGACCCGTGCCCTGAACTGGGCGAAAAAACAGTTGTTGGGGCAGATGGCCATAGCCTCGGACAACGGGGAGGCGCAGGTACTGTCCATGGGCAAAAGCCTAATGACCTACGGTCGGGTGATAAGCAACAGCGAATCTGCCGCGCTCGTGGAGGCTGTCACGGCCGAGGACCTGCGCAAGGTGGCCGAGGAGGTCTTCAATCCGGATGCCATGTCAAGGCTCATCTACTCGTAATCCGTTATGGACATCAACCGGCTCAAGGAAGCACTGGCCTTCATCGAGAGGGAGACGCATCTGAGGACGAAGTCTTACAGGATGTTGTCAGACGGCGTGCAGGGTGGTTTCCTTCAGGCCTTTTCCATGATGGTCAGGCCGCGGGCCGTACTCGAAATAGGAACTTTTACCGGATATGCTACCCTTTGCCTCGCCCGCGGGCTGCAGGATAACGGGACAGTGGACACCATAGAGAAGGATGACGAGATGACCGACATATTCCTCCGTGCGTTCGACATGGCCGGAATGCTGTCGGACGGCAGAATCCGCTGTCATGCAGGAGATGCCCTCAATATCATCCCGTCTCTTCCCGGACCATATGACATAGTCTATATCGATGCGGACAAACGGTTGTACCACAGATTCTATGACCTGGTTTTCGACAAGGTGGCTCCCGGAGGCTACATATTGGCAGACAACGTGCTATGGAGCGGCAAGACCAGTCTTGAGACCCCTCCCGCGGACCGTCAGACCAGTGCTATCCTGGATTTCAACCACACTGTCTCCACGGATTCCCGGGTGGAGGCGGCAGTCATCCCTGTACGCGACGGACTGGCCGTGATCCACAAAAAAAGGGTCTGACCGGTACTGCGCCGGAGACCCGATTCGACAGTCTTTTCCTAGGTTAGTTTCAGTACGCTGTCACTTACTGTTTACTCTTTCACGCGCTCGCCGTAGCTGCGGTCCACTGTGTTGACGCGGATCTTGTCACCCTGGTTGATGAACAGGGGAACCATAATCTCGGCGCCGGTCTCCAGAGTAGCGGCCTTGAGTGCGTTGCTCGATGCTGTGTCACCCTTCACTGCGGGCTCTGTATAGGTCACTTCCAGCTCCACGTAGGTGGGAAGCTCGCATGTGAGGCACTTTTCCTCATCGGCGAGGAACATCATCTCCACATACTGACCCTCCTTCATCAGGTCGGCGTTCTCCACCATCTCTTCGGGGATACTTACCTGCTCGTAAGTCTCGGTGTGCATGAAGTTGAAGCCCATATCATCCTTGTACAGATAGGTGTAGGGCCTGCGCTCCACATTGATGGGCTCAATCTTCTCTCCGGCTGTGAAGGTCCTGTCGAGGATTTTGCCGTTCTCCAGGTTGCGGAGCTTGGTCTTCACGAATGCGGGGCCTTTACCGGGTTTTACATGCTGAAACCAGATGATAGATACTGGTTTTCCTTCGTAGTTGAAATACAGTCCGTTCTTGAAATCTGCTGTTGTTGCCATAAATCTGAAAAAATAGTGCGCAAATATATGAAAAATTTGAATATACAGGCCTAATCACGGGGTCTGAGCACCGCTTTTCTAAGCTCAAAGTTCTGTCCGAGGTACTTCTTGCGGACTTCGGGATTGCTGGCGAGTTCCTCGGCGGTACCGCTCTCGAGGATGCTGCCCTCATAAAGGAGGTAGGCGCGGTCGGTGATGGCCAGGGTCTCGTGGACGTTGTGGTCGGTGATGATGATGCCTATATTCTTGGTCTTGAGCTTGGCTATGATGTGCTGGATGTCCTCGACGGCGATAGGGTCGACTCCGGCGAAGGGCTCGTCCAGGAGGATGAACTTGGGGTCGATGGCCAGGGCCCTGGCGATCTCGCAGCGTCTGCGCTCACCTCCCGAGAGCTGGATACCGTAACTCTTGCGCACCTTTGCCAGGCCGAACTCGTCGATCAGGGATTCCAGACGCTCGCGTCTTTCTTTCTTGGAAAACTTGGAGAATTCCATGACGGACATTATGTTGTTCTCGACCGACATCTTGCGGAAGACCGATGCCTCCTGGGCCAGATAGCCCAGCCCCTTCTGGGCGCGGCGGTACATCGGAAGGTCGGTAATCTCCTCGTCGTCGAGAAAGATGTGCCCGTCGTTGGGCTTGATCAGGCCGGTTATCATGTAGAAACTCGTAGTCTTGCCGGCTCCGTTGGGACCGAGCAGGCCTACGATCTCGCCTTGCTCAACATTTATCGATACGCCCTTTACGACTGTGCGGGCTCCGTATTTCTTAACCAGGTTCTCGCTGTAGAGTTTCATCGTCGGTATTATTACGTTATTTCACGTCCAGTTCCAGGTCCTTGACCAGTTCGTTGAGCTCCGGCTGCTTGGCTACCAGGAACTTGGCTTTGTCCACCGGCATATAGGGCGTGGAATCCTTCTGTCCGGCGGGGGATTCGTATATCTGTACGTCTATTTTTACTTTGCTGTTTTTTAATTTCTTGCGCAGTGTCGCCTCCATCCTCATGAGGGCCTTCTCGCGGATCCATTCCTGCTGTGCGCTGTTGCTCACGAAGAATGTCAGGGTGGCTGCCTCAATATCTATGCCGGGGCTGCGGTGGAGCATGGCGGTGGCCAGGGAACTTCGGCCCGAGGACTTCTCCATGTCGGCCATGTCCTGCCATGCGTTCATCATGGACTCGAAGGTCAGAGGTTCGTCGGTCAGGGCGGCTGCATCTGTGGGGGCTCCGGAGGATCCCTGTTTCTCAGCTTTGGACATCAGGTTCTTGATGGACAGGCCGGGAAGTTTTGCGGCAGGCTGGGGCTGGACCGGTTTCTGCTGGGCACTGGCAGGTGTCGGCTGGGGTGCCGGACCGGCAGCTTCGGATGTCGCGGCTGTTGCGGAAGACGGACCGGCCGCCGGCGCAGCGGGTACTGGCTGCGGTCCCTGGNNGGGTACTGGCTGCGGTCCCTGGACGGTTGCAGCCGGTGCAGTCTGTGCAGCGGTATGCGGCGGAGATACAGGCTGGGGCTGTTGGCCAACAGCTGCTTTCTCGGCCAGACGCATCAGGGCGAACTCGATGAGCAGCCGTTGGTTGCCGCTCTGTCTGTAGGACGCCTCACATGCCATTGTAATATTGAGCGAGGAGAAGATGAACTGGACTGAGCACCGTGCCGCCTGTTCGCGGTAACGCTCTATGAGGGAGGGCGGCAGCGACAGCAGGGCTGAGCCGGCCGAGTTCTTGCATACAAGCAGGTCCCTGAAGTGGGAACTGAGCCCTGATACGAAGTAGAGGGCATTGAATCCTTTGGAAAGGATCTCGTCGAGCAGGAGGAGGGATGAGGTGTAGTCCCCGGAAAGCGAATTGTCTATTATCTTGAAATAGTATTCGTAGTCCAGGACGTTGAGGTCGCGGATGACATCCTCGTAACGGACTTCCTTCCCGCAGAAGGCCACTATCTGGTCAAATATCGTGAGGGCGTCCCTCATGGCCCCGTCGGCCTTGACTGCTATGACGTGGAGGCTCTCATTGTCTATGGTGATGCCTTCCTTGGAGGCGATGCTCTCCAGGTTGCGCACGATGTCGGGGACGCTGATCCGGTTGAAGTCGAAGGTCTGGCAGCGGGAGAGGATGGTCGGGAGTATCTTGTGCTTCTCGGTGGTGGCCAGGATGAAGATGGCGTGGGCCGGCGGCTCCTCGAGGGTCTTGAGGAATGCATTGAAGGCCGCCGAGGACAGCATGTGTACCTCGTCGATGATGTAGACGCTGTATTTGCCGACCTGGGGTGGTATCCGGACCATGTCGGTGAGGTTGCGGATGTCGTCCACCGAGTTGTTGGAGGCCGCGTCCAGCTCGTGGATGCAGTAGGACCGGCCTTCGGCAAATGACAGGCAGGACTCGCACTTGCCGCACGGCTCCATGTCCGGCCCCGGATTGAGGCAGTTGATCGACTTTGCGAATATCCTGGCAGTGGTGGTCTTGCCTACTCCGCGCGGTCCGCAGAAGAGGTAGGCGTGGGCGAGCTGGCCCCTTATGATGGAGTTCTTCAGGGTCCTTGCGATGTTCTCCTGGCCTATAAGTGACTCGAAAGTGTCCGGCCTGTATTTCCTGGCAGATACTATAAACTGTTCCATAACTCGAATAGTCGACAAAGGTACGAAAACTCGCTCAGATACGGATGGATTTCGGAGGAATAATTGCACGGCAGGCTCCTCCGGACCGTCCCATTCCCACACGCTGCCGGTGCCGCCGCACGGGGCAGACCTATATCTTCGGGGTGCTCTGCGGCTGATGCCCTCGTTCTGATTTTTTGAACTGCCCGCACGGGGGTCTTTTGCAATTGCTTGATTGTCAGATGTTAGCCCGAAGGCCGCGTGCTTTCGTCCCGTTTGAAACCGCCAGCGTCCACGGCCTGTTTTCCTAACCATTGGATTATCAGAGATTTCTGAAAAGTGCCCGTGCGGCCTTTTCATTCTCTTGCTCTTGCGGTGGTGTTATGCCGTATCCGGTCAGTAGAGGGACGGCAGGACACTGGCGGCATTTGAGGAAGGAGGGTGATGGGGATTTGCATGGATTACGGCATTAAAGTTGTATATTTGTCTGCGTAAAATTCTGAAAAGCCATGAAGGTATTGATAATAGACGACGAGCGGAGCATCCGCAATACACTCAAGGAGATTCTCGAGTTCGAGGGACATCAGATAACGCTGGCCGAGGACGGGGCTTCCGGACTCGAGGCCGCTGCCGCAACCAATTTCGATGTGATTTTCTGCGACATCAAGATGCCCGGTATGGACGGGGTGGAAGTGCTGGACAAGCTGGTCGAGAGCGGCAATGAGACTCCAGTCGTGATGATTTCGGGTCACGGATCGATAGATACGGCGGTGGAGTGCATTAAGAAAGGTGCATTCGACTTCATACAGAAGCCTTTGGACCTCAATAGAATACTCATTACTCTGAAAAATGCTACGGATAAGGGGTCCCTCGTCCGTGAAACCAAGATACTCAAGAAAAAGGTCGGTGGCGTGCAGGAAATTATCGGAGAGTCTCCGGCTATCGTCCGCATCAAGAATATGATAGACCGGGTGGCCCCGACAGATGCAAGAGTGCTGATTACTGGTGCCAACGGCACGGGTAAGGAATTGGTGGCCAGATGGTTGCATGAAAAGAGCGATCGTGCCTCAATGCCCTTCATAGAGGTCAACTGTGCCGCCATCCCCGGTGAGCTGATAGAGAGCGAGCTGTTCGGGCACGAGAAGGGGGCCTTCACCGGGGCCCAGAAGCAGCACAAGGGCAAGTTCGAGCAGGCCGACGGCGGTACCCTCTTCCTGGACGAGATAGGCGACATGTCGCTGGCGGCCCAGGCCAAGGTGCTCCGCGTGCTGCAGGAGAACAAGCTGACAAAGGTCGGCGGCGACAAGGACATCACTGTCAACGTAAGGGTCGTGGCCGCTACAAACAAGAACCTGAAGGAGGAGATCGAGAAGGGTAACTTCCGCGAGGACCTCTATCACCGAATCAGCGTCATTGTCATCCGCGTGCCTTCGCTGGCCGAGAGGAGGGAGGACATTCCGATGCTGATAGATCATTTCATCAGGCAGATATCCCAGGAGTCTGGCAAGCCGGTCAAGGAGATAGATGCCGATGCCGTAGATGAACTCTGCAATCACGCCTGGAGCGGAAATATCCGGGAACTGCGCAACGTCGTGGAGCGTCTGCTGATTCTCTCCAACGCCCGCATCACCAAGGACGACGTGATAATGTTCGCCCTGCCCAACTAAGTGTAGTCCTCAGATACTTCGGTGTGTGCAGGCAGGATGACCGTGAAGTCCGCGCCGCCCAGTTCCTGCGACCTGGTGTAGAAGATGTCTCCGTGACTGCGGGACACTATGCTCTTGCAGATGGCCAGTCCGAGGCCTGAGCCCCTGGTTTTGGTCGTAAAATTGGGGGTGAACAGTTTGTCCAGATTCTCTTCAGATACACCGCTGCCGTTGTCTTCCACATCTGTCCTGTAGCGTCCGTCCGACATATTCAGGGTTATGTTTATTATACCTTTCTCCTTGTTTTCCACTGCCTGTACGGCATTTGTGATAAGATTGACGAAAGTTCTGGTTATCTGTTCTTTTCTTGCCAGGACTATGGCTCTGTCCACGTTGCAGCGGAAATTCACTTCTATATTGTCCCGGTTTTCGAACAGGATTTTCTGCCTTGTGAGGACTTCCACCAGGTCGAATTCAGTCTCCTCATCAGTGTAGAACTTTTCGAAATTGGAGAATTCACTAGCGATGTTGGACAGGATGTCTATCTGCTCTATGAGCGTGGAGGCCAGGGAGTCGAAATTGTTCTGCCAGTCGGAATGTCCCTGGGCTTTCATCCGTACGAGATGCTGGATCTTCAGCTTCATGGGGGTCAGCGGGTTCTTTATCTCGTGTGCTATCTGTCGGGCCATCTGGCTCCAGGCTTCTTCCCTCTCACTCTGGGCCAGTTTCTTGGCACTGCGGTCAAGGTCGTCAATCATCTGGTTGTAGGTCTTGACCAGCAGTCCCAGCTCATCGTCGGCCCGGTAGTTGATGTGTTCTGCCTTGTGGGTGATGTCCATGGCCTGCATGTTGCGGCTGATTTCTTTCAGAGGCATTGTTATGGAGTTGGACATGGTGATGCCCGCGAAGAGGGCTATGATGATGAGTATGAGGTACAGGTTGACAATGGCCGCGATGATGGGAGTGGCATCGTACTCGAAGTTGGTGTCATTGACGAAGAAAGGAATGTTGGCAATGGCCAGCAGTGTCCCTTTCTCATTGTAAATGGGAGTGTACAGGGAGTAGTAGTTGAGTGTGGCAATGGTCTCTTCCTGGATAACCTGCATGCGCTTTTTGTAGACCAGCTCGTAGTAGGCCTGCGGATTCATTCTGGCGCTGGCCAGATATTCGTTGAAGACATCCGGCTTGGTGGTGCGGATCAGGTGTCCGTCGGGAGCGAACAGGTTGATGTCCACCTGGGAGTTCTGAGCTACGGCATTCATGGCATTGTACACCTCAGCGGTATTGAGTTCGTCGTAGTTCTCTGTGGTGCGGGTCATTTTGGTAAGAGTGCTCTGGACTGAGAGCAGGGTCTCCTCCATCATTATGTTATTGTTGCCGTTGACGTAGCCTATGAGGATCACCACGCTGCCGATGGCCATGATTATAAGTGCCACTACCATGGAGGCGGTAAGCAGCACGGTCATTTTCATCCGGAATGAGTGCTTGGGCCGGAAGAGGGACTCCCGGTTGCGTTTGCGGAACAGATGCGGCAGGGCAATCAGCAGCAGCCCGAAGCACAGCATCAGGTAGGAGAATGATATGGCAGTGGGTAGGAATCCTCTGGCCGGCCGGCTCACGGCTATCATGTTGGTTCCTGGCAGCTTGTTTACAAACAGTACCGTTCCCTCCAGGAAGTAGTGGGAGAAGCCCTCCTCGTAGCTGTATACGTTGATGGAGACCGGAAAGTTGTAGCGTCCCTGGTGGCTCGTGAGGCGTCCGTTGTGATATTTGGCCAGGGAGTACGGGTAGCGGACGGTGTTGGCTGCCGGGGTAATGTTGTCCAGCAGGGACGAGGGATAGCCGATGTTGTCGGAATTGGTCTTGGAGTCGATTTCCAGATACAGGTCATAGCGCATGCCTCCGCGGAGGATACTGAAGGCTCCCAGGTAACTGATGTTGTTGCGGAAGTAGTCCAGATAGTAGAAAGCCGACTTGTCGGACAGTCTTACTCCGTAATTGTCGATGATGTTCTTATAGTATTCGAAGCAGTTGACCGGTCCGGAATAGTCCTCGGTAAGGATGCTCTGGTAGCGGTTGCAGACGGCAAGGCGGATGTTGTATTCAGGCAGGATGTTGAAGAAGTACCGTTCAGCCAGTCGGTTGAGGATGATGCTCTCATACTCCGGATTGCCCGTGAGCCGGCGCACCAGAGGGTCGGATATGATGCTCTTCTCAATGGACTGCAGCTGCATCTCCAGGGACAGGTCCCGCTCTATGGCCAGACGTCCTGTGAGCACCCGGATGTTCTCGCACTCTTTCTGGAAGCTGAATATCTCCACGCAGGCTGTCGTATATATCGAGACTGCCAGGACGTACCCCAGTATGAGCCGCTTCGAATGACGTTTGCGCCTGAGACGGTAGGTTCTGCTGGCGGTGGGAATGAAAATGTTGAGCAGCAGGAGCACGGCCAGGAATAGAAGACCGTACATCAGATAGGTACCTATGGTATATATGGAGATATTGTTGATCTGGAACAGGTCGAAGTTGATGCTGGAGTTGCGGATCAGGGAACGGAACGTGATGTGGATATAGACTGCGATGCCTATGATTGCCAGACCTAAAGCTGCGGCCTTGATGTTGCGTGCAACCGGTCTGGAGTTCCAGATGTCCTTAATTATATTCTTTCTGGAGATGTAGACCGCGATACAGTACAGCAGGATGAATATGTGGAACACCATCAGCGCTCCGAAGGAGTTGAAGTTGCCGTCGGCGTAGAGCATGGGAGAGAATATCTCGGAATCCACGGGTATATCCTTGATCATCATGAAGGAGCATATCTGCATGATGAATATGCCGCCGAGGGTAAAATACATGGAAACGATATTCTTGTATCTGCTCTGGAAGGAGAGTATGGCCAGCAGGGCCATCAGCAGGGCGATCCAGCGCATTCCGGACGAGCGGTGGTTGCTGTCGGTGAGACTTTCTGTGCGCAGCAGGGAAAATGCCGGAGTCCCGTCCGAGGTGTATATCACATCCGTGTCGTTGATGTAGGCGGGGGCAGTTATGTAGGAACGGTTGAGCCCCAGGTGGCGGTTGACGGTATTGCGCAGGACCGAGTTCTCGGATGAATACTGCTTCATCACCTCAATAGCTCCTATAATGGTGATGTCGTCCCTGACGTACACCTTTATTATATACCAGGAATGTCCAAGATTGACGTATTGGGAGCTTTCGCTCAGGAAGGCAAGGGGAATATTGAAGATATTGCGGTTCCTCAGGTCATGGATGCGGTACCAGGAGGAGTGGAGGTTTATGTCGTCGTTGCTTATGGGGAAGGTATTGACCCAGCTCTGCAGCTGTGAGCCGACGTACCTGTAGAGCACCATGTCCTCCGGGAATTCATCGAATTCCAGCCATTCCTCCGCCGGTGTCTCGAAAGCCCTCTCAACGTACCGCTCCAGGACATTCTCCCTCTTGTGCAGCATCCTCTCCACCCGGTCCGCCTTTCTGCTGGAGGATGAGGGTGCGAGGTTGAAGAATGACAGCATGAAGCAGCACATGGCCAGCAACCAGAATATTGAGATCCGGTTGTCGGAGATCAGGCGGCTTATGTCTTTGAACAATGTCCTCATGGCTCGTGCAGTCTATTCGTTGTGGTAGGGCTCGCCCCGCAGGATGGTCATTGCGCGGTAAAGCTGCTCGGTGAAGAACAGCCTTATGATCTGGTGGGAGAATGTCATGTCCGACAGGGACAGCATTCCCGATGCGGTCTCCCTCACCTTGGGAGAGAAACCGTACGCTCCCCCGATTACGAAGACCAGGCTTTTGCAGCCGGAGTCCATGAGCCTGCCCAGGCAGGACGCCCAGGCCGTGGAGGTGTACCGCCGCCCCTTCTCGTCCAGCAGAATTACCCGGTCCCCTTCTTTTATTTTCTTAAGAATGAGACCGCCCTCCTTCTCTTTGATCTCCTCCGGTGACAATGAAGCTGTTCCGGACAGCGCTGGAATCTCCACCCTGGTGTAATTCAGGTAGCGGCCGATGCGTTTCTCGTACATGGCCATACCCTCTTTTACGAAGTCGAAAGAGGTTTTACCAACAGTTATCAGGGTGATTTTCATGCAGTATGCCTGTTTAGACTACAAATGTAGCAAAATTTGCACCACAATTGGCCTGAATTTTGCTAATGAGTGAACAAAAATCGGAACAATACGATGAACAGATTGGTTTTAATCTTTGGACTTCTGTCTCTTTTTCCGCTGCCGGGCGTGTCTCAGAACTTGACGGACATGACCTCCGACAGTGCAGGAGAGAGCAGCGTGTTTGTTCCTATCGCCAAGTATCTTCAGCGGGGTGATGCGGAGTGCCTTGCGGCCTGGTTCGCGGACAACCTTCAGGTCAATGTCATGGGCACCATCTCCAACTGCAGCCGTTCCCAGGCCCGCCAGATAATCCGTAACTTTTTCACCAACTATACCCCGCGTAACTTCGAGATAGTCTACAAGAGCGGAACCTATCCCATGGAATACGCAGTGGGCAATCTGGACAGTGGCGGTAACATCTTTACGGTTACTATCCTCGTCAAGACCAACGATTCAGGCAATTATATAGAGCAGCTCAAAATCGAAAAACAGTAGTAAACGCTTCAGAGCGGCGAACTGCTGCGTTGTCTGCGGTATCGCGGTTCGGTCATTTACT
>HF990417.1:96628-100405 GCA_000432775.1 Alistipes sp. CAG:831
GAAAATGGCGCCGCAGATTGCCCGCTATGACGCACAGACTATTTCTGGCGCATGAAAATACGGATGGGACAGCCGGTGAAATCGAAGTGGCTGCGCAACTTGTTCTCCAGATACCTCTTGTACGGGGCCCCGATGTACTGGGGCAGGTTGCAGAAGAAAGCAAAGGAGGGGCAGGGAGTCGGCAGCTGTGTCACATACTTTATCTTTATGAATTTGCCCTTTGTCGAAGGGGGAGGGTAGTTCTCAATCTCTTCCAGCATTACCTCGTTGAGGGTGGAAGTGGGTATTTTCTGGGAATAATTGTCCCATACCCTGGCTGCGGCGTCCAGTACGTCGAGGATTCTCTGCTTTTTGATGACTGAGGTGAAGATGACCGGTATATCGCTGAAGGGGGCGAGCCGCTTACGGATGGCCTCGGCATATTCCTTCATCGTATTGTTGGTCTTGTTCTCGATGAGATCCCACTTGTTGACGGCCACTACG
This sequence comes from Alistipes sp. CAG:831, assembly GCA_000432775.1. Lineage (GTDB taxonomy): Bacteria > Bacteroidota > Bacteroidia > Bacteroidales > UBA932 > Coprenecus. Next base: position 97,112 of record HF990417.1, read on the forward strand.
CAGCCCTTGCTGTTCTTGAGGATCAGGTTGAATATGGCCATGTCCTGGGCCTCGACTCCGAACTGGGCGTCTATCATCAGGATGCAGACATCGGAGTGCTCTATGGCGCGGATGGCCCTCATCACGGAGTAGAACTCCAGGTCCTCGCTGACCTTGGTCTTCTTGCGGAGGCCGGCTGTGTCCACGAGGATGAACTCGTGCCCGAATTTGTTGTAGTACGACTCCACGGCGTCGCGGGTGGTGCCGGCCACAGGGGTGACGATATTGCGTTCCTCACCCAGGAAAGCATTGGTGATGGATGACTTGCCGGCATTGGGGCGGCCTACGATGGCGATGCGGGGGACTCCGGCGTGCGGATCCTCGGCGGGCTTGTCGGCCGGCAGCATGGAGACAAGCCTGTCCAGCATGTCGCCGGTGCCGCTGCCGTTGGCCGAGGATATGTCCCAGGGATCGCCCAGGCCCAGGGAGTAGAACTGATATGAGTCGAAACGCTTCTCGGCGTTGTCCACCTTGTTGACCACCAGCAGGACCGGCTTGGCGCTGCGGCGCAGGATATCGGCTATCTCCTCGTCGAAGTCGGTGATTCCTGTGCCTACCTCCACGAGGAAGAGGATCACGTCGGCTTCCTCGATGGCTATCATCACCTGCTTGCGGATCTCCTCCTCGAAGACGTCCTCCGAGTTGGAGGTGTATCCGCCGGTATCCACCACCGAGAATGTGGTGCCGCACCACTCGCACTGACCGTAATGGCGGTCGCGGGTGACTCCGGCCGTCTCGTCGACGATGGCCTGGCGCATGCCTACAAGGCGGTTGAAAAGTGTCGATTTACCTACGTTGGGTCGTCCTACTATGGCTACTAAACTCATATTCTCTTAATCTCTGCTCTCTGTCTGTTACTGTTGTTTCTGCTGTTGTCCGCAGCTGCCCAGGGCGTTGAGGCCGCAGTCTGCGCAGGATGCTCCGTCGCAGGAGGCTGCGGAGCCGCGCTTCGGTCCCCAGAGCTTCATCTCCTCCTCCTTGGCGCAGACGATGCCCCGCTTGCGGAGCTCCTTGCTGTGCCCTATCTCGCTGTCAGGAAACGGTTTCTTTCTGAAGATGATGTTGAAGCACATGATGAAGACCGCGAGGCCTACGAAGATGATTGCTGCGATTAGAATTTCCATTGTTCCTTAAATTATTGTTCTGCCGGCTCCACCCATTTGCTCCTGTCCAGGAGGGGGGCGGTGCTGACCTTGATCATGGGAGCCAGCTGGTGAACCTTGAATGCCGCGGCCTTTCTGAGCCGGATGATTCTCTCCACAAGCTCCTTGTCCACACCTTCCTGCAAAATCTGTTCCGCGCTCATACCTTCCTCGTTGAGACGGTAGAGTATGGGGTCAAGGATATCGTAGGGCGGGAGCGAGTCGGTGTCTTTCTGGCCCTCCTTGAGTTCGGCGGAGGGAGCCTTGGCGATGGTGGAGGAGGGGATGACCTCGCCGTTCCGGTTAATCCATGCGGCCATCTCGTAGACTTCCGTCTTGTAGAGGTCGGCGATGACCATCAGGGCGCCGCAGAGGTCACCGTAGAGAGTGCCGTAGCCCATCGAGAGCTCGCTCTTGTTGGTGGTGTTCAGGAGCAGGGCCCTGTGCCGGTTGGAGTAAATCATCAGGATGGTGCTGCGGATGCGGGCCTGGAGGTTCTCCTGGGTGGTGTCCCAGTGGAAGTCTCCCTCGAAAAGGGGCTCGGTCTCTTTCATGAACCGGTCGTAGACGGCGCTGATGGGGACGATGTGGTATTTTATTCCAAGATTGTCCGCGAGGGTTACTGCGTCATTGACGGAGTGGACGGTGGACCAGGAGGAGGGCATGAGGATGCCTGTGACATTGTCCTTGCCCAATGCCTCCACCGCCAGTGCCGCCACTACCGCGGAGTCCAGACCTCCGGACAGACCCAGCACGGCCCGGGACATTCCCGCCTGAGCGAAAAAGTCCCGGATGGTGCGGATGATGCGGCTGTGTACGTCCCCGATGTTAGAACCCGAATGCATCGCTGATGGATTTGTAGTTGTAAATACGGTCGATAACCTCTGCGAACATGTCTGCAACTGAGAGGACGGTGAATTTCGAGAGGTCGGTGCCTGCGGGGGCTCTCAGGGGTATGGTGTCGGTTACGACCACCTCCTGGAGGGCGGACTTGTTGATATGCTCGTAGGCCTGGCCGGAGAATACCGGGTGTGTGGCCATGGCCCTTACGCTGAGGGCACCCTTCTCCATGAGCATGTCGGCGGCCTTGGTGATGGTGCCGGCGGTGTCAATCATGTCGTCGATGATGACGATGTTGCGGCCCTCCACGTCTCCGATGGCGGTCATGGAGCCTACAACGTTTGGACGCTCACGCGACTTGTGGCAGATGATCATGGGGCAGCCCAGCACGCGGGAGTAGGCGTTGGCTCTCTTGGCGCCTCCCATGTCGGGAGCTGCTATCGAGAGGTTGTCCAGCTGCATGTCGCGCAGGTAGGGCAGGAAAATGGTGCTGGCGTATATGTGGTCTACCGGGAAGTCGAAGAATCCCTGGATCTGGTCGGCGTGCAGGTCAGTGGTGATGACCCTGTCGCAGCCGGCGGCTACCAGAAGGTTGGCCACCAGTTTGGCGCCGATGGATACTCTGGGACGGTCCTTGCGGTCCTGGCGTGCCCAGCCGAAGTAGGGGATGACGGCGATGACCTTGTAGGCCGATGCGCGTCGGGCGGCATCGATCATGAGCAGGAGCTCGAAGAGGTTGTCCAGAGGCGGGAATGTGGACTGTACGATGAAAGTGGTGGTTCCGCGCACTGACTCGTTGAAGGCGGGCTGGAACTCGCCGTCGCTGAAATCGGTTACGATGGAGTCGCCGAGGTCGAGTCCGAGGGACTTGGCTATCTTCTCGGCCAGATAACGTGATCCTCTGCATGAGAAGATCTTGATACCGTGGGTGTGGGTAGTGGTGTGATTCATATGGTCAGTATTTTATCGTTTGTCTTCTGCTGTTGTTTTTGCGCTTTTCAGGTCAGCTTCTATCTCATCCAGTATTTCTTCCCTGCCTGTGCGTTTTTCTGACGATGCGGGTATGATGCTGACACCGGGATGGATGGCTCCGATGGCTCCTGTCATGTATTCCATGCTGCGGTCCAAAGCTGCCTTTGAAAGTTTGTCGCACTTGGTCAGGATGACGGTGAAGGGGATGCCGGCTCCGGATACGGCGGTGATGAAGTTCCGGTCTATCTCCTGCAGCTCGTGCCTGGAATCCAGTAGGATGAACAGCCGCGAGAGCTCTTCC
>HF990417.1:100420-112619 GCA_000432775.1 Alistipes sp. CAG:831
GAGCTCTTCCGACCGGCTGACATAGTCCTCGATCATGGCTTTCAGTGTAGCCTGGGCTTTCTTCGATGCCTTGGCGAAACCGTAGCCTGGAAGGTCTACCAGATACCACTTGTTGTTGATCAGGAAATGGTTGACCAGTATCGTCTTCCCAGGCATGGACGATGTCTTGGCGAGGTCCTTGCGGGCGCACAGCATGTTGATCAGCGAGGATTTGCCCACGTTGGAGCGTCCTATGAACGCATATTCGGGAGCCTTCAGTTTTGGCTTCCGGGACACGTCCGTGCTGCTTCCCTGGAATATGGCCGTCTTGATTATCATACCTTGATTAAAATGGCAAAAGTAGCAAATTTTCCATATCATGCCAAGACTTTTTCAAAGTGCTGCCGGGAAGCGTTTATTTCGAGGATTTGTGCTAAATTTGCTCAGTGTAAAATTGATAATCTATATGCAGGAATTCATGACATTGACGCAGTTGCTGCGGATAGTACGGGGGGCTGTGGCGGAAGCTTTCCCGGCTCCGGTCTGGGTGCGGGGAGAGATACATGAAATCAAAACGTACAATAGCGGACACTGCTACATCGAACTGGTGGAGAAGGGTTCCGGACGGGAATTGTTCAGCGCCAAGGTTCAGGCGGTCCTCTGGAGGAACAGGCGGGCTCTGGTCGAGGCGGCCTTCTATCAGGGTACGGGACGCAGGTTGGAGGTGGGAATGACTGTGCTGGTCAAGGTGAGGGTGCAGTATTCGGAGGTCTACGGTATGAGCCTTAGCATCGAGGACATTGACCCGGCGTTTACCCTCGGGGAGGTGGAGCTGGTCCGGCAGCGGACTCTCGAGAGGCTGCGTAAGGAGGGAATGCTGGACATGAACGGCACTCTGCCTATGCCCCGGCTTCCGAGGCGTTTTGCCCTGATCACTTCGGAGACTGCTGCGGGATACGGGGACTTCATGCACCACCTCTATGACAATGGCTATGGCTTCCGTTTTTACACCCGTCTGTATCAGGCTCCTATGCAGGGGTCGACGGCGCCCGGCGGCATTATCGCCGCCCTGGATGCGATAATGGCCGACGTGGATGCAGGTGAGGTCTATGACGCCGTGCTGCTCCTGCGCGGAGGCGGGGCCGTGGCCGACCTGGTCTGCTTCGACGACTACGACCTGGCCGTCAACATCGCCCAGTTCCCGCTTCCCGTGATGGTGGCCGTGGGGCACGAGCGCGACACCCATATCTGTGACATGGTAGCCGCCATATCTGTCAAGACTCCTACGGCGCTTGCCGACTATATCGTGAATGCATTTATCGAGGAGGACGCTTCTCTGACGGCTATAGGAGACCGCCTCCGGTCGTCGGTGACACTAAGGCTCGACGGTATGCGCCAGCGGCTGGAGCAGACCGCCCGCCGCCTGGGCTCGGGCGCCGATATGCGCTGCCGTCTGGAGCGCAACCGGATGGACATGCTCCTGATGCGTATGAGAAAGGGCGTCACCCTTCGCTCCGGTAACGCTCAGAACTCCCTGAACATCCTCTGGATGCGGGTTAAGAGCGGTACTGCCCTGCGTCTGAAAGCCGAGTCCGGCCGTCTGGATATGCTCGAGCTCCGTATCCGCAAGGGCGATCCTGTGGCCATGCTCCGCCCCGGCAGTGCCTATGTCCTGCGCGCCGGCCGTCCCGTGGAGTCCTCCGCGGACCTTGTTCCCGGTGACAGCCTTGACCTGCTCCTCCGCGACGGCACCGCCCGCTGTCTCGTCGAATCCGTGATGCAGGAACAGAACTTGCGCGGAATCTGATTTTTTAGTAAATTGCAACGGCTTTTTAAATTTTTCAAAATATGGCAGAACTGGAAAAAATGAAATATGAGGAGGCGCTGGGGCGTCTGGAAAAGATTGTGGCTCAGATCGAGGATCCGCAGACTGCGGTGGGGGATATCCCGGCAAAGGTGAAGGAGGCGGCAGCGCTGTTGACATATTGCCGCAGGATGCTCAAGGATAGTGAGGAAAGCATAGGAAAAATACTCGAGGAACAATAAAAACAGCAGATATGATCTACGATACCGACCCTTATTTGTCTCCCTACCGCGGACAGATAGACAGACGCTACAGGGAGCTGGTAATCAGAAAACAGGAACTGGCCGGATACGGCAGGCGGATTGCCGATGCGGTGAACAACCATCTGTACTACGGAGTACACGCCGACAGGAAGGAGGTGGTCTTCAGGGAATGGGCTCCGAACGCCACGGCGATGTACGTTATCGGGGATTTCAACGACTGGCAGAAAAATGCGAAATACCGTATGAACCCTGTCGGAGGCGGTAACTGGGAACTCCGCCTGCCGGCCGCGGAGGTGCCTCACGGCTCTCTGTTCAAATGGATAGTGGAATGGAACGGCGGCAGCGGCGAGAGGCTTCCGGCATACGCTGTACGCTGCGTCCAGGACCCGGAGACGAAGATTTTCTCCGCCCAGGTATGGCTCCCTCCCAGGAAATACCGCTGGAGGCACACCCGTTTCGTCCCGCATAACCGCTGCCCCCTCATCTATGAGGCGCATATAGGCATGAGTTCGGAGGAGGAGAAGGTGGCCTCGTTTGACGAGTTCCGTCAGAACGTCCTGCCGCGCATCCGCGACCTCGGGTACAACACCCTGCAGATCATGGCTCTTCAGGAGCATCCCTACTACGGCTCTTTCGGCTATCAGGTGTCCAATTTCTTCGCCCTGAGCTCCAGGTTCGGCACTCCGGAGGAGTTCAAGGCCCTGGTGGACGAGGCGCACGGGATGGGTATCGCCGTGGTCATGGACCTGGTGCACTCCCACGCGGTGGACAATGAGGTGGAGGGTATCGGGATGCTTGACGGGACGGAATACCTCTACTGTCATGCCGGTGCCAGAGGACGGCATCCTGCATGGGGCTCGCGCTGTTTCAACTACGGCAAGCCCTCGACGGTCCATTTCCTGCTCTCGAACATCAAGTTCTGGATGGAGGAATATCATATCGACGGTTTCCGTTTCGACGGAGTGACCAGCATGATATATCTGGATCACGGTCTGGGCAAGGACTTTACGGACTATTCCTGCTATTTCGACGGCAATCAGGACGAGGATGCCCTGCTGTACCTCGGCCTGGCCAACACCATGATAAAGGAGATAAATCCCAAGGCTATAACGATAGCGGAGGATGTCAGCGGCATGCCCGGACTGGCGGCTCCGACGGGCGTCGGGGGCATCGGTTTCGACTTCCGCCTGAGCATGGGTATCGCTGACCACTGGATCAAGTGGATAAAGGAGCGCAGGGACGAGGACTGGAGCATGGGCGAGATTTACTACGAGCTGACCAACAAGCGTGCGGATGAGCGTACTGTCTCCTATGCCGAGTGCCACGACCAGGCCCTGGTGGGCGACAAGACGATTATTTTCCGCCTGATGGACAAGGAGATGTACACGGCCATGAACAAGGCTTCGCAGAATCTTACCGTCGAGCGCGGCATGGCCCTGCACAAGATGATCCGCCTGGTGACCATCGCCACGGCCGGGGACGGCTACCTGAACTTCATGGGCAATGAGTTCGGCCACCCCGAGTGGATAGACTTTCCGCGCGAGGGGAACGGCTGGTCTTATTTCTATGCCCGCCGCCAGTGGTCCCTGTCAGACAATCCGGACCTGCGCTACGGTGAGCTCCGGGATTTTGACCGGGCGATGATACATCTTTTCGCGGAAAACAACATTCTGACCGAGCGTCCGGTCCAACTTTACGTGGACGAGGACCGAAAAGTTTTGATTTTTGCAAGAGGATGTTTTATCTTTGCGCTCAATTTCCACCCCTCTGAGTCGGTGGCAGACTTCAAGTTCCGGGCACCGGCGGGAGAATACAGGCAAGTGCTTGATACAGATGCGCCTGAATTCGGAGGATTCGGTCGGAATGATGAGAACACGGCTCATTTTACCGTGAGAGATAACGACTGTGACACACTTTCCCTTTACCTGCCCAGCAGGTCGGCCATAGTCCTGAAAAGAAAGTAACATATTATTAAAGGTATATGTCGTATCTTAAATTTGACAAAGAAGAATTGGTGAATCTGGAGTACTCTCTGGTCAGGGAAGTGCTCGCCACCAATAAGACCGGCGGATATCTGAACACTACGCTCGTAGGCTGCAATACCCGCAAGTACCACGGTCTGTTTGTGCTCCCCGTCAAGAACTTCGACAACAGAAGGTATGTCCTTCTGTCCTCGCTGGATGAGACCCTTATCCAGCATGGCCGGGAATTCAATCTCGGCATTCACTGTTATGGCAAGAACAACTATGAGCCCCGAGGACACAAATACATCGTGGATTTCGAGTTCGACAAGTACCCCACGATTACCTACAGGATCGGAGGCATCCTCTTCAGCAAGTCCATGCTCTTCCTGCACAACAAGGAACAGCTGCTGATCAAGTACACCCTGCTGGACGCTCACTCAGCCACCACGCTGCGCCTCAGGCCCTTCCTCTCATTCAGGGAGATACACACCCTGACCCATGCCAATGATGATGCAGACCGCGGCTATGTGACCGTCGAGAACGGAGCATCCTATAGGCTATACGACGGTTTCCCTACGGTCAATATCCAGACCAACAAGCAGAACGACTATTTCCATAATCCCGACTGGTACTACAACATCGAGTATCTCGAGGAGAAACGCCGCGGTTTCCAGTATAAGGAGGACCTCTATACGCCCGGATATTTCGAACTCCCCATTAAGAAGGGCGAGTCGGTGGTGGTTTCCGTATCCACATCGCCGGTAGCCGTCAAAGGGCTGTCCGGAGTGTTTACCCGTGAGGCCGCCAGGAGGATTTCCCTCCAGAGCTACGACGACTGCCTGCACCGTGCGGCCAAGCAGTTCATCGTCAATAGCGGAAAGGGACTCAAGGAGATATATTCCGGTTATACATGGCTGGGAAAGGGCCTTCGCGAGACTTTGATTGCCCTGCCCGGGCTGACTCTCTTTGCCGACGGCGATACTGCCCAGTTCGAGGATGTGCTTGAGAGTACGTTCAAGATATACAACCATCAGCTCCTGCACGGTTCAAAGCAGGTGGACGCTGCCCTGTGGCTGTTCTGGGTTATCCAGCAGTATGCCGCCTTTACCGGTGACGCCCAGGGTGTATGGCTGAAATACCGCACAAGGCTCAAGGCTATCCTCAAGAGCTTCCTGGACGGAGGCCGCATGGGAGTGTCCCTGGCCGACAACGGTCTGCTGTGGGTCAGGATGAACGGAGTGGCCATGACCTGGATGAATGCCTACGACAAGGACGGGGTGCCCGTCACCGAGCGCAGCGGCTTCCAGGTGGAGACCAACGCATTCTGGTACAATGCCGTATGCTACATGATCGATATGGAGACCAAGTACGGCTCAGATACCCGTTTCGTCTATCAGCTCCAGGCTGTCAAGGATAAGCTGGATGCCAGTTTCTACAACGTCTTCTGGAATGAGGAGCGCCAGCATCTGGCCGACTACGTGGATGAGAACGGACAGAATGTCTTCACCCGCCCCAACCAGATATTCGCCTGCAGCCTGGACTACTCTCCTCTGAGTGAGGAAGTCAAAGGCAAGATAATGGAGGCTGTCAAGAGGGAACTGCTCACCGAGCGCGGTATCCGGACCCTCTCTCCCAAAAACTCTCTCTACAAGGGAATCTACGATGGAAATCAGGATCAGAGAGACCATTCCTACCATCAGGGCTCGACCCGTGTATGGCTCCTGACCTACTATATCGAGGCCATGCTGAAACTCTACGGCGGCATGTCCGTCCGCAGGGCATCAGAACTGATCAATGCATTCGAGGAGGATATCGAGCGTCACGGCATCGGGGCCATCTGCGAGCTCTACGACGGCGATCCCCCGCACAATCCTCACGGAGCCATATCCAGCGCAGTGGCCACGGCATCCCTGCTTCGTTCCGAATATTTAGTAAACAAATATAAACAAACGGAGGAGATATGAGAGTCTTAATGTTCGGATGGGAGTTTCCGCCCCATATCTCGGGCGGACTCGGAACGGCCTGCTACGGCATGGTCAGAGGCTTGGCCAACAATGATGTGGATGTTCTTTTCGTAATGCCTTCGGCATCCGGGGACGAGGACGGCTCAGTGGCGCATATCATCAATGCGAGCGATGTGGAGGCCACGGACATCAAGTGCAGTCCCATGGATTTCCTGCAGAGGATCAATTTTCTCAGGATAGGCTCCAACATGGTGCCTTACGTTGATCCCCGGGATTTCACGGAGATGGTCGAGGAAGACAGGCACAATCAGGTCAATGACTTCAAAATCAACTTCAAGCAGAAATACAAATTCTCCGGCAAGTACGGCACCAACCTCATGGAGGAGGTGGCCCGCTACGCCCTCGTGGGAGGAACCATCGCCCTGCAGAATGATTTCGACATCATTCATGCGCACGACTGGCTGACCTACGCGGCGGGAGTGGCTGCCAAGAGACTGACAGGCAAGCCGCTGGTGGTCCATGTCCATGCCACGGAGTTCGACCGTACCGGCGAGAATGTCAACACTCAGGTCTATGCCCTCGAGAAGATGGGCATGGAGGCGGCTGACAGGGTCATTACAGTCAGCAACCTCACCCGCAACATCGTCATCAACCGTTACGGCATCTCGCCCGACAAGGTGGTTACGGTCCATAATGCAGTGGACTTCAGCGGCCGCAACGAGATAGACGTGCAGCGCGGAGTGCCCGAGAAGGTAGTCACCTTCCTGGGCCGCATCACCTTCCAGAAAGGACCGGAGTACTTTATCGAGGCCGCCAACAAGGTCCTCAAATACTATAAGAATGTGCGTTTCGTGATGGCCGGCAGCGGTGACCTTCTCAACCGCTCGATCCGTCGTGTCGCCAAGCTGGGCATATCGGACAGATTCCATTTCACCGGCTTCCTCCGCGGAGCCGACGTACAGAGGATGTTCGCCATATCCGACGTGTACGTGATGCCCTCTGTCTCGGAGCCTTTCGGTATCTCTCCGCTCGAGGCGATGAGGACGGGAGTGCCCACCATCATTTCCAAGCAGTCGGGCGTGGCTGAAGTCCTGAAACATTCCATCAAGGTGGACTTCTGGGACATTGACGCCATGGCCGATGCCATCTACGGCCTTCTCAAGTATCCCGCCCTTGCGGATATGTCGTCCCGCTGCGGACTGGAGGAGGTGAACACCCTCAAGTGGAACAACGCAGCACAGAAAATCAAACAAGTTTATTTGTCAACATTGGATTAAAAGCACATTATTATGGAAACAAAACCCTCAATCTGCATATATTTTCAGGTTCATCAGCCTGACCGTCTCAGACAGTACCGTTTCTTCGACATAGGAAACGACCATCATTATTACGATGACTTCGCCAACAGAACCATTCTCCGCCGCGTGGCCGAGAGATGCTACCTGCCCATGAACAAGCTCCTGCTGGAGATTATTGCCGCATGCGGCAAGAAGTTCAAGGTTGCATTCTCGATATCAGGCTCCGTGATAGAGCAGTTCGAGGCCTATGCCCCCGAGGTTCTGGACAGCTTCAAGGCCCTGGCCGCCACAGGCTGCGTGGAGTTCATCGGCGAGACCTATTCGCATACCCTGGCTTCCCTGTTCTCGCCCTCCGAGTTCGAGAAGCAGGTGAAACTGCATTCGGCCCTTATTGCCAAGCATTTCGGCAAGAAGCCCAAGACTTTCAGAAACACCGAGCTGATTTACTCCGACGAGATAGGAGCGGCTGTCAGCAAGATGGGCTTCACCTGCATGCTGACCGAAGGCGCCAAGCACATCCTCGGATGGAAATCCCCCAATTATGTCTATACCAACGCGATCAATCCTAAGCTCAAGCTTCTGCTCCGTAATTTCAGCCTGAGCGATGACATAGCGTTCCGCTTCTCCGACAAGTCCTGGGACAAATGGCCCGTGGACGCAGGCAAGTACGTTTCCTGGCTGACCGACTCGATCAGGGACGGAGAGGTGATCAACCTCTTCATGGACTACGAGACTTTCGGCGAGCATCAGAACGCCTCCACCGGTATCTTCGAGTTCTTCAGGGCCCTGCCCGAGGCCGTGCTCTCTCAGACCGCTTTCGAGTTCTGCACCCCTCAGCAGGTAATCAAGAAGCATCAGCCCGTGGCCCCTCTCAACGTGCCCTTCCCGATATCATGGGCAGACGAGGAGAGAGACACCACAGCCTGGCTCGGAAACGAACTTCAGAACGAGGCTTCCTCGAAGTTGTATGCCCTCACTGACAAGGTTATAGCCACTGAGGACCAGAAAATAGCCAAGGATTTCCTGAGACTGCAGGAGAGCGACCATTTCTACTATATGTGTACCAAGTTCTTCTCAGACGGAGCCGTGCACAATTACTTCAATCCGTACGACACCCCGTATGAGGCATTTATCAACTATATGAATGTTTTAAGTGACTTTATGCTGAGGATCGACGGACGTCTGAAACAAGAATAATATCCGTTACCAACATCAAGACATTTATGAGTACTGAAAAAGTTGTGATGCCCGACTATCTGTTCGAGGCAAGCTGGGAAGTCTGCAATAAGGTAGGGGGCATCCATACCGTATTGGCTACAAAATCTCTGAACCTTTCTGAGGAGCTGGGAAGCAACCACATCCACATAGGCCCGGATGTATGGGTGGATACCGCCCAGAATCCTGAGTTTACCGAGGATCCCATACTCTTCCGCACCTGGAGGATTGCCGCCGCCGAAGAGGGGCTGCGCCTGAGGGTGGGACGGTGGAACATCCCCGGGAAGCCGATTGCCATCCTCGTGGATTTCTCCCAGTTCATTTCCAAGAAAAATGAGATATTCACCTCCCTGTGGGAGAAGTTCAAGCTGGACTCCCTCTCCGGACAGTGGGACTTCATCGAGGCCGCCCTGTTCGGCTATGCCGCCGGAAAGGTGATAGAGAGCTTCGTCAATTTCAACCTCCAGCCCCATCACCGCGTGGTGGCTCATTTCCACGAGTGGATGACAGGAGCCGGCATACTTTATCTCAAGGGGTCCAAAGCCCATATCGGAACCATTTTCACAACCCACGCTACCGTCGTGGGACGCTGCCTTGCTTGCAACAACGTGCCTTTGTACGAGACCCTGAACAATTGCAACGCCGATGAGAAGGCCCGCTATTACAACGTGATGGCCAAGCACTCCCTCGAGAGATGCGCCGCCGTCAACGCCGATGTTTTCACCACTGTCAGCGACATTACCGCCACTGAGTGCGAGCGTCTGCTGGGCAAGAAAGTGGACCTTATCACTCCCAACGGTTTTGACAACAGCATTCTGCCCTCCAAGGAAAAGAAGGCTGAGGCTATGGCTGAAGGACGGAAGGCTCTGCTTACCCTGGCATCTGCCATGTGCGGTGAGGACTGCTCCGATGCCTTCATCATGGGTATCAGCGGCAGGTATGAATATAAGAACAAGGGTATCGACGCCTATCTGGACGTACTGGGCCGTCTCAACAACTCCGGCAGCTGCAACAGGACCGTGGTGGCCTTCATCATGGTGCCGGCCGGCCACAATGGTCCGGACAAGGAACTGGTCGCCAAGCTCGCAGGAGACGGCTCCGGCTATCAGTGCCTGACTACCCACAGTCTCAACGAGCCCGGAAACGACATTATCCTCAACCGTATAAAAGCCCTGGGCCTGGTCAACAGCCCCGGCAGCAAGGTCAAGGTCATATATGTGCCCTCGTATCTGAACGGAGACGATGGCGTGCTCAACAGGAAGTACTATGACCTTCTTATGGCTATGGACCTGACAGTCTTCCCTTCGTATTACGAGCCTTGGGGATATACTCCGCTGGAGTCCCTGGCGTTCGGCGTGCCTACCGTGACCACCACACTGGCCGGTTTCGGCCTCTGGGTGCGCAGCCACTACAATGCCGCCCATCCCTCGATAACCATTGTCCCCCGCAACGACTCCAACTACGACCAGGTGGTGGATACCGTCCTCAAACAGGTGATCGAGATGACCCGCCTGACTCCGGAGACTATGGATCACTACAGGACAAATGCCGTGGAAGTGTCCGAAATCGCCCTCTGGAAGCACAATATCTACTACTACAAGCAGGCCTATTCCCTGGCCCTCGACCGTGTCGTTCACGCCATGGGAGCCTTCCCCGAGTACAGGGAGGACCAGGTGCAGAACTATCACCGCATAGAGGTCAACCGCCCCTCGTGGAGCCGTATCATCGTCACCCGCGTGATGCCCGAGAGGCTCCGCTGGCTGGATACCATATCCAAGAACCTGTGGTGGTGCTGGAATCAGGAAGCCATGGACCTGTTCATGAGCATCAATCCCGATCTGTGGAAGAAGTGCGAGAAGAATCCTATCGCCCTGCTCGACCGTCTGACCCTCGACGATTACAAGCGGCTCGAGGCCGATACCGATTTCCTGGCCCGTCTGGATGCCGTCACGGAGATTTTCAAGACATATATGGAGGGCAAGAAAGACCGCCCCTCACCCTCGATAGCCTATTTCAGTATGGAGTACGGCCTGGACACTTCCCTGAAGATTTACTCCGGGGGTCTGGGTATTCTGGCAGGTGACTACCTCAAGGAGTCCAGCGACATGAGGGTGAAGATGACCGGTGTGGGACTGCTCTACCGTTACGGCTATTTCAGCCAGAGACTTACCGCTCAGGGAGACCAGGTGGCCGACTACGAGCCCCAGGACTTCTTCAAAATTCCGGCCATGCCCGTAAGGGATGAGAACGGCAACTGGAAGATGGTGTCGATAGTCTTCCCCGGACGTACAGTCCACGCCAAGATCTGGAAAGTGGATGTGGGCCGCACGGAACTCTATCTGCTCGATACGGACTTCGAGGACAACCTGCCCGAGGACCGTCAGATTACCCACCATCTCTACGGAGGTGACTGGGAGAACCGTCTGAAACAGGAGCTGCTGCTCGGTATCGGCGGTATCCGCGCCCTGCGCGCCCTGGGTATCCACTGCGACATCTATCACTGCAACGAGGGCCACGCAGCCTTCATCGGACTGGAGCGTCTGCGCGAGTATGTGGCCGCCGGCATTTCCTACAACGAGGCGCTGGAGCTGGTAAGGTGCTCGTCGCTCTTCACCACCCATACGCCCGTGCCTGCCGGTCACGATGCCTTCAGCGAGGACCTGCTCCGCACCTACATGAACCATTATCCCCAGAGGATGAAGATAGACTGGGAGACCATGATGGCTCTCGGCAAGATCAACCCCACCGACCACAACGAGAAGTTCTCCATGAGCAACCTGGCCTGCAACCTCTCCCAGGAGGTCAACGGCGTGAGCTGGATGCACGGCAAGGTCAGCCAGGAGATACTCGGAGGACTGTGGCCGGGCTATCTGCCGGAGGAGCTGCATATCGGTTACGTGACCAACGGAGTTCACTATCCGACCTGGACAGCTCCCCAGTGGAAGGCTATACATGCCAAGGTCTTCGGCCCCGAGTTTGCCGCCCACAAGTACGACAAGAAGTGCTTCGAGGGTATCTACTCCGTGGATGACCAGGTGATCTGGAATGTCCGCAGCGAGCTCCGCGCCAGGATGATAGAGGTGGTAAAGAAACGTATCTCCAACCCCGAGATATCCAGCCATTACTCGCCTCATCAGGTTGTGACCATCATGGATACCCTGCGCAGCGATGTACTGACCATCGGTTTTGCCCGCCGTTTCGCCACCTATAAGAGAGCACATCTGCTTTTCCGCGACCTGGACCGTCTCGATGAGATCATAAACAATCCTGAACGTCCGGTACAGTTCATCTTCGCGGGTAAGGCCCATCCCGCCGACAAGGCCGGTCAGGACCTCATCAAGCGGATCGTGGACATCTCCAAG
This sequence comes from Alistipes sp. CAG:831, assembly GCA_000432775.1. GTDB lineage: Bacteria > Bacteroidota > Bacteroidia > Bacteroidales > UBA932 > Coprenecus. The sequence goes on from HF990417.1 coordinate 112,270, forward strand.
ATGCCCCAGTTCATCGGCAAGATAGTATTCGTGCCCAACTACGACATGAACCTGGCCAAGGCTCTCGTACAGGGAGTGGACGTGTGGATGAACACCCCGACCCGTCCTCTGGAGGCATCCGGAACATCAGGAGAGAAAGCCGCCATGAACGGAGTCATGCATTTCTCAGTGCTCGACGGCTGGTGGATAGAGGGTTACAAGAAGGATGCCGGCTGGGCCCTGCCCATGGAGCGCACCTACGAGGACCAGAACTTCCAGGACGAACTGGACGCCGCCACCATCTACAACATCATAGAGAACGAGATTGCTCCCGGCTTCTACGATGAGAGGGATAAGACGACTGGAGTTCC
>HF990417.1:112634-117564 GCA_000432775.1 Alistipes sp. CAG:831
TGGAGTTCCCTCCCAGTGGATCACATACATCAAGAACACCATCGCGCAGGTGGCCTCCAACTTCACCACCAACAGGATGCTCAACGACTATCTCGACAAATACTACATGCCGTTGTATCAGAGAACTCTCAAGCTCAACGCCGACGACTGTGCAGTAGCCCGCGAGATAGCTTTCTGGAAGAAGAACATCCGTCACAGCTGGCAGCACATCGAGATCAAGGACTATGTCCGTCCGACCGATGCCAACGACCAGCCGATGCTCGGCAAGGAGCGGACCTTCGAGGTAGAACTCTTCCTGGGCGACATCAATCCCAACGACATAGGAGTCGAACTCGTATGGGCGGAGCAGGACCGCAAGGGTGTATATCACGTGCGCAAGTGCTTCACTTTCGACTACGAGTCGGGTTCAGGAGGCACAGCCCGCTACGTATGCCATCTCATACCTACAGCGACAGGTGTCTATTATCTGACTGTCAGGGTATTCGCCAAGAATGACCTCCTGCCTCACCGTCAGGACCTGGAGCTCGTGAGATGGTTGTAGCCGCCACTGGATTCTTCGACGGAGTGCACGCCGGACACCGGGCCGTACTTCAGGTGCTGAAGGATACGGCCCGGGAGGAAGGCGAGGAGAGCGCGGTCATCACATTCTGGCCCCATCCGCGCAATGTCCTGCAGCAGGACGCATCCACTTTCCGTCTGCTCAACACCCTGGAAGAGAAGAAGCAGCTCATCCTGAACTTCGGTATAGACCATGTTTATGTCGTCCCGTTCACCCGGGACTTCAGTCAACTCAGTACAGTAGAATTTATGAAAGAGTATCTCGTGGACCGTTTCCACGTAGATACTCTTATTATCGGTTATGACCACCGTCTCGGACGCTCGTCCACGGCGTCCAGGGAGGAGCTTGCCGCATTGGCCGCTTCCGCGGGTCTGAAGACACGCATAGTGGAGGAGGTGCACTGCGGGGAGCGCAAGGTCAGTTCCACGCAGATACGCAATCTTCTGGCCGCCGGAGAGGTTCAGGAGGCAGCAGGAATACTCGGTTACCGCTATTCCCTGCTGGGAGTAGTCGTCGCCGGCAATAAACTAGGCAGGACAATGGGTTTTCCAACGGCCAATATGCAGCTGTACGAGCCCTTGAAGATGGTTCCTGCCGACGGTGTCTATGCGGTGGAGGTGGAGACACTCGGACAGCGGTATGGCGGTATCTGCAACATCGGCACCCGACCCACAGTAGGCGCCGGCAACGCCCGGACCATCGAGACCAACATACTCGGTTTCGATGACAACATCTATGGTCTCGGCATACGTGTCAGTTTCATCGCCCGCCTACGCGACGAGCACCGCTTCGCCTCTCTCGAAGAGCTGCGGGCTCAGCTGGAGACCGACCGGAAGCAGGCCTCCGCCATTCTCCACACTCTAGAGATGAAGCCGGGCCGCTAGAACCGTCATCGGCGGACATCGGTTCCCGTTGCTGCCGTCATATTCTCTATCTGAAAATGCACCGGATATCGGCAATGTCATACCGCTGTGGCATTTCGGATTCAATTATTGAATTATTCACTATATTTGTAACGGCAATAAATTTCATTATATGGACTGGCTGAGCATCATCATCGCAATCTTGGCATTCGTACTTCCCGCCATCTTCGAGAGCGACAAGAAGAAGAAAAAGCGGAAGAAGGCACGGTTGCCGCATCCGGTGGAGGACCCGGATATGATGGAGATGCCGTGGATGGAGGAAGAGCCTCGTCTGGAGGACGATAAGCGCCGGTCCGTGCAGCCCGAATTTTCTGTTCCCGATGAGATCACTGTTCCCGAGCCTGTTGCGGCATACGATTATGTAGAAGCTGAGGAGGACAGTCCGGTTTCTGTTCCTGAAGCACCCCCAGTCCTGGAGGTGGAGCCTGTGATCGCTGATACTCCTGTAGAGCCGTCCGCTCCCGTCCAGGCATCTGGCCGCAAGCGTCGTTTCAATGCCCGCGATATGGTCATCTATTCGGAAATTATGCGTCCGAAGTATTTGGAGAATTTTGATAAAAAGTAGAAAATCAAAATTTGTAGTTTTATTTAAAAATATTCGTATCTTTGCATCTAGAAAGGGTCCCGTACTGACAGCGCGGGATTCTTTTTTTGATTTTTGTAAAATAAGCAAACCAAATCAAATCAATTATGTCAGACACTCATTATGTAACAGCCGAAGGTCTTGAGAAGCTCAAGGCCGAACTGGCGGAGGCTATCAGCCAGCGTCCCGTCATCTCCAGGCAGATTGCGGAGGCAAGGGATAAGGGCGACCTCTCTGAGAATGCAGAATACGATGCAGCCAAGGAGGCTCAGGGCCTTCTGGAACTCAAGATATCCAAGCTCGAGAATCTCGTGGCCAACGCCCGCGTCATCGACGAGTCCAAGATCAGTACCGACCATGTGCAGATGCTCACCAAGGTGACACTCAAGAACCTGCTCAACAACACGACAGTCCAGTACACTCTGGTAGGTGAGAGCGAGGCCAATTTCCGCGAGGGCAAGCTGGCTGCCGGAACTCCCATAGGCAAGGCTCTGATAGGCAAGCGCAAGGGGGATATTGTGGACGTTAAGGTGCCCTCAGGTGTCTTAAAGTTCGAAATTCTCGATATATCACTGTAATCAATCCTGGAAACACCATGGCATCTGTTTTTACCAAAATAGTAAAGGGTGAGATTCCCTCATACAAGGTGGCAGAGACTGAGAGCTGCTACGCATTTCTGGACATCAATCCCCTGAAGGAGGGTCATACCCTGGTTATACCGAAGAAGGAGGTGGACTATCTCTTCGATCTGGACGAGCAGACTTACGTGGAACTGCAGCTCTTTGCCCGTAAGGTGGCAAAAGCCGTGAAGGCTGCCGTGCCCTGCAAGAGGATAGGAGTGGCCGTGCTGGGAATGGAAGTGCCTCATGCGCACATTCATCTGGTACCTCTGGACAGTGAGGGCGATATGGATTTCAGGAAGACGAAACTTTCACTGAGCGGTGAGCGCTTCGAGGCTCTGGCGGCCTCCATCGCCGCTGAATATGCTAAGCTCTGAGTATATGAGACGGGCATATTGGATTGGAATATTCTCCCTGCCGCTGTTCGCAGCCCTTATTACAACATGCGGGAACAGGGATACAGCGCGTATAGATTTTACAGTGAAAGGAGCTCCGGACAGTACGGAGGTCGTGGTCTCGCGTCTTGCCATGAACGAGATGCAGGTGCTGGATACTGTCTACACCTCCGGTGAAAGGGTTACTTGCGAGGTTCCTGTGATCCCCGATTCTCCTGAGTTCATATACCTTTATTACGGCAATGGTGAGAACGTGCCGCTTCTGCTGCAGAACAGGGACAGGGTAAGTGTCACTGTGGACTTGGCCGGTTCCGGAAAGGCTGTGGTCGAGGGTTCTGAAGAGTCCGTCCTGATGCAGGAGGTGGATTCGGTTATAAGGGCGTTCAACGCTGAGTTTGACAGACTGTCCGCAGAACTTGCCGATGCCGGGGAAAGGGGAGAGCAGGCCGAGGTGACCCGTTTGAAAAGGGAGCTGGGCTCTCTCTATGTCAAATGCAAGCAGAATGCCATAAAGTACGTTATCTCGCATCCAAAGTCCATGAGCGTGATTCCCATGCTCTATCTCAAGACATCAGGTGGTCTGCCGGTATTTTCCCAGGCGACAGACGCTATCCTTATGGAGAAAGTTTACGACAGTCTGAAGACGGTGTATCCTGCCTCGCCTTATCTTGTGTCTCTGGCCGATGAGGTGAGCCTGAGACTCAATGCCATGGAGATTCAGAACAGGATGGCGGCGGCCGAGACAGTGGACTTTCCGGAGATAGTCCTCAATGATGTCAACGGCCAGCAGCAGTCTTTGACGGCTCTCAAGGGTAAGGTGATAATCCTTATGTTCTGGGATGCCTCCAACGTGGAGCAGAGGGTCTACAACACTGACCTGAAGATTCTCTACGAAAGGTATCACGACCGTGGTCTGGAAGTTTATCAGGTCGGACTCAATTCTGACAAGACGGCATGGGCCATGCAGGTCAAGGAGCAGGGTTTGCCCTGGATCAGTGTATGCGATCCTGCGGCCGGAGCCTCTGTCGGGGCCATGTTGTACAATGTCACTCAGCTCCCTTCGATGTATGTGATATCCCGTGACGGCAGCATACAGTCCAGGGATGTGTTTGATATGCGCATGCTGGAGAACGAGATACGCCGCCTGTTATAGTTTACGTTCCGGATGCAGTACGGCCTCGATTTTCCTGGAAGGGTCGGCTGCGATGAATTCCTTCAGATAGAAAGGTTCGAAGTACGCTGTGTCTTCGAACTTTTTTTCTTTCAGGGCCCGGAAGGCTGCGGCGGCCATGTCTGCGGCTTCGGGACGGGAGGGCAGGAAGATGCATCTGTCCTTGTATTGCTCCGGGAGCATATTCTCATATTTGGCGGCTCCGTCTCCTGTGAATATGACGCGGCGGTATTTTTTCAAAGTACCGGAGAAGGTATCAGGAGTGAGCACTACCGCCTCAGTCTCCGAAATGCGCTGAGCCGAAGAATCGTACAATGCTGTGTATACCTCCATGCGGCGGGCGTCGATCATCGGAATTATCACGGTGCCGTCAGGATCTTCCTGCGCAGCTCCGGTCTTGAGAGTCCCGCAGGCTATGGCAGTGAGGGTCTCTATGCCTATCAACGGTATTCCGGCACCGAAGCAGATGCCCTTGGCTGTGGAGACGCCTACGCGCAGTCCTGTGTAGGATCCGGGACCGGAACTGACGGCTACGGCGGCAAGGCCGCTTATCTGCATACCGGCACGGCTGACAGTGTCCTGTATCAGTGGAGCGAGCTGTGATGCCTGGCTCCTTGCTTCAGTGATGTGTCCTGAGGACAGTATTTCATTTCCTTCCGAAACAGCGACGGAGCACACG
>HF990417.1:117576-120455 GCA_000432775.1 Alistipes sp. CAG:831
GGAGCACACGTCCGTGGCTGTCTCTATGAGCAGTATTCTATTGTTCATTGTCTTTGGTGTTTTCATTGTCTGTCTGAGGATGGACAGTCATTCCGTCCTCGAGTATTCTGCTTATGGTGCTGTACGGCCCGGTGATTATCTCGACCGTGTCTTCGGAGCCCAGACCCGATAGGATCTCGATATTCCCGATGTCCTGTATGCCTGTGGTAACTTCGACTTTCCGGACTGTCGATGACGTTCTGTCCAGAACGAACACGCAGCCGTCGGGAGTTACGGACTGAAGGGGGACTGTCATCACTCCGTCCTTGCGCTCGGTCTCGATCTCGACTGATGCGGACATGCCTGGACGGAAGGGAATCGGGTCGGAAGTCAGCAGGTCGGCGTAGGATTCCTGGAGTATACGTACCTTCACTTCGAAGTTGGTCACGTCTGTCAGGGCTGTTGTTGTGCTGCCCAGATTCTTTGCAGAGTTGGCTATCTGGGTCACTACTCCCTTGAATATCCTGCCCGGATAGGCATCTACCTCTATGTCGGTGGTGTCGCCCTTGGATATGCGGATGATGTCGTTCTCGTTGACATCCACCAGGACCTCCATCATGTCGAAGTCCGCTATGCGGAGCATCTCCGTGCCTGCCATCTGTGAGGTGCCGACGACCCTTTCGCCCTTCTCCACGCTGAGACTGGAGACTATGCCGTCAATAGGGGAGTAGATTATGGTTTTGGTCAGGTTCTCCTCGGCCTCGTCGAGAGAGGCTACGGCGCTTTCAATGTTGTACTCTGCTGCGTTGAGCTGTTCGCGGGCCATCTCATACTCTGCGGTAGATGCCTGAAACTCCTGCAGGGAGATGGCTTTCTGCCCGTAGAGCTGCTTGTTGCGCAGGTAGTTCTGCTCTGCCTGGGTGAAGGAGGCTTTCTGCTGCTGGTATTGGGCCCTGGTCGCGTTCAGGGTGGCGGCAGCCCTGTCCCTCAGCGAGATGTACACGTCCTGCTTTATCTTGATGACCAGACTGCCTCTGCTGACACGGTCTCCCTCCTCTACATTGAGCTCGATGATCTCACCCGAGACATCGGGGGAAATCTTGACTTCCGTAACGGGGTGAATCTTGCCGTTGGCAGGTATTCTCTCCACTATCGTGCCTATGGATGGCTTCGCAACAGTGACAGGCACTCCATTTTCCCTGTGGAGGACCGCGTATATAATGGCAGTCACAATAATTACGGCCATGGCTGCCAGAACTCTTCCAAGTGTTTTATTCTTTTTCTTTTTCATAATTGTCCTTTATAGCGTCAGGGGCAGGCCCTTGTAGTAGTCTATGATTTTCAGCTGGAACACATACTGATACTTGGCCTGAATATATTCCGAGCGGGCCTTGAACAGGTTGGTTCTGGCTACTGTGTAGTCTGTGCCGTTGAGGACTCCGGCGTTGAATTTCTCCTCCACGTACCGGAACGACTCTTCCATCGATGAGACGTTGGCCATGGCTGCCTCCATCTGCCTGAAATAGGTCTCGGCCTCGGTGACTGCAGTCTGGATCTCCTTGTACAGCTCCTGCTGCCTGATACGCAGGTCCAGTTCCAGGCTCTGTTTTGAGAGACGGGCGTTCTTGACGTTCGTGCGGACTGTCCAGTTGTTGAAGATGGGAATGCTCAGTCCGATGCTTATGGAAGGGTTGATGTTGTCCCGGAACTGCTCGAAAAATGGGTAGGTACTGCCGTCGGGGGAGTAGGATGAGGAACTGTAGAATGTGCCGTAACTGGCTGACAGCGATATCTTGGGCCAGTACTGGCCCTGTGCGTTTTTCAGGTCAATATCCCCCTTGTCCAGGGCCAGCCGCGCACTCTGTATGACGGGCAGGGACTGGGCGGAGGCATAGACATCCTCGGTGTTTTCCCCGATGTAGGTGTCAAGGGCCGCTCCGATATCCGGAACGGCAATGCGGAAGCCTGCACTGTAGGGCAGGTCCAGCAGTTGCTGCAGAGCCAGAGTGTTGGCAGTCACCTGATTCTGGGCTGTCACTACCTGTACTCTCTCCGAGGCCAGCTGGGACTCAATCTCCAGCAGGGAGGAGTAGGGCTGGCTCCCTGCCTCGACCAGCAGCGCAGTCCGGTCCCTCTGCTCTGAGATGGACGCGAAACTCTCTTTTGCGGCTGTCAGAATCTCCTGTGACAGAAGAATCTGAAGGTAGCTCTGCGCTATGGATACGGATATCTCGCCTTTGAGTCTCTCCACTTCCTGAATGGATATCTCCATGCTCTTGCGGGAACTCCTGAGGCTGTAGAGCTTCGAGAGTCCGTCCAGGAGGTATATTGAGGCATTGGCTGAGGCGCTTGTGCTCTGGGACAGCTTGTTGTGTATGATCTCCAGGTTCTGCAGGTCAACGGAACGGCCCCAGTTGAGATTGTGTCCCAGGGATGCGCTCAGGCTGGGAATGAACGCCAGTTTGTCCTGCATCAGCTGATTGCCGCTGCGGGATACTTCTATGTTCTGCTTTTGTACCGTAAGATTGTTGGCCCAGGCATACTCTATGCATCTCTCCAGGGTCCAGACGTCCTGGGCTGTCAGGGAGAGGGACATGAGCATGGTCATAAGCGCGACCGCTGCCGTATGTTTTATGGCGGAAACCTGCATATGAAAAATAAAACTTACAAAAATAACAAAAATACCCGTTGATAAAGTCCGCCGGAGAACAAACCTCTCCGGCGGACAGGTATCAGGTCACGGAGACACTACCATGCTCCTTCTGTCTGGGGCTTGCGGAATTCTCCTGTGAGCAGGTCGTAGAGTGCCCTGAGGGCTGCTCCGACCAGACGTCCCAGCATTCTTACTACTCTTCCTTCCTGTGAGCCCGCTCCGCCTATGACTGAGCATGCCTGGGCTC
>HF990417.1:120483-146519 GCA_000432775.1 Alistipes sp. CAG:831
TGGGCTCTTCCGATAATAGTGAATCGTTCCATAATCTTGATGTTTAAGGGTTAATTGGCCATTGAACTTGCGATTTCCTGTCCCGTCCACCCCTCGACGATACCGAGGAAGAACTGGTCCAGGTGCTTTTTGATGAAGTTGATGACGCCGGCCCATATTCCGCCGCCATAGACTGTCGTGCTCAGGTCGGAATTAATACATTCAAACCCTGCGTAGCTGTTGATAATTCTTTCCATGATGATTAGAATTTAATGGTGGTGCCGCGGATGAAAGGCGCCGCGGCTTACGCCTGTGAATGCGCATTCGTTTTATTGATATCGATAATATTGTCTGCAAGGGACACAGCGTCCTGCTCGTGTGAGATGATGATGACGGTCATACCCTTTTCCTTGAGCGTCCGGATCGTCTCCGTGAGTCTTGAGCGGCTGTCGCTGTCCAGGTGCGTGGCGGCCTCGTCCAGTATGAGTACTTTCGGCTTGCGGTACAGGGCTCTGGCGAGAGCTACTTTCTGTCTTTCTCCCCCGGAAAGGCGGCCGGCGTGCTCTCCGGTGTGGGCCAGCAGTCCGCCGGGCAGGGACTCCAGTGTGGGAACGAGTCCCGCAATAGCGCATGCGGCCGTCACTTCCCGGATGTCATACCCGCTGTCGCCCATGATGATGTTGTCCAGTATGGTGCCGTCGAAGATGTCCGGTTTCTGTGGAACGATGGAGATGAACTTCCTCCACCTGTCCGGAGGAATATTCTGAATGTCCGTTCCGCCGACTGTGATACGTCCTTCCTGAGGGGTGTAGCCCCGCATCAGCAGGGCCGCCAGAGTGCTCTTGCCGCTGCCATTGGCTCCCCGGATAAGGTGCACTTTCCCAGGCTCAATGTCGAAGGACAGGCCTTCCAGCAGTTTCATCCGTCCCGGAAACGAGAACCCCAGCCCCCGTACCTCTATCCTGTCGGCCGCAGACGGTGTGAAGTCCAGGGTCTCTCCGCTGTCTTCGTCCTCCATATCCAGGATGTCGAATATTCTTTCAGCCGATATCCTGGCTTCGGTAATCTCCCGGCTGCTCTCTATGAGCATGACGATGGGGGATGTGAGCAGGGCTGCGAATGAGAAGAACGAGACCAGTTCGCCCACAGTGAGCTCTGAGCGCAGGACGAAGAAGGCACCGGCAGTCAGTGTTACGGTGTGGATCAGCCTGCTGACTGTGTCGGAGGAGGAGGCCATGAGGGAGGTGAATAAGCCTCCGCGGTACATCGCGTCCGCTGTCCTGAAATATTTCCGGCCGATCTGCCGTACGGCTTCCCTGGAGGCTCCGAAGTATTTGACGGCCCGGACGGAGGAAAGCCATTCTATGTTGGTCTGCTCGAAAGCGGCATTGGCCTCGATGATCCTGCGGTTGAGCTTTCGGTTTCCCCTGTCGGATATGCGGTAGAGCAGGATGAAGAGCGGTATGAAGCTCATGGTGATGAGGGTCAGCTTCCAGTAGAATGTCATGAGTATGGCTGTCGCGAACAGGAGGGTGAGGCTGCTGACGGCCATTATCAGCAGCCGGCCGGTGATGAAGGAGCGTATCCGGTAGGCGTCCGATACTCTGGAGTTGAGTTCTCCGCTGCTCATGGAGTCGAAAAATGATACGGGCAGGGAGAACAGTTTGCCGAAATAGCCCATGATCAGCCGGCAGTCTATCTGCAGGCTGGTTCTCACCAGCAGTACGGAACGCATGTAGGATACCAGCCAGGTAAGGCCGGCGAGACAGAGCATGGCGGCGCCTATGGCGACGAGGGCTCCTGTGTCGCCGGATGGAATGACGTCGTCGATGATTCTCTGAAGGAAGAGGGAGGTGCTGAGGGTGGCGGCGATGAAGGCGGCCGAGCCTGCCAGGACCATGGCCAGTTCCTTTTTATAATGGAGCAGAATCTCCTTGAACCGGGTAAGGACAGGAGTCCTGCGGTCGCCTTTCTGAAAGAGCGGGGAGGGAGCGAGAGCTACTATGAATCCGCTCCATTCCTCTTCCAGTTCGGCCGGTTTCATCCTGTGAATCTCTCCGTCCTCGGGATCCATGACTGTCGCCGTGCTGTCGTCAAGGGCGTACAGGACGACGTAGTGCAGCCAGCCGTTCTTTTTCTTCAGGTGCAGGATGACCGGCTTGACGGCTTCCTGCAGGTCCGTTATATTCTTTTCCCTGGCACGCAGTCCTGCCGCGTCCATCCCCAGTTTGCCGCAGGCGTCTATGATGCCTTGCAAACTGGTGCCGTCCGGGCCTGTACCGCATGCTTCCCTGATACGGAGCAGCGGCAGCCTGAGCCCGTAGTGTGCGCATACCGAGGCCACGCATGCGGCGGCGCAGTCGGTATTGTCATGTTGTCTGACTTTGATCTCCTTCTTCATGGCCTTCCCCTCCAGAATGTTTTCGCAGGTGATACCTTAGAATACTGGAAGCAGAGGCAGCGCTGAAAGCAGCAGAGATGCTGCGACGGCTGCTGTGTACCACAGAAATCTTCCCCCGGCCATAGGCGGCAGCATGGTGTCCGCGGAGAGACCGGCCTTCTCCTTAAAGCTCATTTCTTCCATATCCGTGTGTGGTTAAAGTTTCCGCTACAAAGTAAAGAAAAAATTCTCAATACTTCAAGCAAAACTTTAAATAATTTTCAAAAATATGTGAGAATATTTGCCTTAGTGGTTGAAAAGTTGCTTTAAATAAGGGAAAAGCGCGTCTGTTATGGATGAGATAATCTGTACCCCTTTCGATTTGGCCATGGTTTCGGGGGGGACGAGGGTGAACCATGTGTTGTTGACGTATTCGATGACGGAGACGAGGACTCCTATGAGCAGGACTACTGCGGATACGGAGAGCAGGACTCCCAACAGGCGGTTGATCCAGCCGAGGGTGGTAATCTTGATGACCTTCTCGAGGAGGCGGCTCAGCAGGACTACGCAGAGGCATACCACTACAATAATAACGATGAACGAAAGCACCTTCACAACGCTCTCGGACAGAGTAGGCGCGACGCGGTGAAGCCAGCCCGAGAGCATGGCTGAGAACCTGCCTGCCAGGAATATACCGAGAATGAGGCCTACAATGCCGCCGAGCTGCCGCATCAGACCGTCCTTGATGCCCTTGAACACCGCAAGTGCAAGGAGCACGAGAATGATGATATCTATAACTGTCATGACATGCGAAGATAGGAATATTTTCCCTATCTTTGCACACTAAAATTCAGAATATATGTTCAAGGAATATAAAGGACTGGACCTGACGGGTCTCTCCGCTGAGGTGCTGGAGAGCTGGAAGAAGCAGGATGTTTTTCACAAGACATTGGAAATGAGAGAAGGCGCTCCCGAATACGTGTTTTTCGAGGGACCTCCTTCGGCCAACGGCATGCCGGGCATACACCATGTGATGGCCCGTTCCATCAAGGATGTGATATGCCGTTACAAGACCCAGTCCGGTTATCACGTGAGCCGCAAGGCCGGATGGGACACCCACGGCCTGCCCGTGGAGCTGGGAGTGGAGAAAATGCTTGGCATCACCAAGGACGACATCGGCAAGAAGATATCCGTGGCGGAGTACAACTCCATCTGCCGCCGCGAGGTCATGAAATATACTGAGGAATGGGTCAACCTGACCGAGCGCATCGGCTATTGGGTGGACACGGACAACCCTTATATCACGTACGACAACCGCTACATCGAGACCCTGTGGTATCTTCTGAAGGAGATTTACAAGAAGGGACTGCTGTACAAGGGCTATTCGATCCAGCCCTATTCGCCAGCAGCGGGCACCGGCCTGAGTACCCACGAGCTCAACCAGCCCGGATGCTACCGTGACGTGAAGGATACTACGGCCGTAGCCCAGTTCAAGGTGATCCGCGATGAGGTTTCCGAGCCGTTTTTCCAGAAGGCAGGTGACGATCCCCTCTATTTCATCGCCTGGACCACCACTCCCTGGACCCTGCCTTCCAATACCGCCCTCTGCGTCGGGCCTTCGATAGATTATGTACTGGTGCGCTCCTCGAACCCCTACACCGGTCTTCCCGGAGTGTACATCGTCGCAAAGGCATTGGTCCATGACCATTTCAACGGGAAGGTTCCTTTCGAGGTGCTCGAGGGGGAATATAAAGGTACGGATCTGGTGGGAATGCGCTACGAGCAGCTGATTCCGTGGGTGCGTCCCGATGAGGGGGCTTTCCGCGTGATTCCCGGAGACTATGTGACTACCGACGAGGGGACTACCGGTATTGTCCACATTGCCCCTACCTTCGGTGCCGACGATGCCAAGGTGGCCCGTCTGAGCGGTGTTCCGGCCCTGATGGTGCGCGATGCCGCAGGCGTGATGCAGGCCCAGGTGGACCGTACCGGCAAGATGTACCGGATAGAGGACCTCGATCCGGAGTTTGTGAAGGAGAGGGTGGATGTGGATCTGTACAGGGAGTTCGCGGGCCGCTACGTGAAGAATGCCTACGACCCCGAGGCCACGCCCGACACTCCGACCATAGACGTGGATATCTGCGTGATGCTCAAAGGCCAGAACAAGGCCTTCAAGATAGAGAAGCACGTGCACTCCTATCCCCACTGCTGGAGGACGGACAAGCCCGTGCTGTATTATCCCCTGGATTCCTGGTTCATCCGCACTACCGCAGTGCAGGACAAGATGATAGAGCTGAACCGGACGATAGAGTGGAAGCCGGCCTCCACCGGCAGCGGACGTTTCGGCAAGTGGCTGGAGAACCTGCAGGACTGGAACCTCTCCCGCAGCCGTTATTGGGGCACGCCCCTGCCCGTATGGAGGACAGAGGACGGGGCGGAGGAGAAGTGCATCGGCTCCGTGGCTGAGCTTTACGAGGAGATAGAGAAGGCGGTGAAGGCCGGAGTCATGCAGTCAAATCCTCTGGCCGCAGCCGGATTTGTCCCCGGAGACTATTCCAAGGAGAACTATGGCCGCATCGACCTGCACAGGCCGTATGTGGATGAGATATACCTCGTTTCCGAAAAGGGACGGAAGATGGTGCGCGAGACGGACCTGATCGACGTGTGGTTCGATTCGGGCTCGATGCCATACGCGCAGGAAGGCCTGCAGGCCCTCGGAAAGCCTGAGTTCGGACAGACAGCCGACTTCATAGCTGAGGGAGTGGACCAGACCCGGGGATGGTTCTTCACCCTGCACGCGATTCATACTATGATCAGCGGCAGTGTAGCGTTCAAGACCGTGATTTCCAATGGTCTGGTGCTCGACAAGGACGGCAACAAGATGAGCAAGCGCCTGGGCAATGCCGTGGATCCTTTCAAGGCCCTCGATACCTATGGCCCCGATGCCCTGCGCTGGTACATGCTCACCAATTCCCAGCCTTGGGACAATCTCAAGTTCGATGAGGCAGGGGTGGACGAGGTGCGCCGCAAGTTCTTCGGTACGCTGTACAATACCTACTCCTTCTTCGCCCTCTATGCCAATGTGGACGGTTTCGGCTCCAGACCGGAACACATCTCGGCCCAGGTGCCCGTGGCTGAGCGTCCGGAGATAGACCGCTGGCTGATATCCCTGCTCAACACTCTGATAAAGAATGTGAAGGAGTGCTACGAGAGCTATGACATCACCGGCGCGGGCCGCCTGATTCAGGACTTTGTCTGTGACAATCTCAGCAACTGGTACGTGCGTCTGAACCGCAAGCGTTTCTGGGGCGGGAAGATGGACGCCGACAAGCTGGCTGCCTACCAGACCCTTTACTCGGCCCTCGAAACAGTGGCCGTGCTGGCTGCCCCCATCGCACCTTTCTATATGGACCGTCTCTTCTGCGACCTTAACAGTGCTGCCGGGGCTCACGATGTCATCTCAGTCCATATGATGCCCATGCCCGGGTGCGACTCCGCCTGCGTGGATGCCGACCTCGAGGAGCGCATGGCTCTGGCCCAGAAGTCATCCTCGATGGTACTCGCCCTTCGCCGCAAGGTCAACATCAAGGTGCGTCAGCCGCTTTCGCGGATGATTATCCCCGTTCTCGACCCGAAGATAGAGGAGCAGTTCGAGAAGGTGCGTGCTCTGGTGCTCAGTGAGGTCAACGTCAAGGAAGTAGAATATATCAAGGATACAACGGGCTTGATTACCAAGAAGATCAAACCTAATTTCAAGACACTCGGCAAGCGTTACGGCAAGCAGATGAAGGAGATAGCAGCTTCGTTCGCCGCTCTTTCCCAGCAGGATATCGCGGCGGTGGAGGCGGCTGGAATGCAGAATGAGGATTATGTGCTCCATCTGCCCTCCGGGGATGTGTCGCTTGAGCCAGCCGACTATCAGGTGACCTCCGAGGATATGCCCGGAAGACTGGTGGCGACCGAAGGCAGGCTGACCATAGCCCTGGATATCACCGTTACTCCTGAGCTCCGCAATGAGGGTGTGGCCCGCGAGCTTATCAACAGAATACAGAACCTCCGCAAGGACAGTGGCTTTGAGGTGACGGACAGGATAACGGCGCATATACAGCGGCTGCCTGAGGTAGAGGAGGCCGTAGCCGGATTCAGGGACTATATCGCATCCCAGACCCTAGCCCGCGAGGTCATCCTGGAGGATGCCGTTTCCGGCGGAGTGGAGGTAGAATGGCTTGAAGACAATACGATAACTCTCAAACTCGAAAAAATATGAATGGGGAAGAACTGATGCTCAGAGCGATAGAGCTTGCGGAACGCAATGCCTCCTCCGTGACGGGCGGACCTTTCGGGGCCGTGGTCGTCAAGGACGGGAAAGTGATTGCGGAGGCATCCAATACAGTGACGGTGGACAATGATCCCACGGCCCACGCCGAGGTCAATGCCATCAGGAAGGCCTGCGCGGCCCTGGGTACCTTCGATCTCTCCGGCTGCGAGCTTTACACCAGCTGCGAGCCCTGTCCCATGTGCCTGGCCGCATGCTACTGGGCGCATATCGATAAGGTGTATTATGCTGCGGACAGGGAGGATGCCGCCGCTGCAGGATTCGATGACAGCGACATCTACCGTGAGGTAGCTCTGCCCGTGGACCGGCGGAGGATACCGTTTGTCCATATCATGGAGAAGGAGGGGCTCCGTCCGTTCATGCTCTGGAACTCAAACGACAAGAAAGTGGAATATTGACAATTTTATAAAAAATTCAACTTATGGACGACAACAAGGATAACAAGAATGAAGTACTCGAGAAGGTACGCTACAGCGATGAGGAGCTGCAGGAATTCAAGGAAATCATTCTGAAGAAGCTGGAAAAGGCCCGTGATGACTATGAGCAGCTCCGTTCGGCCATCACCCACAACACCAGCAACGACACTGAGGACACTTCGCCGACATTCAAGGTCCTCGAGGAGGGAGCATCCGCCCTGTCCAAGGAAGAGTCGGGACAGCTGGCCCAGAGGCAGCTCAAGTTCATTAACTCCCTGGAGGCAGCTTTGGTCAGAATCGAGAACAAGACTTACGGTATCTGCCGTGAGACAGGCAAGCTGATTCCCAAGGAAAGGCTGAAACTTGTACCTCACGCGACCCTCAGCATAGAGGCCAAACTTAACTCCAAGAAGAAGTGAAGCATCTCTCACGAGGTAAGAAAACGACCTTCATCGTCATTCTTGCAGTAGTGCTGCTGGTATTCGATCAGGTCACCAAGATTCTGGTCAAGACCGGGATGCACATAGGAGAATCGATACCGGTCTTTGGAAAGTGGTTCCAGATACTCTTTATAGAGAATGAGGGAATGGCATTCGGCATGGCGTTCGGCGGGGATGTCGGGAAAATCATCCTGACATCCCTGCGGATCGTCCTCTCGGTCCTGCTGCTCATCTACATACGTCATCTGCTGCTTCGCAAGGACGCTCCGCTCGGGGTGCTGCTCGGGCTGACGGCCATCATGGTGGGAGCCATAGGCAATGTGGTGGACTGCATGTTCTACGGCCTGATTTTCGAGCCTTCCACTTATTCGCATGTAGCCGCTTTCGTGCCTTTCGGAGAGGGATATGCGCCTTTCGGTCTGGGCAAGGTGGTGGATATGCTTTATTTCCCGATTATCGACACTACGTGGCCGGACTGGGTGCCGGGGAAGGGCGGGGATTCCCTGATATTTTTCCGTCCTATCTTCAACGTGGCTGATTCCTGTATCACTGTCGGAGCGCTGTATCTGCTGATTTTCAAGTGGAGGTATTTCCAGGTGCACGAGTTTGCAGGGAAATAGGATGTCGGTGTTTTATGTAATAGTCTCACTGCTGGTCATTTTGCCGGACCTGTATATCCGGCTGGTGTGTCTGCGGGGAGTTGACTTAGGCTGGTGGGCCTTGCCGTTCTGGGCTCCGCTGGCTTTTTTTATAGTGCTGCTGGTAACATATTTCGCTGGCGGGGCACAGCCTTTCGTGTTCAAGGGGATGGTTGCCGCCCTGCTGTGTTTCACCGTGCCGAAGCTGATTTTCTGCATATTTTCCCTGCTTGGACGGGGTGCCGGGCTGATAGCCTGGAGTTCCGGCAGTTCCGATGTGCTGCGTGGCGGTCTGCATACGGGCTTCGATGTAGCCGGAATCGTAGTAGCAGGCTGCTTTCTGCTGTCGGCCGTCTATGGCCTGGTGTATGGACCCAAGCGGCTGGTTGTAAGGGAAGAAACCTTGGCCTTCAAGGATCTGCCGGCCTCCTTCGACGGCTATCGGATAGTGCATCTTTCGGACCTGCACGTCGGCGGATATGCTGCTTCCGGGATGATGGAGAAGCTGGTCTCTACGGTCAACGGCCTTGATGCCGACATGATAGCCTTTACCGGAGACCTGGTCAATTCCTCCCCTTCGGAACTCGATACTGCGGTGACGGCTGCCCTGTCGTCAATGCGGGCCCGGGACGGGGTGTTTTCCGTTGTGGGCAATCATGACTACTGCGAATATCACGACTACAGCACAGCGGACGGAGCTGCCCGTGCCTTTGCGGAAGTGGTGCGGCGCGAGCGGGAGATGGGTTGGAAGGTCCTTCTGGACTCCTCGGCCGTGATTGTCAGACCTGCCGTGAGGACAGGACAGGAGCAGGACATTGGCCGGAAAGAGGACAGCATATATGTCATAGGAGTGGAGCACTGCGGCAAACCTCCCTTCGGCAGCCGCGGCGACCTGCAGAAGGCCCTCGCCGGTGTTCCTCCCGTATTTTTCTTGCCGGATGCGGATTCCGCGCGTACGGCTTCTTCATCCCTGGGCCAGGACTCTTCATCCCTGGGCCTTGACTCACTGTCCATGCGTGCCGCGTCCCCCTTCAAGATTCTGCTGAGCCACGACCCCAGCCACTGGCGGATGGAGGTCCTGCCCCAATCCGACATCCAGCTTACCCTTTCGGGGCATACCCACGCCATGCAGTTCCGCATCGGCCGTTTCTCTCCCTCCCGCTGGATGTACCGCGAGTGGTACGGCATTTACCGTAAATCATCTGCGGGCACCTCAACAGATGCCGCTGCAGGTGTGTCCGACCCGGATGCCCGCATCCTCAATGTCTCGGCCGGTTTCGGAGGCTCCTTCCCCTTCCGCCTCGGCGCCTGGCCGGAGATAGTCGTCATTACCCTCCGCTGTTCCGACTGACCCGGCAGCTGCGGTGAATTTGCATACAACGATATAGTACAATGACAAACAGACAGTTGATATTGGAAGACATAGATAAAGTGGAGAACCTAACTTTCGTTCCCCTGGAAAAGGATTATCTGAAGGTTCAATTCGTCAGTACGGTGTTGGCCTGGCTGGGCCTGATGCTGCTGCCGCTCTTCCTGCTTTTCTGGGAGGAGCCAGGTGTCCGTAATATAGTCCTGATCTCTGTTGAGGCTATTCTTGCCGCAGCGGCTGCCGTCAACCTGCTGATTCTGCCCAAGGCATTTGCCCACAAGGGATTTGCTGTCCGCGAGCATGATATAACCTACCGTTCCGGGATTGTATTTCCATCCGTCACCACCGTCCCTTTCTGCAAGATCCAGCAGGTGAGCCTCCGGCAGAATCCTGTCTCACGTCTCTTCGGGCTGTATGCCGTGGATATTGTCAACGGAGCCCAGATGCAGGCGGAGACCGTCATCCCCGGACTGACTCGGGAGAAGGCGGAGGAGATGAAGTCACTTCTAATCGAGAGTGCGAATAATGAAGGCAGGTGACTTTTCCGAGCCCCGGCGGATGAGCGGAAGTGCCTATGTGGTGCTTCTGGCCAAGGTTTTGCGGCAGTATGCGAGTCTGTTTTTCATACTCGTGTTTCTAAAGATTTTCGACTCGGACAGCCCGTTTTCATTCGTGGAGAGGGTCATGAGGGTATCCGTCATAGCCGCCGGGTATCTGGTGGTGGCGGCTGTCTCGGCTTTTGTCAGCTACTATTTCAGAAAATACTACATAAAGGACGGCAAGCTGGTCTTCATGCACGGGCTGCTGAATAAGGAGACGACCAGCATACCGCTGGACAGGGTGCAGTCGCTGCGCACCAAGCGGGGCTTCGTTTACCGCCTTCTGGAGCTGCGCGGAGTCCTGTTCGATACGCTTGCCTCCAAGACGGCGGAAATAGAGCTGATTCTGGAAGAGGACGACTGGAAAGCGCTCCTGAGCCGGGTGGAGATGCAGGAGAGGGTGGCGAAGGAGGTTGCGAAGGAGGGAATGTCCGGGGTGGATGCGGATGAGACTGGGGATGCAGGGGCTGACGGGGCTGCCGGAACTGCCGGGGCTGCTGAAGTTGCCGGGGTTGCTGGGACCGCCGGAACTGCCGCCCGAATAATGAAGAGGGATGGAGAAGATGTCGTGGCGGGACAGGCCGTGAGGATGAGTTTCAGCAACCTGAACCTGATAAAGGGGGCGTTCTGCCAGAACCACCTTCAGGGGATGGCCGTGCTGTTTGCGGCACTGGCTGCCGTGTACAATACCGTAACTTCAGTGGATGATCGTGCTGTGGACCATGTGATAGACTATGTGGGCACGTATGCCGGGTCGCTGTCGTTCCCGCCGTCCGCCTATCTGGCTGTTGCTGTCGTGCTGTACCTGGTCATAATGCTGATGTGGATAGGCAAGGTCTTTCTGCGCTATTCCAATATGGAGGTGAGGATGGCCTGCGGTCAGCTGACATTCGAGAGCGGACTCATTGCCCGCAATAGCAGCCGTTTCCAGCATGACAAGGTCTGTACGGTCTATGTGAAACGGAACTTCCTGGAGAAACGGCTGCGCGGCAGTACCATAATGCTGAGGCAGGCGCTCAATGCCACTGATGAGAAAAGGGGAGCGGATGTGCGGATCTACGGTTCGGATTCGGAGGCAGCCTTTCTGAAATGGTGGCTGGGAAAGGATTATGCGGACTCTCCGGAAGTCGTTTCTGCCAGTTCCGGCTATGGGCTGATGAGCCATGTCGTGTGGCTGGACCTGCTGCTTTCCCTTGTGGCCGCAGTAGTGCTGATATGTTTCGGCCTGTATGCATGGCTTGCAGTACCGGCGGCATGGCTGCTGATATCGCTGGTCAAGGGCCTCTGCGCTGTCCGCCGGAGCAGTATCGTCTTGAAAGAAGGCTATGTCGTAATCAATAACGGCAAGTTCGCGGACATCCGCAACTACATCAAGTACAGCAATATCGAAGTCGTCCGTCTGGTCTCCACTCCCTTTACGCGGTATTCCCGCCGGGTCCGGCTTTCGGTCTCCACCAACGGAACGTCCTTCTCCGTGCGGAGCCTTAAGGAACAGGATGCCCGGGAGATTTACGAGATGCTGCTCGGCAGATGCGTCGGTGAGAGTGTAGGGTAACGGTGCTGTTTGCTGGCGGGCTTGGGAGGTGTAGTTTCGTGCGGGCTTCCCGGCAGCGGGCCGAGAATTGCAGGGTGGTTTGTAATGCCTTCATTTTGAGTGGCTTGGAAAATCGTGTGCAATTTTTACGTTCTCGCAAGGTGTCGAGAATTGCAGTGCTGTTTGTAATACGTTCATTTTTAGTGAAATGACTATCTGTACCCCCCCCTAGGTCGCAAGAAACCTCTCCTAAACCCACTTTCGCCGTAAATCTTTTCTGCACTCCTTCAGAAGGAGTCGCGTTTTCCCGCATTTCCCTACTCCTTCTGAAGGAGTAAGGGATGCTCAGCCTCGCTATAATCCGGAAAGCCACTTTAACGAATTTACTTCGGGGTGCACAGGAAAGTTTTACTCTCCTGTGCACCCCGAAGTAAATTCGTTGAAAACAGGGTTCAATATTCTGCTCATCAATTGCCCAAAATCAGGTGTTTTTCATTATGCGACAGCTCTTTGATTGTCATACACTTCCTGTAATTGCAACAATATACGTGAAGTGGAGAATATGGTCATTTCTTGTGCCAAGAGTTTGCGGATAGACATTTTGAGTGGCTTGAAAATAAGCGTGCAATTTTCATTTTTAACCGGTATGAAAGTACAACCCCATGCAACAACACCTTTATTAACAATACTTTCGCAAGGCAGCATGTGCCAACGAGTCATGACTGTCCAAGCAAACCGCTGACTGACCGTCGGCTGACTGCGCCATTTTTGTTTTCCGGATTCGGCAACCATTACTGCGACAACAGTACGGCATCTACGTAATTTGCCCTCGACCACTGCTTTAAATCACGCGGACCGGCCACGCAGACTCCCTGCTTTATACTCTGATCCTCTGTCCGAAAGGAGGTGCGGAACAGATGCTCTTCTGATTTGTGCACCTGGCTCTGCACTGGCCGCACGCCCCTTTTGCTAACCATATAACAATCAATAAATTACCAAACAACCGTGTGCTTTCGTCCATTTTGAAACCGGTATGAAAGCACATAGTAAAGTTGTATCTATTTAATTGCAAGATATCTGCGTGCCGACGATTCAAGACCACTGGGCAGACCATTGACTGGCCGCCAGCTGAAGCGGCTGGCTGATACGCTGAACCAGCCAGAGAGCCAATAAACTGACTGAACTGGCCTGCCAGGTCAACCCGACCCGACAGACCGGCATGAGTTCCAGGCCCACCGCATTAGCATCGGCGACTGCCAGCAGCACGAACTCGTCACCGCCTGGCACGAAACCGCACAAAATGCGGGAAAACGGTTCACCTTTGCAACTGGGCAATACCGGGAACGCCGCCACAGGCCCTGTGGCAATGATCAGGAACGCACGCTGCTGCAAAGGTGCACCATAAAGGCGGGAAAACTGTTAAGGCGGGAAAACTGTTCACCTTTGCAATTGGGCAATGCCGGAAACGCCGCCACAGGCGCTGTAGCAATGGTCGAGACAGCACGCCGCCGCAAAGGTGTACCCCAAAGGCGGGAAAACGGTTCACCTTTGCAATTGGGCATTGCCGGGAACGCCGCCACAGACGCTGCAGCAGTGGTACTGACCGCGTGTCTCTTGGATGTCAGCTAAGTGGTAGCATTCTGCAAAAACCATTATCTTTGCGGTCAAAGTTTCGATATGATATCATGATTCAACTTATATCAAAGCCAGCAAGAATACTGTATTCCATTGTTGTAAGCGTGATAATCATTCTCTTCTGGAGAAATATTGGCATGGTAACAGCAATTACAGGTTTACCGGCCGCCTCTTTCCTCAATCAGTCGATGAGGGCATTGCTCCTTGTTATTGTGGCTTTTATTCTGCTGGCAGTTGTAATGAAGCCGAAGGAGATATTTTCTTTTCTCGGGCTGAACGGAAATATTCTCAAGGGATTCGGGATTGCTCTTATCTGTGTGCTGCCATTGTATCTTGTATTTCCCTTTTTCGGCAACTTCAATACGGAGTTGACTTTCCAGGTGTTTTATAACAAATGCATTCTTACAGGGTTTAAGGAAGAGTTGGTGTTCAGGGCTTTTATGTTCGGTCTGCTTTTCCGGTATGCAAAAACAGGTTTCTTCTGGGCAGTCATATTGCCTGCACTTTATTTCGCTTCCGTGCATCTTTATCAGGGACACGATGTCCTTTCGTCACTGGCCGCTTTCGGTGTGACCTTTATCGGAGCGCTGTACTTCAGTTGGATGTACGTCGAGTGGAATTTCAACATATGGGTTCCTGTCGGGCTGCATATGCTGATGAACGGAGCATGGCATGTTTTCACGATGGAAGGCACGGAAGTCGCAGCCGGAGGCTTGATTTCCAATATTGTCCGGGTTGTCAGCATTGCACTTGCCGTCGGCCTGACGGTCTATGTCCGAAGAAAGAATGGCGGGAAAGTCTTCGATTATCCCGTTTGGAAGTTCTGATTTTCTTCATCTTCGGAAGACTCAGCCTGCCGGCGGCAGTACGTAATTGACTGTACCGAACATACTACAGAAAGACAAGCAGCTGTCCTCAAGCCACGCTCAGAAGGCACTGTGTAGGGGCCAGGCTGAGTGCATTATTGAACGAATTTACTTCGGGGTGCACTCCGTTTTTCAACTGTTTGAAAATCAGTACTTTGCAAATCTTGCTGCACATTTGATGTGTCTCAAAAGATGTCAGATGTGCAGCGCGTTATGTAACTATCTGATTTACATGGGGGTATTTCTCCACTGCGCACCCCGAAGTAAATTCGTTCAAAACAGGGAGCAGTATTCTGCCCGTCACTTGCCCGAAATCAGGAGGCTTCCTTGACTTTCTCAAGTATACTTTGGTTATCCGCAGAAATACCATTTCTTGTCTGTGGCAGTGGTGCTTACAGGAATGTCTCCGGCTCGCGGCGGGCGGAGCAGTGCTCGTGGAGGAAGGCGGCGAAGGGGGTGCTGTAGGTGCGCATTCCGGCGGGGCAGGCCTTGACGCAGGCGCAGCAGCGGATACAGAGGGAGGGGTCTGTCAGCACTTTCATGGAGCCGGAGTCCAGGACAATGGCTCCGGTGGGGCAGACTGCTGCACATTCACCGCAGAGCGGGCAGCCGTCGGCGGTCACGGGTACGGCTGGAACGGCAGGTCTGTCTGGACTTGCAGTAGCGGCGGTTGAGGGAACTGTAGGCGTGCCAGAACTTGCTGAGACGGCGGAATGTACTGGAGGAATGGCAGGCGTGCCAGGACTTGCAGTGACGGCGGAATGTGCTGGAGGGGCGGCAGCCGTACCGGAACCGGAGGGATGTGCGGCTGCAGGGGAGGACGCCGGACGGGACGGTTCTTTGTACGGACGGTTTCCCTTGATGTGGAAAGGTGCGAATGCTCCAGGGCTTTCCAGTTTGCGGGCGCACTCCCCTCCGAAGATGCTGGCATCGGCCAGGTCCATGGAGTCGGGGCGTCCTTCGGCAATAGGCATCGCGGGAGTGCTGTAGCTGTGCTCTCCGATGAAGGCTCCGGCGGCGAACGGGGTGAGGCCCAGCGAGAGGGCCAGGTCGTAGAGCTCGACCAGCGCGTCCTCATAGTCCCGGTTGCCGTAGGTCACCGTAACTATGGCCGGTATGGATGCTCCTGCGGCTACCTGGATGCGCTTGAGCCGCCGGACTGCCTCCGGTGCGACCCTGCCAGCGTAGACCGGTGCGCCGAGGACTACGGTTTCGCCCGAAGTCAGGATTATCGGCTCATCGGACCTGTCGAGGGTCAGGTCCAGAGTCCTGACAATACTTGGGCAAGAGGCAGTTGCTCCGGCGCCGCAACGGGTACGGGCCATTCCGTCGGCCACTGCCCCGGCTATCGCCCGTGAGGTATGTGTCGGTGAGAAGCATATCACCGTGATGGTCTGTGATGTGTTGTCCATAATGTTGTTAATAAATAAACGTCCCTACGTTTTACTTGCCGGCCGGGCTCAGCGTGCGGTCCGGCAGCTGACGGTCGAGCCGTTCCGGACAGTCCTGTCCAGGATGATTCCTTCCCGGTCTTTTACGACAATTCGGATGAAGTCTCCTTCCCTTTCTGCCCCGGCCCTGGTCACTTCAATGTCGAAGTCTCCTTCGAATGCTCGGATATGCCTGAGTGCCATTTCATTCCATTCCTGGGGCAGGTGCGGGGTGAGGTCGAATGTCCGGAGTCCCGTAGGTCTTATTCCGAATATTCCTTCGGTTATGATTCTTCCGTAAAGTCCGCTTTCGGCTGAGAGATGCCGCTGGTTGCCCTCGGGCCATGCCTCGACTGCGTAGGGCACGTGATCTCCAAGCAGTCTGGTCGCCGAATATTGTTTCAGGAAGTCCAGAGCCTTTTCCGTAGCTCCGGCCATAAATGCCCCGCGCAGGGCATAGAGGGTGGAACGGTCCCAGAAAGTGGTGGTTCCGGCCTGTGTGAGAAGGCCGTTTTCCGTCCATAACCGGGGTGAGAAGAGGGCGTCTATCGTGCCGGATGCCCTGGTGTTGATTCCGACAGTGAGGGGGATGCATATCCACGAGCGGAGTATGTCATTGCCCTCGTAATAGGCGTATGTCTCGTAGCCCTCTACCGTGGCCCCGAAATAATTCTCAATGGCCTTCTTCATGGCGGCTGCCTGCTTGCGGTATTTTCCGGACGACTGCCTGTCTCCTAACTCTTCAGCCAGGTATGCAGCTGAGATCAGGGCGTCGTAGTATAGTGAGGACGTGCAGAGATTGGCCTCTCCTGCCGGGAAGCGTCCTTCCAGCTCATCGCTGTCAGAGTTTACGGTGCCTTCGGAGTTCAGATGGCGGCGGCAGTATTCCAGAGTCCACTGTATCAGGGGCCACAGCTCCCCTGCCTCGTTCATGTCCCCTCTTGCCAGGGCATATCTGGCAGCCCCGTAGGCTATCATGGCCGCATCCCCCCTGTCGCCGGCTCCGTTCCAGATATCCTTGCCCTCTGCGATAATGGAGCTTGGAATGGGCTTCCATTCATCATTCATGAACCTGGCGAAATGGCGGAATGAGTTGAGGGCGGAGGCATTGCCGTAGGCATAGCCGGTAAAGGGGAAATAGGGGTTGATATATTCGGCCTGGTCATTGGCCCAGATGGCGGCGTAGTAGGATTCTCCGCCAGGACCGTGCATGGGGCCTCCCTCCGTCTCGAAGATGCTCTCGCATGCGCGGATTTTCGAGAAGGCGAACATCCGGTTGATTACGGAGTCGGGAGTCTCCAGCACCAGATTGCCGGTCCATCCGTTGACGGCCTGCATGCGTTTATCCAGCTCTGTGAAGGTCTCTTCGGCTGTCAGGCAGACGCTTTCCTCCCCGGGGCCTGCTGCCGAGACTGACGCTGCGAACGAGCAGGTGCCTCCCGGTGCGAGGGTTACGGCTCCTCCCTCAGATACGGTCAGATAGATGCGGTAGCTGCCTTCTGTCCCTCTGGCGGGGTCGGTGGTCACTTCGTCCTGTATCGCGGGCCATTCGATGTACACGGGTTCTGTCCCGGTATTCCTGAATGTGTACAGCTCCAGCAGGGCCGGCATGTCCGTTGATGGAAAGTAAGTCCGTTCCAGTGAAAGGTTGCGGTTTCTCCCGACTGAGATGCTGCTGTGTACCTTCAGTGTACCGTCAATCGTAAGCCTCTCCACATGTTCGGACAGGCTGCGTCCGTCCGCTGTCACCGCATCCAGCGGATTCCAGTCGAAACGGCGCATCAGGCTGGCGTGTGTGTTGTTGGGTACAGTCCTCAGCATAGGCCATATCATACTCTTGTTCAGCACGAATCTGCCTTTGCTGTCTACTCCGTAGCGCAGTACGGCCGATACCTGCCGGCCGCTCATCTCGATATGGTCGTAGTGTTCCTGAGCGGCCTCAGGCTGCCACGAAATGCTGTTGGAGTTCCTGTCCAGAGTCCAGTATTGCCGGGCGTCTGCCCAGTTTCCGGCGGCCGAAAGCCATGAAAGGGCGATGATTGCCGCTAAAATCCGATTAGGTTTCATATTATCAGAAGCTCGTTTAATATTTCTTTTCCAGTTCCAAAAGGTAGCGTTTGGTGTCGGTTCCTCCGCCGTAGCCGGTGAGGCTGCCGTCGCTTCCGATGACGCGGTGGCAGGGCAGAATGATGGAGATGGCGTTGGCACCATTGGCATTGGCCACTGCCCGGACGGATTTCGGGGCACCTATGGCTGCGGCCAGCTCTCCGTAGGATACGGTCTGTCCGTAGGGTATGAGCCGCAGCTGCTGCCAGACGCGCTTTTGAAATTCACTGCCGGCCAGGAGCAGGGGGAGGTCGAACTCCTTCCGCTCACCGCGGAAATATTCGTCCAGTTCCCGGACGGTCCTTAGCAGGATTTCAGGAAATGCGGATTGCCCCGGAGTATCGCCGCTTATTTGCCCGCAGTCCTCCGACTCCGCCTTGAGTATTCTCCTGAGCCGGTTAGCCACCCTTCCCGGATGCAGCTCATGCGTCCAGTCGCAGAGGCAGAGCCTGTCCCCGAGCGAGCCGAGGAGCATTTCTCCGCAGGGTGCCTGATAGTGTACCGTCAGGATTCTGCGGTTCTTTCCGGATCCGCTTCCGTCAGTGCCGCCGTCTATGCCGCTGAATTCTTCCCGTG
This sequence comes from Alistipes sp. CAG:831, assembly GCA_000432775.1. Taxonomy (GTDB): domain Bacteria; phylum Bacteroidota; class Bacteroidia; order Bacteroidales; family UBA932; genus Coprenecus. The sequence continues at coordinate 138,788 of HF990417.1, forward strand.
TCGTCAGGTACAGCCAGTGGGGCATTTCCGCACCTCTGTAATGCTTTACCATCACCCCTTCGGCTTTCCGCATGCCGTTGCGCAGGGCCACTCGCTGGGAGGGAATGTTATTGTCCCGGATGATGGAGCAGACCTCGGAGGCCCCAAGGACGTTGAAGGCGTATTCCATGCAGGCGCGGGCCGCTTCCGTGGCATAGCCCTGATGCCAGTGGGAGTGCCGGAACAGATAGCCGACCTCCAGCATTTCCTCCCCGTTCCACAGCTGCCGGGTCACTCCGCACTGGCCTATCATCTTTCCGGTCTGCTTCAGCACCACTGCCCAGAGGCCGTAGCCCCATTCCCTGTACCGTCCCGTCTGCCGCTCCAGCCACCCGTTCACCTCCTCATCGGAGAACGGACCGTTGTAGGCGCACATTACCTCCTTGTCCTGCAGTATCATGCACAGGTCCGGCCGGTCCGCCGGAGTCATTTCGCGCAGCAGCAGCCGCGGGGTTTCTATTATTGTTCTGTTTCCGTCAGTCATAATTCGGCCATAATATGTGTATGCAAAAGTAGCAACATCGGTGAAAAATGCAAGCTGTTTTGCACTGCCTTGATATTCAGCGCGTTGTAAAAGAGGGTGCAATTCTCGGCTCCTTGTGGCGGTGCGAAAAATGCGGTGCTGATCGTAATACTTTGTTTGTCAGGTGGTTGGAAAACAGCCTGCATTTTCTAAACATAAAGGGAGAATATGCTGTAATTTTGCATCCGGGTTAATCGCATAGCATACATCATGAGCAATATAAAACGAAGCCGGGCGGAGTGGATAAGGCGTTATGCCTCCTTCGTGGTGATTCTGTTTGTCATAGCATTCGGTACGTCCCTGTCCATCAGGGCCAACTTGGGCTCGTCACCTATATCCGCCCCGCCTTACGTCCTGTCCCTTATTCCCGGGATGAAGCTTACTATGGGGCAGCTGACGATATGCATGCACGTATTTTTCATCCTGACCCAGATACTGCTGCTGCGGAAGGATTTCGAGAAACGGCAGCTGACTCAGATACTTGTCTCCTTCCTGTTCGGCTTCTATACGGACGTGACCATGTGGATGACAGGGTTCCTGCAGATTCCGTTTGACATCAATCCCGCTGTCGGGTATCCGCTGAGATTTGTGGAACTGCTTATAGGCGGTGCCATTCTGGCTTTCGGTATTGCCTGCGAGGTGCGCTGCGACTCGCTGATGCTGGCCGGAGAGGGATTCCCGCTGGCGATAGCCAAGTTCCTGAAGAAGGATTTCGGGAAGGTCAAGATATGTACCGACACTTTTTTGGTGTCCGTCGGCGTGGTGTTCATGTTCGTCTTTTTCGGACACTGGGACTGGAAGATGATAGGACCCGGTACGCTGGTGTCGATGTTCTACGTAGGGTTCATGGTGCGGGTGTTCTCGCCCCGTATCGGGTGGCTGGACCGTATCTTTATCCCTCAGAGTGAGCGGGCTGGGCAGGCTTCTGATCAGGCTTCGTCAGCCGGCGGTACCTGGGGCAAATACCGCATCGTCACCATTGCACGTACGTATGGCAGCGGAGGCAATGCAGTAGGCGAGGAGGTGGCCCGCCGTCTGGGCTGTCCCTGCTACAGCCGCCAGATTATCGACCGGACAGCGGCGCAGATAGGGCGCACACCCGAATTTGTGGCCGAGAACGAGCAGAATATCTCCACGGCCAAGCTGTGGGAGATGATTTTCGAGGACAGCGGTATTCCGGTCTCAATGAATCCTTCGAAGGATGATGCGATATATGTCAGTCAGAGCCGTACTATCCGCGAACTTGCCCATCACGGCCCGTGCGTTATAGTAGGCCGTCTGGGCAACTGGGCTCTCAGGGACAATCCGCACGTACTCAGGGTGTTTGTCACTTCAGGCCCGGACTCGGCCGCTTCCCGTGTCGCTTCCCGGTTCAATATTTCCACGGATGAGGCCCTCCGGAAGCTCGAGCGCGTCAACAGCGGCCGTGCCAACCACTACCGCCGCTACACGGGCCGGCAATGGACCGACATCGGCGAGTACGACCTTATGCTCAACACCGACCGGGTGGGCATCGAAGGGGCAGTCGACATCATCCTGCGGGCCTCGAAGGACCTCGGCCAGGCCGGTCATGCCCTGTAAAAAAGTGCGGTAAGTTACCGGTTTTCAGGATTCATGCAGTATATTCGCGGCATGAAGAAAGCTGACCTGATTTTTATATGCGCGGTGGCGGCGGTGTTCCTGCCATTCGTGCTTTCGGATACCCTGTACGGGTTGTACAAGAGTTTCAATGCCGCTCACGGAATGATAGTGAGCTTCATAAAGTTCGCGGTACTGTCAACTGCCGGCGAGATGCTGGGGGCACGTATTTCCACGGGCCGGTATTATTACATGGGTTTCGGCCTGGTCTCCAAGATGATAGTATGGGGTATCCTCGGTATGGGCATTAACATGGCGATGATCATATTCTCGACAGGTACGCCCGCGTTTTTGGAATACATGGGCCTGGCCGGTGCCACGGAATATCTGGCGGGGCCTATGTGCTGGCAGAAAGTATTGGTGGCGTTCTGCGTCTCCGTGGCCATGAACTCCATCTTCGCTCCGGTCTTCATGACCCTGCACAAGATATGCGACATCCATATCGCCGACTATAACGGCTCCGCCCTCGCTTTGGTAAGGCCCTGGAAGATGGGCGAACTGATGAGCCGCGTCAACTGGAAGGCCCAGTGGGGCTTTGTCTTCAAGAAGACCATTCCGTTCTTCTGGTTCCCCGCCCATACGGTGACCTTCCTGCTGCCGCCCTCGGGCCGTGTCCTCTGCGCCGCCCTGCTCGGGGTCGCCCTCGGAGTGCTGCTGGCTGTGGCCGCCCGTAAGAAGTAACCGGAGCCAGACCACACTACTTGGTTTTTATGTTTACAGAAGGGTTTATGGTCCACTTGCCTGATTTTGCAGGGCCGTCATAACTCAGAATCCCGTGCTCCCTTAAGTGCTTTATCTCCCTCTTTATGGTGGCCTCCGATATTTTCAACTCTTCGGACATTTGTGCCCGCGTGATTCTGTCATTACTCCTTATCAACTTCAACATCTCGCTCTGCCTTGGGGTGAGAACACTTGATTTTTGGGGCTCATTTTGGGGCTCATTTTGGATGAATGCCGGTTGGATTAGGTTGTTGAATCCGATCATATCCCTTTCTATCGGTTCTATCTCGTTCATATCCAATCCTTTTACAGGCCTTTCAGGGCGTCCGTTCTGTTCCTGTACGCCTACTATGATATAACCGCCTCCGCTGTTATCGAAATCGTTCGCAAAGGCACAGATGGAACGGTAGATGGTATTCGGATTCCATCCTTTCTTGTATTCGATGCGTGCTCCTTCTATGGATGTCGCACCCAAAATATTAATAAGAAGCCAATAGCAAAAGAAATCTTTTTACTTTGCCGGAGCTGAAAACCAGGCAAATGTTTGCTTTGGTAGGTATTAATAGTTATCTTGCGTCTGCAAACTCTTAAAATGTAACAGTTATGGGAAAATTTATCAGGTTTCTGCTTATATGTCTTGGATTCAAGTCGCTGACAGCCTGCGATACAGATATATGGAACGGAACGGCAGAGTATGGAACACCGTATGCTGAATATGAGGTCAAAGGCCGGGTGTCGGATGCCGAGGGAACTCCTGTATCAGGTATCAAGGTGAGTATGGGTGTTGAAAATTATATGGACTCCGTTGCCGTCACTGACACCGAGGGCCGTTTCCATGTGATTCACGGCACGTTCCCGTTCGATGACAATACTTTTGATCTTCAGTTTACAGACATAGACGGCGAAGCCGGAGGCGGTCTCTTTGAGGAGCAGACCGTGACCGTCCAGGCGGAGATGGTTGAGGAGGGTGACGGCTGGGACGTGGGCGACTATGCAGTACCGGAAGAAGTGGAGGTCACCCTTTCCCCTAAGACGGATAGCGGAGAAGAGTAGTCATGCGGTCTTTGTCATTGAGGCAGAAGCTGGCGTTGGAGCTGGTCCGGCCACTGCATAAGGACTTGGTGGAGAAACATGAACTGCGCGATCTGTTCTGGGAATGTACCCTGCGTTGTTCTTTGCGCTGCCGTCACTGCGGCAGTGATTGTCACACTACGGCTTCGGTGAAAGACATGCCGTTCGAGGACTTCGCCAAAGTCCTCCGCCGCATATCCGGGAAATACGACCCGCATAAGGTTTTCATCATTGTCACCGGTGGAGAGCCGCTGATGCGGCCAGATCTCGCTTCATGCGGCAGGGCCATCTACGACATGGGCTTTCCGTGGGGGATAGTTACGAACGGTATGTTGCTGGACCGCAGGCGTTTTGACTCTCTGTTGAAGGCCGGTATCCACAGCGCGACGATAAGCGTGGACGGGTTCGAGGCCGACCATGACTGGATGCGCGGTGTCCCGGGCAGTTTCAAGAAAGCCACAGCCGGAGTCCGGATGTTCACAGAAGTGGATGATATAATATTTGACGTGGTGACATGCGCCAACAGCAGGAATCTGGCTTCATTGCCGGAATTGAAGGAGTATCTCATATCCATAGGCTTGAAACGCTGGAGAATATTCACGGTATTCCCGTCAGGCCGGGCCGCTGATGACTCTGAGATGCAGTTGTCTCCGGAGCAGTTCGACTCGCTTATGGAGTTCATAGCTGCGACAAGAAAAGAGGGACGTATCCGGCTCAATTACGGCTGCGAGAATTTTCTCGGAGGCTACGAGGGTCTCGTGCGGGACAATTTCTTCAGTTGCAATGCAGGTATCACCACTTCCTCGATTCTCGCGAACGGGGACATAGCGGCCTGTGCCAGCATCCGCAGTGACTATGCCCAGGGCAACATCTACCGTGGGGATGATTTCATCGATGTATGGGAAAACCGCTATCAGGTGTACCGTGACCGCAGCTGGATGCGGGAGAGGGGAGACGGATGCAGCCGCTGCAAGTATTTCAAATACTGTCTCGGAGGCTCGATGCATCTGCGTGAGTCGGATGGCTCCCTCCGTCCCGGCACATGCCGAATGAGCCGTTGAACAGGATATCCGCAATCTGCTCCGGCCTGTCCACGATATAGGCGGGGGAACAGGATGCCAGTTCTTCGCGGGTGCGGCAGCCCCAGGTGACGGCGATGGCCTCGATGCCGGCGTTGGCGGCGGTCTGCATGTCCACGCCTGAGTCCCCGATGTAAAGCACGCTTTCGCGTCCGTCACCGGAAACACTGATTCCGGCCACGCGAAGGATGTCCCATACTATCGCCGGCTCCGGCTTGCGGGGCACACCCTCCCTTTCTCCGAATACGGCGCAGAAAGGTATCTCAGGGAAGAAATGCTGCATGAGCTTGACTGTCGCGGGATGGTATTTGTTCGAGGCTACGGCTACTTTGATGCCGCGGCGGCAGATTGCGGCGAGGAGTTCCGGGATGCCGTAGAAGGGCCTGGTCATGTCGGCGCAGTGCTCGCCGTAGTAAGGCAGGAAGAGGCTCCTGACGCGCAGGACTTCCTCCTGACTGCGGGCGTTTTCCGGCAGGGCCCGCTCGAACAGCTTATTGATGCCGTTTCCGATATATGATGCTATTTCCTTTTCGCTGTGGACGGGATAGCCGCAGGCTGCAAGGGCCTGGTTGGTTGCCGCCGCGATGTCGGGGACGGTGTAGAGCAGGGTGCCGTCCAGGTCGAATATCACTAATTTTTTCTGCATGGTTCCGCAAATGTAGGAAAATTCCCTATATTTGTAGGGGATTAAAAATCTTTAGTTTATGAAAAAGGCTTTTCTGAAGTGGATTATGGCGGTCCTGGGGGTTACCTCAGTGTCGTCATGTTTCCTGTATGCCTCTCCGCACGCTACGTATGAGGCCAAGGGCCGTGTGACGGATGAGGAAGGACGTTCTATAACCGGAATCCAGGTGGGATTCTGTGCGAGCTATGGGGAGACGGACAGCCTGGGCAATAAGATTTACTATCCGGACGGGCAGCCTGTGCTTACCGATACTGACGGAAAGTTCAGTCTCAAAGTCGAGAACTATAGCTTCGGGGGAGGCGAGGGTGTTACTATCGGCTTCATCGATATTGACGGACCGGACGGCGGAGGCAGCTTCCAGTCCAAGTTCGTGGAGCAGCCGCTGGTGCAGAAGAAGAAAGGCAAATGGCATGATTCCTGGGACGAGGGTGACTATGAGGTGCCCGGTATGGTGAACGTCACGCTCGAGCGGGATGCAGAATAAAAACAGTTAAAAAGAAAGATATGAAAACAGAGATTCTTAAGTTTTTGCTTCCGCTTTTGGGATTCAGTGCAGCTTCCTGTGTGTCACTGTACGCACCCCTTTCTGTTGAGTTCAATTCTATCAATGTTAAAGGCAGGGTAACTGATACGGAAGGGCAGCCCGTTCCTGGTATTAAAGTCAGTCTGGTAGAGAAAGTAAGAGTTGAGAGAGAATTTACAGTAGGATATAATCGAATGGATACTGTGAACCGGGAGCCGATAATCACTGATGAGTACGGATATTTTGAATACAATGGACGTGAGGTGGATGTGCCGCAGAATGCGCATCTTTCATTTGAGGATGTGGATGGCCCGGCAAACGGAGGGGAATTCCTGCTGAAGGAGATTAAGGCGGATTTCGTCAAAGCCGCTGACCAGGAAGGTGCCGGAAATGATGAAGTTTTCGATTTGAGGGAGGGCAGTCTCGACGTGACCCTCGAGCGTAAACCTCAGGAGTAGAAGTATTGTCAGATTATGCAGCCCGTTTTGTTCAAGCAGAGGCTGGCTCTGGAGCTCAACAAGTCTCTCAGGGAGCAGATGGCCAGGGAGCATGTCCTGGAGAATCTCTTCTGGGAGTGTACCCTGAGATGCTCTCTGAAATGCCGTCACTGCGGGAGCGACTGCTATACTACCTCCGGGGTCAAGGACATGCCATTCGAGGACTTCGCCAAGGTGCTCCGGAGAATCTCTGAGAAATACGACCCCCACAAGGTTTTCATAATCATCACCGGTGGTGAGCCCCTGATGCGTCCCGACATCGCCTCATGCGGCAGGGCCATCTACGACATGGGCTTCCCCTGGGGCATGGTCACCAACGGCATGCTGCTGGACAGCCGGCGTTTCGATTCCCTGCTCAAGGCCGGCATCCACAGCGCGACGGTCAGCCTGGACGGGTTCGAGGCCGACCACGAGTGGATGCGCGGAGTCCCAGGCAGTTACGCTAAGGCGCTCAACGCCATCAGGATGTTCATCGGGGTCCCGGACATGGTTTTCGACGTGGTCACCTGCGCCAACCGCCGTAACCTCGCCACCCTTCCCGACCTGCGCGAGTTCCTCATCTCGATAGGCCTCAGGCGCTGGAGGATTTTCACCGTATTTCCGTCCGGCAGGGCCGCCCATGATCCGGACATGCGGCTGACTGCGGAGGAGTTTGACCGGGTGATGGATTTTATCGCCGAGACCCGTCGGGACGGCCGGATAAAGCTGGATTACGGCTGCGAGGGCTTCCTTGGCGGCTATGAGGGCAAGGTCCGCGACTACCTTTTCCGCTGCGACGCCGGCCTGAGCTGCGCCTCTATCCTCTCCAACGGGGACATCGCCGCCTGTGCGAGTATCCGCAGCGACTACTCCCAGGGCAATATCTACCGCGGGGACGATTTCCTGGATGTCTGGGAGAACCGCTATCAGAAGTTCCGCGACCGCAGCTGGATGAAGGCTCTCGGGGACCCCTGCGGC
>HF990417.1:146537-159035 GCA_000432775.1 Alistipes sp. CAG:831
CCCCTGCGGCAGCTGCCGGTATTTCCGCTATTGTCTCGGCGGCTCGATGCACCTGCGGGAGGCCGACGGCACACTCCGTCCCGGCACATGCAGGATGGCTGAGAGCGGTCTTTGCAGGAAGTAAATAAGTTAAAATCAATAGGATATGAAAAGAAAATCTGTCTACGCCGCCGTGGTTCTGCTGCTGTCGGCGGTGTCTCTGCATGCGCAGCCGGATGCTGTGGAACTTGAAGATCTCGGAGTGGTGATCGCACCGGGTCAGTCCAGAGAGTACTCCTACAGCGACAAGGAGGCCGGCTTCTACTACGGCCAGACTTCAACTGATGATTTCAGCGACTGGTACGCCGGGTGGAACATCCGGGCCAAGAGGATTTTCGCCGATTACCGGCTCTATGTGGACGGGCGGATGCTCAGCCGTAAGGATGCGGCCGTGACCGTGTGGCCCGACCGGCTTGAGAGGGTCCATGACTGTGCCGTGGAGACATTTGCACTGGTGGACAGCCGCAAGGTGCTCTTCGTCGCTCTGGACGGAGTGGCCGGCAGCAAGGTCGGCCTCGAACTTACCGGCACCAATATCACCCTCCCCCGCAAGGACGGCAACTCCGTGATATACGCGGCCGTGGAGGCTAAGGGCGACTTCGTCCGCATCTCCGCCCTGAATCCGGACGCTCAGCTGAGTTTTGACGGCAAGGTAGTGGAGGCTCCCCGCAATGCAGGCGGCTTCATCATCTCCTACGGCAATGAGACGGAAAGCCGGGAACTCGCCTCGCAGTTCCGCTCCGAAGGGCGGCAGTGGCTCGCTCAGCGGCAGCAACGGATGCAGGCTCTTCTGGATGACAATGCCATGCGCTCCGACCTGTCCTCTCTCGACAGGGCTGTCGCATGGATAGAACTGACTGCGGACGAGCTGGTGACCCGCCAGCACGGAGGCTGGGGCATGTACGCCGGCTTCCCCTGGTTCACCGATTTCTGGGGCAGGGACATGTTCATCGCCATGCCCGGGGCGGTGCTCTGTACCGGAGAGTTCGATGTCGCCCGGGATATCCTTCTGTCATTTGCCCGCTATCAGGATACCGACCCGGAGTCGGAGACTTACGGCCGCGTACCTAACCGCCTGAACCTCGACGGTATTCTTTACAACACCACCGACGGTACTCCCCGCTTTGTGATTCAGGCCTACGAGTATCTGAAATACACCGGGGACGTGGACTTCATCAAGCAGATATACCCCGCCGTGAAGACCGCCACTGACGCCTCGGCACGGCTTTTCACCGACGACCGCGGCTATCTGACCCATGCCGACGCCGATACATGGATGGATGCCAAGCGTCAGGGCCAATACCCGTGCTCTCCCCGCGGAGACAGGGCGGTGGATATCCAGGCCCTCTGGTATCAGCAGCTCAAATGTGCGGCAGACATGGCCCGTTACATGGGCGAGGACCGCAAGGCCCGGCAGTGGGAGGCCCTGGCCGGGAAGGTCCGCGCCAATTTCGAGCACGATTTCACCGACCCCGGGTCGGGCCTGATCTACGACCACCTCAACTCCGACGGCACCCCTGACCTCCAGCTCCGTCCCAACACCGTCTACGCCCATGAGCTGGTGTCCGACACCCTGTTGAGGATGCGGGATACCCGCCGGATGTGGGAGCACCTGGTCTATCCCTGGGGCGTGTCGAGCCTCGACCAGAATGACGGGCAGTTCCATCCCTGGCACGAGATGTGGCACCGCTACCATAAGGACGATGCCTATCACAACGGCACTGTCTGGCTCTGGCTCAACGGTCAGGCGATGCAGAGGATGATTGAGTACGGTCAGCAGGACCTTGCGTTCAGACTTTTCTCCAACATGAACCGGCAGGCTCTCTGTGAGGGTGCGGTCGGCAGTCTGTCCGAATGCGCAGATCCATGGCCCCGTCCGGGCAGCACTTGGGTAAGGCGTTCGGGTACATTCCTCCAGGCCTGGAGCAACGGAGAGCATATCCGTGTGTGGGATCAGTATTTTCTCGGTGTGCGGCCCGATATGCTCAGCGGCCGGATTGATATCCAGCCCCGTATTCCTTCTGTGATAACCTCTCTGGACCAGCGTGTCAGCATTGCCGACGGAGCGCTGGACTGCAAGTACGCCACCCGCCCCGGCGGCCGGACCGAATACCGCTATGAGTGGACCGCTTCCCGGGAAGTCACTCTCAGCGTCTCCATCGGGGTCTTTGCTCCTGTCGAAGTGACCATACCACAGGGCGGCCTGCTGATCCTGTCGTGTTCACCCGAATCCCTCACAGCCAGACTGTACGCTTCCGACGGTACGGTGCTGTACGAGACGGAGGCTGAGGCGGACCCGCATATTGCCGCTCTCCACGAGGAGTGGAACCGCTTCTTCGAAGGTACGGACTTCGCTGCTCCCAACTACCGCGAGAACCTCAAGTCGCTGTCCCGCTATTTTGACCCTCCCCTGGATTATCAGAGTATAGAATAATTATAAAAAGTAAGGATTATGTTTATTGTAAATTGGAACAGAAGCACGGCAGCTTTTCTGACCGCCGTACTTCTATCAGTATTTCAAGCCGGAGCGCAGCAGGCAATCTGGTCTACACGGGCAGTCACCTCTCCTGAAGTACATCCTGACGGCAGGGTTACATTCCGTCTGTTCGCACCGAAGGCGGTGGAGGTTTGGGTCGAGGGGGATTTTCTCTCCGATTCACTTTACGGTGACTCTCAGGGCAATTACAGGGCAGAGCTCCGTGAGGGCGAGGACGGTGTCTGGGAGCATACGACTCCTCCGCTTCGCTCAGAGCTCTACAGCTATACTTTCAGAGTGGACGGACTTAAGGTGCTGGATGTGTCCAATGTTTTCATAAAGAGGGATGTCTCCTCTCTGACAAATTATTTCATCGTGGAAGGGAATCCCGGAGACCTGTATTCCGTGCAGGACGTTCCGCACGGCACTGTCTCCAAAGTATGGTATGAAAGTCCGGCTTTAGGGACGGTCCGCCGCATGACGGTCTACACTCCTGCGGGCTACGACAGCGGCAAGGGCCGGTATCCTGTGCTTTATCTGCTGCACGGCATGGGCGGGGATGAGGAGGCCTGGAGCGACCTGGGCAGGGCAGCGGAGATTCTGGACAATCTCATAGCTGCCGGCCGCTGCTTGCCGATGATAGTGGTAATGCCTAACGGCCATGTATTCAACGATGCTGCTCCCGGTCAGACACCGGGCGGTCTGGAACAGCCTGATTTCAACCGCTCAGGAGAGGCAGCCTGTACGATGGAGGAGTCCTTCCCCGATATCCTCAACTATGTCGAGCAGCATTACCGTGTGCGCAAGGACAAGGCTTCCAGAGCCATAGCCGGTCTTTCGATGGGCGGAGGCCATGCAATGAACATCTCGAGGATGTACCCGGACATGTTCGATTACGTGGGCCTGTTTTCAGCGGCTGTAATGCCGAGGGAGAAGAGGACGGAAGGCAGTTCCGCCGCCGGAGCGTATTCGGATATCGAGAGCAGTCTGGCGGAGCAGTTCTCCGGAGAGCCGGCTCTTTACTGGATAGGTATCGGCAAGGAGGATTTCCTGTACGGGTATAATGAGGACTACCGCGCATTTCTGGACAGTCATGACTGGCCCTATACCTACTATGAGAATGGCGAGGGGCATATATGGCGCAATTGGCGGATCTACCTCGCGGAGTTCCTGCCTCTTCTGTTCCGGTAGTCACTTTCCTGTCCCTCAGTCCTGCAGGGCCGAGGCTACGGCATGCCGGATGATGGCCGGCGCGTCACTGTAGGTGTCTTCGCCCGGGGCTGCCGAGGATGAAAGCTCGATGACACGGGAAATGCCTATGGCAGCGAGCTGGTCTGCCGGAATCCGGCAGGTGCCGGTGACGATCCAGAGGGGCTTGCCGTAACGGCGGCACAGGGTGGCGATGCCGGCGGGCAGTTTGCCGGTCAGGGATGACTTGTCGAAGCGGCCCTCGCCGGTGATGACCAGATCGGCCGATGCAATCTCCTCTTCCAGATGCAGCATGGAGGCGAAGACCTGCCATCCGGCCGCAAGTTCCGCTCCTAAAGCGGCTTTCAGGGCGTATCCCGTACCTCCGGCGGCTCCGGCCCCGGGGAAGTCTGGAACTCCGATGACCCTTACCCAGTTTTCCAAAGCATTCTCGAATACCGGGATGTCCTGCTTGCGGCATCCTTTCTGCGGACCGTATACCGCAGTGGCTCCGAGCGGTCCGAGCAGCGGGCTTGTCACATCGGTGGCTACGGTGATGCGGGTCTGACGCAGGTGAGGGCAGATGTCAGCCACGGAGCGGTCCGAGGCTGCTTCTATGCCGCTGATGAAAGTGGGTATGTCCTTGTTGCGGAATGGATTGGAGTTAGTGAAGGACCAGCCGAGAGCAGAGAGCAGGCCGAAGCCTCCGTCATTGGTACCGCTGCCTCCTATTGCCAGCAGAATGTCCCGCACGCCATGGGCCACGATGCATTCGCGCAGGACGGTGCCGAGGCCGTAGGTAGTGGAGCGCAGCAGGTTGCGCCGTTCCCTCGGAATCATGTTGAGGCCGCAGACCGAGGCCATCTCCACGAATGCACGGCTGGTGCCGTCCTCCGCGCCGTACAGCAGTACCGGGGCGAGTATCTGCGATCCCAGGTGATTGACCGTCGGAATGAATTCCTTCCGATAGCTTCTGCCGCTCTCCCGAAGGGCCCTTTCCATTACCCCCATGCTGCCTTCCCCTCCGTCCGCCATGGGACGCAGAATGATTTCCGGACTTGCATTTCCGGCTTCCCGGCATCCTTCCATTATACCGTCCCGGACGGCCTCGGAGGCCTGCACGGCGGTCATTGAACCCTTGAATTTGTCAGTCGCTATTACTATTTTGCCAAAACCGCTCATATTTTTTATATTTGTCGTTCAAATTTAAAAACTTTCAGAAAAATGAAAAAATCAACATTGCTTGGCTTGATGCTGCTGCTTCTGCCCCTGGCTCCCGTGAAGGCTGACGAGGGTATGTGGCTGCTGCCCCTGCTGGAGAAGATGAACAGCGGGAAAATGACTGAGTTGGGTTTTGAAATCACCCCTCAGGAGATATATAATCTGAACAATTCTTCGCTGAAGGACGCCATCGTGATTTTCGGCGGCGGATGTACCGGTGAGATAGTCTCCGACCAGGGACTGCTCTTCACCAACCACCACTGCGGTTTCGGTACTATCCAGAGCCTCAGCTCCGTGGAGCATAACTACCTCCGCGACGGCTACTGGGCCATGAGCCTTGAGGAGGAGCTTCCCGCTCCCGGTCTCAGCGTGAGGTTCCTAGAGAGCTTCACCGATGTTACCGCCGATGTAAACAAGGTGCTGGCCAAGGCCAAGACTTCCGAGGACAGGGAGAAGGCCATGACCAAACTCGAGAACAAGCTCGCCAAGAAGGCCGGCTGCGACGGTAAGTTCACTGTCGGCGGCATCAACTCGTTCTATGGCGGCAATACCTACTACTTCATCGTGTACAAGGTGTTCAGGGACGTGCGTTTCGTAGGTGCTCCCCCTCAGTCAATCGGTAAGTTCGGCGCCGACACCGACAACTGGATGTGGCCCCGCCATACCGGAGACTTCTCGATTTTCCGTGTGTACGCCGACCAGAACAACAATCCCGCCGAGTATTCCGAGGACAATGTGCCCTATACTCCGAAACAGTATCTGAAAGTGTCCATCGCAGGTTACGAGGAGGGCTCTCCTGCCATGATCATGGGATATCCCGGCTCCACCAACCGTTTCATGACCGCTTCCGAGCTGCGTGAGACCACCGAGAAGAACGAGGCCGCCATCAAGGTGCGCACACTCCGTCAGGATGTGCTGATGGCCGACATGGAGGCTGATCCCAAGATCATGCTCCAGTATGCCAGCAAGTACGCCGGCTCGTCCAACGGCTGGAAGAAGTGGATCGGCATGAACGAGACCTTCGCAAAACTCGGAGTCGAGGCACGCCGCGCCGCTGAGGAGCAGGCTTTCACCGAGTGGGTCAATGCCGGAGGCGAGGAGCGCATCGCCCGCTACGGCAAGGCTCTCGAAAACATCAACGCCGCTGTGGAGGGACGTAAGGCCGACTACATCCTGATGACCTACATCAATGAGAGCGTGGGCCGCATCGAGCTTGTGGGTGCTGCTGCCAACGCCAAGAGGATTACGGATGCACTCGCGGCTGAGGATCCCGCCGAGAAGGAGGAACAGCTGGCAGCCGTAAGCAGCCGTCTGGAATCATTCTACGAGGACTATTCCATGCCTACTGACAAGAAGGTGGCCGTGGCCATGATACAGCTGCTCAAGGAGAGTATTCCCGCAGACCAGCTGCCTTCGTTCTATCAGGATATCGACAGCCGTTTCGGAGGTGATATCAACGCTTTTGTGGAGGACCTGTATGACAAGTCGGTTTACACATCTCTGGATAAGGTCAATGCTGCCATAGCTGCCGGAGATACCGAGGCTTTGAACAATGACCCCGCCGTGAAGGTACGCGAGTCCTATCTGGCGGCCGCCAAGCCTCACGCCGAGAAGTATGCCTCATACGCAGAGCAGTTTGCCCAGGGCAAGAAAGACTACATCGCAGGTACCCTCGAGATGAGGGAGGGCGAGGCCATCTATCCCGATGCCAACTTCACCATGCGTCTTACCTACGGAACCGTTATGCCCTACTATCCCCGCGACGCCGTCTTCTACAACTACTACACCACCCTCAAGGGCGTGATGGAGAAGGAAGACCCGAACAACTGGGAGTTCGTAGTGCCCGAGAAGCTGAAAGAGCTGTACGAGGCCAAGGATTACGGCCGCTATGCCAACGAGAAGGGCGAGATGCCCGTGGCCTTCATCGGCAACCTCGACATCACCGGCGGTAACTCCGGCTCTCCTATCATGAACGGCCGCGGCGAGCTCATCGGTCTGGCCTTCGACGGCAACTGGGAGTCCATGAGCGGTGACATCATCTTCGAGCCCGAGCTCCAGAGATGCATCAGCGTGGACATCCGCTACGTCCTCTTCATCATCGAGAAGTTCGGCGGAGCCACCAACCTCATCGAGGAACTGGATATCGTTGAATAATTTACTCCTGCGCTGAAATGATTTTAGAAACCCTTTCAAAGATCATTCATCCGGCGGCTGACAAGGACATCGTCTCCCTGGGTCTCGTCGAGGACATCAAGCTCTTCGACGGGAACGGGGCTGCCGTCGAACCTGAGGACCCCCAGGCCGGAGAGAAGGCCGTGCTGGTCCGTTTCAAACTGGTCGTGCCCTCTCCTGACCCCCTCCTCTCCTCCATCAAGAAGCAGTGCGAGGAGGCCATGGCTGCCGAGTTTCCCCATGCCAAGATCTCCATCATCGAGCTGGTACGGGAGCGCAAGCCGACCAAGAAGACGGTCAACGACCTGGACGATACCCAGCTGCAGAATATCGGCAAGATCATAGCCATTGCTTCGGGCAAGGGCGGAGTGGGCAAGTCCACCGTTTCTGTCAATCTCGCCGTGGCCCTTTCCCTCAAAGGATACAGGGTGGGACTCGTGGATGCGGACGTCTACGGCCCCTCCATTCCCAAGATGACCGGAACCGAGGGCGAGGTTCCGTACATGGACGAGGAAAAGGATCTGATCGTCCCTCTCGAGAAATGGGGGATAAAGCTCCTGTCCATAGGCCACTTGGTGGCTCCGGAGCAGGCCCTGATATGGCGCGGACCCATGGCCAGCAACGCCATGAAGCAAATCGTCATGCAGGTGGACTGGGGCGAGCTCGACTACCTGCTCATCGACCTCCCTCCCGGAACGGGCGACATCCACATCTCGATGGTCCACGACATCCCCCTGACCGGAGCTGTAATCGTCACCACTCCCCAGCAGGTGGCCATCGCCGACGTGATAAAGAGCATCAACATGTTCCGCCACAAGGACGTGAACGTGCCGATACTCGGACTGGTCGAGAATATGGCCTGGTTCACCCCCGCGGAGCATCCCGAAGAGAAGTACTACATCTTCGGCAAGGACGGCGGCAGGAAGATGGCGGAGGAACTGAGTATCCCGCTTCTGGGCAGCATCCCCATCTACATGTCAGTAGAGGAGGGCGGAGACGCCGGCAGGCCCGCCGCATTCTCCGACGGCCCCGACGCCGCAGCCTTTGCTGCCATCGCCGACAAGCTGTAAACTGCAGATCAGCTTATGGCCAATATCGCAGAGGACATACGTAATGGAGACGGGAAGGCGTTCGAGGTGTTCTACCGCCTGGAATACAACAATCTCGTACACTTCATTACAAGTTATATCTGCGACAGCGAGAAGGCCCGCGACCTGGCCCAGGACGTCCTTTGCACGGTATGGGAGAAGCGCTGTTCCATACGGCCTGATTCGAATCTCCGTGCATGGGTCTTTACCATAGCAAGGAACCGGACCCTGAATTTTCTGAAGGAGAAGAAACTGTTTTCCGATCCTTCCCTTACGAGTGTTTTGGAAGAAAGGACAGCTGCCCTCGAGGACCCGTCAGTGGAACATCTGATAGACTCGCTGGAGCTGTCCTCTTTAATTAGGAAGACATTTGATTCTCTGCCTGATACTGCCAGGGAAACATTTCACATGAGCAGACTTGACGGTATGACAAACAGGGAGATATCCGTAAAAAAAGGGCTCAGTGTCAAGGCTGTGGAATACCACATCAAGATATCGCTGCAGCATTTCCGCAAGAGGCTGAAAGAATATCTGTAGTGAAAATTTTGAAAAAATTTTTAGGACAGAGCACGGGCAAATTGTATTATAAATATAGTATAAGATTCGAGACTGAATTATGAAAGAAAAGCCGGAAAAGGAAAAACTGAGTAAATTCAATGCCGAGGTATTCTCGACCATGCCGGACGAACCCTATCTCGGGCCGGTTCCGTCGTTTGGAGGCGGAAGGCGGAAAACCCCCGCCTTGGACTGGTGTTTCCGTGCGGCTGCTGTTATTCTTGCCGGTCTTTTCTGCTGGTCGCTGTTCAGACCGGAGCCTCCGGTGGATCCTGTTGTATTTACAGCGAAGGCGGCTGATGTCTACACGGTTGCCAATGGCGTCCGGAGCCGTGTCATCCTTCCTGATTCTTCCGTTATCTGGCTTAACTGTGGCAGCGAGCTGCTTGTAGCTGAGGATTTCGAGGACGGTAACAGGGAGGTCTCCTTGCGCGGGGAAGGCTATTTCGACGTGCACTCCGACCCTTCAAACCCGTTCTATGTCCGTACTCCTGGCGGCCCGACAGTCAAAGTTACCGGAACAGTGTTCAACCTCTCATGTTATTCTCCCGATGAGGAACTCAAACTGACATTGCTGGAAGGGTCTGTTGAAGTCCTGACGGATAAGGAAGAGGTTTTCACTTTGGAGGAAGGCTCAAAAATCACTGTTAAAAGCGAGTCCGCTTATACTGACAGCACTCCCGACATAGATGGTGATACCGCCTGGAAAAACGGAGTCCTGCATTTCGACAATACTCCTATGAAGGAGGTTCTGGAGTCTCTCGAACGTTGGTACGGTGTCGAGATTACCGTCAGCGACATTTCTATATACAAGAATTCTTTTACAGCGGATTTCAGGTCTGAATCAATAAACCAGGTGCTTGAACTTATGGCGATTGCCTGTGATATAGTCTATTCCGTAGACGGTAATTCGGTTACTATCGGATAAATTTTCTTTAGGGTAGTCCGGTTGAATATTGTAATTATTGTAGTCATACGACTATAACCAATATTAACCGAGATGAAATCTATATTGTTGAAATTTTTGCCGGCGCTTTCGATGTTGCTGATGTTGTCCATTACATCGGCTTCGGCGCAGCAGAACTACGAGGTGAACTGCAGTAACCTCAGACTTTCTGAAGTCCTTAAGGAGGTAACACGGGAGACCGGTTACAATTTTGTTTACAGCAATAGCTCTGTGAATGTTTCCCAGACTGTGACAGTCAATGTCAGCAGCCCTGATATCAATACCGTCCTTGAAGCGGTATTCGAGGGTACCGGGATTACATGGACATTGATGGATAAGCAGATAGCCCTGCATCAGGAGGCAGTGCCGCAGAAACCGGCAGCTGCTGCCAGGCAAGGGACCCGTATAATCAGCGGTCAGGTCCTTGACAATGAGGATAGTCCCTTGGTCGGAGCGGATGTCTTGGTGAAAGGCACTACAGTCGGGGTATATACCGATTCTGAGGGTAACTATGAGATAGAGGTCCCGGATAATCCGGAAACAACCTTAGTGTTCAATTTTTTCGGCATGAAATCCCAGGAAGCGCTTATCGGAGCCCGTGAGAGAATAAACGTGCAGCTTCTCCCGGACGCGGAGATGCTGGATGCAGTAGTGGTCACAGGCTATCAGACCATTTCTAAGGAGAGGACTACCGGAGCCTTCGCCAAAGTCAATTCCGAACAGTTCGAGACCCAGCGTATCTCAAATGTCAGCACCATGCTGGAAGGACGTGTCGCAGGTCTGACCGACGGGCAGATAAGGGGTGTCACATCCATGAATGGTCTGACGACTCCGCTCTACGTTATCGACGGCTTCCCGGTAGAGAAGACCACCAATGACGGCTACGGCAACTGGGTGGAGAGCGTGCCCGATATCAACCCTGAGGACATCCAGAGCATCACCGTCCTGAAGGATGCTGCCGCAGCTTCCATCTACGGAGCCCGTGCGGCGAACGGAGTGGTGGTCATCACTACCAAGAGGGCGCAGAAAGACCAGATGAATGTGTCCTTCTCCGCCACACTGTCACTTCAGCCCTATTCCACTTACGCCGATAAGTATCTGGCCGATGCCGCCACTATGGTGGAACTCGAGCGCGAGTGGGCTGCCCAGAACCCTAACCTGCAGGGGACCGGAGCAGCGGCATACGCCCAGGGACTGCTGGATGACAACACATTTACTACCCAGGGTATCCGTACTCTCCTGCGCGGTTATGCAGGACAGATGACTCAGTCGGAAGTGGACGCAGAACTCGCGGCTCTTGCGGCTATGGGTTACAGCTACTATGACGACATAGAGCGTTACGGCACCCGCAATCCCTTCAGCCAGCAGTACAACCTCTCTCTCGGCAGGGGTACAGAGAAGAATTCTTTCAATGCCTCCATCACCTATCGCAATAACCTGGGTAGCGACAAGTACACCGATAATGACGATATCGGCATCAACATTCAGAACACTACCCAGATAACCAAATGGCTGACCTTGGAAGTAGGCTCCTATCTCAATTATGGAACCGGCAGTACGCAGAGTTTCAGCCTCTTTTCTCCCGGATATACCTACATGCCCTACGACAGACTTGTGAACGGGGACGGCTCGTACTATACGAACCGTCAGGAGGACAGGTACTCGGCATACAATATGAGTATCCTGAATTCGAACGGCCTGTATAACCTGGATATCACTCCTCTGGACGAGATAGGCATGAACCTGACCCGTCAGAAGAACTTCAGCAACCGTACATACGCCCGCCTGTCGATTAAGTTTACCGACTGGCTGAAGTACACCGCCTCGTTCCAGTATGAGTATGCCAATTACGCTACGGAGCAGCTGCGCAGCAAGGACTCCTACGATGTCCGCAATACGGTCAATACATACGCTTCCTCCAACGGGGACGGCACGGCGACCTTCAACATCCCTTACGGAAACATTTACTTCACTTCAAACAATATTACCAGAGCGTACAACTTCCGTCAGCAGTTGGACTTCAACAAGACCTTCGCCGGCAAACACGAGGTTACCGCGTTGGTGGGAACCGAAACCAGGGAGAACAAGAACAATTACGAGAACCGCACTCTTTACAACTACGACCCGGATCTGATGACCTATTCCCTGATCGACCAGGCCGCTCTGAGTTCCATGGGCAGAATCTGGGGCTGGGGCAGCTTTACTAATCATAATGCGGCATATCTCCTGGAGCTGGTCAACCGCTACGTATCGTTCTACGGCAATGCGGCCTACACCTACGACGGCCGGTACACCGTGAGCGGAAGTATCCGCTGGGACAAGACCAACCTCTTCTCCACCGGCTCGAAATACCAGAAACGTCCCATCTGGTCCGTGGGAGCCAGTTGGAACATCGACCGCGAGGAATTCATGCAGGGTGCGGACTGGGTCAATATGCTCAAGCTGCGTTTCAGTTACGGTATCGGCGGTAACATCGCGAAGAACTCCGCCCCGTATATGACGGCCTATTTCGGCAGCAACCAGCATGTAGGCGGTATTTCCGGAACCATTCAGAGCCGCCCGAATCCCAACCTGAGATGGGAGAAGACAGCCACCACCAACGTCGGAGTGGACTTTTCCCTGCTGGGCAACAGGTTGAGCGGTACTGTGGAGTACTATTATAAAAACGGTACAGATCTTCTGGCCAATACCAACGGCGTGCCGACCGAGGGCTGGGGCTACAGCACCTACACCATCAACAACGGAGAGATGGTCAACGAAGGCTTTGAGATCTCCCTGAACGGTACGGCGGTCAGCACCAGTGACTGGAGATT
>HF990417.1:159048-164653 GCA_000432775.1 Alistipes sp. CAG:831
TGACTGGAGATTTGACATAGGCGCTATCTTCAGCTACAACAGGAATGAGGTGACCTACGTCAATGTTGAGGCCCCGGTATCCTACATCCTGATTGATTATCCTACGGCCTATCCCCGCATCGGAAATCCCTACAACGCCATTTACGGCTACCAGTGGGCAGGTCTGAGCGAGCAGGGAACCCCTCAGCTCTACGACCGTAACGGAGAACTGTACGACGACATGACCCCGTCCGATATCGAGGACCTGCTCTATTTCGGAACGACAGTGCCTGTTTACAGCGGTGCGCTTAACCTCAATCTCAGGTGGCGCAACTGGGAACTGGCGGCTCAGTTCCTCTTCGAGGGCGGGCACAAGATGCGCAATACCAGCATTCCGTTCATCGACGGCAGCATAGCCCCTGTAAGCAACCGTATATCCGACCGCTGGCAGCAGCCAGGTGACGAGGCCCACACAGACGTGCCCCGCTACATCTCTTCCGAGAGCCCGCTGTACAACTACAACTACTACACCATGTATGCCCGGTCTTCCGTCAATATCATAGATGCTTCCAACCTGTCGCTGAACAACCTGTCACTCACCTACAGGCTGCCCTCCGGCGCATGCAGCAAGCTGGCAATGAAGAGCGCGCGCATCATGCTGGCAGCGGAGAACCTCTTCATGATAGCGGCAAGTCCCGAGGCCAAATACCTGCTGGGAGGCTACAACAAGCCGACCTTCATTCTCGGCCTTTATTTGAATTTCTAACGTAGATAAAAATGATACTTATGAAAAAGTTTCTGTACATATTCATCATAGCATGCCTTCCGATCTTCTCGTCATGCGACGATTACCTGAATATCGTTCCTAAGGGAGAGAAGATACCCACTACGCTTGCAGACTTCGAGTCACTGCTGCGTGACGAGTACACCATAGGACAGACTCCCGTCAGCAACGCCCTTTATCTGCTGAATGACTACTATGTGACCGTCTCCAATCTCAACAGTCCCACCCTTACCCGGGCCAACTACATGTGGGATGAGTCGGCCGACCGTATCATGCTGAACAACTCGGATGAGGGTACATATTACCAGATGTATGCCGCCATATCTTCCTGCAACCTTATCATTGAGAATGCTCCCACAGCGACTGAGGCGACCGATGCCGAGAGAGCTGAGGTGATAGCTTATGCAAAGGTCATCCGTTCCCTCTGCTATTATGTGTTGGTCAATTACTATGCCGATACATATGAGGCTGCCACTGCAGGTGAAAAACTTAGTGTGCCTCTCATTGTCAGTTCGGTAATCGATGCTCCCAGTGAGCAGGTGACCATACAGGAGATGTATGACTTCATCATCCAGGGAGTGGAGGAAGCCATAGACGGAGGTCTGCCCGAGGAGTCCATGACGGTGATACATCCGAACCTTGGTGCAGCCTACGCTCTCCTGGCCCGTGTCTACCTCCAGATGCAGGACTATACCAAGGCTCTGGAGTATGCGGAGCTTGCTCTGGGCCAGAACAGCGCTCTTTACGACTGGAATGCTTATTATGACGACCATATCGCCGCCATAGAGAATCCCGACG
Organism: Alistipes sp. CAG:831; assembly: GCA_000432775.1. Classification (GTDB taxonomy): domain Bacteria; phylum Bacteroidota; class Bacteroidia; order Bacteroidales; family UBA932; genus Coprenecus. The sequence continues at coordinate 160,610 of HF990417.1, forward strand.
ACTATACAGGCCTGCCTACCCCGACAGATTATTCCTACGTGGAGAATTACTATTTCCGCTGCGGCAACGGTTCTCCGAACTATACCACCAACGAACTGGATATTCCGGTCTGGAGGGCGGAGCGTTTCGAGAAAGGAGACGCCAAGTTCATGTCCCGCTGGAAATACCGCTCCGAGAATCAGGATACCTACTATGACGGAGTGGGTAACGGATATTTCAACTGGGGCGGACTCACCACCTGCGAGGTCTACCTCATCAAGGCCGAGTGCCTGGCCCGTGGTGGAGACATCTCCGGTGCCATGGACGTACTCAACACCGTGCGTCAGACCCGTATCCGTCCGGATGTGTATAAGCCGCTGGCTGCAGCTGACCTCGCAGAGGCGATCGACCTTATCCGCCGGACCAAGGACAATGAGCTGATTTTCTCCATCGTGCCCTTTGCCGACGCCCGCCGCTTCAACGCCGAGGGTACCTACGCCCGTACCCTGACCAAGGAATACGACGGCCGGACCTATACCCTCAGCCCCGGCTCTCATTTATGGACCATGCCATTCCCGGCCGGAGCCATCAACAACCCCGGAAACGGCACCATTACGCAGAATGTAGACAGATAACATAAAATCAATGTAAAATGAAAAGTAATCTTTTTAAACTGGTTCTCCTCTTCGCATCTGTCGCAGCTGTCTCGGCATGCGGCCCGAAGGCGCCCAAGGGCGGTTACATCATCAAGGGCTCAGTCGAGGGTATCCCCGACAATGCGGTCGTTCAGCTTATACCTGTCGCTCACGAGGTGATGGATCCTCTGGCGGAGGCAACCGTAACGGACGGTAAGTTTACTTTCACCGGTATCGTGGAGCAGCCTACGGCCGTGTCTCTGGTAGTGAAGGATGCTTACGGCTCCCGCAATCTTATGGTGGAAAATACCAAAATGGAGATATCGGGCTCAGTGTCATCCTCTGCCGGCGCTGACGGCACGGCAAGTTATGGGCTGGAAGCTCTCAAGGTGACCGGCTCTCCTATGAGCGACCGTTATTATGAACTCATGCAGGTGCGCTACGGAATGGATTCGATTTTCAGTGCCAATCAGCGCAGGCATGCAGAGATAATCGCTGCTGTCGGAGAGGCAAAGGGAAAGGGCGATACCAGGAAGGTCGAGGAACTTATGAACAGCAAGGCCGGAAAAGCGATGCTGGCAGACGAGCATAAGTTCTTCAGCACCTTGGATTCCTTGTACAACAAGACCTTCATGGACAATAAGGACTCTTTCTGGGGACCTCTGATGATGATATCCCTGACGACATATCTGTCCGAGGACATGCGTCCCGTATATGAGGCTTTCAGCCAGGAGGCTAAGGATTCCTATTATGGAAAACTGGTACACGAGGAGCTTTATCCTGCGGGTATGATAGGGGAGAAGGTTCCTGATTTTACTGTAAAGGATGAGTCCGGAAAGGAATATTCTCTTGCACAGCTCAGCGAGGGCAAGAAATACATCCTGATCGATTTCTGGGCATCGTGGTGCGCCCCCTGCCGTAGGGAGATACCCAACCTCAAGAATCTCTATGCCAAGTACAGCTCCAAAGGTTTCCAGATTATAAGCATCTCCAGAGACAAAAATGCGGAGGACTGGAAGAAAGCCATCGAGGATGAGCAGCTTACATGGCCCAACTTCCTCGATGAGTCCGACATTGCCAAACTCTACAAGGTGAGGGCCATCCCTACGATGTACCTTGTGGATGCAGACGGCCGTATCGTGGCTGAGAATGTCCGTGGAGAGGCTCTGGCTGAGAAAGTAGCCGAACTGTTCAAATAAATTGACTATGAACTTCAAAAGAACTGTCATGGCCGTTTTAGCCGGCCTTATAGCCCTGTGCGCCAGCGCACAGGGCGTAATCTCAGTAGACTCGAAAGCCTCCGTCCTGCCCGACGGCAACGTCGAGCTGCTGCTGACCGTCAGCCTCGAACCGGGCTGGTACATGTACAGCACCGTGCCGGTGAGCGGCGGCCCGATGGCAACCTCATTCACCGCCGACGAAAGCGCCGCCTTCACCCTCTCCGGAGGGCTGCAGGACGTGGAGGAGGCCCACGTCAAGCTGGACGAGGGCTTCGGCATCGACGTCAAGTACTTCGAGGGCACGGCGCAATTCCGCCAGGTCATCGTCCCCGCCTCGCAGGAGACTTTCACAGTGACCGGATACCTCGAGTACCAGACCTGCAACGGAGCCGAGTGCACCCTCAACGAGAGCGAGGTCTCCGTCAAGGTGGACCCCTCTGCCGCACCCGGAGAGGCAACGGCGCACGTTGGGATTGGTGGCGCGGAACTGGGCCTCGTCAAAGCTCTCGCCGAACTTGCGGCGGCCCTTCTCTACTTCCTTGGCGATCTTCTCCTCCAGCTTGGCGATATAGTCCTCGATGAGCACATCGGCACGATAGCGCTTCTTGGAGTCCTTGTTGTCGATCAGAGGGTCGTTGAAGGCTCCCACATGGCCCGATGCCTGCCAGATCTTGGGATGCATGAATATGGCCGAATCGATTCCGACTATATTCCCGTTGAGGCGCACCATGGCGTCCCACCAGTATTTCTTTATATTGTTCTTGAGCTCGACGCCCATCTGTCCGTAGTCATAGACGGCGCTGAGTCCATCGTAAATCTCACTTGAGGGAAAAACGAAGCCATACTCCTTGGCATGTGCGGTAAGTTGCTTGAATACTTCTTCCTGTGTCATGTGTTTGTTGGAATTAATCGTGCAAAAATAAGAATTATTTCATACTTTTGCCCGAAGAAAATCTACAATAATACAAATATGAGACTCAAAAGAACTGTCATGGCCGTCTTTGCCGGCCTTATCGCTCTGTGTACCAGCGCGCAGGGTGTAATCTCAGTAGACTCTAAGGCCTCCGTGCTGCCCGACGGCAACGTCGAGCTGACATTCACCGTAAACCTCGAGCAGGGCTGGTATATGTACAGCACCGTGCCCGTGAGCGGAGGCCCCATGGCCACGTCATTCACCGCCGATGAGAGCGCCGCCTTCACCCTCTCCGGAGGGCTGCGGGACGCGGAGCAGGCCCACGTCAAGTTCGACGAGGGATTCGGCATTGACGTCAACTATTTCGAGGGAACTGCCCGGTTCGTCCAGGTCATCGTACCCTCCTCGCAGGAGGCCTTCACAGTGACCGGCTACCTCGAGTTCCAGACCTGCAACGGAGCGGAGTGCACCCTCAACGAGAGTGAGGTGTCCGTAAAGGTGGACCCCTCTGCCGCACCCGGAGAGGCAACGGCGGCCCCCGCAGGAAAAGATAAGCCGACAGGAGGCCAGGGCTTCTGGAGCTTCCTGCTCATAGCCTTCCTCGCCGGACTCGCCGGAGTCATCACCCCCTGCGTCTTCCCCATGATACCCATGACCGTGGGCTTCCTCATCGGAGGAGGCAGCACCAAGCGCGCGGGCATCATGAAGGGAGTCATCTTCGGCCTCTCGATCATAGTCATCTACACCCTGCTGGGCCTGATCGTGGCCCTCTTCCAGAGCACCGCGGCCACCGACGCCATCGGCACACACTGGATACCCAACCTCATCTTCGCCCTCCTCTTCCTCGTCTTCGCCGTGTCGTTCCTCGGCGCGTTCGAGATAACCCTGCCCTCGGGCCTGGCCAACAAAGCCGACCGCGAGGCCGACAAGGGCGGATACATCGCGGCCCTGGGACTCATCGTGGCCCTCTTCCAGAGCACTGCCGCCACTGACGCCATAGGCACCCACTGGATTCCCAACCTGATATTCGCCCTCCTCTTCCTGATCTTCGCCGTCTCCTTCCTCGGAGCCTTCGAGATCACCCTCCCCTCCGGACTGGCCAACAAGGCCGACCGCGAGGCCGACAAGGGCGGATACATCGCAGCCTTCTTCGTGGCACTCGCGATGACCATCGTCTCATTCTCCTGCACAGGCCCCTTCGTCGGCTCCATCCTTGCGGCAGCGGTCCTCGACGGCGTGGCCCTCAGGCCCATCGTCGGCATGGCCGTGTTCGGACTGGGATTCTCCCTGCCCTTCG